>DAMBQR010000076.1:0-16870 GCA_032055545.1 Pseudescherichia sp. | reverse complement strand
CTTCAGGTGTTAGTGTCCTTAGGATGTGGGGGTTCGAGTCCCCCCCCTCGCACCACTTATCTTGCTCTCTCCTGGCACGACCCCTCCTGCTTCACCCCATTTTGACATTCATTATTACCAGCATCATTCCGCCCACCAGCGCGATACCCGACGGCAGTAACACAAAGTGACGCAGACGCTTGTGATAGAGCATGGCTGGCGTTAGCAGCAGACCGGGCACGATGACCGCACACCAGGCGTCAACAGAGAGATCGGCATAGGCTAGCCCGAGCGCAACGATGCCCGACAAAACCACTCCCCACCCGCTTTCCAGCACGCGCTGCAACATGCTTGTATCCTCACGCTGATAATGATAACCAATATCATATGATAAGTTTTCTCACTTGTCAGCACGCGGTCGCACCAGTGCCTGAACTTTCTGCATCTGTTAATGACAGAGATTCATGAAGGTGATAAATTGTGCGCCTCGGAAAAAACACATAACAATTTCCAACTCTTTTCTCGAGCTTATATTTTCACGCGTTATTACTCATTTTGCCAACCATAACGTCTTATATATTGCAGACTAATAACGACATACACATGACAGCACAAACCTGGCATACTCTTTGTAACAAGAAATATCAGCTATCCCTGCGATTATTTCTGTTTCTCAATGCCGTTTCGGCCCTCTTCTCTTTTCTGCTGCCCTTGAGCAGCGCGGCGGGCGTGACTTTACCGCTCGGGCTGCTGTTCACCACCAGCGTCGCACTGCTGCTCTGGCATAGATGGCAAGCAGAAAAGAAAATAAATATTCCTCTTATTTCACTTTTATTTGGCTGCCTTTGGGCGTGGCATGTTAGCGAGAAATATTCAGCTATTGGTCATCCGGATCCGGCATATCTTTTAATTGCGCTGCTAAGCGTTTTATTTATCGGAACTATCGCTTTCTCTAACAATATCAGCGCATTTATCTTGCACTCGCTGCCGGTAAGCCTGAGCTGCCTGTGGCTGACCGACGGCAGCGCCTGGCTAAGGGTACTCTACTGTTTCGCCCTGCCGGTAGTCGGTATTGCCATCCAGCATGTGATCCAGCGGCGTAACGATAGCTTTGCCCAGGATCTGATGAATAAGCTGCTGGCGGAACGCAAGACGCTGAACGATCTCAGCATGCTCGATCCGCTGACCGGCCTCTACAACCGCCGCGGCCTGCAAAATAAGATTGATAACCTGCTGGCACACGATGACGGCAGACAGTTTGTGCTGCTGCTGGATATTGACCATTTTAAAGCTTACAACGATCACTATGGCCATATGATGGGCGACCAGGCGCTTATTCGCGTCTCTGCCGCCATCCGTGACGCGGTGCGCTCCCGGGATATTGTGGCCCGCTTCGGTGGCGAGGAGTTTATGATCCTGTTGAGCAATGTCGATCTGGAGCATGCCCGGATGACTGCCGAGCGCATTCGTAAGCAGGTATTCGATCTCAAAATCCCGCATATGTTCAATGAGAGCGTGGCAACAAACGTCACGGTAAGCATCGGTATCGCCCCCCTGCTGGACGAAGATATTGAGGATGCACTGAGCAAAGCCGACAAAGCGCTGTATGAAGCCAAGCATTTAGGGCGCAACCACATCCTGGTGAGCGGCGACCTGCAGATAGCTTAAACAGAACCAGGGGAGCATTTCGCGACAAAAATGTTGCGCTTGCTCCTGCCGATGGTTAGGATTAGCAATCATTATCATTTAGATTCCGGTCTAACCTCTCATGGCCCAACGCTCTGAACTGCTGGCAAACGATCTTATCTGGCGAACCCCGCTGCACAGCGCAGCGCCAACGCTTGCCGATGCCGTGCGCGAAACAATGTCCAGCCAGCGCCCGCACATGCTGGAGGTTATCCGTCTTGATGAGCCACCGCCGCACCGGGCCATGACCCTGGCGCAGTGGCAGCGCCCCGCCGCGCTGCGCTCGCTGCTGGCCGACTACTCCGATCATATCTACCGCAACCAGCCACAGCTGCCGCGCGAGGGGAAACCGCTTATCTCGCTGTGGGCGCAGTGGTATCTTGGCCTGCTGGTTCCGCCGCTGATGCTGGCCCTGCTGGCACACGATACGGCGCTGGATGTCTCTCCGGAACATTTCCACGTTGAATTTCATGAGACGGGCCGCGCAGCCTGTTTCTGGGCCGACGTGCATGCCGATCGCTATACCACGCTACTGGACGATCGCGGGCGTATTGAGAAGCTGATCGTCTCGGCGATGCTGCCGGTCGTTCAGGCGCTGGAGGCCACCGGTGAGATCAACGGCAAGCTTATCTGGAGCAATACGGGCTATCTCATCAACTGGTATCTGAACGAGATGAAGCCGCTTCTCGGCGATGCACGGGTTAACGCGCTGCGCCAGCTCTGCTTTTTCGACAAGACGCTGGCAAACGGTATGGATAACCCCCTCTGGCGCACCGTCGTCCTGCGTGAGGGGGTGCTGGTGCGCCGTACCTGCTGTCAGCGCTACCGCCTGCCGGATGTCCAGCAGTGCGGCGACTGTACGCTTAAATAATCGTTACGCGACCTGCTGACTCTCTCCCTCTGTACGCTGTGACTCTTGCGCCTCCTGCTCCAGGAGCTGCTTCTCGTATACCTTAAAGAACGGGTAGTAGATCACGGCGGAGACCACGGCCAGCAGCACCACGAGGATGGCTGCCCGGTAGTCCCAACCCAGCGCCCAGGCTGCGCCAATCGGCGCCGGTGCGGTCCACGGAACCACCGCAATCACCCGGCCAATCAGATCCATTTTCATTGCGCCCCAGGCGATCACCGAGTTGACCAGCGGGGCGAGCAGGAAGGGGATAAAAAAGACCGGGTTCATGACGATGGGGGTACCGAAGATCACCGGCTCGTTAATGTTAAAGAAGCTGGGCACAATGCTGAGCCGTCCGATAGAGCGCAGGTGCACGGATCGGCTGCGCAGATAGCAGATCACCAGACCCATTGTCGCCCCGGAACCGCCTACCACAATAAAGAACGTCCAGAACGCCTCCATGAAGATGTGTGGCAGCGGCGCACCCTGCGCCAGCGCGGTCTGGTTCATCCCCAGGTTGGTTAACCAGAACATCTGCAGCATGCCGGAGACAATAGCCGCTCCGTGGATGCCGGCGAACCACAGCAGATGGCCAACCAGCACCGCCAGCAGAATAGCGGGCAGGGAATCAGCGGCGGCCACCAGCGGCTTAAACAGGGCCATGATGGCCTGTGGGATCAGCACCGAGAACTCAGACTGGATAAACAGGCTCAGCGGGTAAAGTGTGAGCACGACCACCAGCACCGGGATCAGCAGGTCGAACGAGTTTTTGATCATCGGCGGCACCTGATCCGGCAGACGGATGCCGATGTTGCGCGCTTTCAAAAAGCGCATCATCTCTACGCAGTAGATAGCGACCAGGATAGCGGTAAAGATCCCGGTGCCGCCGAGGCTATGCACCGGCAGCGCGCTATCGGTTTTTGGCGCGGCAACCAGCAGAAACGCCATCAGCGAGAGCATGGCGCACATAAAGGGATCGAGCTGGTGCGACTTCACGTAGTGCTTGCCAAGGTTATAGGCGATGGCAGCACAGATATAGATCGACATGATCCCCATGGTCATATCGAACGGGGTAAGGATCCGCCCCTCATACTGCTTTGCCAGATCGAGCCAGCCACGAGCAAATCCCCAGGTGGTATCCGGTGAGAACGGCGGGTAGGCAAAGATGAGCAGAAAGGAGCCGACAATCATAAAGGGCATTGCCGAGATAAAACCATCACGAATCGCCATCACATGACGCTGGGCAGAGATGCGTCCGGCGATGGGGCTGACATAATTTTCAACAAAACGGAAGATCAGGTTAAACGCAGCGTGGTTGGCAGACATTTTGGCTCTCCGGTCAGGCGAAAAAAGGAATGGCAAAAATGAGTATCAGTCTGCGATTTGCAGTGTGCAACCGGTTACTGTAACCGGTTTCCGCGATTGTGAAGAGGATCGATAATCGGCCTATCCCGCTGTGAATAAATAAGATTCACCTCACAATCAGGCCGGTATCTGCCGTCGAGAGCCGGCGATCTCAAGAAGCGCCCGCTGCATCTGCACAAGAATATCTGCCGCGTAGAATAACCCTGCATCAGTATCAACGCCCAGCTTCGCCATCAGACTAAGCTTATGCGCGCGAATGCTTTTGCAGTTGCGCTCAAGCCGAATGGCAATATGAGTAATCGGATAGCCTTGCGCAGTGTAGTGAAGGATCTCCCGCTCGGTCTGATTCAGTATCCGCTCATAGCTGTAATACCAGAGGTTGAGGATAGTCTCATTCACCCGCTGTTTATCGCTAAGCCACTTCCGTAGCTGCTGGCGTATCCCCTCCAGCGGCGCAGTTTTACTGATAATACCGTGCAGCGCGACAGGGGAAAAGCGGCTTACCAACCGCGCCTCCATGTCGTTGCCCGCCAGTACAATGCGTTGCTGACCGGGGCGAGTTTGCGCCAGGCCACACATTACTTTAAGACACTCCAGCCGCTGCGCTCTGATAGCAGAGAGCGAATAGATCAAGGCAAAAAAGGGCGTCCACGGCAGCGCATTCATAAATGCGGCATAATCTTTAAAGAAATAAAACTGATAATTCCCAGCCGTTGGTAATATATGCCGCAGCCCGGCCTGACTCATGGCGCATTGTTCAATAATAGCAACGTCTCTTCTTGCTCTGCTTTTTTCCACTGTTTACCCTCGCCATTCATTGGATTTAAATTTAAGATCCCTGCTCCATAACTGTTGTTAATCCATGCGTACAATTCTGCATTGCTACGTAATGAGAGGCGGCGCATAGCGCTATTTTTCTGTGCGCTTACCGTTTTATTGCTTTTTTTAAGCATAGAGGCGATCTGATTAATACCCCATCCTTTACCAAGAAGCCGTAATACCTGTCTTTCTGAATAGGTTAATGACAGTGCGGGCTGACTCACATCGTCATCATCATAATCACGATCTGACAGCAGCGACCGGCCGATAATTTCTGCGCGACGGTTGCCGCTACGGACCGCATTAATAATGCCCTCGACGGGTTCCATACTGGAGAGCAGCGTGCTTTCTGAACGCAGCAGTAGCTCTGCCGCCAGCGGGTAAATGGGTAGAGGAACAATAAAAATCCAATGGATATCAGCGCATTGCATCATCATAGAGTAGTATGTTTTACAGGCGCTGCGAGCCTGCCTGAGATCGTTAGTCAGATCGACAATAACAACGTTCGCGTGCTGCATCAGGGAGAGCGTTATCTCCTCTGGCGTTGCACAGTAAATAGTTTCATATTCACAAAATGATTGCGCCATAATAGCGCCGAGACCAAACTGTATTATGGGCGCCCTGCTTATTACCACTGCGCACCTGTACTTTTCTGACAGCATATCTCCTCCGCTTACATTCGAGAACTCAGTGTGTTAATTCATCACGATAACGTTCATGAATAAATATTTCCCAGAACAAAAGCGCTACTCAACGTCACAGCCGTTAACACAGCATGTCATTATGCTCTATTTGTCACGTTTACATCATAGAACTCACGGTGGACAACGGCGGCATTACTTTTTTATTCCTGACGTAATATCGCATATCTTTGTAAAAAAAATAATGGGGGCAGCGGCAAAAAAAATACGTCACTGGGATAGCGTCCCTAAATATATAAATATGGTGAATAATTGGTGTCCTTTATATCCCATCGTATGGCGATACCACCGCAAAGAAACGCCCGATGACGATTAAATCAATTTATTCGCTAAATATTGATCTATCACAGCGCCGGGCAGGTAGCACGTTGTGTTAAAAATAGATTTTCTGTGTCGCCATACCGGCCTATCGCTACTCTATCAGGGCAACTCATGCAAGCAAGTCGGGATCAACAGCGGGCCGTCACACGCCTGTGTATCCATTGCGGTCTTCTTCTGTTACAGCACGGGGCGGAGAGCGCGCTGGTGGAGGAACTCGCTACCCGTCTCGGGCTGGCGCTGGGAATGGACAGCGTCGAGAGCGCCATCTCGGCAAACGCTATTGTGCTTAGCACTATCCAGAACGGGCAGTGTCTGACCTCCACGCGCAAAAACAGCGACCGGGGGATCAACATGCACGTTGTCACCCAGGTTCAACACATCGTCATTATGGCCGAACATCATCTGCTGGATGAGAGAGACGTAGAGAAGCGCTTCAGCCAGATAAAGCCTCTGCGCTACCCTCGCTGGCTGGTGACGCTGGCGGTAGGCCTCTCCTGCGCCTGCTTCTGCAAGCTGAATAACGGCGGCTGGGATGGCACCATCGTGACTTTCTGCGCCAGCAGCGTGGCGATGTATGTTCGCCTGACGCTGGCCCAGCGGCATCTGCATCCGCAGATCAATTTCTGCCTGACGGCTTTCGTCACCACTACTATCTCAGGGCTGCTGCTCACCCTGCCCATCTTCGCCAGGACCTCAACGGTTGCGATGGCGGCCAGCGTCCTGCTGCTGGTTCCCGGCTTCCCGCTCATTAATGCCGTTGCCGACATGTTTAAAGGACATACCAATACCGGACTGGCACGCTGGGCCATGGCCAGCCTGCTGACGCTCGCCACCTGTATCGGGGTAGTAATGGCCATGACGCTGTGGGGACTACGGGGATGGGTATAGCTGATTTTTTGCTGGCGCTGGTCGAAGATATGATCCTCGCCGCTATTCCTGCCGTTGGCTTCGCCATGGTTTTCAACGTGCCGAAACGCGCGCTGGCCTGGTGCGGGCTGCTGGGTGCCATCGGCCACGGCGCACGGATGGTGATGATGACCGGCGGCATCAATGTCGAATGGTCTACCTTCGTTGCCGCCATGCTGGTTGGCTGCATTGGCATCCGCTGGTCGCGCTGGTATCTTGCCCACCCCAAGGTCTTTACCGTCGCGGCAGTGATCCCGATGTTTCCTGGCATTTCAGCCTATACGGCGATGATCTCTGCGGTAAAGATTGGCCATTTTGGCTATAGCGAAGCGTTGATGATCCTGCTGCTGACTAATTTTCTGAAGGCCACGTCGATTGTCGCGGCCCTCTCCATTGGCCTGTCGGTGCCCGGATTGTGGATCTACCGTAAGCGCCCCCGCGTTTGAGATTTGTGTTCTGTCTGCGCCGTGGTAATAATCCCTGTTCCTGTTGCGGCCAAAAAGAGGCGGATGTGAAGCACGACGGCGTGTATCTACCAGAGAAACTGGACGAGTCCAGCCTGAAGGACAAAATTTTCACCAGTGCCATCGCGCTGTTTGCCGAGTATGGCCTGAACGGTGCCCGCATGGAGCAGATCGCCGAGAAGGCGGGCACCACCAAACGGATGGTGGTTTATCACTTTAAAACCAAAGAGAACCTCTATCTGCAGGTGCTTGAGTACGTCTACACCCAGATCCGCGCCAGCGAAACGCGGCTCAACCTGACGCGCCTGCCGCCCGTTGAAGCGATGGTAGAGCTGGTTGAAAGTACCTTCGACTATCATACCGCGCACCCCGATTTCATTCGTATTATCTGCATGGAGAATATGCAGCGCGGACGCTATATGCAGCAGTCGGCGTATCTGCGCCAGGTCAACCGCAGCGCGCTCACCCTGCTGGAAGATATCCTGGCACGCGGTCAGCAGAAGCAGCTCTTTAGCCGCAGCGTTAACGCCCGCGACGTGCACCGGCTGATGAGCAGCTTCAGCTTTCACTACGTGGCGAACAGCTACACCTTTACCCTGCTGTTTGAAGAGGGGGCGGATAGCCAGGCCCAGCAGGCGCACTACCGCGCCATGGCAGTGCAGGTGGTGCTGCGCTATGTCTGTCCCTAAGTCGTTTCCCTCTGAGCAAAAAATTACTTGTAATTAAATCGTGCACTATCTATATTCATAACATGAAGACGAAATCGACGGCCCCGGCGGATGCGCCGCTGGCCCTGAACAACCAGCTCTGCTTTGCGCTCTACTCCGCAAACCTGGCGCTGAATAAACTCTATCGGCAGCTGCTGGCCCCGTTAGGCCTCACCTATCCGCAGTATCTGGTGATGCTGGTGCTGTGGGAGCGGGACGACATCACCGTGTCAGAGATTGGTGACCAGCTATTTCTGGACTCTGCCACCCTGACGCCGCTGCTGAAGCGTCTCGAGAGCGCCGGGCTGATTGTTCGCCAGCGCTCGCGCCAGGACGAGCGCCAGGTGGCCGTGACTCTGACCGAATCGGGACGAGCGTTACAGCAGCAGGCACTTACGATCCCGGAATCGGTACGCTGCGCCGCTGCCTGCGATACGGATTCCCTGGCCGCCCTTCAGCACGAGCTGGAGACGCTGCGCCACCAGCTTCACCGCGCATAATGCCGTCACAGACGGTCTTATGCGGAGCCAATAAATAGCGCGCTATTTTATAGCGAATATATTGATAACAGCGAAAACAAGGAACCTGCCATGTCTTTAGAAAAAGTAGTTTACACCGCAAAAGCCAAAGCAACCGGTGGCCGTGACGGCCGCGCGACCTCCTCTGACGGCGTGCTGGACGTACAGCTGGGCGTACCGAAAGAGATGGGCGGCATGGGCGGCAACGTCACTAACCCGGAGCAGCTGTTTGCTGCGGGCTACTCCGCCTGCTTCCTCGGCGCGATGAAGTTTGTCTCCGCCCGCGATAAAATCGCCATGCCAAAAGAGGCCTTTGTTGAAGGCGAAGTCGGTATCGGGCCGCTGCCAACCGGTTTTGGTATCGAAGCTAAGCTAAATATCCACCTGCCGGGTATGGACGCGGCTGAAGCGCAGAAGCTGGTTGATGCTGCGCATATCGTCTGCCCTTACTCCAACGCTACCCGCAACAACATCGACGTGACGCTGAATATCATCGCCTGATAGTTAGCAAGGCCGGGCGGCCCAGCGCGTGCCCGGCCTATAAAAGCACCCCCTCTCTGTGCTACTATCAGCAGATATCAAACGCGGATCTTCCCGCTCTGTTTTTAGCTTGAGATAGCGCTATGTCTTCCAGAATCCTCTCCACCAATGTCATCGGTATCGACGCGTTTATGCACGATCACGCCCGCGTCCTGACCCAGTCCCGTGAAGGGACGGTGGCCGTTTTTGCTGATAACGCCCCGGCGTTTTATGCCCTGACGCCTGCGCGTCTGGCGCAGCTGCTGGAACTGGAAGCCCGACTGCAGCGCCCGGCCAGCGATATCGCGCTCGATCAGCAGTTTTTTGGCGAACCGACCGACGCGCCGCCCAGCGTACCGATGGGTAAATTCCCCATGTATGCAGGCTGGCAGCCGGACGCCGATTTTCAACGCCTTGCCGCCCTGTGGGGCATCGGCCTGAGCCAGCCCGTAACCCATGAGGAGCTGGCCTCGTTTGTCACCTACTGGCAGGCCGAGGGCAAAGTGTTTCACCATATGCAGTGGCAGCAGAAGTTAGCCCGCAGCGTGCAGATCGGCCGCGGTAGTCTGAACGGCGCCGTTAAGCGCGATGTTAACGCGGTCTCCGAACCGGATAATCAGGTTCCCCCTGGCTTCAGAGGTTAATCATGAAAGACGTCGGCGAAATGATGAAGCGTTTGCAAAAGATGATGCCTGCCCACGTAAAACCGGCGTTTACTACCGGCGAAGAGCTGTTGGCCTGGCAAAAAGAGCAGGGTGAACTCCGCTCGGCGGCGATTGCCCGCGAAAACCGGGCCATGAAGATGCAGCGCACCTTTAACCGCTCCGGCATTCGTCCTCTGCATCAGAACTGCTCTTTCGACAACTATAAGGTCGAAAACGAGGGGCAGATGAACGCTCTGGGCAAGGCGCGCCAGTACGTTGAGGAGTTCGACGGTAATATCGCCAGCTTTGTCTTCTCCGGCAAGCCGGGCACCGGCAAAAACCATCTTGCGGCGGCCATCTGCAACGAGCTGCTGCTGCGCGGAAAGTCGGTGCTGATCATCACCGTGGCCGACATCATGTCCGCCATGAAGGAGACCTTCAGTAGCCGGGAGACCAGCGAAGAGCAGCTGATTAACGATCTCAGCATGGTCGATCTGCTGGTGATTGACGAGATCGGCGTCCAGTCGGAGTCCCGCTATGAGAAGGTGATCATTAACCAGATCGTCGATCGTCGCTCCTCTTCCAAGCGCCCGACAGGCATGCTCACCAATAATAATGTGGCGGACATGACCCGGCTACTCGGCGAACGGGTGATGGATCGCATGCGCCTCGGCAACAGCCTGTGGGTCAATTTTAACTGGGATAGCTACCGCAGCCGCGTTACCGGCAAAGAGTATTAAGAGCTTTCCTGGCGCGGCCTGCCGGGTCTCCCGTTATATACTGGCGCGACTTATCCTAACGGGTTATGCCACATGAAATCAGCCAAACGTTTACTATGCAGCGTCGCGATCGCCAGCGCCCTGCTCTCTTCCCTCTCCCACGCCGCCACATGGCAGGAGCAGCTCACCAGCGCGGCCAGCCAGCTGAGCCAGAACTCAGGCTCCACCACGTCAACGCAGCAGAGCGGTACCTCGCTCTCCGCCCTTGGCGGCCTGCTGAACGGCGGTAACCAGGCGCTGAGCGCCGACACCATGAATAACGCCGCCGGCATCCTGGAGTACTGCGCCAAAAACAAGCTGGCCTCGGTCACCAGCGCGGAGAATATCAAGAGCCAGGTGCTGGAGAAACTGGGTCTGAGCGCGCCGGAGCAGAAGGAAGATACCAACTTTATGGACGGGTTACAGGGGATGCTGAACACCAAAGATGGCGAGCAGCTGAACCTGAACAATATCGGCAGCACGCCGCTGGCGCAGAAGGTGAAAACCAAAGCCTGCGACCTGGTGCTGAAGCAGGGTATGAACTTCCTCTCCTGATCGTTTTCCCCTGTCGCGCCTGCCCCGAGACACAGCGGGCGCGTCTGCCGCATATAAATGAGACATTGCTCATAAAACGCCCCTCTCTAAACCTTTTCTTAATAGAATTCAGGCTTTGTGACGCTAGAATTGCAGCTATGTGAATACGCTATTAAAGTGTTATTCCTGCAAAAATTCGGCTGTTGCTATTGAGGATCGACCGTTGTCTGAATTTCTCTCTCTTGTCCTGTTTATTGCCTCGATAGCCATCTACTCCCTGAAGGCAGGCCGCAACACGTGGTGGTTTACCGCTATGCTTGCCGTGCTGGGCCTGTTTGTCGTCCTTAATATCGCCCTCTACGCCAGCGACTACTTTACCGGCGACGGTATTAACGATGCGGTGCTCTACACCATCACCAACAGCCTGACCGGCGCGGGCGTCAGCAAGTATATTCTGCCGGGTGCGGCACTGGTTATCGGCCTGCTGGCACTCTTTTTTGCCCTCGGCTGGATCCTGCGCCGCCGTCGCCATCATCCGCTGCACGTTGGCTATAGCCTGCTGGCCCTGCTGCTGGCCCTCGGTTCGGTAGATGCCAGCCCGGCGTTCCGGCAGATCACCGAGCTGGTCAAATCCCAGTCCCGGGCGGGGGATCCGGACTTTGCGGTCTGGTATAAAGAGCCAGCCAAAAGCATTCCGCAGCCGGCCCTTAACCTGGTCTATATCTATGGCGAGAGCCTGGAGCGCACCTACTTTGACAGCGGTGCCTTTCCTGGCCTGACGCCAGAGCTGGGCGCGCTAAAAGATGAGGGGCTGGATTTTACCCATACCGCGCAGCTGCCGGGCACCGACTACACCATTGCCGGGATGGTCGCCTCCCAGTGCGGCATTCCGCTGTTTGCCCCCTTCGAGGGCAACGCCTCGGCCTCAATGTCGAGCTTCTTCCCGCACAATCTCTGCCTCGGCGATATCCTGAAAAACTCCGGGTATGAGAACCACTTTGTGCAGGGGGCAAACCTGCGCTTTGCCGGGAAAGATGTCTTCTTAAAATCCCACGGCTTTGACCACCTCACCGGGGCAGAGGAGCTGAAGGGTCGCGTCGCCGATCCGGCCTACCGCAACGACTGGGGCTTTTATGATGACACCGTACTGGATGAGGTGTGGCAGCAATATCAGCAGCTCTCCCAGAGCGGCAAGCGCTTCTCGCTCTTTGCCCTGACCGTTGACACCCATCACCCGGACGGCTTTGTCTCCCGCAGCTGCGAGCGGAAAAGCTATACCATCGACGGGAAAGCGAACCAGTCCTTTAGCGCAGTCACCTGCAGCCAGCAGCATATCGCCGCGCTGATTAACAAGATCAAAGCCTCGCCGTGGTTTAAGGACACGGTGATCGTCGTCTCCTCCGATCATCTGGCGATGAACAACACCGCGTGGAAGTACCTCAGCAAGCAGGACCGCAACAACCTCTTCTTTATTTTGCGTGGCGACCAGCCTGCCCAGGACATCGTCGGGCTGAAACGCAACACCATGGATAACGGCGCTACCGTGCTGGATATCCTCGGCGGGGATAACTTCCTCGGCCTCGGGCGCAGCAGCCTCTCTGGCCAGTCGCTCTCCCAGTCGTTCCTGAACATGAAGGAGAAGGTGCTGGCGTGGAAGCCGGATATCATTCGCCTGTGGAACTTCCCCAAAGAGATGAAGGATTTCACTGTCGAGCGCGACAAAGAGATGATCGCCTTCTCCGGTAGCCGTTTTCGCCTGCCGCTGCTGATCCGCGTCTCGGATCAGCGCGTAGAGCCGCTGCCGGAGAGTGAGTACTCCGCCCCGCTGCGCTTCCAGCTCGCTGACTTCGCGCCACGAGATAACTTTGTCTGGGTAGACCGCTGCTACAAGATGGCGCAGATGTGGGCGCAACAGCTGGCGCTCTCCACTGACTGGTGCGTCTCGCAGGGTCAGCTGGGCGGCGAGCAAAGGGTACAGCATGTCGATAGCGTCTTGTGGCAAGGCAAAACCGCCTTTAAGGATACGGTTATCGACACCGCACGCTATCAGCGCAACGTGGAGATGCTGAAGGTGGTGGATAACGACGTGCGCTACAAAGCGGATAGCTTCATCTTCAACGTCGCCGGCGCGCCGGAAGAGGTGAAACAGTTCAGCGGCATCTCCCGTCCGGAGAGCTGGGGCCGCTGGTCTAACGCGCAGCTTGGCGAAGAGGTGAAGATTGAGTACAACGCGCCGCTGCCGGAGAATTTCGATCTGGTTATTACTGCCAGGGCCTATGGCCCGAACGCTAACAGACCGATCCCGGTGCGGGTAGGTGATAGTGAGCAAACACTAACGTTAGGCAACGCCGTCTCTACCACCACGCTGCGGTTCCATAACCCATCCCACAGCAATACGCTGGTGATTGTGCCGCCGGAGCCGCAGTCCACTAACGAAGGGAATATTCTCGGCCACTCGCCGCGCAGGTTGGGGATTGGGATGGTGGAGATTAAGGTAGTAAAAACCGAGGGCTAGATGCCCCCGGTTGGGTAGGATCATAACGTAGGCCGGGCAAGCGCAGCGCCACCCGGCGTTACTGTAACTTAGAAGGTTTCCCAGTTATCGCCTGCTTCAGCGACGGCCGGTTTGCGGGTTGCCAGCGGCGCGGCGGCTTTTGCCACGATAGCCTGCTCGCGGGCCTCTTTACGCTGATCCTGCATAATGCGGAACACCGCGACGGCCTGAGTCAGCCGGCTCGCCTGCTCTTCCAGCGCCGCTGCGGCTGCGGCGGACTCCTGCACCAGCGAGGCATTCTGCTGGGTCACGCGATCCATCTCGGCAACCGCCAGGCCTACCTGGTCGATACCGCGGCTCTGCTCGTCAGAGGCAGAAGCGATTTCGCCCATGATGTCCGTTACGCGGGTGACCGCATTAACGATCTCGTCCATGGTCTCACCGGCGCTCTCCACCAGCGTTGAGCCAAGCTCCACGCGGCCTACAGAGTCTTCGATCAGGCTCTTGATTTCGCGAGCGGCCTGGGCGCTGCGCTGGGCCAGGTTACGTACTTCACCTGCTACCACTGCAAAGCCACGACCCTGCTCACCGGCACGCGCTGCCTCTACCGCCGCGTTCAGCGCCAGGATGTTGGTCTGGAAAGCGATGCCGTCAATCACGCTGATAATATCAGCGATCTTCTGCGAGCTACCGGCGATATCACGCATGGTCTGCACCACGTTATCCACCACTTTACCGCCCTTCTGCGCGGTCTCAGAGGCGCTGAGCGCCAGATGGCTCGCCTGACGGGCGTTTTCGGCGTTCTGCTTCACGGTCGCGGTCAGCTCTTCCATGCTGGCAGCGGTCTCTTCCAGAGAGGCAGCCTGCTGCTCGGTACGGGAGGAGAGATCGTTGTTGCCCATCGCGATTTCGCTCGCGCCGCTGTAGATCTCGTTCGCACCGGTACGCACGGTACCGACGGTGCGCACCAGCTCACCCTGCATGTGGCGCAGGCTTTCTGCCAGCTGGCCCATCTCGTTCGCACCGTGCACGTCGATCTTCTGCACCAGATCGCCACCTGCGATGTGGCGAATGCTCTCCACCAGACGGTTGAGCGGGGAGATCAGCACGTTTTTGATGCCGAACCAGACGGCAACGATCACCGCCAGCACTGCCAGCAGCACGCCAACAATGATCCAGATAGCCATGCTGTAGGAGCTGTTGTTGTCCGCGACGGCGAGATCGTACAGCTGGTCATTCTGCTTCAGGAACTCAACGTACTGCTTCTCGAATCCATCCTGGTAACCCTGGGTCGGCTGGTCAAAGAACTCGTTGATTTTGCCTGCGCCCAGCAGCTGAATAAGTTCAGCCAGTGCACCGTGATAGATATCGTACTGGCGCTTGATCTCCTGGGTTAAGGCTTCATTCTGGCGCGGATCGTGCGGCAGCGTCTGATATTCGTTCCAGTGCAGCTCCGCCTGTTTCAGAGAAACGGTAGCGGTCTGCATCAGCTCGGCGACGGTGGTGCCGCTGCCGATGTTGTTCTGATCCATCATGTAGCGGATCCCGGCACGGTTAAGCGTGTTACGGGTCTGCAGCAGGGCAACCCAGCTGCCGTTGAGCGTAGACTGCTGCTCACGGATGGTTTGCAGAACGGTGAAGTTATCTTTGTCGTGTTTCAGCGCGTTGAAGAACAGACCGCCGGAGGTGATTTGTAACAGGCCAAATAGTGCAAGGACCAGAAGTAAACTGGTCACAATTTTGATACGGTTCAACATGTTTTCTCATTCCTTTAGAGGGATAACAGTTTTTCGGCCTGGAACAGGAAAACTTTACTGAATAGTTATGCGCCGGGACGTGGTCTGGCCTGCTGGTCTCAGCTTTTGCCAGTGATCCACATCACACTCTTTTTTCCGTTCACGCCCTGATAAAACCGCTTACTGCGCTCCTGCGACCGTTTACCCCCTACATTCAACCGCTCGGCCACTTATTGCCCGTTTTCTGCCCGCCGTTTGCCATGATCCTCAGGGAAAATTTATCAATTTTACGCCTCCTGTTCCTGTAATCTTTTTCATATAGCCAGGTCTGATATGGATAATAAAAAACTACTCAAGCACATACCCTGGATGGTCCTCGGGATCATCGGTGCTTTCTGTCTGGCGGTTGTCGCCTTACGGCGGGGTGAAAGCGTAAGCGCTCTGTGGATCGTCGTCGCGTCGGTCTCCGTTTACCTCGTCGCCTACCGCTACTACAGCCTCTACATCGCGCAGAAGGTCATGAAGCTCGACCCGACCCGCGCCACCCCGGCGGTCATTAACAATGACGGCCTGAACTACGTGCCGACCAACCGTAACGTGTTGTTTGGCCACCACTTTGCCGCTATCGCCGGGGCAGGCCCGCTGGTCGGCCCGGTGCTGGCCGCGCAGATGGGCTACCTGCCCGGCACGCTCTGGCTACTGGCAGGCGTGGTGCTGGCCGGTGCGGTGCAGGACTTTATGGTGCTGTTTATCTCCTCCCGCCGTAACGGCGCGTCCCTCGGGGAGATGATCAAAGAGGAGATGGGTCCAGTACCGGGCACTATCGCCCTCTTCGGCTGCTTCCTGATCATGATTATCATTCTGGCCGTGCTGGCGCTGATCGTCGTGAAGGCGCTGGCGGAAAGCCCGTGGGGCGTCTTCACCGTCTGCTCCACCGTACCGATCGCGCTGTTTATGGGGATCTACATGCGATTCCTGCGCCCGGGCCGCGTGGGCGAAGTGTCGGTAATTGGTATCGTGCTGCTGGTGGCGTCTATCTACTTCGGCGGCGTGATTGCGGCCGACCCGTACTGGGGCCCGGCGCTGACCTTTAAAGACACTACTATCACCTTCACGCTGATTGGTTATGCGTTTGTCTCCGCCCTGCTGCCGGTGTGGCTGATCCTCGCCCCGCGTGACTACCTGGCCACCTTCCTGAAGATCGGCGTTATCGTCGGCCTGGCGATTGGCATCGTGATCCTCAACCCAGAGCTGAAGATGCCGGCCATGACCCAGTACATTGACGGTACCGGGCCGCTGTGGAAAGGCGCACTGTTCCCGTTCCTGTTTATCACCATCGCCTGTGGCGCAGTGTCCGGCTTCCATGCGCTGATCGCCTCCGGCACCACGCCGAAGCTGCTGGCCTGTGAAACCGACGCCCGCTTTATCGGCTACGGCGCGATGCTGATGGAGTCCTTCGTGGCGATCATGGCGCTGGTGGCGGCCTCAATTATCGAGCCGGGCCTCTACTTCGCTATGAACACCCCGCCTGCCGGGCTGGGCATCGTGATGCCGAACCTGCACGAGCTGGGCGGCGCGAATGCCCCGGCGATCATGGCTCAGCTGCAGGATGTCACCGCCCATGCGGCCGCTACGGTCAGCTCCTGGGGCTTTGTCATCTCCCCTGAGCAGATCCTGCAAACTGCGAAGGATATCGGCGAGCCGTCCGTCCTGAACCGTGCCGGTGGTGCACCGACGCTGGCGGTGGGTATCGCCCACGTATTCCACAAAATCCTGCCGTGGGCGGACATGGGCTTCTGGTACCACTTCGGTATTCTGTTCGAAGCG
>DAMBQR010000075.1:0-17038 GCA_032055545.1 Pseudescherichia sp. | reverse complement strand
CATAGGCCCAACCAGAAAGATATTGCGTTTCTCTGCCATTTTTTCGGTACTACTATAAGACTATTCGTTAATGGTAAACCCACTTCGCAGACACCTGGCGGAGCAGGACATGAACTGAAACCTCATATGCGTAAGTTCGAGAATCAGACTGAAAATTATCTCAATACTCGCGCCGTTTTGGCAACTGAATAAATCACCAACCTTGCGAAGAGGTCAATTGAGGTAAGACGGGAGTAGCTGACGCTCAAAATCGGTACTCCTTGTAAGCTAATTCATCCCTCACGTCAAACACCTGAGTTCAGTTCACGGCAAAAATCATCATATTTAAGCTTTACCCTTTCCCCTTTCATGCAGCGGCATGAGGCGTGGCGTGATAAAAACCACCAGCTCGCGCCGCTCGTTATCGTGGCCATCGTGGCGAAAGAGCCGCCCCAGCCAGGGCAGGCTGCCAAGCCCTGGCACGCTCTCACTGCCGGATTTGTTCTGCTGCTGAAAGATACCGCCCAGCGCCAGCGTATCGCCGCTGCTCATCTCTACCTGAGTTTCAATCTCCTGCTTATCGATGGCCAACACCTCACCGTCCGCCTGCTGAAGTACCTGGCCAGGCATATTCTGGCTGATGTGCAGCTTCAGGCGCACCCTGCCGTCCTGCAATACCGTTGGCGTTACCTCCATGCCCAGCACCGCCTCTTTGAACTCCACCGAGGTGGCACCGCTCTCGCCGCTGGAGACCTGATAGGGGATCTCGCTGCCCTGCTTAATGCTGGCAGGCTGCTGATGGGAGGCCAGCAGGCGCGGGCTGGCAATAATCTCCAGCTGCTGCGCCTGCTCAAGGGCTGACAGCTCAACGTCCAGCATCCGGCCATCGATGCGCCCGATGTTAAACCCGACCCGCGTCGTGGCCTCGCTCACCGAGAGATCGCTGCCGAGGGCGGTGATATCGCCGACTTTCCCTGCCGCCTGCGCCTCGGCCAGCGTCCATTTGATCCCCAGCTCGCGCAGGCTCTTTTCATTAATAGTCACAATATGCGCCGCCAGCTCCACCTGGGCGACGGGCAGATCCATCTCCGCTATCCAGCGCTCTATAGTCTGCAGCGTAGCCGCGCTGTCGCGCAGCAGCAGGCGGTTCATGCGCTTATCGGCCATCATCGTGCCCCGTGGGCCGAGCAGCTTGTTCCCCGCTTTGGCCAGCTCTTCCGCCTCGGCATAGCGTAGCGTCACGCTCTTTGCCTCCAGCGGCAGGGCACTCTCCTGCTTCGTCTTGTCGGCCTCACGCTTCTCCTGCTGCTGTTGCCACCAGGCCTGAGTATGCACCTGGAGAATACTGCCCTCTTGCTGCATAACCAGTCCGGCGCTGGCAATCACCGTTTGCAGGGCCTGCTTCCAGGGGACATTGACCAGATGCAGAGAGAGCGTGCCGCTGACCTCGGGTGCAGCAATCAGGTTGTACTTTCCCAGCGCCGCCAGGGTCTGTAATACCTGTACTACCGGCACATCATCGACGACCAGCGTCACCGGTACGGGGCTTTTCGCCTCTGCCGTCAGCGCGCTGAGAAGCAGCCCTGTCGCCGCTATCCACTTTTTCATCTTTAGCTCCTTGTCGCTGCCACTGCCACTGCGCCGGTTCGCAGTCCGCGGCGGTGGCAACCTGTAACGTCTGCTCCGTGAGCGAGACGACGCGCCAGCCGGGCGGCAGGCTCTCACCTGCTGCCACCCTGTGCCAACGCCCCTCTGGGCTACGCAGCACGCCCCGGCGCTGGCCGTTAACGGTGATAAAGCCCTGGTAGCGCCACTGCGTCAGCGCCGCCGTCTGACAGCGGTCCGGCAGCGGCTGGAAAGGATCGCGCATACCCAACAGCAGCGGCAGCGCCAGCAGCAGCGCTCTGCGTATGTCATAGGTCATCGCCGCTCTCCAGCTCCAGGCGCAGATGCAGCACCTCCTCTTTTACCGCCAGCGAAAAGGCGGTGACCTGCATACCCTGTTCGGCAAGGTGGGCAAAGGTCTCTGGCACATCCTGCCATCCGGTTTGCAGCGCCATCTCGCCGCCATGCTCGTTCGGATGCCAGCTCAGCAGCCGGGCGCTGCCGGTCTGGAAAGCCAGGGCGGAAAAAGCACGTCCGGGCAGAGGCGCTGCTGCCGCCTGCTCTCCTGCCTGGCGCAGCGGCATGATGTTCGCCCACAGCTGGCTGCGACTCTGCTGCTGCGCATGCAGCGCGGCCAGCCGCTGCGCCTGCTCGCTTGCATATGGCCGCACCGTCAGGAGCCAGGCCAGCACGGCGCAGCTCATCGTTACGCTTAGCCAGGCGGCTATCCGACTGCGGGTGGAGAGCGAGAGCCAACGTTCAGGGCTGAGGCGCATGGGACACATCCAGAACCAGAGCGTAATCAAATTGCCAGCGCCCCTGCGCATCCCGTGAGGCTGACCCTGGCTTGCCCATTCGCAGGCCGGGGAGCGCACGGAGCGCCGCTTCAAGCTGGCTTAACGCCGTAAAACTGACCGCATAGCCCGCCAGCGACAGCGCTCCCTGCTGGTAGCGCAGCTCGCTCAGCCACGCCTGCTCCGGCAGCGTGTCAGCAAGGCGGGTCAGGATCTGCTGCCACTCCCGCGTAGCCTGCCATCGTTGATGACGCTGCTGCTGTGCCTGGTACTCAGCCTGCCTGGCAAGCAGGTTTGTCTTGCGCTGCGTCAGCCCTGTCTGCAACGTAATGCCCGCCTGCTGCACCAGTCCCAGCCGCCGGTTCTCCTGCGCCGTCTGCATCCGCAGCATCGCGGCCAGCAGCACAATTAGCAGCAGGGTGGCAGAGAAGATCGTCAGCCAGAGACGCAGGCATTGACGCTGCCGCCGGGCGCGCCAGGGAAGAAAGTTGACCGCCTGCGCCACTACTCACCTCCCAGCGCCAGGCCAATGGCTACCGCCCAGGCTCCGCCGTTTTCCGGCAGCGGTGGATAGCGGCGGGCAATGGCGCTCCAGGGATCGAAGCCTCCCGGTTCGGCATCGCAAAGCGTGGCCTCCTCCAGCGGCAGACCGAGCACCTGCGCCAGTTCATCAAGGTTACTGGCATCCTCACGCCCCCGCCGCCCCCAGCTGCTGCGTGTTGCCCACAGCCACTGGGTTGTATCGCGCCAGGCCAGCCAGCGCAGCGGCGGAGCAAGCAGCGGGATAAAGCGCTGTAGCGCGCAGGCGTCGGGGGTGATGGCCGCGAGGTGCAGATTCAGGCTATCCGCCAGCGTCAGCAGCGCGGCAACATCGTTGTTCTGTGCCGCCGTCACGCTGTACGCACGCTGTACGCTGTCGTCGATGTAGTCGAAGCGCAGGTCATCGGCAGACATCCCCAGCTCGCGGGCAAGCGTGTTTGCTACCCACTGCAGCTGGGCGCTCTCCCCTAGCCGTACGGCGGGACGAGGCAGCTTTTTTTGCAGTGTGCGCCCGGCGGGAAAGGCGAGGCTAATCCGATGCCTGCGCGGCAGGGTTTTACTCCACGCCTGTAGCGCCGTGCGGAGGTGTTCAGGCTGCGCGATCTGCCCGTCGATAAGGGCATCCGCCGCCAGCGGCAGCTGCCACCAGTGGCGCAGCACAGCGTGGGATTTTTCCTGCGTTAGCGCGATGGCATAGATGCCATCCTGCTGAATATGAAGGCCTATTCGCCAGCGACCGAGTGCCATAAATCGCGATCTCCTTATCGTTCGTCAGGGTGACGCTATATCAATGCATCAGGCTTGCCTTTATACTACCGCGCGATTGTTTATAAACTGCCCAAAGAAAACTAAATGGGAAATCTCCGGTGAAGTTCGTAAAGTATCTATTTATCCTTGCAGTCTGTTGCATTCTGCTGGGAGCAGGCTCGGTTTATGGCCTCTACAAATTTATTGAGCCACAGCTACCCGACGTTGCCACGCTGAAAGACGTGCGGCTGCAAATTCCGATGCAGGTCTACACCGCCGACGGTGAGCTGACTGCGCAGTACGGCGAAAAGCGCCGCATTCCGCTGACCCTGGATCAGATCCCGCCCGTTATGGTCAAAGCCTTCATTGCGACGGAAGACAGCCGTTTCTATGAACATCACGGCGTCGATCCGGTGGGGATTTTCCGTGCTGCCAGCGTCGCGCTCTTCTCCGGCCACGCCTCTCAGGGGGCAAGTACCATTACGCAGCAGCTGGCGCGTAACTTCTTCCTGAGTCCGGAAAAGACCCTGATACGTAAGCTGAAAGAGGTTTTTCTCGCCATTCGCATTGAACAGATGATGACGAAGGATGAGATCCTTGAGCTCTATCTGAACAAGATCTACCTCGGCTACCGCGCCTACGGTGTCGGCGCCGCGGCGCAGGTCTATTTTGGCAAGTCGGTCGATCAGCTTACCCTGAGCGAAATCGCAGTGATTGCCGGACTGCCAAAAGCACCCTCCACCTTCAATCCGCTCTACTCCCTTGACCGGGCCACCTCACGGCGTAACGTGGTGCTGGCGCGTATGATGAGCGAGGGCTACATCAGCCAGTCGCAGTACGACAGCGCTCGCGGCGAAGCCATTGATGCCAACTACCACGCGCCGGAGATCGCCTTCTCCTCCCCTTACCTCTCGGAGATGGTGCGCCAGGATATGGTGTCGCGTTACGGCGAGAAGGCCTATGAGGATGGCTACCGGGTCTACACCACCATCACGCGAACGACACAGGAAGCGGCCCAGAAGGCAGTACGCGACAACGTGATGGATTACGACATGCGTCACGGCTATCGCGGACCGGCAAACGTGCTGTGGAAGCTGGGCGAAAGCCCGTGGGATAGTAAAAAAATCACCGACTCTCTGCGGGCGCTGCCGACCTACGGACCACTGCTTCCCGCCGTGGTGATGCAGGCCAATGCCCAGGAGGCGACGGCGATGCTGGCCGACGGTACGTCAGTGTCGCTGCGCATGGACGGCGTGCGCTGGGCGCGTCCTTTCCGCTCGGATACCGCTCAGGGCGCAACGCCGCGCCGGGTGACCGATGCAGTACAGGCCGGACAGCAGATCTGGGTACGCCAGGTGAACGACGCCTGGTGGCTGGCGCAGGTGCCGGACGTGAACTCAGCCCTGGTCTCCATTAACCCGCAGAACGGGGCGGTCATCGCCCTGGTCGGCGGTTTCGACTTCAACCAGAGCAAGTTTAACCGTGCTACCCAGGCGCTGCGTCAGGTTGGCTCGAACATCAAGCCGTTCCTCTACACCGCGGCAATGGACAAGGGGCTAACCCTGGCGAGCATTCTTAACGACGTGCCGATCTCACGCTGGGATGCGGGTGCTGGCTCCGACTGGCGACCGAAAAACTCGCCGCCGGAGTATGCCGGTCCTATTCGTCTGCGTCAGGGGTTAGGCCAGTCGAAAAACGTGGTGATGGTGCGAGCGATGCGGGCGATGGGCGTTGACTATGCTGCGGAATACCTGCAGCGCTTCGGCTTCCCGGCGCAGAACATTGTGCACACCGAATCGCTGGCGCTCGGCTCCGCCTCCTTTACGCCGCTGCAGGTCGCGCGCGGCTATGCGGTAATGGCGAACGGCGGCTTCCTGGTGGACCCGTGGTTTATCAGCAAGATCGAAAACGATCAGGGCAAGGTGCTGTTTGAGGCGCAGCCGAAGGTGGCCTGTGCGGAGTGTGATATTCCGGTGATCTACGGCGAGACGCAGAAATCCAACGTGCTGGAGAACAGCAACGTTGAGGACGTGGCCGTTTCGCAGGAGCAGCAAAACCTCACCGTGCCGATGCCGCAGCTTGAGCAGGCCAACCGGGCGTTAGTCGCCCAGACCGGCGCGCCACAGTATGCGCCGCACGTGATCAATACCCCGCTCTCCTTCCTGATCAAGAGCGCGCTGAACACCAATATCTTTGGCGAACCGGGCTGGCAGGGCACCGGCTGGCGCGCCGGACGCGATCTCAAACGTAACGATATCGGCGGTAAAACCGGCACCACCAACAGCTCCAAGGACGCCTGGTTCTCCGGCTACGGTCCGGGCGTGGTGACCTCGGTATGGATTGGCTTTGACGATCACCGCCGCGATCTTGGCCGCACTACCGCCTCCGGTGCGATTAAGGATCAGATCTCAGGTTATGAGGGGGGTGCGAAGAGCGCTCAGCCCGCCTGGGATGCGTTTATGAAAAGCGTGCTGGACGGCGTGCCGGAAGCGCCGCTCACGCCGCCGCCGGGAGTTGTGACGGTGAATATCGATCGCAGCACCGGACAGCTGGCCAACGGTGGCAACAGCCGTCAGGAGTTCTTCATTGAAGGCACGCAGCCAACGCAGCAGGCGGTGCATGAGGTGGGGACAACGCTTATCGACAACGGCGAGACGCACGAGCTGTTTTAAGTGGTAAAACCCCCGGCGGAGCAACGCCCGCCGGGGGTTATTGGATCTACAATCGTCCCTGCCCTTTCAGCCACTCGCGGACTAAAAACAGCGCGCTGACGTTGCGAGCCTCGTTAAAATCGGGATCTTCCAGCAGATCCATCAGATGGGCCAGCGGCCAGCGCACCTGCGGCAGCGGCTCGGGTTCATCCCCTTCCAGCGACTCCGGGTAGAGATCTTCTGCCACCACAATATTCATCTTGCTGGAGAAGTAGGAGGGCGCCATGCTGAGCTTCTTCAGGAAGGTCAGTTGATTAGCACCAAAGCCGATCTCCTCTTTCAGCTCGCGGTTCGCCGCCTCGTAGACGTTTTCGCCAGCGTCAATCAGCCCTTTCGGGAACCCCAGCTCGTAGGATTCAATGCCGACTGCATACTCGCGGATCAGCATCACGTGCTCATCGACAATGGCCACAATCATAACGGCTTCACGGGTTGAGGGGCGCATACGCTCATACACGCGGCGAACGCCGTTGCTAAATTCCAGATCCACGCTTTCGACGTTAAACAGGCGCGATTTAGCCACCGTTTCTACGTTAAGGATGGTGGGTTTTTGCAATGATTTGCTCATTCTGATGGGTCTTTCCAGTGAAAACTTTCGCCATTGTGCGGCAAACCGCACGGTTTCGGCAACGGCAATTGCCTTTTATTTACATATGTGCAACGTAGAGTGAGTCATTAATCATTTAGCCAAAAAAGTCAAGAGGTTGAAATGAAACTAGGAATTTGCTGATATGGTCACCGATACGGCTTTGTTACTATCGGGCGCTGCTACTATTCGCTTCGCCAACAAGGTGCACTGACTACACCTCTGTAAGAAAAGTAAGATGGGAAAAGCATGAGCACCATTTTGATTTTTATCGCTGCTATGCTGGCCTGCGCACTCCTTGCAGGGTGGTTTTTCAGACGACGTTCACACCGTCGCTTCCGTCTGCCGTACCTGCCAGATTTCGCCGGCGCGGCGAACCGTAAGCTTACGCCAGAAGAGCGTAGCGCGGTAGAAGCCTATATCGAGACGCTGTCCCGTACCCAGCAGGCGCCTGGCCTGACCGGCGCAACCGCTGCCCCCGTCTCTCTCTCTCTGAATGCGCAAAGCAATACGGTGCTCTCCGTTACCCACTCGATCACCCGCTACGGCATTAACAGCGACGACCTAAATAAGTGGCGCTACTTCCTCGACTCGGTTGAAGTCCATCTGCCGCCGTTTTGGGAGCAGTATATCACCGACGAGAACGTGGTTGAGCTTATCCGCACCGATACGCTGCCGCTGGTGATCTCCCTTAACGGCCATACGTTGAGCGACTCTATCCATGAAGCGCGCGGCTACGCGCTGGAGCTGCCATCCTCCACCCAGACCTCTATCCGCGGAGAAGAGAGCGAGCAGATCGAGCTGCTGAATATTCGTCAGGAGACGCGGGAGGAGTATGCCCTGAGTCGTCCGGACGGCCTGCGGGAAGCGCTGTTGATCGTCACCTCATTCCTGCTGTTCTATTTCTGCCTTGCGACGCCGGACGTCTTTGTACCGTGGATGGCCGGGGGCGCGGTTATGCTGCTCGCCGCCGGGCTATGGGGTATTTTTGCCCCGCCTGCGAAAAACACCCTGCGGGAGATCCACTGCCTGCGCGGCACGCCCCGGCGCTGGGGACTGTTTGGGGAGAACAACCAGGAGCAGATCAACAATATCTCGTTAGGGATTATCGATTTGATCTATCCCCGCCACTGGCAGCCCTACATCACCCAGGATCTGGGCCAGCAGACCGATATTGATATCTATCTTGACCGCCACGTGGTGCGCCAGGGGCGTTTTCTCTCCCTGCATGACGAAGCGATCAACTTCCCACTACAGCACTGGCTACGCAGCGCCATTATCTCTCTCGGCGCGCTGGCGGTGCTGATCCTGCTGCTGATCTGGGTACCGCTGGATATGCCGGTTAAATTTACCCTGTCGTGGATGAAAGGCGCGCAGACCGTCGAGGCTACCAGCGTTAGCCAGCTGGAGCAGGCTGGGCTGCGGGTAGGGGATACCCTACGCATCCAGGGCACCGGGATGTGCAATATTCATATGCAGGAGAACTGGCGCGGACGGCAGAACTCTCCCTTCTCACCGTTCGACTGCTCGCAGATCATCTGGAACGACGCGCCGCCGCTGCCGCTGCCGGAATCCGACATCGTCAATAAAGCGAATGCGCTGATCCAGGCGGTCAACCGTCAGCTGCATCCCTCCAGCGAAGAGGATTCTCACGTCAGCGCTGCGCTGCGCTCGGCGATCCAGAAGTCGGGCATGGTGCTGCTGGATGATTTCGCCGAGATCGTGCTGAAAACCCAGGATCTCTGCTCTGCCGACGACGAGTGCGTGCGGCTTAAGAACGCGCTGGTGAACCTCGGCAATACCAAAGACTGGGAGACGCTGACCAAACGCGCCAGCGCCGGCAGGCTTAGCGGCGTGAACGTGCTGCTGCGTCCGGTCAGCGCTGAATCCCTTGATAACCTGGTGACCACGTCCACCGCCCCCTTCCTGCTGCGCGAAACCTCACGCGCCGCCCAGGCGCTGAACAGCCCGGCCCCGGGTGGGTTCGTGATCGCCAGCGATGAGGGCAGCGAGCTGGTGGATCAGCCCTGGCCGCCGATTGCACTGTATGACTATCCGGCCCAGGAGCAGTGGAACGAGTTTCAACGGCTGGCACAGATGCTGATGCAGACCCCGTTTAGCGCCGAGGGTATCGTCACTAACATCTATACCGATGCCAACGGGACGAAGCATGTCAGCCTGCACCGGATGCCGTCCAGCGCCGGGCTGTGGCGCTATATTGGTACCGCGCTGCTGCTGCTGGCGATGATCGTCTGCACCCTCTATAACGCCGTTCAGGCAGTGCGTCGCTACCAGCGCCACCGCTCGCGTCTTGCCGATATTCAGGAGTACTACGACAGCTGCCTGAATCCGCAGCTGCTGCAGGCCTCTGACAGCCTCATCTGATCGCCTTATCTGATAGCTAAATTTGTTAAAACCTCGGCGCGACAGGGTATGCTACCCTGTCGCGCTTATCCTCTCGCAGGAGTCTCTCATGCATATTGATATCAACTGGCAGGACGTGGAGACCGTGCTGCTGGACATGGACGGCACGCTGCTGGACCTCGCGTTCGATAACTATTTTTGGCAGACGCTGGTACCAGAGACCTTTGCTTCGGCACGTGGCTTAACGCCGCCCGAGGCGCAGGCGCAGATGCAGGCGGAGTACCATGCCGTGCAGCATACGCTAAACTGGTACTGTCTGGATTACTGGAGCGAACGTCTCGGCCTTGATATTTGTGCCATGACCACTGCCCAGGGCGCGCGTGCCGTTCTGCGTGACGATACGGTGCCCTTTCTGGATGCGCTGAAAGCCTGCGGCAAGCGTCGCATTCTGCTCACCAATGCGCACCCGCACAACCTGGCGGTGAAGCTTGAGCATACCGGGCTTGGAGCACACCTTGATTTATTGCTTTCTACCCACACATTTGGTTATCCGAAAGAGGATCAACGATTGTGGCAGGCCGTCGTTGAGGCTACCGGCCTGAACCCGGAGAAGACGCTGTTTATTGATGACAGCGAGCCGATTCTGGATGCGGCGGCGACATTTGGTATTCGTTACTGCCTCGGCGTCACCAATCCTGACTCCGGGCTGGTGGAGAAACGCTATCAGCGCCACCCTGGACTCAACGAC
The DNA here is from genome assembly GCA_032055545.1 of Pseudescherichia sp. GTDB lineage: Bacteria > Pseudomonadota > Gammaproteobacteria > Enterobacterales > Enterobacteriaceae > Pseudescherichia. The sequence continues at coordinate 6,964 of DAMBQR010000075.1, read as the reverse complement.
TATCGCCGCCTGATCCCCTCCCTCAAATGAAGGAGACGCGATGAAAGAGAAGCCCGCGCAAGAAGTCCGCTTAGACAAATGGCTCTGGGCGGCGCGCTTTTATAAGACTCGTGCCCTGGCCCGCGAAATGATCGAGGGCGGTAAGGTGCACTACAACGGGCAACGCAGCAAGCCAGGTAAAATTGTCGAGCTGAATGCCACCCTGACCCTGCGTCAGGGAAACGATGAACGCACGGTAGTGGTAAAAGCCATTACCGATCAGCGCCGTCCGGCAAGCGAGGCGGTGGCGCTGTATGAAGAGACGGCTGAAAGTATTGAAAAACGCGAGAAGATGGCGCTGGCCCGCAAGATGAACGCGTTAACGATGCCGCACCCGGAGCGTCGCCCGGATAAAAAAGAGCGCCGAGACCTGATGAAATTTAAATACGGTGATGACGAGTAGTCGTCGCCCTCCAGAGAGATAATTATGGCCCAACACGACCAATTACACCGCTATCTGTTTGAAAACTATGCTGTTCGTGGCGAACTGGTAACGGTATCCGAAAGCCTCCGGCAGATCCTTGAAAACCATAGCTATCCGCAGCCGGTGAAAAACATTCTCGCGGAGCTGCTGGTGGCCACCAGCCTGCTGACCGCTACGCTGAAGTTTGCCGGTGATATTACCGTCCAGCTGCAGGGCGATGGCCCGATGAGCCTGGCGGTGATCAACGGCAATAACAAACAGCAGCTGCGCGGCGTGGCCCGCGTTCAGGGCGAGATCGCGGACGATGCCGATCTGAAAACCCTGGTCGGCAACGGCTATCTGGTGATCACCATCTCTCCGGAAGAGGGTGAGCGTTATCAGGGCGTGGTCGGTCTGGAAGGCGATACGCTGGCGGCCTGCCTCGAGGATTACTTCATGCGCTCGGAGCAGCTGCCGACCCGTCTCTACATCCGTACGGGTGAGGTCGATGGCCTGCCTGCCGCAGGCGGTATGCTGCTACAGGTGCTGCCGGCTCAGGATACCGAATCTAATGACTTCGAACACCTGGCGACGCTGACCGACACCATCAAAACGGAAGAGCTGCTTACCCTGCCAGCGAATGATGTGCTGTGGCGTCTCTACCATGAGGAAGAGGTGACGCTCTACGATCCGCAGGACGTTGAGTTTAAGTGCACCTGCTCTCGCGAACGCTGCGCCGGGGCGCTGAAGACGCTGCCGGATGAGGAGATCGTTAGCATTCTGGAGGAAGACGGCGAAATCGATATGCATTGCGACTACTGTGGCAATCACTATCTTTTTAACGCCATGGATATTGCAGAGATCCGCAACAACGCCTCTCCTGCCGATCCGCAGGTTCACTGATCCCTTTCTCTTTTCAGCGCGCTGCCCGTCGGCGCGCTGCTTCAGCTCTCTTTCCCGTAGCAAACATTTCCTGAAATCCTTACGTAATTTTATTACCGGAAAGCGATTACACTCACAATCTCACCGATAAATTGACCTGCGTTTTGCCTTTATAGAGCATTTTCGCTATGCAACTGACGGATCCTGCCATAATTTGTCTCGCTTACGGGTACCTGTAACAGCGTTTTCACCAGCGAAGGCTTGCCTGGATGCATAAATCTATGAGCCTCGTCGCGGTTAACCCCCTCAGAATAACCCTACAATCGCAGGCAATACATATTGGCTAAGGAGCAGTGACATGCGCGTTAAACGTTTAACCCCGCAGGATCTCAAGGCTTATGGTATCAATGATGTTCAGGATATCGTCTATAACCCCGACTACGATACGCTGTATCAGGAAGAACTCAGTCCAGACCTGGAGGGATTTGAGCGGGGTATTCTGACGAATTCGGGTGCTGTCGCCGTCGATACCGGCATATTTACCGGGCGGTCGCCGAAAGATAAGTACATTGTCCGCGATGACACCACCCGCGACACTGTGTGGTGGGCAGACAAGGGCAAAGGCAAGAACGACAACAAACCGCTCTCTCCTGAGGTATGGCAGCAGCTGAAAGGGCTGGTGACCCAGCAGCTCTCCGGCAAGCGGCTGTTTATTATCGACGCCTTCTGCGGTGCGAATGCCGACACCCGCCTCGCCGTACGCTTTATTACCGAGGTGGCCTGGCAGGCGCACTTTGTGAAGAACATGTTTATCCGCCCGACGGATGAGGAGCTGGCGGACTTTACACCGGACTTTATCGTCATGAACGGTGCAAAATGCACTAACCCGCAGTGGAAAGAGCAGGGTCTTCACTCTGAGAATTTCGTTGCCTTCAACCTGACCGAGCGCATTCAGCTTATCGGCGGTACCTGGTACGGCGGCGAGATGAAGAAAGGGATGTTCTCGATTATGAACTACCTGCTGCCGCTCAAGGGCGTCGCCTCTATGCACTGCTCGGCAAACGTCGGCCAGGCGGGCGATGTGGCGGTGTTCTTTGGCCTCTCCGGCACCGGCAAGACCACGCTCTCCACCGATCCTAAACGCCGTCTGATTGGCGATGACGAGCACGGCTGGGATGACGATGGCGTGTTTAATTTTGAAGGCGGCTGCTACGCGAAAACCATTAAGCTCTCCCGTGAAGCGGAGCCGGATATCTATAATGCTATCCGCCGCGACGCGCTGCTGGAGAACGTTACCGTACTGGACGATGGCACCATCGATTTCAACGACGGCAGCAAGACTGAAAACACCCGTGTCTCCTACCCTATCTACCACATCGATAATATCGTCAAGCCGGTGTCAAAAGCGGGCCACGCAACCAAAGTTATCTTCCTCACCGCTGACGCCTTTGGCGTACTGCCGCCGGTCTCGCGCCTGACCGCTAACCAGACCCAGTATCACTTCCTCTCTGGCTTTACCGCCAAGCTGGCCGGGACCGAACGCGGCGTGACGGAGCCAACGCCAACCTTCTCCGCCTGCTTTGGCGCAGCGTTCCTCTCCCTGCACCCGACGCAGTATGCCGAAGTGCTGGTCAAGCGGATGCAGGCGGCGGGCGCGCAGGCCTATCTGGTGAATACCGGCTGGAACGGCACGGGGAAACGGATCTCTATCAAGGATACGCGGGCCATTATTGACGCCATCCTGGATGGCTCTATTGATAAGGCTGACACCTTTACGCTACCGATATTTGACCTGGCGATCCCCGCCAGCCTGCCAGGCGTCGATCCGCAGATCCTCGATCCGCGTAACACCTACGCCTCCCCAGAGCAGTGGCAGGAGAAAGCCACCGCGCTGGCGAAGCTGTTTATTGCGAACTTTGAGAAGTATACCGATACGCCAGCGGGTGCGGCGTTAGTGAGTGCGGGGCCAACGTTATAAAGGCAGATGTTGTAAGGGTGTAAAATGCCGGGTGGCGCTGCGCTTACCCGGCCTACGTCCTACACGTTATTCTGACCACGGGTTACGGGAACGGGAAACCAGGCGCGAATAGAGAGACCGCCGCGCTCGCTGGTGCTGAGCTCCAGCATGCCGTTATGGTTATCGACAATACGCTGCACGATGGCCAGCCCCAGTCCGGTGCCGCTGGTGCTGCGAGCACTGTCGCCGCGCACGAAGGGCTGGAACAGGTGTTTGCGCTGCTCCGGCTTAATGCCCGGCCCGTCGTCCTCTACCTGGAACCAGGCACGGTTCGCCTCGCTGCCGCTGCTGACCCGGATCCAGCCGTTGCCGTAGCGGGCGGCGTTCACCACCATGTTGGCAATGGCGCGCTTAATTGACAGCGGATGCATGCGCAGGTAGATCTCCTCTGGATAGAGCGCGGTATCAATTTCACGCTCGTAGCCGCTCTCTGCTGCAATTACCTCTCCCAGCACCGCATTCAGCTCGGCTATCTCCATCGGCATCTCCTGCCCGGTACGCAGATAGTCGATAAACTGCTCGATGATGGCGTTGCACTCTTCGATATCTTTGTTGATCGACTCTGACAGGTAGCCATCCTGCTCACCCATCATCTCCGTCGCCAGCCGGATGCGGGTCAGCGGCGTACGCAGGTCGTGGCTGACACCGGCCATCAGCAAGGTACGATCGTCGGCAAGCTGCTTAACCCCTGCCGCCATCTGATTGAAGGCCCGGGTCACCGAGCGCACCTCCGACGCGCCGTACTCGCGCAGCGGAGGCGGGATCTGCCCTTTCCCCACCTTCAGCGCCGCATGCTCAAGATCAACCAGCGGTCGGTTCTGGATACGTATAAAGAGCCACGCCCCACCTATCGCCAGCAGCATGATGGCCAGGGTATAGCGGAACAGCGGCGAGAAGTCGCCCTGATGGATCTCGGTGAGCGGCACGCGCACCCAGATATTGGGCGACAGCCAGGTCTTCAGCCACACCACCGGCGAGCTTTTATTAACCTCAACGCGCACTTCCGTCGGGCCACCCAGCTGCTGGGCCATCTGCTGGCTTAAAAAGCCATAGTGCTGCGCCCAGCGCAGACCGGCATCTTCCGCCGCCTCGTTCGAGTAGAGGGAGATACCTAGCTCGCGATAGATCTCCCGGCGAAAAGCCGGAGGCACTACCAGCTGCGTGCCATCCTCCAGCTGCAGCTTGTCGGTCATCAGCATACGGACTTCGTACGCCAACACCTTATTAAACTGCTGCAGGCTGGGCAGAATGGCAAAGTTCAGCACCACAAGGTAGGTTGTCACCAGGCTGACAAACAGCAGGGTGACAATCAGCAGCAGCGTGCGGGCAAATGAACTTCGCGGCGAGAAGCGCAGTCGCCTCATGCTTTAGAGCCGTCCGGCACAAAGACGTAGCCCAGACCCCAGACGGTCTGAATATAGCGCGGGTGCGCCGGATCCTCTTCCACCATGCGGCGCAGGCGGGAGATCTGCACGTCAATGGAGCGCTCCATCGCCGAGTATTCACGGCCGCGCGCCAGGTTCATCAGCTTATCGCGGGAGAGCGGCTCACGCGGATGGCTGACCAGCGCCTTCAGCACCGCAAACTCGCCGCTGGTGAGCGGCATCGGCTCATCTTCGCGGAACATTTCACGGGTGCCGAGGTTGAGCTTGAACTTACCAAACTGAATCACGGCCTCATCCTGCGACGGCGCGCCGGGCAGCTCGTTGGCCTGGCGGCGCAGTACCGCACGGATGCGGGCCAGCAGCTCACGAGGGTTAAACGGCTTCGGAATATAGTCGTCAGCGCCAATCTCCAGCCCCACGATACGGTCAACCTCTTCCCCTTTCGCCGTGACCATAATGATCGGCATCGGGTTGCTCTGGCTACGCAGGCGGCGGCAGATGGACAAACCATCCTCGCCGGGAAGCATCAGGTCGAGTACCATCAGGTGGAAGGATTCACGGGTAAGCAGGCGATCCATCTGTTCTGCGTTGGCCACGCTGCGAACCTGGAAGCCTTGCTCGGTGAGATAACGTTCCAGCAGTGCGCGCAGGCGCATATCGTCATCGACGACCAGAATCTTATAATTCTCTTGCATTGTTTGTACTCCCAAAGGTTCGGACAATATAAGTGCGTATTCTAAAAAAGTGTGCGCCGACCACCAGCTAAATCTGGTATACATTCTAGTCGAAATTGTTACAAAGCATATTTAACAGCAGCTTAAAGGCAGAAACCGGATGAAAACGCCACTTATCACCCGAGAAGGTTACGACAAGCTTAAACAGGAGCTGGACTATCTCTGGCGTCAGGAGCGCCCGGAAGTCACCAAAAAGGTGACCTGGGCGGCAAGTCTCGGCGACCGCAGCGAGAATGCTGACTATCAGTATAATAAAAAACGGCTGCGGGAAATTGATCGCCGCGTCAGATACCTGACGAAATGTCTGGAAAACCTGAAAATCGTTGATTACTCCCCGCAGCAGGAGGGCAAAGTGTTTTTCGGTGCCTGGGTGGAGATCGAAAACGACGACGGCGACACCAAACGCTTTCGCATCGTGGGCTACGACGAGATTTTTGGCCGCAAGGACTACATCTCAATCGACTCTCCGATGGCCCGTGCGCTGCTGAAGAAAGAGGTCGGCGACCTGGCGATCGTCCAGACGCCGGGCGGCGAAGCGAGCTGGTACGTCAACGAAATCGAGTACGTTAAATAGTCCTGAAGCATCCTCCCCGGCTGGCATTTTTGCCAGCCAGTCCGTATAACTATCCCCCTGATTTTCGATCCACGACTCGATCCACTAGATGAAATAGCCATGATGAATGATTCGCTCTGCCGCATTATTGCGGGTGAACTTCAGGCCAGAGCCGAACAGGTAGAAGGGAACACCGTGCCGTTTATTGCACGTTATCGTAAGGAAGTCACCGGCGGGCTGGATGATACGCAGCTGCGCAACCTGGAGAGCCGCCTGGGCTACCTGCGGGAGCTGGAGGAGCGTCGCCAGACGATCCTGAAATCCATCGGCGACCAGGGCAAGCTGACCGACGAGCTGGCAAAAGCCATCAACGGCACCCTGAATAAAACCGAACTCGAAGACCTCTATCTGCCGTACAAGCAAAAACGCCGCACCCGGGGGCAGATCGCCATCGAAGCCGGCCTCGAGCCGCTGGCGGATCTGCTGTGGAGCACGCCGTCTCACGATCCACAAACCGAAGCGGAGAAGTTTATCGACGCCGATAAAGGCGTCGCCGACAGCAAGGCCGCGCTGGACGGAGCACGCTACATCCTGATGGAGCGTTTTGCCGAAGATGCCGCCCTGCTGGCGAAGGTGCGTGACTACCTGTGGAAAAATGCCCACCTGACGGCAAGCGTGGTCGCAGGCAAAGAGGAGGAGGGCGCGAAGTTCCGCGACTACTTCGATCATCATGAACCGATCGCCAGCGTGCCGTCCCACCGTGCGCTGGCGATGTTCCGCGGCCGCAACGAAGGCGTGCTGCAGCTGGCGCTGAATGCCGATCCGCAGTTTGACGAGCCGCCGAAAGAGAGCCACGGCGAGCAGATTATTAGCGATCATCTTGGCCTGCGCCTGAATAACGCCCCGGCGGACAGCTGGCGCAAAGGCGTGGTGAGCTGGACCTGGCGCATC
>DAMBQR010000074.1:0-17521 GCA_032055545.1 Pseudescherichia sp. | reverse complement strand
GGCAAACAGGAAAGCATGGGGCTGAATAAAACCGTCCATATTTTACCTCTGCCTCTAGCCTGAACGCTGTTAACGCGTTCAGGTCATCCAGAGCGATAGCAATAGCTACCACTCTAAATCTGGTCAGACGCGCTTATTACGCGAATGAGTAATATTGCAAAACAGTGCAATATTTAAATCCGTGATTTTAACTTTTTCGCCACATAATATACTGCGACTGAGGCAGATAGTGACACTACCAGAATTAGTGCATTGACCGCTTGCTTTATAGTGCTACCGTCCCACGCAAAGACAAAAAGGCAAAAGCCTACCGTGGTGAAAAATATGTCCGAAATAAACAGAAGCGCATAAACGGCTAAGTATACGGCGATTTTTTATGCACTAATAACTCCCATCCGCATTCACTAAAACCACTTCTTTTTGCAAATGATTTTAGTGGATTACATGGAGCGTATAAATGAGTTAATCATGTAAAGTAGACTCACAATATATCTCATTCGGCGAATAATGGTTTTCTTTTAATTGCTCAGAGTACGATTTCATTCGTCTTTAAACTCTTCACAGGCAAGGTCTTTTGCTAATGCCTCAGTGATGAGAACAGACGCTCGCTCTTTCTTACGCTCGGGAGATAATTTAACCATATAGCTGAACACGCCCTCACGTAAAGATCCTGGTAAAGCCAATTTATAACTGCACCATATCTTACCTTCAGTGGCATCCATTATGCCCAGCAAATACATATTCGCTTTAATGCGCTCATGCTCATCGCTTTTCGAAAGCCAGGCATTGAGAAAGTGCTCACCGCTTAGATTGACATCATTTCGGGAAAGCAAAGCCGTATCGCGCAAAAGGTTGGATGTATCATCCGCCGGTTGCGATTCCGATACGGACCACGCTGTTCCACTCAGGCTAAGCAGAACTAATGGAGCAGCGAGCACGCTTTTTAACGACATATCCGGTTCATCCTGATAGAAGAGGGGGATTTTAATACCTACTCTTGCGGGTTATCCTCATGCCAGGTGTGATCCGGTTCGCCAATTATTACTTGGGAAGTTAATTTATCAAGCTCATCGCTATGGTACAGCCGCAAACAGTTTAAAGTTACGCCTTGTATCGCCGGTTTTCTTTCAGAATGAAAACCGTTGGTAAAACCTTTATATTTATCGATAAGAGCGTTGACCTTATCATTGCCATTTTCAATATCGAAAGGCACCCACTCCAGCAATGCATTACCGCTGCGTGCGGCGTCCAGCGAAAATTGACTTTTATCATCTGCAACTTGCGCAAGACAGCGTGACAAAACCATATCTTTTACAACTTGCTTATACGGCATTTTCTTTATGAACAGAACAGGATCATTAGCCGCATTTGCCGTCATTGCAGCAGCAAACAGAACAAGGCCTAAAAGCACATTTTTCATGGTAACTCCCAGAAATTTGCTTTGGTTGTTGTGTAATTACTATTTGGGTCGTTAAAGTAACAATGATCTGAACACGTCAATCCATCCCAAAATGTTGCATGTCCTGCTGCATCACTCCAGCCCTGAACTTCAAATAAAATGACGCCTTTTTTATTGGCCAACTGTTGCACAGGAATCGAGGGATAACTGACTATCATATCTGGCTTACCCCACTGCCTTGTTAGCCATGCAATGACGTCTTTAACCCGGAAAAAATACCATTTGTTATCAGCTCCAGAAACAGTCAGTCCAGCGATACGTGGAACAGGGTGTCCCGTATAATTCAAGACATAGCTCATACGGACCGCACAACTATTTGACCAGCCGCCCTGCTGTTCAGGTATTTCAAAGTTATGTTTAACTTTACCGCCTATAACCTCTTTTACTTTGCCAATTGAATCATTGGCATCATAAATACTTTTTGCAGCGCTCCATGCAGCAACAAACGATGGTCTTGTACTCATAATTTGCTCCCAAGAAGGGCCGGATTGATCTACAACCCGGCTGTTTAACTATTAAGCCTCGTTGCTCTTCAGCGATGGCAGTTTCGACACCAGACGCAGGGAAACGGTCAGGCCTTCCAGCTGGTAGTGCGGACGCAGGAAGAACTTCGCGGCGTAGTAGCCAGGGTTGTCCTCGATCTCCTGCACCTGCACTTCTGCTGCGGCCAGCGGTTTGCGGGACTTGGTCTCCTGCGAGGAGTTGGCCGGGTCGCCATCGACGTAGTTCATCACCCAGTCATTCAGCCAGCGCTCCATCTCTTCACGCTCGCGGAAGGAACCAATCTTGTCGCGCACGATGCACTTCAGGTAGTGCGCGAAACGGCAGCAGGCGAACAGATACGGCAGGCGTGCCGCCAGGCGGGCGTTGGCCGTCGCGTCCGGATCGTGATACTCCGCTGGCTTCTGCAACGACTGCGCGCCAATAAAGGCAGCGAAGTCAGAGTTTTTGCGGTGGATCAGCGGCATAAAGCCGTTCTTCGCCAGCTCGGCTTCACGACGGTCGCTGATGGCGATTTCGGTAGGGCACTTCATGTCCACGCCGCCATCATCGCTCGGGAAGGTATGGCACGGCAGATTCTCGACTGCCCCACCCGACTCTACGCCGCGAATGGAGGTACACCAGCCGAACTCTTTAAAGGAGCGGTTAATGTTGGCGGCCATCGCATAGGCGGCGTTCGCCCATGAATAGCTGTCATGGTTCGCGCCGTCGGTCTCTTCTTCAAAATCGAAGCTGTCCACCGGGTTAGAGCGAATGCCATAAGGCAGACGTGACAGGAAGCGCGGCATCACCATACCCAGATAGCGCGCATCTTCGGATTCACGCAGCGAACGCCAGGCGGCGTATTCGGTGTTCTGGAAAATCTTGGTCAGATCGCGTGGGTTTGCCAGCTCCTGCCAGGACTCCATCTGCATCACGCTTGGCGCAGTACCGGTGATGAACGGACAGTGCGCCGCGGCACCAATGCGCGCCATCTCGCTCAGCAGCTCGACATCCTGCGGGCTGTGGTCGAAGTAGTAATCTCCCACGATGCAGCCAAACGGCTCGCCACCGAACTGGCCATACTCCTGCTCGTAGACTTTTTTGAAGATAGGGCTTTGATCCCAGCCTACCCCTTTATAGCGCTTAAGGGTACGGCCCAGCTCCTGCTTGGAGATGCTCATAAAGCGGATCTTCAGCATCTCATCGGTTTCGGAGTTGTTTACCAGGTAGCTCAGACCACGCCACGCGCTCTCCAGTTTCTGGAACTCGTCGTGATGAATAATCTCGTTCACCTGGCGGGAGAGCTGCTCGTCGATACCGGCGATCAGGTTCTGGATGGTACGGTAGGTATCGTTAGAAAAGGTAACCGTGTTCTCCAGCGCCTGCTGCGCCAGGGTTTTTACCGCGCTCTCTACGGCTGAACGTGCCTGGTCAGTCTTCGGGCGGAACTCTTTGCTTAACAGCGCGCTGAACTCATCCTGGCTAAACGCCTGCCCCGCCTGCTGCTCATGTTGTTGAGAAGGATTGCTCATCGATTACTCCTCGTTACCTTTTACGCTATCGTCATTTTTTGGCATCTGGCTCAGGGATTTGAGCAGGGTCGGATCCTGAAGGATCTTGGCGATCAGCTCTTCTGCACCGTTTTTACCGTCCATGTAGGTCAGCAGGTTGGAGAGCTGCGTACGCGCCTCGAGCAGCTTATTAAGCGGCTCGACCTTACGTGCAATCGCATCCGGCAGGAAATCTTCCATGCTCTCAAAGGTCAGATCGACGTTCAGCTTGCCGTCGCCGGTGAGCGTGTTATCCACGTGGAACGCCACGCGCGGCTTGAGGGCTTTCATTCGCTCATCGAAGTTATCGAGGTCGATCTCCATGAACTTACGCTCGTCAACCGCAGGCAGGTTCTCAACCGGTTTACCCGCCAGGTCCGCCATTACGCCCATGACGAAGGGAAGCTGGATTTTGCGCTCCGCACCGTAAATCTCTACGTCATACTCAATCTGTACGCGTGGCGCACGGTTACGTGCGATAAATTTCTGCCCACTGTTACTCATTGCCATGATGCTCTCCATCAAAGATGCGCTGTGAAAATGTGGCGACCAGCATCAGGCCAGACGCCGTTACAGGGTTATGCGTCAATCGCGACGCCCAAAAATGTTTTCCAGTTGATGCACGCCATCCGGAGCCAGATCCCGAATAATGTCCATAAAGTTGAGTTCGATTAGCTTCTGCACCCGGTCAATCATCAGCGGCGCAGGATGGCTGGGTTCATGCTGGGCGAAATACTGTTTGGCTTTCTCCAGCATCAGCTGGGCGTCGGCGCGGCTGGTCACCTGCACGCTGCGCCAGTCAGCGGCGTACTGAACCGGCTGGGGCGCAGGCGCGGAGAGGGTTTCCTCGCTTGCAGGCGCAGCGTCCTGCGGCGCTGGAGCCACATTGCCGTCGGCTGACTGGCAGGCGTTAGCCACCAGCCCAACGGTTTTTTGCAGCTGCTCCATCTCTGGCACGCCGCTTTCGCTCAGGTAGCCAATCAGCAGTTCGCGGATGGTTTGCAGACGCTCGTGGATCCGCACCACCGCCTCGATACCCGGCTGGCCGCCGCGCGCCAGTTCGTCAATAAGCCGTGCCCGGCCGCCTGGGTACTCAGGACTCTCGGTCTTGCTGCCGTCCAGCAAGGCCTGGGCATCGCGGAGCGAAATTTCATCGCCGTTGGAGCGCAGCAGCGGCGCGCTGCGTAACGCGGCGGTCAGCTCAGACTTATCGCTTAGCGCCGCCAGGGCATTGATGCGGTAGATCGGATCGGTTTCGCCATACTCTTCCAGAAGCGGATAGAGCGGCTCCCAGTAGAGCGAGATCGCCTGCTGGATTAATAGCAGCCCATCGGCATAGCCCGCTAATCCGCGACGTTTAGTCCAGGCGTGGGTTAACGCCATCATCACGCGCAGATCTTTGGTGCGCTCCAGCAGACCGCTGGCCAGCTTTTCCACCGTCGTCCAGTCGGCAGGCTCAGCGGGAATAATCGTCGTGCCAAACTGCTGCTCGGCTCTCCCCTGGCTGGCCTGCTCCATCGCCTGGTAGTCAGCGTCATATTCCAGATTATCGCCGCAGGGTTTCTCCGGGCTTATCGGGGTAAGAAAGTGATCGATGCTCATCAGATACCTGCTTATTCAAACATGGGCGGATAAAGCCCGTGACGTCCGGGTCTGGCCCCGCCTGCGGGATCGAACAGCAGCGTAAAGAGCTGTCCGGTAAAGTTACCGCTGTGAACATGGGTGTAGAGCGGGTAGCCATCGCTGCGGTTAGTCCACCAGAAACTGGTCTGCCGCTGCGGGTCAAAACACTCTGCCGCCTGCGGCCAGCTCAGCGTGCAGCGCTCTTCACCTTCATAGCCAATGACATCAAGAATGTCAGAGCGCACCTGAGGTTCTGCGGGCTGTGGCGAGGGAATGGCCATCAACGCCTGATCCAGCTGTTCCGCTGAGAAGGTGTTGCGCACGGAATGCAGCAGGACGCGGCCAAGCTGCTGATACCAGCTTTCCGCCTGGGCCAGCAGGCGCGGCGACCACTCTGTCGGGTTAAAAGAGAGCTGGGCGCATACCGGGTAGCGACGGCCCACGCTGTCGCGCCCCGGCAGCAGGCAGCCCATCTGCACCATCTGGCTGCCCAGCATCGGTGGCACAACAAAATTCCACACCGGCGCGGCGCTGAAGTCGCGCTCGCCGCTGCGTAGCTCCTCCTGCTGCCAGGCATGTAAACCCACCTGAAACCAATGCGACCACTGGCGCTGCAGTGAGTCGGGAAAGCGACGCTGTAAGAAGTCGCCAGCACTGGGTAATTTTCCGTACCAGCTTGTCGCGGGGGTATTCGTCATACGGCTATCCTTGCGATTAAGGGCATGAGAAGCGGGGAAGCTGGAACGGGTTGCGAATACTGTTGGGCGCAAATTCCAGCGTGACCTGATGGCCATCTACGGTGAACGTCGCCTGGCGGCTAAGAGTGCCGCCGCCTGGGCTGATACGAGCTTTATCAAAGAAACGATTGAGCGCCCAGGCACCGTTGGTAACCAGCGTCGAGGTGCTGCCGTTCGCCAGCCCCAGCTGCATACGTACCTGGTTGGTACCGCCCGGCCCCGGCCAGGTCATGATCTGCACCGCCTGCGGCCCGTGGCTGTAACGCAGCATCTGACCGTCTATGTCCAGGGTCAGATTGAGGATGGTATTGTCCATGCGGACGGTGCGCACCGTGACCTTATAGGATGGCGTGGCGGCTCCGTTGGCAAAGAAAGCATCGCGAATCGACTGTGCCTGCTGGAAGGGACGCAGCAGCCCTTCGCTGCCCGGCAGCGTTTTGCCATCAATGCCCGGCATAAAGCGCCAGCTCGACTGGGTGGTGTCAACTTTATTGGTCAGGTTGTCACGGAAGAACGCGTCCATCAGACCGGTTCCGGGGGCAAACATCCGCGCCAGATCGTCCGGCGTCACCTCGCTGCCGGCGCTGCGTACCAGCGGGTAGCGGCCTGCGATTGCCTGACGGCAGAAGCTGCCCACTTCGACATTAATCCGCTTTCGCACGTTATCGAGATCGCGACGCTGGGTATCGCTGCTGGCACCAACCGCCATATTGCTAAACATGGTCTGCAAGCCGCCCGGCAGTCGGCCTGCGCTGGCCTGCAGGCGGCTGATAGCTTCCCCTCCCGGCGCTGGCATACCGCTGTTCGCCGCATCCTGCACGGCGGTCAGATAGCGGTACAGCTCATCTACCTGCTTGAGGAAATCATCAAAGACGATGGTTTTGCCGCCCTTCTCCAGGGGCTGTGCCAGCTCGATCATCGGCGCGTAGTGGTCAGTCACTAGTTGCTCCGGTGCCTGGGTCATCACCGCCCCCTGCTTCGGCGCACCATCGTTATTGCTGAACAGCGCCTCCAGGGTACGCGTGGCACGGTTGTTCTGCTCTTTGGCCTGTGCTGCATCCGCTGGGGCTGCCGTTTCACGGGAAAGAGTCAGAACTTTGCTCAGATTCAACACCAGACGCCGCAGCGGCGAATTGCTGCCGGAGAGCAGCCGGGCAGTATTGATACGCTGGGAGAGATCGGCGCTGTTATTGAGCTGAATATCGGCCAGGAAGCTGTCCCAGTTGGCGATAAAGTCGCGCATATAGAGCTGACGCACGGCGTTATCGGTCTGCTGCTTATCCTCCTGGGCTGAGGTGCTCCCCAGCACCCAGGCGTCATCCTCATGCAGCGCGGTGGTGACGCTATCGATTTGTCCGTTAAAGCTTTTCCAGTAGCCGTCTGGGGTATAGAGGCCCGAAACGCCTTCGCTCACCGGTTTGCCGCTTTTACGGGAGAAAACCAGCTCGCTCTGCGGGCCGCCAAGCATGGAGAGCGACACCGGCTTAAGGTTTTCGTCATGCTCAAGCAGGCGCTTAAGGCGACCATACACGCGCGTCGAGAGCGGCTGCTGGTTGATGAGTGCCCGCTCGCGTGCCACCAGCGCCTCGTCTTGCGCATAAGGCGACGCCTGGATCTGCGGCTCCAGCAGCTGAGTCAGATGCCACTCCAGTTCGCGCAGCTGCGCCTGGGTCACGTTTTGCGGCAGGTTGCGCTCCAGGTTGAGCATTACCCACGAGTGCAGGAATTTGCCATCGTAGTGCTTCGGCTGATAGAGCATCTGGTAGGCCTTCAACGCTTCGTAGCTGTACTCGACGTCGCTGCCGTTATCGTTGCGTAACCAAGTGGTGATGTGCATGGCGACGGCAGGCAGCAGCATCTGATCCAGCGCTTTCTGGTAGAGCGACTGCGAGGCGTTGCTGATGTCGTATCCGCGGTACAGCCCCATCCGGCGGGTTATCGGCGGTTCGTTAATATCAAACTCGTTGCTTTTCGGCAGTTCGACCAGGCCATTGAGCAGCGGCAGCAGCGCAAACAGATCGCGCTGCTGAAGGTTTTGCAGCGCCTTGCTCTGCTGCTCCACCTCTGGCACTTTCTCCTGCACCTCTTTCAGATAGGCGCTGTTTTTACCGTAGCTGGTAAGCCATAGCCCGCCCAAAATAACCAGCAGCGCCAGCAGGGCTGCATAACCTGACCAGATCACCGCCCGGTTGCGCAGCTCCCACCAGCGATTCTCGCCAGCGATGCCCGCCTCCTGGAAAATCACGTTTTGCAGCAGGTTCTTAATGAAGAAGCTCTGCCCTTTGGCACCGGGGATCGGTGCCTCTTTGCTGACGGAATCCCAATTATCCGCCTCGTTGCCCTCTGGCAGCGAAAGCGCCCGGTTCAGTTCGCCCATTACCCGGTCAAAGGGCATTCCCTCCTGGGTACCGCTGGCAAAGTAGATCCCGCGCGGCGAAAATTCTGTTTCAAAGTTCGAGCGGGCAAACACCGTGCTCAGATAGTCCGCCAGCAGCGGACGCAGCGCAGCGAACTCCTGCGGGAAGAGCCAGGCTTCGGCTCGGGTCTTCGCATCGTGCTCCTGAAGCATCGTCTCCGGCAGACCCGCATCCAGACGCTGCTGAAGCAGGGAGAACTCCTGCTCGAAGTTACCCATCAGGTCAAAATCGGCCTGCTTAGCTTTTTCCCACGGCAGGGTAAAGCCCCAAATCTGGTCGCGCTGCGCTTTATCGAAATCGGAAAACCAGGCGCGAAAACCTTTAAGTAGATCGACCTTGGTGACCATGACATAGACCGGGAAGCGAATGCCCAGTTGCTCGTGCAGCTCCGACAGACGCTGGCGCAGGTTTACCGCCTGCTGGCGAGAAGCTTCAGCTGACTGGGTCAGCAGATCGGAGATACTGATGGTGATAATGACGCCGTTGATGGGCTGGCGGCGGCGGTATTTACGCAGCAGCTGAACAAAGCTGAGCCACTCTCCGGCATCCTGCGCCTGCTCGCTCTCCTGAGTCGTATAGCGGCCTGCGGTATCCAGCAGCACCGCTTCATTGGTAAACCACCAGTCACAGTTACGGGTGCCGCCAATGCCGCGCAAGGCCGTTTTACCAAAGCGATCCGCCAGCGGGAACTGGAGGCCGGAGTTAGCCAGCGCGGTGGTTTTTCCGGAGCCGGGCGCACCGATGATCACATACCACGGCAGCTGATAGAGATACTGGGTGCCGAAGCGTTGCGTCCACTGCGCGCTGCGGTTACCCGCCTTGCTAAAATGGGCTTTCTTCAGCATCTGCGCCGCTTCATCAAAACGACTGGCAAGGATCTGGTCTTCGCTATTCAGCCGCTGCTGTGGATCGACTGCCTGCGGCTCGGTCGTATCCTCTTTGAGCTTATCCATCAGCTTGCGGTTGAGCCAGGCGTTATAGAGGCGCGGCACAATATGGCTCTGAGCCCAGATAAAATAGAGCACCACGATGCTGATGATACGGTTCTGCTCTGATTCGAGCGGCCGGGTATCGACAATCGATAGCAGCGGGCCAATCATCCAGATCACCGCCGCCAGGGCTGTCACGCCAAGGAAGCCCCACAGCAGGCGATTGGTGAGAATGGAGAGAAGTGTTGTCAGCATCCTAGTTTCCTTGCGGCAATCCGTTCAGCTCAGCCTGGGTATTCTCAGGCGATACCAGCAGAGTAATTTCTACGCGGCGGTTACGGGCGCGGTTTTCCGGCGTCGTATTTGGCGCGATAGGGTTCATCTCCCCTCTTCCCTCGGCTTTCACGCGTTGAGGCTGCGAGAGGCGATCCTGCAACTGCTTTTGCACCGACCGGGCGCGCTCAAGAGAGAGCTCATAGTTGGAGGCGAAGCGTGCGCTGCGGATTGGCACGTTATCGCTATAGCCCACCACCAAAATCTTGCCGCTTACGTTGTTCATCGCCTGGGCGATACGCTCAATAACCCGATCGTAGCGGTCTCTCACTACCGTCGAGGCGGAGGCGAATAGCCCATCTCCCTTCAGGATCACTACGCTGCGGTCCGCTTCGTCTTTCACCGCCACTAGCCCCGCTTCGATCTCAGGCTTCAGGAAGCCACGCAGATTCAAGACGGCAGGCAAAGGCTGCGCGGGCTGCTGAATGGTCGTTTCCGGCAGCGGCGTCTGGTAGATCTTCGCCAGCACCGGGTTAGTGCTGTCACCCAGCCGCCAGTTGAGAACGATGTAGAACAGGCAGGCGGCGAACCCGGCAAGCGCTACGCAGGCCCAGAGCGGCACCATTGGCCGCCAGAGCTTGCGCAGCACCGGCTGGTCCTCCGGGTGCGGAGAGAGCGGCGGCGGATAGCTGCCGCGCACGCCACGGATCATCTGCCACAGCCGCTGCTTGATGGTTTCAAGCTGGGTACGGCCGTTATCGAGCACCCGGTAGCGTCCTTCAAAACCGAGCAGCAGGCAGTAGTTGATCATCTCCAGCA
This sequence comes from Pseudescherichia sp., assembly GCA_032055545.1. Classification (GTDB taxonomy): domain Bacteria; phylum Pseudomonadota; class Gammaproteobacteria; order Enterobacterales; family Enterobacteriaceae; genus Pseudescherichia. Next base: position 7,231 of record DAMBQR010000074.1, on the reverse strand, counting down.
GCAGAATATGCTCGCGCGGGTTCTGCGACAGACGCGCCAGCAACTGGAAAAACTTCTCGCCGCCCCAGGTTTCGTTGTGGAAAGTGACCAGCAGACCGCTCCCGGACCAGACGCCGCTGCTGCCCCAGGGCGTTAGTGCAGCAGCCTCGTCGAGCGCCGTGCAGAGGCAGTAGCGCGCACCGACGATAGTTTCATACGGCAGCCCTGCCTGCTGGCAGCGCACTTCAAAGCGCCGGATCTCATCAATTAAACGTTGACGTAGCCCTGCCTGATCGTCATGGGAGACTGAATGACGGATCTGTGGGATCGCATTGAGCAATGGACTTGCCGCTGCCACCAGAAGGTTATTGCTGCTCGCTCCGGTAAATGCGGCATCGTTGCCGGAAGCCTGTCGTTCCTGCATGTTAAGCGCTCGCTTTATTATTCTGTTGGGCTACGAATGGCCCAAAACGTCATATCCAGTCCTGGGAATTCACCTGCCAGATGCAAAGCAAACGCGCCGGACTTATCCATTTCGTTCCACAACTCGCCGCCTTTTTCCAGCTCAAAATAGCTGTACCCGGCATGCCATGGGATTTGTGGTGGGGCCACCGGCATCGCGCGCAGCGCAATACCTGGAAGCTGGAGCTGCACCAGATCGCGGATTTTCGAGACGGGAGCGACCTTCATCTGCGCCGGGAAATGGGTTTGTAGATGCTCACCTGGCACGCTGGCTTTTACCGCCAGCACAAAGCCAAACTCGCGCACCATGCTGATTTCCGGCACGGTAGCGATATTCAGGCCGTGAGAGCGCTCGTTCAGCGGCAGCTGAATCGCCTGATCTTCCATCACCATCGACAGGCCCTGACGCAGCAGCAGCATCAACTTGCTAAAGCAGCCAGCCAGATCGTCATGGTTATAGACCGGCAGCACGCTTTCCGTGGTGCGATGAGCGCTCCAGGTTGTCAGCTCGGAGGCAAAGGGCAGCCAGCTGCGCCAGAGCGTCTCCGGATGGAGCAGCGGCAGGGTTTTCAGATGTGAAACCTCGCCGAGATGGCGGTTCAGCAGTGACAGCAGCGTGAACTCAATCAGCTCAGAGGTGTTGAAGCGACCCGGCTGACGTAAACGGCCACCGATCTGCTGGCTTCGCTCACCCAGCAGGCCATGCAGATCGTTGATCATGCCGTAGATAGCATGACTGTTGTTGGCATTCAGCATCGGCGGAATATAGCTGTTGTCCAGCCGCACATGGTTATCGTTACGCTTCTCATTAACAAAAGCGACGCCTATCGCAGTCCACTCTGCCGTCAGGTCCTTTTCCAGCATCAGCTTCAGGCGCAGGCGGCCAAACTGTACCGTGGCCTCCCCTACCGACATCGCGTTATCATCTTCGACGTCTTCTTCAAACGTGACAAAGCGCGCCAGCGATGCCTTCTCTTCGCTGAAGACCACCTCTTCACGTTCGTTCCGGCGTACCGGCAGCGCCAGCACAACCTTTTCACCAGAGAGGTTATCCGGGATCTGCAGCGGCAGCGGGCCGTTACGGCTATCCCGAAAATGGAAAAAGGTCCCATCGGGCATCAGTCCGCTGGCGTAGCTTAGCGCCACGCATCCCTGGCGTAGCATTGCCTCATCCAGCTCCAGATCGAGAAAACCCCACAGATAAGCGCGTTGCAGCATACCCCATTCACGAATATGGCTTTGCAGGTAGCTTTCTGCGCGCTGAAAATGGTGCGGACGCAGAAACATCCCTTCGGTCCAGACGACCTTTTCTGCTTTCGTCATGATGATCTATTTTCCTGTTAAGAAGCGCGTTACTGGCTGATGACGCGGATCCCGTTTACGTCAAAAAAGAGAGTGGCTTGCAGTTCATCCGCAGACCCTTTCCAGAACTGGTAGATATGGTTTTCGCCCGGTACGGGCAGGGGAAGTGACATGCGCCATTTTTTTCCGTCCAGCGCCTGATATTCTCCCATGATGCCAATGTAACGAGCCTCCGGTGAGCTTTGACCGCTCAGGCTTTTCGACAGTTGGCCGGGCATCAGGAAGAACACATCGCTATTCAACAGGTTTGCGCCAAGTACGGCCGATGCGTTGTTCTGCAGGGAGTAGAAATCGGCGGACATGAAGTCCGCATCTGATTTCAGCAATAACACCCTGACCTTGAGCGGCGCAGAATCATTGATTTGTGGATGGGCCTGAAACTGCAGGGTGTAGCGGGAGGGCTCGCTGTGTGAAGACGATGCGCAACCACTTATCAATGCAAACATGAACAGCAAAAACGCCAGGGAAGCCCTGCCGAAAAAAGTCTTCTTAGTCATGAGGATTCGCTCGCAAAAGCTCTATTAATCCAGGATCCAGGTGCCGTTATTATTGTCTTTACAGGCTTTACCGCTGCCGTCAACGTTGACGCAGGTCGCTTTTTTCCATGCTTTTGGCCGAATGGATTGCTTACGAATTGTGGCGTCATACTGCTCAGCTTTCACCACCGCACGCATCGGCACATAACCGATCAGCTCATCTTTGCCTTCATCGGCCAGTGCCATCCAGAAGTGTTCAACCTGTCCCAGTACCTCATAGGTTTTACCTGCCTCAAGAGTACGGATCACCTTGCCACTAAAGTCAGGACGACTCATTAGCGAGGCCGGGTAGAGCGCACGATAGGACGCGTTTACCGGTTTAAATTCCGCGGGCGGAGAGACAGCATAACGGTGGGTCAACGTAACGCCGTTTACCTGATGGGTGACGATGGTATCGTCGGTCATTACAGGCTTGGACGGTGCTTTACACCCTACAACAGTCATAACGAAGAGAAGTGAAATAATTGTTCGCATGTTCATATGCTTTTCCGTAGCAATATTCTGAAGATCGTTAACAGGAGAGGTGAAGTTTCACTTAAGTGCTAACATTACAGAATGATGATATTAAAAACGTGCTCTGACTTGGCAAAAGGCATAGCTACCGCACGAAACTTAACGAGTAAGTTCCATTTCTCACTACTGGTTTTTTGACAAAAGAGAGACAATTGTAAAGCAACTTTCTCTCAGATCAATATATGAACTCGCATGCCACCTCTTTTTAAAGCGACACAGAGGAGCACGAGGTCTAATATTAGAATTCAATCCACAACATAGCAAAAAGCTATTGACGCCAACCTTAAAGGTTCCAATTAATAATATAAGGCATTGATAATTATATGATTATATCGGAAGCAATTGTGACATCCTATAACGCAATAGAGTTACAATAACCACTACTATAATTAGTAGCATTAATTGCTAATCAAACGTCAAGATATAGTGCTGCAAATTAGAAATTGTATTTTAAACACATCTTTTTTTCTCTTCTAAAAAATATCCTATATAGGACATGTCCTGAATGAGACATGACATGCGCTATCCAGGTATTGTTAATAATAAACTCCAATTAAAATAACCCACCGTTACTATACGCAATGCAAAATATAATCTTGATCTATAGGCTTAAATTTAACTTCAACAATTTTAGCCATACTAAACTATGTTAGTTGTTCTTTACTGGCCCAGACTGCAATAATTGGGCCAGGAGGAAGCAATACAGAGTTATCGCTCTTTAACTGCTGCTAAACATTCCCACTTACCTCATACCTCATACCTACCTACTTTTCCAAAACTGGAAGGTGCCTCGTAGAGCTTCTCATCGTTGCTTTCCACTGAATGCTTATCTCCGTTATCATATCTCCCTGGCAGCTATTTAAGACAACAAACCGACCCTTGCCTCATTTAAAATCAGGGAACTGGACATAACTTCATGAGTACACTAGAAAATTTCGACGCCCATACGCCCATGATGCAGCAGTACCTGAAGCTGAAAGCCCAGCATCCGGACATCCTGCTCTTCTACCGGATGGGAGATTTTTATGAGCTGTTCTATGACGATGCGAAACGTGCCTCCCAGCTGATGGACATCTCGCTGACCAAACGCGGTGCGTCGGCGGGGGAGCCTATTCCGATGGCGGGCGTGCCGCACCATGCGGTAGAGAACTATCTGGCGAAGCTGGTTAGCCTCGGCGAGTCGGTGGCCATTTGCGAGCAGATTGGCGATCCGGCCACCAGCAAGGGACCGGTTGAGCGCAAAGTCGTGCGCATCGTGACGCCCGGCACCATCAGCGACGAAGCGCTGCTGCACGAGCGTCAGGATAACCTGCTGGCGGCGCTCTGGCAGGATAGCAAGGGCTTTGGCTACGCCACCCTGGACATCAGCTCCGGACGCTTTCGCCTGAGCGAGCCTGCCGATCGCGAGACCATGGCCGCCGAGCTACAGCGTACCAACCCGGCAGAGCTGCTCTATGCCGAAGACTTTGCCGAGACCGCACTCATTGAAGGCCGTCGCGGTCTGCGTCGTCGTCCGCTGTGGGAGTTTGAGATCGACACCGCCCGTCAGCAGCTGAACCTTCAGTTCGGCACCCGCGATCTGGTGGGCTTTGGCGTCGAGAACGCGACGCGGGGCCTCTGCGCCGCAGGCTGCCTGCTGCAATACGTGAAGGATACCCAGCGCACCTCCCTGCCCCACATCCGGGCGATCACTATAGAGCGCCAGCAGGACAGCATCATCATGGATGCTGCCACCCGCCGCAACCTGGAGATCACCCAGAACCTGGCCGGTGGCATTGAGAATACCCTGGCCTCGGTACTCGACTGCACGGTCACGCCGATGGGCAGCCGGATGCTCAAGCGCTGGCTGCATATGCCGGTACGCGATACCAAAACCCTGACCGAGCGGCAGCAGACCATTGCCGCGCTACAGGATGCTACAACCGAGCTACAGCCGGTATTGCGCCAGGTGGGCGATCTGGAGCGTATTCTGGCGCGTCTGGCACTGCGCACCGCTCGCCCTCGCGATCTCGCCCGCATGCGCCACACCTTCCAGCAGCTGCCAACGCTGCGGGAGATGCTGGCCGAGGTTGACAGCGCGCCGGTACAGCGGCTGCGGGAGACGATGGGCGAGTTTAGCGAGCTGCGCGAGCTGCTGGAGCGGGCGATTATCGATGCCCCACCGGTGCTGGTGCGCGACGGCGGCGTGATTGCCCCCGGCTATAACGCCGAGCTGGACGAGTGGCGTTCGCTGGCGGATGGCGCAACGGATTATCTGGATAAGCTGGAGATCCGCGAGCGCGAGAAGCTGGGCCTGGATACCCTGAAGGTCGGCTATAACGCAGTCCACGGCTACTTTATTCAGATCAGCCGTGGCCAGAGCCATCATGCGCCGATCCACTACGTACGCCGCCAGACGCTGAAGAACGCCGAGCGCTATATCATTCCGGAATTAAAAGAGTACGAGGACAAGGTTCTGACCTCAAAAGGCAAGGCGCTGGCGCTGGAGAAGCAGCTCTATGATGAGCTTTTTGACCTGCTGATGCCGCACCTGGCCGATCTCCAGCAGAGCGCCAGCGCCCTGGCGGAGCTTGACGTACTGGTGAACCTGGCCGAACGCGCCTGGACCCTCAACTACTGCTGCCCAACCTTCAGCGATAAACCGGGCATCCGCATCAGCGAAGGGCGTCATCCGGTGGTTGAGCAGGTGCTGAACGAGCCGTTTATCGCCAACCCGCTGAACCTCTCCCCGCAGCGGCGGATGCTGATCATCACCGGGCCGAACATGGGCGGTAAAAGTACCTACATGCGCCAGACTGCGCTGATTGCCCTGCTGGCCTACATTGGCAGCTATGTCCCGGCGCAAAAGGTCGAGATCGGTCCCATCGACCGTATCTTCACCCGCGTCGGCGCAGCGGACGATCTGGCCAGCGGCCGTTCAACCTTTATGGTGGAGATGACCGAAACCGCCAACATCCTGCACAACGCCACGGAAAATAGCCTGGTGCTAATGGATGAGATCGGGCGCGGCACCTCCACCTACGACGGCCTGTCGCTGGCGTGGGCCTGCGCAGAGAACCTGGCGAACCGCATTAAAGCGCTGACTCTGTTTGCCACCCACTACTTCGAGCTGACCCAGCTGCCAGAGAAGATGGAGGGCGTGGCCAACGTGCATCTGGATGCGCTGGAGCACGGGGATACGATTGCCTTTATGCACAGCGTGCAGGATGGCGCAGCCAGCAAAAGCTACGGTCTGGCGGTAGCGGCGCTGGCGGGCGTGCCGAAAGAGGTGATCAAGCGGGCACGGCAGAAGCTGCGCGAGCTGGAGAGCATTACGCCCAATGCGGCGGCGACCCAGGTTGACGGTACCCAGATGTCACTGCTCGCCGCGCCCGAGGAGACTCATCCGGCGGTTGAGGCGCTGGAAAACCTCGAGCCGGATACCCTCACCCCGCGCCAGGCGCTGGAGTGGATTTACCGTCTTAAGAATATGGCGTAGTTTTCTGTAGGCCTGGCCTGAGCTTCTATACTTATGTTTTCATCCAAAAAAGGAGCGAACAGATGACGATCCATAAGAAAGGTCAGGCCCACTGGGAAGGCGATATCAAAGGCGGCAAAGGCACCATCTCTACCGAGAGCGGCGCGTTAAAGCAGCAGCCTTACGGGTTTAATACCCGCTTCGAAGGCGCAGCCGGGACCAACCCGGAAGAGCTGATCGGCGCGGCACATGCGGGCTGCTTCTCTATGGCGCTGTCATTGATGCTGGGTGAAGAGGGTTACACCCCGGAGAGCATTGACACCACGGCTGACGTATCGCTGGATAAGGTGGATGGCGGCTTCGCGATCACGAAAGTCGCGCTGACCAGCACGGTGAAAGTGCCGAATATCGAAAAAGAGACCTTCGATAAAATCATCAATAAAGCCAAAGCAGGCTGCCCGGTTTCTCAGCTGCTTAAGGCTGAGATCACCCTGGACTATACCCTGAATTAATAGGGACACGCCGGGCGGCGGCTCTGCCTTGCCCGGCCTACACCGACTATGAGCCGCAGGCCTGATAAGTTGTAGGCCCGTGTAAGCGAAGCGCCACCGGGCGTTAATAGCTGTTTCAAATGCTGCAAAAGAAAAAGGCCAGTCGGATGACTGGCCTTTTTTGGAATGGTGTCGCTTATTCGCGGAACAGCGCTTCGATATTCAGCCCCTGCGTCTGCAGAATTTCACGCAGACGACGCAGACCTTCAACCTGAATCTGACGAACGCGTTCACGAGTCAGGCCAATTTCACGGCCTACATCCTCAAGCGTTGCAGCTTCATAGCCCAGCAGACCGAAACGACGTGCCAGCACCTCGCGCTGTTTGGCGTTCAGTTCGAACAGCCATTTGACGATGCTCTGTTTCATGTCA
>DAMBQR010000073.1:0-17841 GCA_032055545.1 Pseudescherichia sp. | reverse complement strand
ACGAAAGCAAAGAGCTGATGAAGTTCTGCCGTAAGTTCACCGTGCCGCTGCGCGCTGCGCTGCGCGAGGCGAAGATCCTTACCAGCTATGAAACCGCTAAGCGTCCGGTAGTGCACGTCTTCTTTATCGCTCCAGGCTGCTGCTATACCGGCTACTCTTACTCCGACAATAATTCGCCGTTCTATATGGGCATTCCGCGCCTGAAGTTCCCGGCCGATGCGCCGAGCCGCTCCACGCTGAAGCTGGAAGAGGCGTTCCACGTCTTTATTCCGGCAGATGAGTGGGATGAGCGCCTGGCAAACGGCATGCATGCCGTCGATCTGGGTGCCTGCCCCGGCGGCTGGACCTATCAGCTGGTGAAGCGCAACATGTGGGTCGCGTCGGTGGATAACGGCCCAATGGCGCAGAGCCTGATGGATACCGGGCAGGTGACCTGGCTGCGGGAGGATGGCTTTAAGTATCGCCCGACGCGCAGCAACATTACCTGGATGGTGTGCGATATGGTAGAGAAGCCCGCCAAGGTGGCAGCGCTAATGGCCCAGTGGCTGGTGAACGGCTGGTGCCGGGAGGCTATCTTCAACCTCAAGCTGCCGATGAAAAAGCGCTATGAGGAGGTCTCGAACAACCTCGCGTACATTCAGCAGCAGCTGGAGGAGAACGGTATCAACGCGCAGATCCAGGCCCGTCAGCTCTATCACGATCGCGAAGAGGTGACGGTGCACGTTCGTCGCTGGTGGGCGGCCGTCGGCGGTCGTCGCGACGAGCGCTAGAGTAAACCGTTTCGCCCGGTGGCGCTGCGCTTGCCGGGCCTACGCGCTCAATCGTAACTGTTGTAGATTGCCGTCGAGGTGCAGATCCGTCTGGAGCTTTGCCACCTCGCGGCAGATAAACGCCATCTCCCGGTGCGCCTCGAGCTTGCTGCGCCACTTCTCCGGCACGTCGTTCAGATGAGCATAGATCCCTTCCAGCGTTTGAAACTGCGTTAGCAGCTGGGCAGCGCTCTTCTGGCCAATCCCTGCGACGCCGGGTATTTTCGAGCTGCTAATGCCCGCCAGCCCCCAGAAATCCGTAAGCTGCTCCGGCAGGACGCCAAACTCGCCTGCAATAAAAGGGGCATCGAGCCAGCGCTTCTGAAAGTAGTCGCGAATGCGCAGGGTAGGGGAGAGCAGCTGGCAGTAGCCTTTGTCGGTTGAGACGATAGTCGCCTGATGCCCCGCCTGAGCCACCTTCACCGCCAGCGTGGCGGCGAGATCGTCCGCCTCGTTGCCTTCAGAGATCCAGCAGCGTACGCCGCGCTGTTCAAAGGCGGCGCGCAGGGCAGGCATTTCATCATGCAGGGTATCGGGCATCGGTGGGCGGCCCGCCTTATAGTCCGGCAGCTTCTGGTGCCGCCAGCCGCTGCTGCGGGCTTCATCGTCAAACACCGCTACCGCGTGGGTCGGTTGGCTGTGAACAATCAGCTGTCCCAGGGCGTGCGAACAGGCATCCACGCAGGGCGAACCCTGTACGGCATGAATACGGCGAATAAGGTTAAGCGCATCAACGATAAGCAGATGAACGGCCACGCGAGCCTCCCGGCAATGACAGACCGGCTAAGGGTATCATTGACGGGAGGCGGAGACCATTCATCGGCAGGAGGGATCAGTCGCAGGCGACGATTTTCATCGCCAGCCCACCACGAGAGGTCTCCCGGTATTTGGCGTTCATATCCTTGCCGGTCTCATACATGGTCTCAATCACCCTGTCGAGGCAGACGCGCGGCTCGCTGGTGCGGCGCAGGGCCATACGCGCAGCATTGACCGCTTTGACGGAGGCAATAGCGTTACGCTCAATGCAGGGAACCTGCACCTGGCCAGCAACGGGATCGCAGGTAAGCCCCAGGTTGTGCTCCATACCAATCTCTGCCGCAATGCAGACCTGCGCCGGACTGCCGCCCAGCAGCTCTGTCAGCCCGGCTGCCGCCATTGAGCAGGCGACGCCCACTTCCCCCTGGCAGCCCACCTCCGCACCGGAGATGGAGGCGTTCATCTTATAGAGCGAGCCGATGGCGCTGCATACCAGCAGGTAGCGCGCCAGCGAGTTAGCGTTCACTTCGCGGATAAACTTATCGTAGTAGGCCAGCACGGCAGGAACGATGCCGCATGCGCCGTTGGTGGGGGCGGTCACCACGCGTCCCCCGGCGGCATTCTCTTCGTTTACCGCCAGCGCGAACATGTTGATCCAGTCAACGACCGCCATTGGGTCGGTGCTGGTTTTATCGCTGCTCACCAGCATCCGGCGCAGGGCTGCCGCCCGACGCGGTACGCGCAGCTTGCCCGGTAGCGCCCCTTCGGTGGTTGTGCCGCGTTCGATGCCGCCGCGCATCACCGCCCAGACGCCAGAGAAGTGCTGCTCCAGCGCCGCTTTACTGTGCAGGGCCAGCTCGTTCTCCATCATCAGTCCGGAGAGCGACAGGCCGGTCTGCTGGCAGTGACGCTGCAGATCGGCGGCGTTCTTATAGGGATAAGGTACGGCGGCCGGCGAGTCGTTGGCCTGGCCAAAATGCGCCTCATCAACGATAAACCCGCCGCCGATGGAGTAGTAGGTCTGGCTGTAGAGCAGCCGCTCACCGGCCAGGGCGCTGATGCGCATCCCGTTTTCATGCAGGGAGAGGTTGTCGGCGTGGAAATTCATGCTCTGTTCGAGAGGGAAATCCACCTCATGCTGACCGTTAGCCAGCAGCAGACGGCCCCGGGCGCTGACATCGGCAATAAATGCCGGGATGGCATCGATATCGACGCTGTCCGGCAGGTTGCCCGCAAGGCCCATAATAATGGCAATATCGGTGTGGTGGCCTTTGCCGGTAAGCGACAGCGAGCCATAGACGTCAACCACGACGCGCGTAGTTTCGGCCAGGTTCCCGCGGTCAATAAGGTCATCGATAAACTGCTTTCCGGCTTTCATTGGCCCGACGGTGTGCGAGCTGGAGGGACCAATACCAATTTTAAAGATATCGAATACGCTGATCATAATGCATTGTCCATTGCGTTGGTCTGGGTTCGCCGCCCGGGTGGGCGGCGAGGGGGGATCACTTAGGCAGCGAAGAGGTGATACAGGGAGTAGAAGATAGCGGAGATAGCGATCAGGCCCATTACCACCACAAACGCGTTGCTGATATGGCCGCTGTATTTACGCATCGCCGGGACTTTCTGGATGGCATACATCGGCATCAGGAACAGGATCATCGCGATAACCGGACCGCCCAGAGTCTCGATCAGGCCGAGGATGCTCGGGTTCAGCGTCGCCACCAGCCAGGTGGTCAGCAGCATGAAGATCGCGGTAATGCGGTTCAGCTTGCTCAGCTCGATGGTTTTGCCTTTGCCGCGCAGGGACTTAATGACCATGCCGTTAAAGCCTTCGCGCGCGCCCAGGTAGTGGCCGAGGAAGGATTTAGTGATCGCAACCATGGCGATAATCGGTGCCATCCACTCAATAACCGGGGCATGGAAGTGGTTAGCCAGGTAAGAAAGGATTGAGATGTTCTGCTCTTTCGCCGCGATCAGATCGGCCGGGGCCAGACTCAGCACGCAGCTGAAGACGAAGAACATCACCGTTAGCACCATCATGATGTGGGCAAACGAGAGGATGCGGGAGCACTTTTTCTCTGCGCCATCGCCATACTCTTCGCGCTTGGCAACGGCAAAGGAGGAGATGATCGGCGAGTGGTTGAAGGAGAAGACCATCACCGGGATCGCCAGCCACAGGGTCATCCACAGGCCCTGGCCGGTGTTAGCGCCAGAACTAAAGGAGAGGGTCTCCAGCGCCGCGCCGTTCCACTGCGGGATCAGATAGAGCGCCAGCAGCATCAGGGCAATCACAAACGGGAACACCAGGATGCTCATCGCCTTGACGATCATCTTTTCGCCGAAGCGCACAATGGTCATCATGCCCACGATCAGAAGCAGTGACAGCACGACGCGCGGTGGTGAGACCATGCCCAGCTGGTGGGTCAGGAAGCTATCCACGGTGTTGGTGATCGCCACGCTGTAGACCAGCAGGATCGGGTAGATAGCAAAGAAGTAGAGCCAGGTGATGACCTTACCGGCCCCCACGCCAAAGTGCTCTTCCACTACTTCAGTGATGTCTTCGCCAGGGTTTTTCCCGGAGAGGACAAAACGGGTCAGGCCACGGTGGGCAAAAAAGGTCATCGGGAAGGCGATAATCGCCATGATGATCAGGGGGATCATACCGCCGACGCCGGCGTTAATCGGCAGGAAAAGCACCCCTGCGCCAATCGCCGTGCCGTACAGGCCCAGCATCCACATGGTATCGCTCTTACGCCATGTGCTTCGCGTTTCCTGCGAAGCAATGGTGCTGGTTTGCGTGGTTTCCATCTCTATCTCCATTTACTTTAAAAGCTAAATATCAGTCGCTTAGTCAAATCCAATGAAAAAGCGCCCGACGGTAATATAAAAGTCGATTAGTAACGTTTTAGAATTATTTTTCTCCGTTACATTTTGCGGCGGCAAGATACATTTAAGTGATGATTCTGACAGTGATCGCGATCTCAATTGCAATAATCCACTTTCTATGTGGACATGTTTAGACCAACACGCTGCTAAAAAAGCACCCGGTAAGATATACGGTGGCGAAGGCTATCATTGCCAGGATTTGCGATCAAAGCTGCGGAGGTGAAATACGATAATCACGTGGTAAAAGGCGCAGATGGCAGCGTTTTATCAGATTTAAGCAAAACTTTTCTGCATAAATAACGGGGGATGTTTTATAAGCAATCGATTGCTTAGCGAAGGGAGAGGGTAAATGTATAAGAGTCGCGTATGGATACCGTAGGCCGGGCAGGGCGGAGGCCGCCGCCCGGCGTGACAAATAATCAGGCAGAAATTTCGTAGCAGGGAATATAGGCCGAGCCTGGCAGCTTCATGCGGTGCTGGGCAACGAAGCCCTGCAGCAGATCGTCCATCCGGCGCATCATTGCCCGGTCGCCGTGGATCTTGTATGGCCCGGCAGCTTCAATGGCGCGAATCCCCACCTCTTTAACGTTGCCCGCCACGATCCCGGAGAAGGCCCGACGCAGATCCGCCGCCAGTACCTCGACCGGCCGATCCGGATAGAGCTGAAGATTGGCCATGTTCTCGTGGGTCGGCTCGAAGGGCATCTGCAGATCCGACGCAATACGGATAGACCAGTTGAAGCTGTAGGCGTCCCCGGTATTGCGACGATGCTCTTTCACCAGCGGCATCGCTTTTTTCATCTGCCGTGCCACTTCCGGCGCATCGTCAATGATGATGCGGTAGTAACGGCGAGCCGATTCTCCGAGCGTGTGGGTGATAAACTCATCCAGCACGCGGAAGTAGTCAGCGCTCTGTTTTGGCCCGGTGAGGATCAGCGGCAGCACCTGATGCTGGTTGGCCGGGTTCATCAGAATGCCGAGCAGGTAGAGCAACTCCTCTGCCGTACCCACGCCGCCGGGGAAGATGATGATCCCGTGGGCGATACGCACGAAGGCTTCCAGACGCTTCTCAATATCCGGCATGATCACCAGCTCGTTGACCAGCGGGTTAGGCGGCTCGGCGGCGATAATGGACGGCTCGGTCATGCCGATAAAGCGTCCCTCTTTATAGCGCTGCTGGGCATGGCCTACTGCGGCACCTTTCATCGGCGCTTCCATCGCGCCAGGCCCGCAGCCAGTACAGATATTCAGCTCGCGCAGGCCCAGCTGGGTTCCAACCCGGCGGGCATAGAGATACTCGGTTTCGTTGATCGAGTGTCCGCCCCAGCACACCACCATATTAGGCGCTTCGCCCACGTGCAGCGCCCGGGCGTTGCGCAGGATCGAGAACACCAGGTTGGTAATGTGGGTAGAGCTTTCAAGATCGAGATGTCGGAAGCGCCCGGCGTTATTGATCTGGCCGTTGACGAAGAGAATATCGCGCAGTACGGCAAAGAGGTTAGCCTGGAGCGAGCGGATGATCCGCCCATCAACGAACGCCTCTTCCGGCGGGTTGATCAGCTCCAGCTTGACGCCGCGCTCACGGCGTAACACGTTGATATCAAAATTCTCGAAGCGGGAAAGCAGCTCTTTACTACTGTCGGTCTGGCTTCCTGAGTTTAGAACGGCAAGTGAACAGTTACGAAACAGTTGATAAAGGTCGCTGCTGGCCGTGCTCTTGAGCATATCGACTTCCAGCTGCGACAACAGATCCATTGAGCCTAGCGGGCTAATATGTGTAATCAAGTGAACTCCTTATGGGGCGAAGATCGCCGCTCCCTGTGATTACAATAGCCCTGGCTTATGACGTTTAACAACCTCAGGCGCGGAATCCACCGCGCAAATCAGTAAAAAAGCGTACTTTTTGTCGCCGTTACTGGCGTACCAGACGGCATGTGGCAGGCTGGAAGTCAGTGTTGCTCCGCCACGGATTGATATCCAGGCCGCCGCGACGGGTGTAGCGGGCATAGACGCTTAGCTTCTCCGGCTGGCAGAAGCGCAGCAGATCGTTAAAGATACGCTCCACGCACTGTTCATGAAACTCGTTGTGGTGGCGGAAGGAGACCAGATAGCGCAGAAGCTTCTCGCGATCGATCTGCGGCCCGCGATACTGAATCTGGACAGAACCCCAGTCTGGCTGGTGAGTAATCAGGCAGTTGGACTTCAGCAGATGACTGACCAGCGTCTCCTCCACCATACTGCCGCTGGCGGCGTTTTGCAGGTAGTCGGCGTTGAACTGGTAGTCATCGATCGCGATATCCTGATTATCGATGCACTTGCCGTTAAAGTGGGCGATCGGCTGGCCTTCAATCTCATCCAGCGCGTAGAGCATTACGCTCACCTTACCCTGCGCGCAGGCGCTGAGATCCCGCTCCAGCGTGGTGCGAACCTCCTCCCGGCTGCCAAAGCGCGTCTGGTTAAAGCTGTTCAGGTAGAGCTTAAAGCTTTTCGACTCCACCAGGTTGACGCTGGCATAGTCCAGCTCGACATGGCCCACCGCTACCTGCGGCAGGCCGTTAGCGTTGAGCCATGACAGCTCATACAGGGTCCAGATGTCGCCGCCGTGGAAGGGCAGGCTCTCCGCGTGCAGGCCAAGCGGATCGCGATTCAGGCTGCGGGGGACACCCTGCAGCAGAGTCGCATCATAAACATCCTGGTAGCGGGTCGTTTTACCCAGGGTCAGGCCAGCCAGCGCCTGGTGGTTATCATAAGAAGAAGACATGTTTCATCGCCGTTTTGCAGGTAAACTCTCTGCCTTAAGTTTATCCTGGCTGAGTGAAGAGAGGAACCGGTGAACCAAGAGACATCCCATGCCCTGAAGGCTTTTACCGCACGCTACTGCGACGCCTGGCACGAAACCCACAATAGCTGGCCGCAGAGCGAGGCGCTTTATGGCGTGCCGTCGCCCTGTGTGATCTCCTCCGGTAACGACCGGGTGATCTGGCAGCCCCAACCTTTTGATGCAGAACCGAATGTAAACGCAGTTGAACGTGCATTAGATATTGTGATACAACCTGCAGTTCACAGCTTCTATTCCACACAGTTTGCCGGTGATATGCTGGCACGATTCGATAATGAGACGCTGACGCTCCTGCAAACCTGGAGCGCGGATGATTTCCTGCGTGTTCAGGAGAATCTTATCGGTCATCTGGTGACGCAAAAGCGACTAAAGCTCTCACCAACGCTATTTATTGCCACGCTCGATAGCGAACTTGACGTCATCTCGATCTGTAACCTGACCGGCGAGGTGGTAAAAGAGACGCTTGGTACGCGTCAGCGCACCGTACTGGCTCCGTCGGTGGCTCTCTTCCTCAACCAGCTTACGCCTGCTGTGTAATCCATTCCGCTACTACGCTTGTGAGAGATCTCTTACACGTCTGTAGGATATTGCCATTTTGTTAAAAAATATTTTTAATATGTAAAATTGAGAAATTGGTTTTACATCAGTAAGTTACTAAAATTTGAGCGCTATTTAACGCAAATTAATCCGTACTAAAGTCTTATGGCGTGGTTGTAAGACGAAGCGGAAAGTCCGATCCTATCTGTGTTGACAGGATGTCGCGCAAGAAGTGAATGTCAGGATGATGTCGCTTCTTACTCAGGACATACCGGGACGGTATCGCAGGGAAAGGCTTCAGGATGAAGCAGAGAGGATGACGCCGGAGCGCGTCGAAGGACACCTCCAGGAAGGAGAATGTGAGCCGGGCAGGATATCCGGTGGATCAGGATGATTAGGAAGTCGCTTTACGGATTAAGCGTGTCGTATCGGGCGATGCGAGCAGGCAGCACGGTTTATGGATGAACAGGTCAGGAGACCGCAGGAAAAGTTTTCATGGATGAGCAGGGAGCACCAAGGTAGCCGGACTGCTGCTAAACGAACCGGGAGCACTGTGTAAACAGTGCTCCCTTTTTTATTTATCCCCTCTGCAATGCTATTCTGCGCGCCAGTTCGATCGTCATTCGAGGTTTCTATGTCTCTTCATATCAGCGTACGCGAGCAGCTGCACGCCATTGAGGCGCTGCTGCGCGAGAAAAATGTCTGGCAGGGCGTTGCCCCAGAGAGCAGCGCATTTGCCAGCACCCAGCCCTTCTGTCTGGATACGCTTGCGCCGCTGGAGTGGCTGCAGTGGGTACTGATCCCACGTATGCACGCCCTGCTGGACAGCGGTCAGCCACTGCCGCAGGCCTTTGCCGTTACCCCCTACTATGAGATGGCGCTCGACGCCAGCGATCCGCTGCGTGATGTCGTTCTCGTGCACCTGCAACGCCTTGACGCACTCTTTGCCGGTAGCGACGCCTGATGCTGGAGATTATCTATCAGGATGAGTGGCTGGTGGCGGTGAACAAACCCTCTGGCTGGCTGGTGCACCGTAGCTGGCTCGATCGCGATGAAAAAGTGGTAGTGATGCAGACCGTGCGCGACCAGATCGGCCAGCACGTCTTTACCGCTCACCGCCTGGATCGGCCCACCTCCGGCGTACTGCTGATGGGGCTATCCAGCGAGGCGGGGCGGCGGCTCTCCCAGCAGTTTGAGCAGCACCAGATCCAGAAGCGCTACCATGCGATTGTCCGCGGCTGGCTAATGGACGCCGCTACGCTGGACTACCCGCTGGTAGAGGAGCTGGATAAGATCGCCGATAAGTTTGCCCGGGCGGATAAAGAGCCGCAGCCGGCGGTGACCCGCTACCGTGGGCTGGCCACCGTTGAGCTGCCGGTTGCCATCAGCAAGTTTCCGACCACCCGCTACGGGCTGGTAGAGCTGGATCCGCAAACCGGGCGCAAGCACCAGCTGCGTCGCCACCTTGTCCACCTGCGCCACCCGATTATCGGCGACAGCAAGCATGGCGATCTGCGCCAGAACCGCAGCGCAGCGGCGCACTTTGGCCTGAACCGGCTGATGCTGCACGCCAGCGAGCTGTCGCTGACCCACCCCTTTACCGACGAGCCGTTAACCCTGCGCGCCGGGCTGGACGATGTCTGGATGCAGGCGTTAACCCAGTTTGGCTGGCGTGGCCTTCTCCCGATGAATGAAAGGGTTGAGTTTGCGCCGCACAGCGACCAGGATGAAACGTATCAGGTAGAAACCAGGGAGTGAAAAATGGCAGAGATTGGTATTTTTGTTGGCACCATGTATGGCAACTCATTGCTGGTGGCCGAAGAGGCGGAGACGCTGCTGACCGGACAGGGGCATAAGGTTAAGGTCTTTGAGGACGGGACGCTGGCGGACTGGGCCTTGTACCAGGATAAAACCGTGCTGGTGGTCACCTCCACAACGGGGCAGGGCGATCTGCCGGATAACATTGTGCCGCTCTACACGGCGATCCGCGATTCGCTCGGCTTCCAGCCCAACCTGCGCTACGGCGTGATTGCGCTGGGGGACAGCACCTACTCTCACTTCTGCGGCGGCGGGAAGCGGTTTGCCGAACTGCTTGCAGAGCAGCAGGCGCAGCGCATCGGCGAGGTTCTGCTGATTGACGCCAGCGAGCACCCCGAGCCGGAGACGGAGTCGAACCCATGGGTTGAGCAGTGGGGAACCTTACTACAATAAATTCCATTTAGCCCTCCCGCCTGTGGAGGGCCATCGTCCTTTTTTCCTCGCTTTATCCCTGCTGCTTTTCATTTCCGTGAAGTACCCCCCACTGGTTTGGGCCTATGCCTTAAAGCAGAACTATAAGCATCCTGAATGTTATGCGCTTGCACGGTGAGCAGATCCTGGCCGCTTAATATACTTTTCTCGCCAGTTATTAAAACGCAGTACGCAGGGTGATAACGAGCCGCTGCACAGATACTGCCATAAAACACCAGTACGTCATTCTGATCTCCCTACAGGTTGTGCTTTTCAGAATGAATGTAGCTCAACGCTATAATTCAGGAGTGCAATAATGAGTTCATTAAGCCAGGCAGCGAGCAGCGCCGAAAAGCGCACCAACGCCCGCTATTGGATAGTGGTGATGCTGTTTATCGTCACGTCCTTCAACTATGGTGACCGCGCGACGCTGTCTATTGCCGGCTCTGAGATGGCAAAAGATATCGGTCTCGATGCTGTTGGCATGGGGTATGTTTTCTCTGCATTTTCATGGGCCTACGTTATCGGCCAAATCCCGGGCGGCTGGCTGCTTGACCGCTTCGGTTCAAAACGCGTCTACTTCTGGTCAATCTTCATCTGGTCGCTGTTTACCCTGCTGCAGGGTTTCGTAGATATCTTCAGCGGCTTCGGCATCATCGTTGCGCTCTTCACCCTGCGCTTCCTGGTGGGCTTAGCGGAAGCGCCATCCTTCCCTGGCAACAGCCGCATTGTCGCGGCCTGGTTCCCGGCGCAGGAGAGGGGCACGGCGGTCGCTATCTTTAACTCCGCCCAGTACTTTGCCACCGTTATCTTCGCCCCGATCATGGGCTGGCTGACCCACGAGGTGGGCTGGTCACACGTCTTCTTCTTCATGGGCGGCCTGGGTATTGTCATCAGCTTTATCTGGCTGAAGGTGATCCACGAGCCGAACCAGCACCCCGGCGTGAACAAAAAAGAGCTGGAGTACATCGCCGAAGGCGGCGGGCTGATCAACATGGATCAGCCGGGTACGAAAGTAAAAGTGCCGTTCAGCGTCAAGTGGGCGCAAATTAAGCAGCTGCTTAACTCACGCATGATGATCGGTGTCTATATCGGCCAGTACTGTATCAATGCCCTGACCTACTTCTTTATCACCTGGTTCCCGGTCTACCTGGTGCAGGCGCGCGGCATGTCGATTCTGAAAGCGGGCTTTGTCGCCTCCGTTCCGGCCATCTGCGGCTTCGCCGGCGGCGTGCTGGGCGGCATCATCTCCGACTGGCTGATGCGCCGTACCGGCTCGCTGAATATCGCCCGTAAAACGCCTATCGTGCTCGGTATGCTGCTCTCGATGGTGATGGTGTTCTGTAACTACGTGGATACAGAGTGGATGATCATCGGCTTTATGGCGATGGCCTTCTTCGGCAAAGGCATCGGCGCGCTGGGCTGGGCTGTAATGGCCGACACCGCACCGAAAGAGATCAGCGGCCTCTCCGGCGGTCTGTTCAACATGTTCGGCAACGTTTCCGGGATCGTCACCCCGATCGCCATCGGCTACATCGTGGGTACCACCGGCTCCTTTAACGGCGCGCTGATCTACGTTGGTGTCCATGCCCTGGTCGCGGTGCTCAGCTATCTGGTCATCGTGGGCGATATCAAACGTGTCGAACTGAAACCTGTGACAGGACGCTAATGATGAATACACAATCCAGCCCCGTTATTACCGATATGAAGGTGATCCCCGTCGCCGGCTACGACAGCATGCTGATGAATATCGGCGGGGCACATAACGCTTACTTCACGCGCAATATCGTGGTGCTGACCGACAGCGCCGGGAACACCGGCGTTGGGGAGGCTCCCGGTGGTGAGGTGATCCTCAAGACGCTGACCGACGCGATCCCGATGGCGATCGGTCAGCAGGTTGCCCGCCTGAATCAGGTGGTGCAGCGGGTGCACAAAGGCAACCAGGCCGCTGACTTTGATACTTTCGGCAAAGGCGCGTGGACCTTTGAGCTGCGGGTGAATGCGGTCGCGGCCCTGGAGGCCGCCCTGCTCGACCTGCTGGGGAAAACTCTTGGCGTGCCGGTCTGCGAGCTGCTGGGGCCAGGCAAACAGCGCGACGCCGTGACGGTGCTCGGCTACCTGTTCTACGTTGGCGACCGGCAGAAGACCGATTTGCCATATCTCGACAAAACCGAGGGTAACCACGACTGGTATCATCTGCGTCATCAGGAGGCGATGAACAGCGAGGCGGTGGTGCGCCTGGCCGAAGCGTCGCAGGATCGCTACGGCTTCAAAGATTTCAAACTGAAAGGCGGCGTGCTGCCGGGCGAGCAGGAGATCGATACCGCCCGCGCGCTGAAAAAACGCTTCCCCGACGCCCGCATTACCGTCGATCCCAACGGCGCGTGGCTGCTGGATGAGGCCATTGCACTCTGCAAAGGGCTGAACGATGTCCTGACCTACGCGGAAGATCCGTGTGGGGCAGAGCAGGGCTTCTCCGGGCGGGAAGTGATGGCGGAGTTCCGTCGGGCAACGGGCCTGCCGGTGGCCACCAACATGATCGCCACCAACTGGCGTGAGATGGGCCACGCGGTGATGCTCAACGCGGTAGATATCCCGCTGGCGGATCCGCACTTCTGGACCCTCTCCGGCGCGGTGCGCGTGGCGCAGCTGTGCGATGACTGGGGCCTGACCTGGGGCTGCCACTCCAATAACCACTTTGACATCTCGCTGGCGATGTTTACCCACGTCGGTGCCGCCGCGCCGGGTAATCCGACCGCCATTGATACCCACTGGATTTGGCAGGAGGGCGACGCGCGCCTGACCAAACAGCCGCTGGAGATTAAGCACGGCCAGATTGCCGTGCCGGACGCGCCAGGCCTTGGCGTGGAGCTGGACTGGGACCAGGTACAGAAAGCCCACGAACTGTATAAAACGCTCCCGGGCGGGGCGCGTAATGACGCAGGCCCGATGCAGTACCTGATCCCCGGCTGGACGTTTGATCGCAAACGTCCCGTCTTTGGTCGAGACTAAATTTGTCAGAAAAAGGATTAAACGATGAGTAATCAATTCTCTACCCCGGTTGTAACGTCCATGCAGGTTATCCCGGTTGCGGGCCACGACAGCATGCTGATGAACCTGAGCGGGGCGCACGCGCCGTTCTTCACCCGTAACATCGTTATCATCAAAGACAACTCAGGTCACACCGGCGTGGGCGAGATCCCGGGCGGCGAGAAGATCCGCCAGACGCTGGAAGATGCCGCCGCGCTGGTGGTGGGTAAAACCGTTGGCGAGTACAAAAACATTCTGACCGCGGTACGCAACCAGTTTGCGGATCGTGACTCTGCGGGCCGCGGCCTGCAAACCTTCGACCTGCGCACCACTATCCACGTGGTGACCGGTATCGAAGCCGCGATGCTGGATCTGCTGGGTCAGCACCTGGGCGTCAACGTGGCGACCCTGCTTGGCGACGGCCAGCAGCGCAGCGAAGTAGAGATGCTCGGCTACCTGTTCTACGTCGGCAACGCCAAAGCGACGCCGCTGCCGTACCAGAGCCAGCCGGATGACAAGTGCGACTGGTACCGCGTACGCCATGAAGAGGCGATGACCCCGGATCGCGTGGTGCGCCTGGCCGAAGCGGCCTATGAAAAATATGGCTTTAACGATTTCAAACTGAAAGGCGGCGTGCTGGCGGGGGAAGAGGAGGCCGAGTCTATCGTGGCGCTGGCGAAACGCTTCCCGCAGGCGCGCGTGACCCTCGACCCGAACGGCGCATGGTCGCTGAACGAAGCCATCAACATCGGTAAACACCTGAAGGGCGTGCTGGCCTATGCAGAGGATCCGTGCGGCGCTGAGCAGGGCTTCTCCGGCCGTGAGGTGATGGCCGAGTTCCGCCGCGCAACCGGCCTGCCGACCGCCACCAACATGATCGCCACCGACTGGCGGCAGATGGGCCATACGCTCTCCCTGCAGTCCGTCGATATCCCGCTGGCGGACCCGCACTTCTGGACTATGCAAGGCTCCGTGCGCGTGGCGCAGATGTGCCACGAGTTCGGCCTGACCTGGGGCTCGCACTCCAACAACCACTTCGACATTTCGCTGGCGATGTTCACCCACGTGGCGGCCGCCGCGCCGGGCAAAATCACCGCCATCGACACCCACTGGATCTGGCAGGAGGGCAACCAGCGCCTGACCAAAGCGCCGTTTGAGATCAAAGGCGGGATGGTGCAGGTGCCAACCACGCCGGGCCTGGGCGTTGAGCTGGATATGGACCAGGTGATGAAGGCGCACGAGCTGTACCAGAAGCACGGTCTCGGCGCGCGTGACGATGCCATGGGCATGCAGTACCTGATCCCTGGCTGGACGTTTGATAACAAACGTCCGTGCATGGTGCGTTAATGCAGAGGCCGATCCCGGCGGGATCGGCCTGTTCCCTGTTTTTCCGGCTGTAGGGTTTAGGCAGTTACTCTGCGTAAGGACGGCTTATGAAAATTGTTATCGCACCGGACTCCTATAAGGAGAGTTTGAGCGCCCTTGAGGTCGCGACGGCCATCGAGGAGGGCTTTCGTGAGATCTTTCCGGCGGCGGACTATATCAAACTGCCGGTGGCGGATGGCGGTGAAGGTACGGTTGAAGCGATGGTTGCGGCCACTCAGGGACGCATCGTCCAGGTTGCCGTTACCGGCCCGCTTGGCACTCAGGTAGAGGGGTTCTACGGCCTCTCCGGCGACGAGCAGAGCGCATTTATTGAGATGGCGGCCGCCAGCGGTCTTGAGCTGGTGGCACCCGAGCAGCGTAACCCACTGATCACCACCTCGTGGGGAACGGGGGAGCTGATCCGCCACGCGCTGGATGTCGGCGTTAAGCACATCATTATTGGCATCGGCGGCAGCGCCACCAACGACGGCGGCGCGGGCATGGTGCAGGCGCTGGGGGCAAAGCTGCTGGATAGCGAAAACAACGCCATCGGCCAGGGCGGCGGCGCGCTGGAGACGCTGGCGCGAATTGACGTCAGTGAACTCGATCGGCGGCTTCACGACTGCCGCATCGAGGTTGCCTGCGACGTGACCAATCCCCTGACCGGTAAAGCGGGCGCCTCGGCGATCTTCGGGCCGCAGAAAGGGGCGACGCCGGAAACGATCGCCCGGCTCGACAAGGCGCTTGGGCACTATGCCCAACTGATTAAGCGCGATCTGGATCTCGACGTGCTGGATCTGGCCGGGGGCGGGGCAGCAGGCGGTATGGGCGCGGCGCTGTACGCATTCTGCGGAGCCGAGCTGCGTCGGGGCATTGAGATTGTCACCGACGCGCTGCATCTCGATCGCTATGTCGCAGAAGCGGATCTGGTGATCACCGGCGAGGGGCGGATCGACAGCCAGACCGTGCATGGTAAGGTGCCGGTAGGCGTGGCAAAGGTGGCGAAGCGCTACAACAAGCCGGTGATCGGTATTGCCGGCAGCCTGACGGCGGACGTCGGCGTAGTGCACCAGCACGGGATCGACGCGGTTTTCAGCGTAATCTACGGCATCTGCACCCTGGATGATGCCCTGAAAAACGCAGCGGAGAACGTGCGCATGACGGCGCGTAACGTGGCGGCAGTATTGAAGGCGGGCCAGGAATTACGTTAACCGAAAGCATATTAACGCCCGGTGGCGCTACGCTTACCGGGCCTACACGCGGCACCGTGTCCGCCGTAGGCCGGGCAAACGCAGTGCCGCCCGGCATTACGCGATCTATCAACCTATCCACCTGCGCGCTTCCCGCGCCACGTTATCCATCTCATCCAGCAGCTCCAGAAACTCCGGCTCCAGATCTTCGGCGGGCATGCCGCTGCGCAGGTGGTGCTCGATCAGGTGGCAAAGCTGCTTGAGGCGCGGCACGCCGCTGTAGCCGCAGCTGCCGTGCAGCTTGTGGATGGACTCCGTCAGCGCCTCGGGCGCTTCCCCTACCAGCTGCTCTTCGACTTTATTACGGATCTCCGGCAGGAAGGCGATCAGCATCTGCAGCATCTCCCGCGCCAGATCGGGTTTATTCGCCGCCTGGCGCAGGGCCAGCTGCCAGTCCAGCGAGACGTCAGCGTTCACCGGCGCTTCCACCGGCTCCGGCTCCGGCGGCGTGAGCCACT
The DNA here is from genome assembly GCA_032055545.1 of Pseudescherichia sp. Lineage (GTDB taxonomy): Bacteria > Pseudomonadota > Gammaproteobacteria > Enterobacterales > Enterobacteriaceae > Pseudescherichia. The sequence continues at coordinate 1,683 of DAMBQR010000073.1, read as the reverse complement.
GGCTGACCCCAGGGCCGGGGAGATAGCGCAGCAGCAGGCTGCGGAGCTTATCCTCTTCAATCGGCTTCGCCAGGTAGCCGCTCATGCCAGCGCTTAGCAGCTTCTCTTTTTGTCCGGCCATGGCGTGAGCCGTTACTGCGATCACCGGCGTCTGCTGCTGGTGCGGCAGCTGGCGGATGGTTTCGCAGGCGCGGATCCCGTCAATATCGGGCATCTGAATATCCATCAGGATCAGATCGAACTGCATCTGCTTGGCGCGATCGATCGCGTTATGTCCGCTGTCGCACAGCTCAACGTGCTGGACCTGATCGTCAAGCAGCGCGCCGATAAGCTTCAGGTTGGCCGGGTTATCGTCTACCGCCATCACGCTCATCGGCAGCTTGCGGTCGTCGCTTAGCGCCTGCTCGCGGGGACGGTTGAGGCGGCAATACTCGGTCAGCGCAGGCAGCAGGCGCGTGCTGGTAAGCGGTTTTAACAGGCACGCGGCGGCCCCCTCCTGCTTGAGCCGCTCGGCGTTGATCTGCACGTGGCACGGCAGCGCCAGCAGCAGGAAGTCGGTCATGCTGGCGGCCTTCGCCAGCCGCTCATGCTGCATCGAGAGCGGCTCGCGCAGGGTCACCGGCACGGCCAGCAGCAGGATATCGTAGCGATCCTCCGGCAGGGCAGAGAAGGTCGGACTGTAGACCACCTCCAGCGGCGTCCCCTGGAGCAGATCCAGCGTGCTCTGGGCGGCGGCGGCGTTCGGCTCGACGTAGGCCAGTCGCTTGCCGGCCAGGCAGTCGGTAGGCAACCCTTCGCTGATAACGTTGGGGTTAAGATCGAGATTAATATGGAACCAGAAGGTCGAGCCGCGGCCTGGCTGGCTATGGAAGGAGATATCGCCCCCCATCTCGGTAACCAGCTTCTGGGTAATGACCAGCCCCAATCCGGTGCCGCCGTGGCGTCGGGAGATGCTGGCATCCGCCTGGCGAAACGCCTGGAAAAGCCGGGACTGATCGCGCTCCGGAATGCCGATCCCGGTATCGCGGACCTGCATCTCAATCTGCACCTTGTTGTTGCTCAGGGCGCGCTTCTCCACCAGCACGTCAATGTTGCCATTTTCGGTAAACTTGATGGCGTTACCCACCAGGTTGGTAATCACCTGCTGCAGGCGCAGCGGATCGCCAATTACGTTATCCGGCACGTCGTTTTTGACGTTGAGGGTCAGCTCCAGCCCCTTGTCGTGGGCGGAGTGGGCCAGCAGCGTGACCACCTCGTCAAGAGCGTTACGCAGCGGGAAGGGAATGCTCTCAAGGATCAGCTTCCCGGCCTCCAGCTTGGAAAAGTCCAGCACGTCGTTGATGATGGCGAGCAGGTTATTGGCCGAGCGCTCAATAGTATGCAGGTGGTCGCGCTGGGTGGGCGTTAGCTCAGATTTCAACGTCAACCGGGTGAAGCCAATCACGCCGTTCAGCGGAGTACGCAGCTCATGGGACATATTGGCTAAAAATTCAGACTTGATGCGTGCTGCCTCCTGGGCGCGCTTCTTCGCCAGGTCCAGCTCGACGTTCTGGATCTCCATCTGCTCAAGGGTTTCACGCAGATCCGAGGTGGACTGGTCGATGTTATGCTGCATCTCCTCGTGATAGGCCGCCAGCGACATCGCCATTGAGTTGATGCCGTTTTTCAGCATATCCAGCTCGC
>DAMBQR010000072.1:0-18310 GCA_032055545.1 Pseudescherichia sp. | reverse complement strand
TAATCGGCAATGTTCATTTCACGCTTTAACATCCGCATCTCCTGACTCAGCTAACGGTAATTTTCAATGGCCCTCGGGGCAACGGCGACCAGTATAACCGATCCATTTTGTGATAACAGGTCTTGACATGCGTTTTTACGCAAACGATTGGCTCCGCGTGGCGCAAGGGTTTGTCATGCAAGAACCCGCTTCCAGAATCACGATTTCTTTTCAGTTTGATCGTGCAAATTTTTCATGACATTTCAACGCAGCGGAAATACGCTATTAACCATTTACAAAACAGGGGAACTTTTATAAGATGCATTTAAAATACATCTTATAGAGATCGTTAATAAGGAAAAGGCAATGCTCGACGCTCAAACCATCGCAACCGTAAAATCTACCATCCCTCTGCTTGTCGAAACCGGCCCGAAACTGACGGCGCACTTCTACGACCGCATGTTTAAGCATAACCCGGAGCTGAAAGAGATTTTTAACATGAGCAACCAGCGCAACGGCGACCAGCGTGAAGCGCTGTTTAATGCCATTGCCGCCTATGCCAGCAATCTTGAAAACCTCCCGGCGCTGCTGCCTGCGGTGGAGAAGATCGCCCAGAAGCACACCAGCTTCCAGATCAAGCCTGACCAGTACAACATTGTCGGGGAACATTTGCTGGCAACCCTCGACGAGCTTTACAGCCCGGGCCAGGCGGTGCTGGAGGCGTGGGGCAAAGCGTATGGCGTGCTGGCGGGCGTTTTCATCAACCGCGAAGCCGAACTGTATGAAGCCCATGCTACGCAGCCTGGCGGCTGGGAAGGCACCCGTGCCTTCCGCATTACGGCGAAGACGCCGCGCAGCGCGCTGATTACCAGCATTGAATTTGAACCGGTTGACGGTCAGCCGGTAGCCGAGTACCGTCCGGGCCAGTATCTCGCGGTCTGGCTGAAGCCGGAAGGGTTTCCACACCAGGAGATCCGCCAGTACTCTTTAACCCGCAAAGCCGATGGTAAAGGGTACCGGATCGCCGTGAAGCGTGAGCAAGGTGGCCAGGTCTCTAACTGGCTGCATGACGAAGCTCGCGTGGGTGACGTGGTTCAGCTGGCTTCCCCGGCGGGCGATTTCTTCCTTGATGTCGATCCACAAGCCCCGGTGACGCTGATCTCCGCTGGCGTAGGCCAGACGCCAATGCTGGCAATGCTGGACACCCTCGCCAGCGCACAGCATGCAGGTCAGGTGAACTGGTTCCACGCGGCTGAGAGCGGCGAGGTGCACGCCTTTGAGGATGAAGTTGCCGCCCTGGGCAGCAAGCTGCCGCGCTTCCAGGCGCATACCTGGTATCGTATTCCGACTGAGGAAGATCGTAGCGCGGCACGCTTCAATAGCGAAGGGCTGATGGATTTAGGCAAGCTGGAGGGGGCGTTTAGCGATCCGACGATGCAGTGCTATCTCTGCGGCCCGGTCGCCTTCATGCAGTTCGCGGCGAAGCAGTTGATCGCCCTGGGCGTTGATGCCGATCGCATCCACTACGAGTGCTTCGGTCCGCATAAGGTATTATAAGATCTCGCTTACCCCGGCCCGCGTCATCAGGGCCGGGGTAAGCCTGCAGGCTATCAGATAGCCGCGTCGTCCTCTTCGCCGGTACGGATACGGACTACGCGCGCCACGTCGAAAACAAAGATTTTACCATCGCCGATCTTCCCGGTCTGTGCCGTGCGGATAATGGTCTCTACGCAGGTATCGACGATATCGTCGGTCACCACAATCTCAATTTTTACCTTCGGCAGGAAGTCCACCATGTACTCCGCGCCACGGTACAGCTCGGTGTGGCCCTTCTGGCGACCAAAGCCTTTCACTTCGGTGACGGTCATCCCGGTAATGCCGACCTCAGCCAGCGCTTCACGCACATCATCCAGCTTGAAAGGTTTAATAATCGCATCAATCTTTTTCACGGTGATCCCCTAATTCTTTTGCCTGTCAGCAGCGTCGTAATCGATTGCTCACACTACCATATTTCGCGTGCGTATGCGGCCTACTCTTTAAAGTCGTTTGCGTCCAGCTCGTGACGTGAAAGCAGCTTATAAAACTCGGTGCGGTTACGCCCGGCCATGCGCGCCGCGTGCGTCACGTTACCCTTGGTGATCTGCAGCAGCTTGCGCAGATAGTTAAGCTCGAACTGGTTGCGGGCGTCGGCAAAGGTGGGCAGCGCGGTATTCTCCCCCTCCAGCGCCTGCTCCACCAGCGCATCGCTGATCACCGGCGAGGAGGTGAGCGCCACGCACTGCTCGATGACGTTCACCAGCTGGCGCACGTTGCCCGGCCAGGAGGCGGTCATCAGGCGTTTCATAGCATCGGTGGAGAAGGCCCGCACAAACGGCTTATGGCGACTGGCGGCCAGCCGCAGCAGGTGGTTAGCCAGCAGCGGGATATCCTCCGCCCGCTCCACCAGCGCCGGGATCTTCAGGCTGACCACGTTCAGGCGATAGAAGAGATCTTCCCGGAACTCACCCCGCTCCATCGCCTTAGGCAGATCGCGGTGGGTTGCGGAAATAATGCGCACGTCGATATCAATATCGCGATTGCTGCCCAGCGGGCGCACCTTGCGTTCCTGCAATACGCGCAGCAGTTTGACCTGCAGCGGAATGGGCATATCGCCAATCTCATCAAGAAACAGCGTGCCGCCCTCCGCCGCCTGGAACAGCCCTTCCCGGCTGCTGACCGCGCCGGTAAACGCCCCGCGCGCGTGCCCAAACAGCTCCGACTCCAGCAGCTGCTCCGGCAGCGCGCCACAGTTGATGGCGATAAAGGCTTTTTTGCCGCGCGGGCTGGCGTTGTGGATCGCCTGGGCGAGGATCTCCTTGCCGGTTCCGCTCTGGCCGCTGATGAGCACGCTGACGTCGGACTGGGCCACCATGTGGGCCTGCTCCAGCAGGCGCAGCATCACCGGGCTGCGGGTGATGATACTCTCCCGCCACGCCTCATCGCTGGCGGGCGCGGCATGCTCCAGCGCATCGTCGATGGCCTTATAGAGCGCGTCTTTATCCACCGGTTTGGTGAGAAAGCCAAATACCCCGCGCTGGGTGGCGGCAACGGCGTCGGGAATGGAGCCGTGGGCGGTAAGGATAATCACCGGCATACCCGGCTGGACGCGCTGGATCTCGGTAAAGAGCTGCATGCCATCCATCTCATCCATACGCAGGTCGCTGATCACCAGATCGACCTTCTCCCGCGCCAGCACGCGCAGCCCCTCCTGGCCGCTTTCGGCGGTTACAATGCTATAGCCCTCGCTGGTCAGACGCAGGCCCAGCAGCTTGAGCAGGCCGGGATCGTCATCCACCAGCAACAGATGGGCAGGTTTACGCGGCGTCATGGCTTAACATCCTCCTGTGGGGCATCCGGCTGCGCCGGACGGGTGCTGTCGGGGATCTCCGCCCCGCCAGGTTTGCGCGTCGAGAGCCGCCGCTCAATGTCGGTTAAGTTCTCCAGCTTACGCGAGGTGGTCTCCAGCTCCTCGCGCAGATGCTGCTGCTGCTGGCGCAGCGCCTCCAGATCGCTGTCCCGCGACTGCTGAAGCTTGGCATAGCGTGAACGCTCCTCCGCCAGCTGGAGCTGCGTCGCCTGGCCGTCGCGCCAGACCTGGAACAGCGTCCGGACCTGCATCGGCAGCTGCGGACTGAGGGTATCCATCCGGGTGGTAAAGGCCCGTCTCTCCAGCGGGGTAATTTTGGCATTGGCTAACAGGATCCCGCGCTTGAAGGTATCCTGCCAGGTGTCATCCGGCCAGCGCTTAGCTTCGGCGCGCGCCATCACCGGTGAGAGGCGCTCCGCGCAATCCATGCCGCGCAGCCAGTAGAGTGGATTGGACTCAGCGGCCTGGCCGGTCAACGACCAGACGTTGTCACAGGGCGTTGAGAGAAAATCGGCCAGCTGATGCTGAGGAAGCTTCTCTTCCTGAACTTTATTAACCGGCTTAACGGGGGCGTCCGGTGCGCAGCCCGCCAGCAGCAGGCATGATAAGCCGACAGGCAACACGGAATGCTGCGAAATCATTTTCACAACGCGACTCAAAATATGCGACATAGTTACCTGATATAGATTCAATTAGCTTTTATCCGATCCAGCAAGCGGCAGCTCAATGCGAAAACAGACGCCCGATTCATCGCTGGTGACCAGCTGCAGTTCACCCTGCATGCGGAGAATACAGTCTCTGGCGATACTCAGCCCCAGCCCGCTGCCTTTTACCGCACCCTTGCGCTGGTGGCTGCCTTGATAGAAAGGCTCGAAAATCATCTCCCGCTCGGCCTGCGGAATGGGTGTCCCGGTATTAGCGACGTCTATACGCAAGCGCGCGCCGTGCGGATAGCTGCGAATAAGAATGTTACCGGATTCAGTGCCATAGTGCACCGCGTTAGAGTAGAGATTGTCCAGAACGCTCAGTAATAGCACCGGCTCCGCCAGACAGCTCTCCGCCTTTAGCGATACCTCCGTATGCATCATTTTAGCCCGTGCCGGTAAACTGTGAGCGGAGATCACCGTCTCGATTAGCGGCGCAATGGCCACCGTCTCCAGCTCTACGCTCCCGTCGGCGAGCTTGCGATTGTAATCCAGCAGCTGCTCGATCAGCTTTTGCAGGTTGCGGCTGCTGCCGTCGAGAATATCTACCACCTCTTTTTGCTCCGCCGTTAGCGGCCCGACCACCTCATCGGCCAGCAGCTCGGTGCCCTCGCGCATACTGGCCAGCGGAGTTTTTAGCTCGTGGGAGATATGACGCAGAAACTGATGGCGCTGGGACTCCAGCCACGCCAAACGCTCGCTGAGCCAGATAATGCGCTCGCCAACAGAGCGTAGCTCGCGCGGCCCCTTAAAGGCCACCCGGCTGTTCAGCGACTGCCCTGCCCCGAGCCGGTTGATCATCCGTTCAATGCCCTTTACCGGGCCGATAATCATGCGGGTAAAGAGCAGCACCAGCGCCAGGCTAACGAGGAACAGCAGCAGCGCCTGCCAGCCAAAGAACTGGCCGCGGGCGGCAATCTCCTGCTGAAGCTGCTGCCCACGGGTAAATACGACCTTGCGGGTGGTTTGTACCATCTCGGTATTGGCGGCGGCGAAGGCTTCAAGGCTGGCGGAGGCCGCCTGCGCAGGACCGCTGTTGTGGCATTGTAGCTGGGTCAGGGCGTTGAGATCCTCCCGCAGCGCCTGATAGAGCTTCTCGTCTGGCAGTACGTCGGCATGGGCATCAAGCATATCGCTGTAGCGTTTTCGCTGGCTTTGGTAGACCCGCGCCAGGGTGGGATCGTCAAGCACGCAGTACTGCCGGTAGCTGCGCTCCATCTCCAGCGCCGCGTTGGTCATCGCCTCGCTGCGCCGGGCGTCAATGAGTGTAGTACGGTTGGTACGCGCCGCCTGGGCGCTGAGCGTATTCAGGCTTTGCCACGCCTGCCAGGCCAGTACCAGCAGCGGCAGCAGAACCAGCAAGAACGCCATGATAACAAGCTGTCGCAGGGAGCGGGGAAATGCAGGCCAGCGTTTCAACGCGTTATTCTCGTCAGAAAGGATTTAACGGAATGCTAGCTGAGGATGACCCATGGGGGAAGGCTAAAAATAATAAAGCCGGGTAAAAACCCGGCATTATCATGGAATAGGCGGTGCCTTACTCGACGTTTCGCCTCGGGCCTGAAATAGCAACGCTATGATCAGAAGTGAGACGGCAGGCACCTGTTTGTGCGTCATTCCAGGGTTTATGTAGCACGTCCCGAAGGGGCTGACATAAGAAGGTGAATGAGCCACTGCCCTATTATATGCACAAGTTATGCCAATGTATACAAACTAATCATAACTTACTGTATATAGAGGATTTTATTATTATGTGAGCTGCATCATTTTTGTGCTCTTTTTAAGCAAAGTGTCGTCAAATAACAACACCACACGGCAAGCAAAAATAAATTCTTATAAATCAATTATATAAATGTCTCCAATTGGCGACATCTGATTTTGCCGCTGTCGTGATTTTGCGACAGCGGCGTATTGCTATTAACCCAGCTGCTTGCGCGCGTTACGGAAGATACGCATCCACGGGCTATCCTCGCCCCAGTTTTCCGGATGCCATGAGTTCGCCACGGTGCGGAATACGCGCTCCGGGTGCGGCATCATGATGGTCACGCGTCCACTTTCGCTGGTCACCGCCGTGATCCCGTTCGGCGAGCCGTTCGGGTTGGCAGGATAGGTCTCGGTGACCTTGCCGAAGTTATCTACGTAGCGCAGCGCCACCAGCCCTTTGCTCTCCAGCTGAGCCAGATGCGCAGCGTCACGCACTTCCACCAGGCCTTCACCGTGGGAAACCGCGATAGGCATCATCGAGCCAGCCATCCCCTGCAGCAGCAGCGACGGGCTTTGCGTGACTTCGACCAGGCTGAAGCGCGCTTCAAAGCGGTCAGAGACGTTACGCACGAAGCGCGGCCACAGCTCGCTGCCTGGGATCAGCTCCCGCAGGTTTGACATCATCTGGCAGCCGTTACAGACCCCCAGCGCCAGAGTCTGCGGACGGTGGAAGAAGGTTTCGAACTCGTCGCGTACGCGCTCGTTGAAGAGGATCGACTTCGCCCAGCCCTCGCCTGCCCCCAGCACGTCACCGTAGGAGAAGCCGCCGCACGCCACCAGCGCGTGGGCGCTCTCAAGCGTAGTGCGGCCCGCCAGCAGGTCGCTCATGTGGACGTCAATGGCGTCAAAGCCCGCCCGGTGGAAGGCTGCCGCCATCTCAACGTGGGAGTTAACTCCCTGCTCACGCAGGACAGCCACTTTCGGACGCGCACCGGTTGCAATGTAAGGTGCGGCCACATCTTCGTTGATGTCGAAGGAGAGCTTCACGTTGAGGCCCGGATCGTTATCCTGTGCCTTGGCGTTATGCTCCTGATCGGCACAGGCCGGGTTATCGCGCAGGCGCTGCATCTGCCAGGTGGTCTCTGCCCACCACATCCGCAGCGTGGTGCGGCTTTCGCTAAACACCGCCCGATCGTTGGCGGTAATCACGAAGCGATCGCCAGCAACGGCGTGGCCCAGGTAGTGTACGCAGTCGGCCAGGCCGTGAGCGCTGAGGATATTCTCCACCGCTTCACGATCCTCGGCACGGACCTGAATCACTGCCCCCAGCTCTTCGTTAAACAGCGCGGCCAGACGGTCGCTACCCAGCGCGGCGATATCTGCCTCGATGCCGCAGTGGCCGGTGAAGGCCATCTCGGCGAGGGTCACCAGCAGGCCGCCGTCGGAGCGGTCATGGTAGGCCAGCAGCTTACGCGCCGCCACCAGCGCCTGCATGGCGTCGTAGAAGCCCTTCAGCTGATGCACGTCGCGCACGTCGGCCGGCTTGTCACCCAGCTGGCGATAGACCTGTGCCAGCGCCGTCGCGCCCAGCGCGTTGTGGCCCTTGCCAAGGTCAATCAGCAGCAGGGCGTTATCGTCAGTAGAGAGCTGCGGCGTCACGGTGTGGCGCACGTCCTCAACGCGGGCAAACGCGGTGATCACCAGCGACAGCGGCGAAGTCATCTCGCGCTGCTCGCTCCCCTCCTGCCAGCGGGTTTTCATCGACATAGAGTCTTTACCCACCGGGATCGTCAGGCCGAGAGCCGGACACAGCTCCTCGCCCACCGCTTTCACCGCCTCATAGAGACCGGCGTCTTCACCCGGGTGACCGGCTGCGGCCATCCAGTTCGCTGAAAGCTTGATGCGTTTGATATCGCCAATCTGCGTGGCAGCCACGTTGGTCAGCGCTTCTCCGACCGCCAGGCGAGCGGAGGCAGCAAAATCCAGCAGCGCCACCGGGGAGCGCTCCCCGATAGACATCGCTTCGCCGTAGTAGCTGTCGAGGCTGGCGGTGGTTACCGCACAGTTGGCCACCGGGATCTGCCACGGGCCAACCATCTGATCCCGGGCTACCATGCCGGTGACCGTACGGTCGCCGATGGTCACCAGGAAGGTTTTCTCTGCCACCGCAGGCAGGTGCAGCACACGGTTAACCGCGTCGGCCACGGTAATGCCCTGCGGATCGAAGGCTTCGCCGGCGGCTTTCAGCGACGCAACGTCGCGGGTCATCTTCGGTGTTTTACCGAGCAGAACGTCCAGCGGCAGGTCAATCGGCTGATTGTCAAAATGGCTGTCGGTCAGGCTCAGGTGGCGCTCTTCGGTCGCTTCGCCGATCACCGCATACGGGGCGCGCTCGCGACGGCAGAGGGCATCGAACAGCGCCATCTGGTCAGCGGCCACCGCCATCACGTAGCGCTCTTGCGATTCGTTACACCAGATCTCCAGCGGGCTCATGCCTGGCTCGTCGCTGAGGATGCTGCGCAGATCGAAACGGCCACCGCGGCCGCCGTCGCTCACCAGCTCCGGCATGGCGTTAGAGAGACCGCCTGCGCCAACGTCGTGGATAAACAGGATTGGGTTGGCGTCGCCCAGCTGCCAGCAGCGGTCGATCACCTCCTGGCAACGACGCTCCATCTCCGGGTTGTCGCGCTGGACGGAGGCAAAGTCAAGGTCGGCATCAGACTGGCCGGAAGCCATTGACGAGGCCGCACCACCGCCGAGACCGATATTCATGGCCGGGCCACCGAGCACCACCAGCTTCGCGCCAACGGTGATCTCGCCTTTCTGCACGTGGTCGGCGCGGATGTTACCGATCCCGCCCGCCAGCATGATCGGCTTGTGGTAGCCACGCAGCTCTTCGCCGTTGTGGCTGTTAACCTTCTCTTCGTAGGTACGGAAGTAGCCGGTCAGCGCCGGACGGCCAAATTCGTTGTTGAACGCCGCGCCGCCCAGTGGACCGTCGGTCATGATATCCAGCGCGGTAACGATACGATCCGGCTTGCCGAAATCCTCTTCCCACGGCTGCTCAAAGCCGGGTATACGCAGGTTCGAGACCGAGAAGCCAACAAGGCCCGCTTTCGGCTTCGCGCCGCGTCCGGTTGCGCCTTCGTCACGGATCTCACCGCCGGAGCCGGTTGCCGCACCCGGCCACGGCGAGATCGCCGTCGGGTGGTTATGGGTCTCGACCTTCATCAGGATATGGGTTGGCTCCTGATGGAAATCGTAGCGGCCCGCTTCGCTGTCGGCGAAGAAGCGCCCGACCTCTGAGCCTTCCATCACCGCCGCGTTGTCCTTATAGGCAGACAGCACGTGCTCTGGCGTTTTCTCAAAGGTGTTCTTGATCATTTTAAACAGCGACTTCGGCTGCTGCTCGCCGTCGATAACCCAGTCGGCATTGAAGATTTTGTGGCGGCAGTGCTCGGAGTTCGCCTGGGCAAACATGTACAGCTCGATGTCGTTCGGGTTACGCCCGAGGGTGGTGAAGGCATCGAACAGGTAATCAATTTCGTCTTCCGCCAGCGCCAGGCCCAGACGTTGGTTAGCCTCTACCAGCGCACCACGTCCCTGCCCCAGCATGTCTACGCTCTCTACCGGCGCGGGCTGGTGGTGGGCAAAGAGTTTCTCAGCCTCTTCCAGCGCGTCAAAGGTCGTCTCCATCATGCGGTCATACAGCTCGGCGGCCACCGCCTGCCACTGCTCTGCGCTCAGGGTTGACGCCTCAACGTAGTAAGCAACGCCGCGCTCAAGGCGGGCGATCTGCGTCAGGCCACAGTTGTGGGCGATATCCGTCGCTTTTGAAGACCACGGGGAGATGGTCCCCGGACGCGGCGTGACCAGCAGCAGCTTGCCTGTGGGTGCATGGCTGCTCAGGCGCGGGCCGTAGGTCAGCAGACGGCCAAGCTGGGCGTGTTCATCGGCATTTAGAGGAGCGTTGAGGTCAGCAAAATGGACATACTCAGCGTAAATGTTGCTTACCGGGAGGGCGGCTGCCTGAAAGCGTGCCAGCAGTTTGTTGATACGGAATGCAGACAGTGCAGGCGAACCACGCAGAATTTCCATCATAAGTCTCTCGTCTTTAGCGCGTCGATGACGCTGTAAGAATGCGCCAGGGGAAAACGGGCGTCATTATAGAGAATCCTGCGCGCCGACGAAACCGTTTGCGTGGAAATAAAATTGCCTGCGTTTTTTAACAATAGATGTGGCCTAATTCTCTAATAAGTTGCTAAGTGCCGCAATCTTAAGCAAAATGCCGCTCACTTCCGGACAAATGCTTTTCTATAATAATGACGGCAGACTGAGGCGTCAGGCGACGCAGAGAATTAACTCATTGAGAAAATTAAAGTTTAATTATCTGCTTATCGGCATTGTCACCCTGCTGCTGGCAGCAGCCCTGTGGCCCTCTATCCCCTGGTCGGGTAAAGCCGAAAACCGCATCGCCGCTATTCAGGCGCGCGGCGAGCTGCGCGTCAGTACCCTGGTCTCTCCGCTTACCTGGAACTCTACCAGCGATAAACCTACCGGTCTCGATTATGAGCTGGCCGAGCAGTTTGCCAGCTACCTCGGGGTTAAGCTGCGTATTACCGTGCGGCAGAATATCAACCAGCTATTTGACGATCTCGATAACGACAACGCTGATATGCTGGCGGCCGGGCTGGTCTATAACAATGAGCGCATTAAGCACTATCAGAGCGGGCCGGTCTACTACTCGGTCTCCCAGCAGCTGGTCTACCGGGTAGGCAGCCTGCGTCCGCGCACGTTAGCGACGGTGACGGATGCCCAGCTGACCGTTGCGCCGGGTCACGTTGCCATCACCGACCTGCAGGCGCTGAAAGAGAAGAAGTACCCGGATCTGAGCTGGAAGGTGGACGAAAAGCTGGGCACGAACGATCTGCTCTTGCAGGTTGCCCAGGGGAAGCTGGCCTATACCATTGCCGACTCCGTGGCCATTAGCCTGTTCCAGCGCGTGCATCCCGAGCTGGCGGTGGCGCTGGATATCACCGACGAACAGCCGGTGGCGTGGTTCAGTCAAAAGGACAGCGATAACGCCCTCTCTGCCGCCATGCTGGACTTCTTCAACGTGATTAACGAGGACGGCACCCTGGCGCGCCTTGAGGAGAAGTATCTCGGTCACGGCAAAGGGTTCGACTATGTTGATACCCGCGCCTTCCTGCGCGCCATCGACAGCGTCTTGCCTGACCTGCGTCCGCTGTTTGAAAAGTACGCCCAAAAGATTGACTGGCGTCTGCTGGCAGCTATCTCATATCAGGAGTCACACTGGGACACCCAGGCCACCTCCCCCACCGGCGTACGCGGCCTGATGATGCTGACCAAAAATACCGCCCAAAGCCTGGGCCTGACCGATCGCACCGACGCCGAACAGAGCATCAGCGGCGGAGCGCGCTATCTTCAGGATATGATGGCTCGCGTACCGGCGACGGTGCCGGAAGAGGAGCGGATCTGGTTTGCACTGGCGGCCTACAATATGGGCTATGCCCATATGCTGGATGCCCGCGCCCTGACGGCGAAAACCAAAGGCAATCCGGATAGCTGGTCTGACGTAAAGCAGCGCCTGCCGCTGCTTAGCCAGAAGGCGTGGTACAGCAAATTAACCTACGGCTACGCCCGCGGTCATGAAGCTTATGCTTATGTGGAAAATATCCGTAAGTATCAGATTAGCCTGGTAGGTTATCTGCAGGAGAAAGCGCGGCAGCAGGAGCAGCAGCGCGCTTATGAGCAGCGGATGGCGCAAAGCTATCCGGTGGTTGCTCAGGAGGAGCTTGCCGAGACGCACTATGGCGTGATGCCGCTGAGCGCCTTCTCTCCCGCCGAGGCCTTCGGTCAGTCCAGCTTTACGTTGCCGGGGATCCTGAACCAGGCGTCAGCAGGCGCTGACGCAGAGCCGCGTTAGCGCGCCTGCTTTTGCGCTTTGATCGCCAGCCGACGCTGACGGAAAAATTCGCTGAGCATGCCCGAACACTCATCACTCAGCGTCCCCTCGACGATCTCTACCCGGTGGTTCATCCCGGGATGGTGCAGGACATCCATCAGGGAGCCTGCCGCGCCGGTTTTCAGATCGCGCGCACCAAACACCAGCGTGCCGATACGGCCGTGAACCATAGCCCCCGCACACATAACGCAGGGCTCCAGGGTGACGTAGAGGGTGGTATCAAGCAGACGGTAGTTTTGTAGCACCAGCCCTCCCTGACGCAGGGCCATGATCTCGGCGTGCGCGGTGGGATCGTGGCGGCCAATAGGCCGGTTCCACCCCTCGCCAATCACGCGGTTGTTGTGCACCAGCACCGCCCCGACCGGCACCTCCCCTTCATCCCAGGCGCGCTGCGCGAGCATAAGCGCGTGGCGCATCCAGTATTCATGGGTCAATTCGGTATCGGACACGGCTCAGCACTCCAGTAGTCAAAACGGGGCGCATTATACACAGGTGTAAGTACGCACACACTATTCGAGTTGCTGAAGCTCACCGTGGGGGGTGACGCGCCACCGATGCTCGCAGAAGTAGAGCAGCGGGTTATCCTGCTTGCTGTCGCTGTAGCCGCTGTAGAGGCGCAGCGGCGTGCCAATTTTCCGCTCCAGCTGCACCACCTTCTCGTGACCGAGACAGCGCATAGAGAGTACCCAGCCGCCGTGGCTGCGGCGGATCTGGCTGGCGATCAGGTTGACGCGGGGCAGCCACGGCGTATCAAAATAGACCTGCTCCACCAGCGGCTGCGGCGAGCCGGTAATCAGCCAGATATCGGCATCGGAGGCGTCGAGATAGTGGGTGAGGCGATCCTGCACCACCGGGAAAGCGGTAACGCGCCCACGAAACCAGGTGACAAACGACTTTTCCAGCGCCTTCAATCGCGCCTCGCTGTGGCCAAAAGTGCATCCCCACAGCAGCAGGCTCATCGGCCAGCGGGCAGCCCGTCCCTTTACCAACAACGCAATACCGATAACCGGCAGCAACGGGAGAACGAGCAGCGCATTGAGTGGCTGATGCCGCAGCAGATACCGCAGAAATGTGCCGAACATATCCTGCTGGTGCAGCGTTCCATCCAGATCGAAAAACACGACACGACGCTCGCTATTTGCCAAACCCTACTCCTTTGGATCGTTAAAACCTAACAGCCAGGTAAACAGGAACCCAGCGATGACAGCCAATAAATAGCCTAACAGATAGATTGTGACTTTTCCGGTAACAATCGTTAAAGCCAGCGGTAAACCGGAAATCCCAAAGGTAATGACCGTCGCTACCTTCCAGTAGCAGACCAGCGCTCCCCCTACTGCGCCGCCCAGACAGGCACCGATAAACGGCTTACCCAGCGGCAGCGTGACGCCAAAAATCAGCGGCTCACCGATGCCGAGCAGCCCCACCGGCAGTGCACCTTTGATGACCGTTTTTAACCGGGTATTGCGCGTTTTCAGCAACACGGCCAGCGCCGCGCCTACCTGACCGACGCCCGCCATGGATAGGATCGGCAGCAGAGCGTTGAAGCCGTGCGCCTGAACCAGCTCCACGTGGATCGGTACCAACCCCTGATGCAGGCCGGTAAGCACCAGCGGCAGAAAGGTACCGGCCAGCACCGCGCCCACCAGCAGGCCGCCGCGATCGATAGCCCAGCCTGCCCCATGGGCAATGGATTCAGAAATCCAGCCTCCGAGCGGCTGTAGCGCCACGATCGCAATCGCTCCGGTGATGAGCGTGGTCAGCAGCGGGTTTAGAATTAACTCCAGCGAACCCGGCAGCCGCTCACGCAACCGCTTCTCAAACCAGCACATCAGCGCTACCACCAGCAGCACGGCGATCACCCCGCCGCGCCCTGGCTGCAACGCTTCACCAAACAGCGTGATCTGCGCCAGCTGCGGGCTGGAGAGGATACCTGCCATTACTCCGCCCAACGCCTGCGAGCCGCCGAACACCTTCGCCGTATTGACCCCCACCAGAATATTCATGATCGCAAACACGGCGCTGCCAAAGATGCCGAGCAGCCCCAACACGTTGGGGTAGTGAATCGCGATATCGCCAGCAATATCGGGTCGCTTCAGGATATTGATAATGCCGGTGATCAGCCCGGAGGCGATAAACGCCGGGATGAGCGGAATGAAAACGTTCGCCAGCATCCGCAGCGCATCGCTCATCGGCGCTTTATACTGCGCTTTCGCCTGGGCCTTGTTACGGGCAATCTCATCCGGGATCGGGGCTGCCCCCTCTCCGTTGACCAGGGTGCGCATAGCATCCACCACCTGCCCGGCTCTTCCAGGCCCGACGATCAGCTGATGCTGCTCGCCCTGCTTAACGTAGCCGCTAACGCCCGGGAGCGATTTCAGCCTGCCGATATTAAGCAGCCCCTCATCCTGTACCTCAAACCGGACGCGGGTCATACAGTTTTCCAGCCGCAGCACGTTGTCCTGCCCGCCGATGCCCTGCAAAATCTCCCCTGCCAACGTCAGTGACTTATCCATGTGAACCTCTTAGCCGTTCAGCGCGGCGCGTAAGAACCCCTGGTGCGCATCAAGCCGGGCGCGGGCAGCCTCCACGTCCAGTCCGGTGAGCACCATTAAAATAGCGGGCTTAACGTCATACCCGGTCTGCTCCAGCACGCTGCGGGCCTGCTCCAGCGAGACGCCGGTCGCCTCAACCACCATCCGGCAGGCGCGATCGACAAGTTTAATATTGCTCGCTTTCATATCGACCATCAGGTTCTGGTAAACCTTGCCAAACTTAACCATCGCTCCGGTAGAGATCATGTTCAGCACCAGCTTTTGCGCCGTGCCGGACTTGAGGCGGGTAGAGCCGGTCAATGCTTCCGGCCCCACCACCGGCGAGATAGCAATATCCGCCGCCTGCGCTATCGGCGAGCCGGGATTACAGGAGATAGCCACCGTGGTGCAGCCTGTAGCCCGGGCATACTTAAGTCCGCCGATGACGTAAGGCGTGCGTCCAGATGCGGCCAGGCCTACTACCAGATCCTGGGGGGTGAGCGTCAGGTCACGCAGATCGTTCTCCCCCAGCTGCGGGTTATCCTCTGCCCCCTCTACCGCTTTCAGCAACGCGCCCGGACCACCGGCGATCAGCCCGATCACCAGACCGTGCGGGACGCCAAAGGTCGGCGGACACTCCGAGGCGTCCAGCACGCCGAGCCGACCGCTGGTGCCTGCGCCCATATAGATGATGCGGCCGCCTGCTTTCAGCGCCGTCGCGGCAGCATCCACCGCTCGGGCAACATCTGGCAATGTCTCTTTCACTGCCAGCGCGACCAGCGTATCCTGTTGATTAAAACGGGTTACTAACTCGATAGTCGAAAGCGCGTCCAGATCCATCGTCTCAGAATTTCGCGTTTCTGATACCAGTGAGCCAAGATTCATTATCAGTACCTTTTGAATATTTTATTCGTATCCAGCGCAGTATAATGGAATATATAATTCATTGATGCCTGCGAAAAGGATGTTTGTAGCCGTTGTCACGTTTTGCCCCTGGAGTTGTCATGAACTGTTTGATTCACATCCGTCAGCGCTATGCGGGCCTGGCACAGAGCGATAAAAAGCTGGCGGATTTTCTGCTTACCCAGCCCGATCGCGCTCGCCATCTGAGTTCGCAGCAGCTGGCCGCCGAGGCGGGCATCAGCCAGTCGAGCGTGGTGAAATTTGCCCAGAAGCTGGGGTTTAAAGGTTTTCCGGCGCTCAAGCTGGCTATTAGCGAAGCGCTGGTCAGCACGCCAACGCCCCACTCCGTTCCGGTACATAACCAGATCCGCGGCGACGATCCCCTGCGCGTGGTGGGCGAGAAGCTGATCCATGAGAAGGTCAGCGCCATGAACGCGACCCTTGATGTAAATACTGAAGATAAGCTACAGGAGAGTGTGATCATGCTGCGTGATGCGCGGCGGATCGTGCTGACGGGCATCGGCGCATCCGGGCTGGTGGCGCGTAACTTTGGCTGGAAGCTGATGAAGATTGGTTTTCACGCCGTGGTCGAGCAGGATATGCATGCCCTGTTAGCAACGACCCAGGCGATGGAGAGCAGCGATCTGCTGCTGGCTATCTCCTATACCGGCGAACGGCGGGAGATCAACATGGCGGCGGATGAAGCTTTACGCGTTGGAGCAAAGATCCTGGCGATCACCGGCTTTACCCCTAACGCCCTGCAGCAGCGTTCAACCCGCTGCCTCTATACCATTGCCGAAGAGCAGGCCACCCGCAGCGCCGCCATCTCCTCTACCAGCGCCCAGATGCTGCTCACCGACCTGCTGTTTATGGCGCTGGTGCAGCAGGACCTGGAGCACGCCCCGGAGCGGATCCGCCATAGCGAGGCGCTGGTGAAAAAACTGGTCTGAGCACAAATCAGGCGTATAATACCCGCCCTGCTTGTGTAGCTTCTGAGATTTTCCGATGGCGTTGTTGATCACTAAAAAATGCATAAACTGCGATATGTGCGAGCCGGAGTGCCCGAACGAGGCGATTTCGATGGGTGCCAGCGTTTATGAGATCGACAGCAATCGCTGTACGGAGTGCGTCGGCCACTACGAGACGCCGACGTGTCAGAAGGTCTGCCCTATTCCCAATACCATCCTCAAGGATCCGGCGCACGGTGAGAGCCAGGAGCAGCTGTGGGACAAGTTTGTTCTGCTACACCATGCGGATAAGATCTAGCTCTCGATAATCACCGTCGCGCAGGCGTAGCGGCGTTCATCTGCCAGGGTGACGTGCATATGGGCCACGCCCAGCCGCTCCGCCAGCTTCAGCGCTTCGCCCCACAGGCGCAGGCGCGGCTTGCCCAACTCGTCGTTAAAGACTTCAAACTGGTTGAACGCCAGGCCGTTGCGGATCCCGGTCCCGAATGCTTTCGCCGCCGCCTCTTTCACCGCAAAGCGCTTGGCAAGAAAACGCACCGGCTGCTGGTGCGCCTGGTAGATTTCCCACTCGTTAGCACTCAGTACCCGCTTTGCCAGCCGATCCCCGGAGCGGGAGATCACCGCGTCAATGCGGTCGATCTCCACGATATCCGTGCCTAAGCCCAGAATAGCCATCAGGCGCGTGCTTCCAGCATCAGGCGTTTCATTTCGGCGACCGCCTCTTTCAGGCCGCTCATCACCGCCCGGCCAATAATGGCGTGGCCGATATTCAGCTCGTGCATCTCCGGGATGCGGGCGATAGGTTTCACGTTATGGTAGGTCAGGCCGTGGCCGGCGTTAACCTTCAGCCCAAGGCTTGCCGCATAGCTGGCGGCACTGGCGATACGCTCCAGCTCTTTAGCCTGGGTGGCCTCGTCTTCCGCATCCGCATAGCAGCCGGTATGAATTTCAATGTAGGGCGCACCTACCTCTGCAGCGGCTTTGATCTGTTCGCGATCGGCATCGATAAACAGCGATACCAGGATCCCGGCCGCCGCCAGCCGCGTGCAGGCGTCACGCATCTTATCCCGCTGTCCGGCCACGTCCAGCCCGCCTTCGGTGGTGACCTCCTGGCGTTTCTCCGGAACCAGGCAGCAGAAGTGAGGTTTAGTCTCACAGGCGATAGCCAGCATCTCTTCGGTGACCGCCATCTCCAGATTCATGCGTGTATCGAGCGTCTGGCGCAGCACCTTCACGTCGCGGTCAGTAATGTGGCGGCGATCCTCGCGCAGATGCACCGTAATACCGTCCGCCCCTGCCTGCTCGGCAATAAACGCCGCCTGGACCGGATCCGGGTATGCCGTGCCACGCGCGTTACGCAGGGTGGCAATGTGATCGATATTAACGCCTAACAGTAGTTCAGCCATGACAATACAATCCTCGAATATCCTTTGTTTTATGGTGCATCCGGCGCTGGCCGTTTCGGCACAAACTGGCGAAACAGCTCCCGGCTTTTTAACGGCTTACCGCCAAGATACGGCTTCAGGGCCGCACGGGTAAAGCGTTTCGCCGCTTTTAACGTATCGCTATCGGGAAACTCACGCTCGGCAAGCGCCCGCAGCTGGCGGCCGGTGAAAGTGCGGTTATCGATCACCACGCTGGCGATAAACCCTTTCTCCTCCCGGTAGCGGTAGGTCATCGTATCCTCTACCGCTTCGCCTGTCCCGGCGCAGTGCATAAAATCAATGCCGTATCCCAGATGCCCCAGCAGCGCCAGCTCAAAGCGCCGGAGGACCGGCTCGGGTGAGCCGCTCAGGCCTGCCAGCGCCTGGATACAGTGCAGGTAATCGAAAAAAAGTTCAGAGAAGCGCGTCTCATGTTCAAGCACGCGAGAGATAAGTTCGTTAACGTAGAGGCCGCTGTAGAGCGTGATACCGCTCAGCGGGAGCGCCAGTGAGACCGCTTCCGCGCTGCGCAGGGTTTTGACTTCACCCCGACCGCCGAAGCGTACCAGCAAAGGTGTAAAGGGCTGGAGTGCGCCTTTCAGGTTGGATCGTTTTGCCCGTGCGCCTTTCGCAACAAGGCGCACGCGGCCTGACTCTTCCGTGAAGACGTCCAGCATCAGGCTGGTTTCGCTCCAGGGACGACTA
>DAMBQR010000071.1:0-18402 GCA_032055545.1 Pseudescherichia sp. | reverse complement strand
TGATGGGTACCCGTTCCGGTGATATCGACCCGGCGATCATCTTCCACCTGCACGATACCCTGGGTATGAGCGTGGAAGAGATCAACAAAATGCTGACCAAAGAGTCCGGCCTGCTGGGCCTGACCGAAGTCACCAGCGACTGCCGCTACGTTGAAGACAACTACGCGAGCAAAGAAGACGCTAAACGTGCAATGGACGTTTACTGCCACCGCCTGGCGAAGTACATCGGCTCCTACACCGCGCTGATGGACGGTCGTCTGGACGCGGTTGTCTTCACCGGTGGTATCGGTGAGAACGCGGCGATGGTTCGCGAACTCTCTCTGGGCAAACTGGGCGTGCTGGGCTTCGAGGTTGACCACGAGCGTAACCTGGCTGCCCGCTTCGGCAAATCCGGCTACATCAACAAAGAGGGTACCACCCTCGCGATGGTCATCCCGACCAACGAAGAGTTGGTGATCGCCCAGGACGCCAGCCGTCTGACTGCCTGATTCCACACCGCCAGCCAACGCTGGCGGTGCTGTTTTGTATCGCGCCAAATTATTGGCGGTAACGAAAAAGAGGATATACCGTGTCCCGTATTATTATGCTGATCCCTACCGGAACCAGCGTCGGCCTGACCAGCGTCAGCCTTGGCGTGATCCGTGCTATGGAACGCAAAGGCGTTCGTCTGAGCGTCTTTAAACCTATCGCCCAGCCGCGTGCCGGGGGCGATGCGCCAGACCAGACCACCACTATCGTGCGTGCGAACTCCAATCTGCCTGCCGCTGAACCGCTGAAGATGAGCCACGTTGAGTCTCTGCTCTCCAGCAACCAGAAAGACGTGCTGATGGAAGAGATCATCGCCCGCTACCACGAAAGCGCAAAAGATGCGGAAGTGGTGCTGGTTGAAGGTCTGGTGCCGACTCGCAAGCACCAGTTTGCCCAGTCGCTGAACTTCGAGATCGCTAAAACGCTGAATGCCGAGATCGTCTTCGTGATGTCTCAGGGGACCGATACCCAGGAGCAGCTGAAAGAGCGTATCGAGCTGACCCGCAACAGCTTCGGCGGCGTGAAGAACACCAACATCACCGGCGTCATCGTCAACAAGCTGAATGCCCCGGTTGATGAGCAGGGCCGTACCCGCCCGGATCTCTCTGAGATCTTCGATGACTCCTCCAAAGCAAAAGTGATCAGCATCGATCCGGCGCAGCTGAGCGAATCCAGCTCCCTGCCGGTGCTGGGTGCCATTCCGTGGAGCTTCGATCTGATTGCCACCCGTGCAATCGATATGGCGAAACACCTCAATGCTACCATCGTTAACGAAGGCGACATCAACACCCGTCGCGTGAAGTCCGTGACCTTCTGTGCGCGTAGCATTCCGCACATGCTGGAACACTTCCGTCCAGGCTCCCTGCTGGTGACCTCCGCTGACCGTCCGGACGTGCTGGTTGCCGCCTGCCTGGCCGCGATGAACGGCGTTGAGATTGGTGCGATCCTGCTGACCGGTGCCTATGAGATGGACGCCCGCGTCGCTAAGCTCTGCGAACGTGCCTTCGCCACCGGCCTGCCGGTATTCATGGTTAACACCAACACCTGGCAGACCTCCCTGAGCCTGCAGAGCTTCAACCTGGAAGTGCCGGCAGACGACCATCAGCGTATTGAGAAGGTTCAGGAGTACGTAGCGGGTTACGTCAACGCGGACTGGATCGAATCCCTGACCGCAACCTCCGAGCGTAGCCGCCGTCTCTCCCCGCCTGCGTTCCGCTACCAGCTCACCGAGCTGGCGCGTCAGGCTGGCAAACGCGTGGTGCTGCCGGAAGGCGACGAGCCGCGCACCGTTAAAGCGGCGGCCATCTGCGCCGAGCGCGGCATCGCGACCTGTGTGCTGCTGGGTAATCCGGATGAGATCACCCGCGTTGCCGCCTCCCAGGGCGTTGAGCTGGGCGCTGGCATCGAAATCGTTGACCCGGACGTAGTGCGTGAAAGCTACGTTGCCCGTCTGGTTGAGCTGCGTAAGAGCAAAGGCATGACCGAAGCCGTTGCCCGCGAACAGCTGGAAGACAACGTGGTTCTCGGCACCCTGATGCTGGAGCAGGACGAAGTTGACGGTCTGGTTTCTGGTGCGGTTCACACCACGGCCAACACCATCCGTCCGCCGCTGCAGCTGATCAAAACGGCACCGGGCAGCTCGCTGGTCTCCTCCGTGTTCTTCATGCTCCTGCCGGAGCAGGTATACGTTTACGGTGACTGCGCGATTAACCCGGATCCGACCGCTGAACAGCTGGCTGAGATCGCTATCCAGTCTGCGGACTCCGCGATTGCCTTCGGTATCGAGCCGCGCGTAGCCATGCTCTCCTACTCCACCGGTAACTCCGGCGCGGGTAGCGACGTAGAGAAAGTGCGTGAAGCGACCCGTCTGGCGCAGGAGAAACGTCCTGACCTGATGATTGACGGCCCGCTGCAGTACGACGCCGCGGTAATGGCTGACGTCGCGAAATCCAAAGCGCCGAACTCGCCGGTTGCCGGTCGCGCTACCGTGTTCATCTTCCCGGATCTGAACACCGGTAACACCACCTACAAAGCGGTACAGCGCTCTGCCGACCTGATCTCCATCGGGCCGATGCTGCAGGGTATGCGTAAGCCTGTGAACGACCTGTCCCGTGGCGCGCTGGTTGACGATATCGTCTACACCATCGCTCTGACCGCGATCCAGTCCTCTCAGCAGCAGTAAGCGAATACCACACTGCTTAAGGGTCATGGCGCTGCCGTGGCCCTTTTTTTATGGCCCAAATTCGCCCTCCCCCGCGTCTTCTATTAGGGTTAACAGGTACGATTTAACCTGATAACGGGAGAAAGCATGACGCAATCTGCAACCGGGCACGTTAACGATAACGACTTCACGTTACTGGATCGCTACTGGCGCGCCGCAAACTACCTCTCCGTCGGCCAGATCTACCTGATGGATAACCCGCTGCTGCGCGAGCCGCTTAAGCCGGAACATATCAAACCCCGCCTGCTCGGCCACTGGGGCACTACGCCAGGGCTGAACTTTATCTACGCGCACCTTAACCGCGCCATCCGCCAGCGCGACCTGGACATGCTCTACGTCTGCGGCCCCGGCCACGGCGGACCTGGCATGGTAGCGAATACCTGGCTTGAGGGTAGCTATAGCGAGATCTATCCCGACATCAGCGAAGACGCGCCGGGGATGCAGAAGCTGTTCAAGCAGTTCTCCTTCCCAGGCGGTATTCCCAGTCACGCCGCGCCGGAAACGCCCGGCTCGATCAACGAAGGGGGCGAGCTGGGCTACTCCCTCTCTCACGCCTTCGGCGCCGTGTTTGATGCGCCCGACCTGATTGCCGCCTGCGTAATTGGCGATGGCGAAGCCGAGACCGGCCCGCTCGCCGCCAGCTGGCACGGCATTAAGTTTCTTAACGCCGCCCGGGACGGGGCCGTACTGCCCATCCTGCACCTCAACGGCTATAAGATTGCTAACCCGACGCTGCTGGCGCGCACCAGCGATGAGGATCTCACCCAGCTGTTTCGCGGCTACGGCTACGATCCGGTCTTTGTCAGCGGTCACGAGCCGGAAAAGATGCACCCGCAGATGGCCGAGGCGCTGGATAACGCCCTGGATAAGATCCGTGATTTCCAGCAGCGCGCCCGCCGGGGGGAAGCCGCTGAATCAATCCCGCGCTGGCCGATGATTATCCTGCGCAGCCCGAAGGGGTGGACCGGCCCGCAGACCGTTGACGGCAAAAAGGTCGAAGGCTTCTGGCGCGCCCATCAGGTACCGGTCTCCTCATGTCGGGAAAACGATGAGCACCGACAGATCCTTGAGCGCTGGATGCGCAGCTATCAGCCGGAAGATCTCTTTGACGAGCAGGGGCGGCTTAAGCCCGAGCTGAAGGCGCTGGCCCCCGAAGGTGATAAGCGGATGGGGGCGACTCCCTGGGCCAACGGCGGGCGACTCCGCCGCGAGCTGGTGACGCCGGAGCTGCATGAGTTCGCCCTTGATATCGCCTCCCCTGGCGAAACCCAGGCGCAGTCAACGGAGGTGCTGGGACGCTACCTGCGCGGCATTTTTACCCGCAACCCAAATAACTTCCGTCTCTTTGGCCCGGATGAGACAGCGTCTAACCGGTTAGGGGACGTGTTTGACGTGACCAGCCGGACCTGGGAGGGAGAGATTGAGCCTTACGATGAGCAACTCGCCCCGGACGGTCGGGTAATGGAGATCCTCAGCGAGCATCAGTGCCAGGGCTGGCTGGAGGGCTATCTGCTCACCGGACGCCACGGCCTGTTTAACTGCTACGAGGCCTTTATCCACATCATTGACTCAATGTTCAACCAGCACGCCAAGTGGCTGAAGGTGACGCGCAAGCTGCCGTGGCGCGAACCCGTCGCCTCTCTGAACTATCTCCTCTCATCCCACGTCTGGCGTCAGGATCACAACGGCTACAGCCATCAGGATCCCGGCTTTATCGATCATGTCGCCAACAAGAAAGCGGATATCGTGCGCATCTATCTGCCGCCGGATGCTAACACCCTGCTGTGGGTGGCCGATCACTGCCTGAAAACCTGGGATCGCATTAACGTCATCGTTGCGGGCAAGCAGCCGGAGCCGCAGTGGCTAACGATGGAAGAGGCGGCGAAGCACTGTGAAGTCGGGATGGGCATCTGGCCCTGGGCGGGCAACGAAGAGCCGGACAGAACGCCGGACGTGGTGATGGCCTGCGCCGGGGATGTCCCTACCATGGAGGCGCTGGCAGCGGTGGATCTACTCCGTGGCTACCTGCCGGATCTCAGCGTGCGGGTGGTAAACGTGGTGGATCTGATGGCATTACAGACTCAGGATCAGCATCCACATGGGCTGAGCGACGAGGCGTTTGAGGCTATCTTCACCGCCGATAAGCCGGTGATCTTCGCCTTCCACGGCTACCCGAGCCTGATCCATCGTCTGACCTGGCACCGCAATAACCATCGCAACTTCCACGTGCGCGGCTTTATGGAGGAAGGCACCACCACCACGCCGTTTGACATGACGGTGATGAACGAGCTGGATCGCTTCCATCTGGCACAAGAGGCGATCCTGCGGATAGAGACGCTGGCGGGCAAAGCGGATCACATACTCGATGAGCTACAGGAGAAAATTGCTGAGCATCATCGCTACGTGCGCGAGCACGGGGAGGATCTGCCCGAGGTGCGTAACTGGAAGTGGCCCTCACAGCAGGGCAGCGGCGACGTGCCGGAGTAAGTTGAGGCATTAAAAAAGCCGGCCACTGCATAGCGTGGCCGGCTTGATGCTTTTATACAGGCCTACTCGGTTTCAGCCAGCTTGAGCGTATCGTTGTTGGCGTTGCGGCTCATCCACAGCGCCAGCGCCTTGAGCGAATCCGGTGTGAACTCGTCGCAGCGAGCGGTGATCTCTTCCGGGGTCATCCAGATCGCTTCGCTGACCTCATCCTCCTGCAGGGCAAAAGGCCCGTGGGAGACGCAGCTGAATAATCCCCCCCAGACGCGGCAGTGATCGTCTTCATAGTAGAACTGTCCATGCTCAGCAAACGGCACGCCAGCGATGCCCAGCTCCTCCTCGGCCTCCCGGCGTGCGGACTCCAGCATCCCCTCGTCCGCCTGCACCACGCCACCCGCCGTCGCGTCCAGCAGACCCGGCAGATAATCTTTTGTCTCGGTGCGGCGCTGCACCAGAATTTTTCCCATGCCGTCATGCACGACAATGTAGGTGGCGCGATGGCGCAAACACTGCGCGCGCATCTGTTCGCGGCTGGCCTGCGCGATCACCTCGTTGTCCTCATTGACGATATCCACCCATTCCGTGCCTGTAAATTGACTCTGTTCCACCATCGGAAAAACCTTCTCTGCATAGCGCTCTGGTGGCGCGTTTCTGGTTGAGAGCTAACTTACGGATTAATAGCGACCTCTGCAATAATCCGTTGATCGTTCAGTGCGATTACGCGAAAAATACCGTCCTCAAACATACCGTAGCTGGCGGCGAAGCCCCCTTTCGGTATGCTCACCGAGCCGGGGTTAAAGTGAATAATCTCGCCGCGCTTTTCCGCCACCGGAATATGAGTATGACCGGAGATTAAGACATCGCCAGCGGTCAGCGGGGGTAAATTTTCTGCATTATAGAGATGCCCGTGAGTCAAAAACAGCCGGGAATTATCCAATAATACCTGCTGCCAGGGGGCGGTGATGGGAAATGTAAGCAGCATCTGGTCTACTTCGCTGTCACAGTTGCCGCGCACGGCGATGATGCGCGACGCCTGCGTGTTCAGCCGCTCGGCCACCTGCGCAGGCGCATACCCCTCCGGCAGTGCATTGCGCGGCCCGTGATTGAGCAGGTCGCCCAGGATCACCAGCCACTGCGCACCGCTCTCGGCAAACAGCGCCAGCACACGCTCCGTCGCCGGCAGCGAGCCGTGAATATCGGAGGCAAACATCAGCTTCATCGCGTATACCTTGTTGGTAAAATGTTTCAGAGCTGCGTTAGCTCATAAAAACAGAGGGGCCTTTATCTTCAATCGTGTTCAAAATTCGTAGCGCAGCTTTATTCGGTTTACTCTCGTTGCGCTCCCATTTTGAAACGCTCTCTACAGACATCCCTGTTGTCCGTGCCAGTGCAGCCTGTGACATATGCCAACGAGCACGGACGGCTTTAATCTCTGCACCTGTCATGGTACGAACCTGGGGAATGTTGCGTGCTTCCACCGCCGCATTGATGGCTGTCATCGTTTCATTCGTCACTACGCCTAGCTTGTTATAGCGGTCGGCTATACTCTGAATACGCTTTAGATGATCACTCATTCTCTGTCACCTCTAACAAATTTTTGCTGTCCAGCAGCAGTTGAATTTCGGACATCGACAGTGCAATAAAGTCTTTGGCGATCCGGCAGTACGCATCAATTTCATCATTTTCTAGCTCTTTGCCTCTCTTCTTTGACAGCTGGCTTTTCAGATAAATATCAAAGAAAAAAACGTTACTGCCATCGTTAAAAAAGATAATTGCGCGTGCCCCATCGCGTGAGCTTACGCCAGGCAAGCCTATACGCTTTTTAAAAGTGTGTTTGCCCAGCCGATCGCCCATCAAACCAGCCGTAATAGACTTTGCAACCTTACGCATGGTGTCATCGTTAATGCGGGCATTCCTACGTTCCTTGTCAAATTCCGGCGTGAGATAGATTGCCATTGCTTCCCTTCTCCTGAATCGAACCCGTAAGCGTTACTATAGTCTTGCTTACGGGCGATTTCAATCCCCTACTTTTATTGCTCCTTTTTCAGCGCACAGCCGAAAGTGCGATATAGCGCTGCACCGAGGATCGCTGCCACTGGAAGGCAGCATAGTCTGCCAGACGCTCCGGAACCTCGTCACCGTTAAGCACCAGCCGGTTGAGCATCAGCGCCAGATCGGCGTCGGCAATGCACCACTCGCCAAACAGGTTAGGGTTGCCGTGGGCCAGCAGCGCGTTAGCGATGGTAAACAGTTTTTCGGCGCTCTGCTGCCCCGCCTCGCTGAGCGAGGCCTTCTTCACCCCGGCGAAAATCACGTCTGTTGAGCGCTCCTCGCGAATGGGCATCAGATCGCTGCGCAGCCAGGCCTGGATCTGCCGCGCCCGGGCGCGCTTCTGGATATCGTGGGGATAGACGCGCTCCCACTCCGGCGGTGCAAAACGCTCCTCAAGGTATTCGCTGATCGCCGAGGATTCCGTCATCTCAAAGCCGTCGATCTCCAGCAGCGGTACGCGGCGGCTAAGGCGATAGCCTTTCCACTCCGGGTGCAGATGCTCCCCGCTATTGAGATCGACGGTCTTTAGCGTGAACGGCAGCCCTTTTTCGTGCAGGGTGACGTACACCGACATGACGTAAGGAGAGAAAAAGTCCGCATCAGACCACAACGTTATTGCTGGCTCGCCCATGGTATCCTCATTGAATTGTCATATTTCATCTAAAATATAGCGTCCTGTGCGGGCTGTCACTGCCTGAAAATTCCGCATCCCCCGGCAGCGCCTATACTCCTGTGTGCGACTTTATTCCCAGACAGGAGTTGAGATGATCGATCTCTATTACGCCCCCACCCCTAACGGTCACAAGATCACGCTGTTTCTGGAGGAGGCGGAGCTGGATTACCGCCTGATCCGCGTCGATATCAGCAAAGGCGATCAGTTTCGCCCCGACTTTTTGGAGATCTCGCCGAATAATAAAATTCCGGCCATCGTTGACCATGCTCCTGCTGATGGCGGTGCGCCGCTTAGCCTGTTTGAGTCTGGGGAGATCCTGCTCTATCTGGCAGAGAAGAGCGGCAAGCTGCTCAGCGGCGAGCTGCGCGAGCGGCATCTGACGCTACAGTGGCTCTTCTGGCAGGTGGGCGGCCTGGGTCCGATGCTGGGCCAAAACCACCACTTCAACTACTTTGCCCCCAAGCCGGTGCCCTATGCCATCGAGCGTTTTCAGGTTGAAACGCAGCGTCTCTACAGCGTGATGAACAAGCGGCTGGAGCGCGTGCCCTGGCTGGGGGGTGAGCACTACAGCATCGCGGATATCGCTGCCTGGCCGTGGATCAACTCCCATGAACGCCAGCGCATCAATCTTGCTAATTACCCGGCGGTGAACAACTGGTTCGAACGCATTCGCACCCGGCCAGCCACCCTGCGCGCAATGCAAAAAATTGCGCAAAGTTAGCCGCTGCGCCCGCGTAGGCGGGCCGTTTAACCTCGTGTATGATAACGCCGTTAACTACACAGAGGGAGTTTGCTATGTCGCAGCCAGACGCTGTTATTCGAATAAAAAATTTGCGCCTGAGAACCTTTATCGGCATCAAAGAGGAGGAGATTGCCAATCGCCAGGATATCGTGGTCAACGTGGTGATCCACTACCCCGCGGACAAAGCGCGGGGCAGCGAAGATATTAACGATGCGCTGAACTACCGAACAATTACTAAGAACATCATTCAGCATATTGAAAACAATCGCTTCTTCTTGCTGGAAAAATTAACTCAGGATGTGCTCGATATCGCACGGGAACATCACTGGGTCACATATGCTGAAGTAGAGATCGATAAACTTTACGCGCTACGGTATGCCGACTCGGTGTCGATGAGCATGAGCTGGCGACGATAAGCGCAGCCCTGGAGGTTGCATGAGGATTTTGATTACCGGCGGTACCGGCCTGATTGGCAGCCATCTTGTCCCCCGCCTGCTGGAGCTGGGGCATTCGGTGACGGCAATCACCCGCAATCCAGAGCGGGCGCGCCGGAGACTGGGCGATCGCGTCACCTTCAGCCAGGGACTTGACGATCGCCACGATCTGAACGACATCGATGCGGTGATCAACCTGGCGGGGGAGCCTATTGCTGACAAGCGCTGGAGCGAGGCGCAAAAAGCGCGCCTGTGCAACAGCCGCTGGCAGATCACCCAGAGGCTGGTGGATCTGATTAAAGCCAGCGACACGCCGCCCTCGGTGCTTATCTCCGGGTCGGCGACAGGCTACTACGGCGATCTCGGCGAGGTGGTGGTCACAGAAGAGGAGCCGCCGCACAACGAGTTTACCCACAAGCTCTGCGCCCGCTGGGAGCAGATCGCCAGCGGTGCGCTGAGCGACCGCACCCGCGTCTGCCTCCTGCGTACCGGCGTGGTTTTCGCGCCGAAAGGCGGCGTACTGGCGAAGATGCTGCCGGTGTTCCGCCTCGGCCTCGGCGGGCCGATCGGTAGCGGGCGGCAGTATCTGGCCTGGATCCATATCGACGATATGGTTAACGGCATTATCTGGCTGCTGGATAACGACCTGCGTGGGCCGTTTAATATGGTCTCCCCCTACCCGGTGCATAACGAGCGCTTTGCCCACGCTCTCGGTCATGCCCTGCACCGCCCGGCTTTTATTCGCGCCCCGGCCAGCGCCGTGCGGCTGCTGATGGGCGAATCGTCGGTGCTGGTACTCGGCGGCCAGCGCGCTTTGCCTAAACGCCTTGAGGCCTCCGGGTTTGGTTTTCGCTGGTACGATCTGGATGAGGCCCTCGCGGATGTCTTGCGCTGAATCGTTAAAATAAATAGCACCATTTTATCATTCTGGTGCTAATGTAAATAACCCATTCACCAGAATGATGATTTCAATGTCTACGCTGACCACTCCACGCCTGATCCTCTCTTCATTCCAGGAATCTGACTGGCCTTTTTTTCTGCGTCTGCGCCGCGATCCGGCGATTATGCGCTTTATGGCGGATATTGCCTCACAAGAGGATATTCGTCGGGTATTTGACGCGCGCTTAATCGATACAGGGGCATTTGTGATCCGCCAGCAGGGTAGCGCAAGGCCGGTTGGTGATATTGGATTGTGCCGGACTGCAGAGAATCCCGAGGAGGCGGATGTCGGCTACAGTATTGCCACCTGGGCCCAGGGTCAGGGCTACGCCAGCGAAGCGTTGCGCGCCATCTGCCAGCACGCCTTTGACGAGACGGGCATCACGGCGCTAAACGCATGGGTGCTGGCGGGCAATACCGTTTCACAGCGCGTGCTGGAGAAGCTGGGGTTTAGCCGGGTTGAGATCCTGCAGAAGGTCTATCGCCTGAACGGCGTGTTTCACGATGACTGGGTCTATCGCCTGACCGCCAGGGCGTTCAGCTCTGCCCTCCCCGGTTAAGGAGAGGGCCGGAAGGTTACTTCAGCGAGCCTTTGAGGAACTGCTGCAGGCGCGGGCTTTGCGGATTATCGAACAGCGCCTCCGGCCTGCCCTCTTCCTCAATTTTCCCCTGGTGCAGAAAGATGACGTGGGAGGAGACGTGGCGGGCAAAGCCCATCTCATGGGTCACCACCACCATGGTTTTCCCCTCCTCCGCCAGCTGCTGCATGATGCGCAGCACCTCGCCCACCAGCTCAGGATCCAGCGCCGAGGTTGGCTCGTCAAACAGCAGGACCTCAGGCTCCATCGCCAGCGCACGGGCAATTGAGACGCGCTGCTGCTGGCCACCGGAGAGGTGCACCGGGTATTTCGCCTGGGCGCGCTCGTCGATGCCCACCTTCGCCAGATACTTCACCGCCCGCTCACGGGCCTCCTGCTTGCTTAGCCCCAGCACCTGAACCGGCGCTTCCATCACGTTCTCCAGCACCGTCATGTGGCTCCAGAGGTTAAAGTGCTGGAATACCATGGTCAGACGGGTGCGCAGCAGGCGCAGCTGATGTTTGTCAGCCACCTTCAGCTGGCCGTCTTTATCCCGCACCAGGGTGATGTTCTGCCCGCTAACCACAATCGTGCCTTCGCTTGGCTTCTCGAGAAAGTTAATGCAGCGCAGGAAGGTACTTTTGCCGGATCCCGACGAGCCGATAATGGTGATTACATCGCCCGCGTTAGCCTGCAGCGATACCCCTTTCAGCACCTCATGTTCGCCGTAGCGCTTGTGCAGATCTGTAACGTTTAATTTATTCTCGGACATCGTATTCTCAGTGCGTCGAAGAGGGTTTCACATGCTTCAGCCAGCGCTTTTCCGCTTTGCGGAACAGGCTGATCAGAACATAGGAGATAATCAGGTACAGCACGGCGGCGATACCAAACGCGGTAAAGGGCTGGTAGGTGGCCGAGTTAATATCACGGGCAATTTTCAGCAGATCCGGGACGGTGGCGGTAAAGGCCAGCGCCGTCGAGTGCAGCATCAGGATCACCTCGTTGCTGTAGGCAGGCAGCGCGATGCGCAGCGCCGACGGCAAAATAATGCAGCGGTACATCTTTACCGACGAGAAACCGTAAGCCCGTGCCGCCTCGATCTCGCCGTGCGGCACCGAGCGGATCGCCCCGGCAAAAATCTCAGTGGTGTAGGCGCAGGTATTAAGGGTTAACGCCAGCACCGTACAGTTCAGGCCGCTGCGGAAAAAGGCGTTCAGCAGCTCCGTGCCCTTCACAATCTCCAGCGTGTACATTCCGGAGTAGAAGACCAGCAGCTGGACGTAGAGCGGCGTGCCGCGAAAAACGTAGGTAAACAGCCAGATGGGAAAGCGGATAAATTTATTGCTGGAGACGCGGCCGATGGCGAGGAACAGCGCGAGGACGCCGCCCATCACCACCGATAAGATCAGCAGCCAAAGGGTGATTGCCACGCCGGTAAAGCGATAGCCGTCGGTCCACAACAGGGAGCGCCAGTACTCCTGAATAATCTCGATCACAGGTCAGCCCTCTTCACGCCCACGGAGTAGCGGCGTTCAAGCAGAAGCAGCACACCATTAGAGACAGTGGTAAACACCAGATAGATAAGCCCGCAGACTACGGCGAAGTAGAATGGCTCCCAGGTGCTTTTCCCGGCGAGCTGGGTGGCTTTCACCACATCCTCAAGGCCCAGCAGCGACACCAGCGCGGTGGCCTTGAGGATCACCTGCCAGTTGTTGCCAATTCCCGGCAGGGCGTAGCGCATCATGGCCGGAAAGAGAATGCGGCGAAAGGTCTGGCCACCGGTAAAGCCAAAGGCGGTGGCCGCTTCGATATGTCCTTTCGGCACGGCCATAAACGCCCCGCGAAAGGTTTCAGTAAAGTAAGCCCCGTAGATAAAGCCGAGGGTGATGATACCGGCGATCATCGGATCGATATCAATCTGCGCCATGCCGACGGTGTCGGTGAGGCTGTTGAGCGCAATTTGCAGCCCGTAGAAGATGAGCAGCATCAGCACCAGATCGGGCACGCCACGGATAAGCGTGGTGTAGCCTTCAAAAAGAGTGGCCAGCAGGCGGTTGTGCGAGAGCTTAGCCCCCGCCCCGGCGAGGCCTATCAGCACGGCCAGCACAACCGAGCTGAGCGCCAGCTCCAGCGTGACGACAGCGCCCTGGAATATAACTTGAGAAAACCCGTACAGCATGCAGCCTGCCCCGTGGTGTGTAGTGTCTGCCGTGTCTTTTCCCCTCCCGCTATGGGAGGGGCCGCACGTTTGTCACAGGTGGGGATTAGCCACCGTAAACATCAAAATCGAAATACTTTTTCGCCAGCTTTTCGTAGGTGCCGTCGGCACGCATATCGGCAAAGGCTTTGTTCAGCGCTTCGCGCAGCTCATTATCCTCTTTGCGAATGCCCATGCCGGTACCGACGCCAAACAGCTTCTCATCTTTGATGGACGGGCCACCAAATTTGTACTCTTTGCCCGCTGGGGTTTTCAGGAAACCTTCGCTGGCGGCCACTTCATCCTGGAATGCGGCGTCGATGCGGCCCGCAGTCAGGTCGGCGTAGATGGAGTCCTGGCCCTGATAAGAGACGATCTCAACGCCTTTTGCCGCCCAGTGCTCGTTGCCGTAGGTCTCCTGAGTGGTGCCCTGCAGAACGCCAACGCGCTTGCCTTTCAGGGTCGCCAGGTCCGGCTGGATATTAGAGGCTTTCGCCACCACCAGACGTGAATCTGCCGCATAGAGCTTGTCAGTAAACGCGATCTCCTGCTGACGCTTCTCGGTAATCGAGAGCGACGACATGATGGCATCGATTTTCTTCGCTTTCAGCGACGGGATCAGCGCATCCAGCGGGTTCTCAATGAAGGTACACTGCGTATTAATGCGTTTACACAGCTCTTTAGCGATATCGATATCAAAACCGATTAATTCGCCCTGCGCATTCTTCGATTCGAACGGCGCGTAAGTAGGATCGGTGCCAATGCGCAGTTTTTGCGGAATGGCAGCAAAGGCGCTGGACGCGCTGGAAAGAGCAAGCACCAGAGAAAGCGATAATACCAACTTATTCATAAACATCCTCAACTAACGGTCTTTTAACGGGATTTTGCACAGAATACGGTACGGCTATCGTGCCATTATTCGGCCCGGCAAGGCAAAATATTCTGCCCTGCCGGACGATTTTTTTTGCAGCGCCACTGCTTAACTATGCTGATTTATGTCCCGTTACCTGACAAAAGCACGTTCTCCGCACCGCCGTAAGGCATCAACCGTATCAATGCACCACGCTGGCTCACCATCGTGGTGCACCGCGCCTGCTCATTCATCGCCGTAGACGTTAAAGTCGAAGTACTTCTTCGCCATCTTGTCGTAGGTGCCGTCCTGACGGATCTCGCCTAAGGCTTTGTCGAACGCGGCCTTCAGCTCGGTATCGTCTTTACGCAGGCCAACGCCCGTTCCGTCACCGAAGAAGTTTTTATCTTTTACCGACGGACCGGCAAAGGCGAACTCTTTCCCGGCGGGCTGTTTGAGGAAGCCTTCGCTGGCGGCAACCTCATCCTGCAGGGCGGCGTCCAGACGACCGGCGGCGAGATCGGAGTAGATCAGATCCTGGTTCTGATAGGCAATCACGTCGATGCCCTTGCTGCGCCAGTTGGCGTTACCAAAGGCCTCCTGGGTTGAACCCTGCAGCACGCCAACGTGTTTGCCCTTCAGCGACTCAATAGTCGGCTGGATCGGCGAGCCTTTGGCGGCGATCAGACGTGAATCCGCCGCGTAGAGCTTGTCTGAGAAGGCGATCTCCTGCTGGCGCTTTTCAGTAATGGAGAGAGAAGAGATGATGGCATCAATTTTCTTCGCTTTCAGAGAGGGGATCAGCGCGTCAAAGTCGCTGCCCACCCAGGTGCACTTCACCTGGATCCGTTTGCACATCTCGTTACCGAGGTCGATATCAAAGCCGACAAACTCACCCTTCGCGTCTTTCGACGAGAATGGCGCATAGGTCGCATCCGTACCAATGCGCACGGTCTGGGGAAGCGCAGCGTAAACGCTGGCGGCGCTGGAGAGACCCAGCAGTAAAGAGAGAGCTACAGCCGTCTTCTTCATACATTACCCTCGAGTTTCTGATTTTATTATCTATTGCGTGTTGTTTTATTACTTAGCGTTGTGTTGCCCGCTGATGCTTGCACGTCTTATGCCACTTTCATACGACGAAGAATTATCGCCGTAATAAATGTTAATAAAACGTTGCAGCATTACCGTTAGGGTGAAAGATAGCAGGTCTGCTAAATGAACCGCAGCGTTACAAACTGAAAACAGCGGTTAAATGTCGAGGATATGATCGCGCTTGCAGATTTGCCCTGAAACAGGGCAATCCAGGGGAGGTGCACTATTTTGACGCAGCGGGTCCCTGCCAGCGGGTAAAGAGATCTTCCGGCAGCGTAATATCAAACTGATCGATCACGCGGTTCACCGTCTGGTTGATGATGTCATCAAGGGTCTGCGGACGGTGATAGAAAGCCGGGACCGGAGGCATGATTGCTGCACCCAGCTCTGCCGCCTGGGTCATCAGACGCAGATGGCCAAGATGCAGCGGGGTCTCGCGCACGCAGAGCACCAGCGGGCGGCGCTCTTTTAGCACCACGTCCGCTGCGCGGGTCAACAGGCTGTCGGTGTAGCTGTGAACGATGCCGGAGAGCGTTTTGATGGAACAGGGAAGGATAACCATGCCGGCGGTCTTGAACGAGCCGGAGGAGATGCTGGCGGCGATATCACGCGAGTCGTGGACCACGTCGGCCAGGGCCTGCACGTCACGCAGGGAGAGGTCAGTCTCCAGCGCCAGCGTCTGGCGGGCAGCGTTGCTCATCACCAGATGGGTTTCCACCTCCGCCACATTGCGCAGTACCTGCAGCAGACGCACGCCGTAGATGGCCCCGCTGGCACCCGAGATGCCAATAATCAGTCGTTTCATATTCCTGTCCTTTTACTTACGTGAGAGGACTTTGCCGGATTATGGCGGGCGTTGCAACGTTGAAGCGCCCTGCGAACGCAGGGCGCGCGAGAGAATTAACCCTCGTTATGCATCTCTAAGCTTTCGAGATCGTTCTGCATCTGTACGGCTTTTACGTCGTCATTGCGCAGAGAGTCGAGGTAGTCGAGATACTGCTGGTTAACGTCTTTAGTCACGTAGATGCCGTTGAACACCGAGCACTCAAACTGCTGGATATCCGGGTTCTCGGCGCGCACGGCGTCGATCAGATCGTTGAGATCCTGGAAAATCAGGCCGTCAGCGCCGATGATCTGGCGGATCTCATCCACTTCACGACCGTGAGCGATCAGTTCGTTCGCGGTCGGCATATCGATGCCGTAGACGTTCGGGAAGCGGATCTCCGGTGCCGCAGAAGCGAGGTAGACCTTCTTCGCCCCGGCCTCGCGTGCCATCTCGATAATCTGTTCCGAGGTCGTGCCGCGCACGATGGAGTCATCCACCAGCAGCACATTCTTGTCGCGGAACTCAGCGCGGTTGGCGTTGAGCTTGCGACGCACGGACTTACGGCGCAGCTGCTGGCCCGGCATGATAAAGGTGCGGCCAACGTAGCGGTTCTTCACGAA
This sequence comes from Pseudescherichia sp., assembly GCA_032055545.1. Classification (GTDB taxonomy): domain Bacteria; phylum Pseudomonadota; class Gammaproteobacteria; order Enterobacterales; family Enterobacteriaceae; genus Pseudescherichia. The sequence continues at coordinate 2,166 of DAMBQR010000071.1, read as the reverse complement.
GCCCTGGCGGTAGGGCTTATCCAGAATATGGGCGATCTCCAGCGCGATATCACAGGAGGTCTCCGGGATCGGGATCACCACGTCAATGTCGAGATCTTCCCACTCGCGGGCAATCTTCTCGCCCAGCTTTTTACCCATATTGACGCGGGCGCTGTAGACGGAGATTTTGTCGATAAAGGAGTCCGGACGGGCAAAGTAGACGTACTCAAACAGGCACGGATTGCTGACCGGGTTATCGGCACACTGGCGGGTGGAGAGCTGGCCCTTCTCGGTAATGTAAACCGCTTCACCTGGGGCGACGTCGCGCAGGAACTCAAAGCCCAGCGTATCCAACGCCACGCTCTCGGAGGCCATCATGTACTCGGTACGGCCGTCGCCGATATCGCGCTTGCCCAGCACCAGCGGACGGATGCCGTTGGGATCGCGGAAGCCGACCATGCCGTGGCCGATAATCATCGCGATGCAGGCGTACGCGCCGCGGATCTGGCGGTTGGTCGCGGCAATAGCAGCAAAAATGTTATCCGCCTCTAACGGGTAGTGGCGGAAGTTATCCAGCTCGCTGGCGAAAATATTGAGCAGGATTTCAGAGTCGGAGGTGGTGTTGATGTGGCGACGCTTCTCCTGGAACAGCTTCTTACGCAGCTCGTGGGCGTTGGTCAGGTTGCCGTTGTGGGCAAGCGTGATGCCATACGGCGAGTTGACGTAGAAAGGCTGGGCCTCAGACGCGCTGGAGCTGCCGGCCGTTGGGTAGCGCACGTGGCCGATACCCATGTTCCCCTGGAGGCGCTGCATGTGGCGGGCTTCAAATACATCGCTAACCATCCCGTTTGCTTTACGTAAACGGAAGCAGTTATTTTCATCGATAGTGATGATGCCAGCGGCATCCTGACCACGGTGCTGAAGCACCGTTAACGCGTCATAAATCGACTGGTTTACCGGCATAACACCGGCGATACCGACAATACCGCACATACGTCTTTTTCCTCGCTAGGCCACATCGCAGGGCTTACGCCCTGGGCAAAAAACTAGACGAGCTTTGCAGATAGTCAAAGAACCACCTGATGATGACACTGAACTGCGGGATCAGCTGCGAACGCTGCCAGTCATCGCTTTTCGAGAACCCGGTAAAGGTATCGAGAAAAAACAGGATTGCGGCGACGATCAATGCCCCACGTAGCGCACCGAAGCAAATCCCCAACACCCTGTCGGTACCTGACAGGCCGGTTTTCTCGACCAGCGCGCCGATAATATAGTTAACGATAGCGCCGACAATCAGCGTTGCGATAAACAGTACTGCAATAGCAATCCCGTTTCGCACCAGTGCGTCTTCAAAGCCCGTGAACCAAACAGACAGGTAAGTGTAGTAATGACTGGCAACAAAGAAAGCACAACCCCATGTCACCAGCGATAACGCTTCACGAACAAAGCCGCGGATCAGGCTAACCAGACAGGAAAAACCAATCACCGCGATGATGGCATAATCAATCCAGACCATATGTGTCCCTTGATTTACGCCCTGTCGTCCAGTTCGGGGCGCATTCTAACAGAAAAAGAAAACGTTTGCGTAGCGATTTCCGTGCCGCGCAGAAATAAAAATGGCGCTGAAAAAATATTCAACGCCATCAGACCTTTTGCCTCTTCGGGCCTGCCGGTCGCTCTTTTTTTACCCTGCCAGAGGATCAGTTTGCGCTGTAGTTCATCACCACGCCGCTTAACCCTGACAGCTGTTTTAACTCACCGAGCGAACCTTTTAGCTTATCTCTGGAGGCGTCCGGGCCGACCAGAATGCGGGTTATTTTACCCTGTACCGGCGTGTTTGGGATAGTGTAAACGCGATACCCTGCCCCACGCAGCTTGCCGACGATCTCAGTGACTTTATCAGCATTTTTCAGCGCTCCGAGCTGAACCACCCAGGCTTTGCCGGTTGGCGCAGGCTTCTCCTCCGCCGCCGCCGGTTTAGGCGGTGCCACCGGCGCGTCGTTCGCGGCGGCTAACTGCTCGCTGGCGCGATCCCGCTGCGGCTGCGGCTTAGGCTGCGGCTTCTCAACCGGCTTCGCTTTCGGCGTTTCAACCGGATACTGCTCCGCTTCCGCCGCGCCGCTTTCAAGCGCCTGTCGGGAGGTCTCCAGCGACGGCGCGGCGGCATCGCCCGCGCGCACCTCTTCG
>DAMBQR010000070.1:0-18662 GCA_032055545.1 Pseudescherichia sp. | reverse complement strand
CGTAAGGACACTAACACCTGAAGCTAGCGCGTCTACCAATTCCGCCACCTTCGCAGACCATCGATACAGTTAAAGTATCGTAACCACGGAGGCGCATTCTAGATGTTTTATACCGTTCGTCAACAGTTAATTGTGCAGGATAGAATAACTGCTGAAAAATTCATCGTGAACACCCAGTAACGCCCGGTGGCGCTGCGCTTACCGGGCCTACGGGTTGGCCGAACCTGCTTAACGCTTCGCCTGACGGGTCATTACCGTACGGTAAACCTTGAAGCGTCCGGTCTGGGCCAGCACCTCGTGGAAACCAAAGGTTTCGTCCAGCACCTGCGGGTAGGGCAGGAAGGCGTTCGCCACAATACGCAGCTCGCCGCCGCTGTTCAGATGGCGTACCGCGCCGCGGATCAGCGTCTGCGCTGCCTCCAGGCTGGTCTGCAGACCATCGTGGAACGGCGGGTTAGAGATGATCATATCGTAACGGCCTGTCACCTCAGAGAAGACGTTGCTGGCGAAAACCTCGCCCTCAAAGCCGTTTGCCGCCAGGGTCGCGCGGCTGGCTTCTACCGCCGGGGCGCTAACGTCACACAGCGTCAGGCGCACCTTCGGCGAGTGGCTGGCCAGCACGGCAGAGAGCACGCCCGCACCGCAGCCAATGTCCAGCACCTTACCTTTGGTGTGCGGCGTCAGGGTAGAGAGCAGCAGCTGGCTGCCGCTGTCCAGACCATCGCGGCTGAAGACGCCCGGCAGGGTATGGATGGTCAGGTCGTCCAGCGTATAGCTGTCGCCGAACGCGGCGGCATCAAACGCAGGCTGCTTCTCCAGACGGCCATGGTACAGGCCGCAGCGGCGCGCGCTATCGACCTTGTTCAGCGGACAGTAATCCGCCAGCATCTGCTCGGCGCTGCGTACGCCGCTGCGGTTCTCACCGACAACAAAAATATCCGCGCCCAGCGGCAGCAGAGAGAGAATGTTCATCAGCTGGAACTGGGCTTCCGGTTTGTTCTTCGGCCAGTAGTAGATCAGCGTATCGCTGTTGCCCACGTCGGCCTGCTCGGCCACAAGGCTAAAGCGTGCGTTGTCGCCCAGCTGGCGGCTCAGCACCTGCCAGTGGTGAAACTGCTGGGTATGGACGCGGCTCTCGGCGGTATCCAGGCGCGCGGGCAGGTCGTCCTGCATATCTCCGGCAAACAGAACGCGGCTCTCTTCGAAATCATCACTGTGACGCAGCAAGACTTCACTTGCCGGGGTTAAAGCAGACATGAAACAGCTCCTTAATAAACTCAGCGCTGGATTATAGTTGTTTGTTGGCGCAGATACGACGAATTTGCTATATTTGCGCGCCTGACATACAGGAGTGACCCGCTATGATTTCCCGACGCGACTGGCAGCTACAGCAGCTGGGCATTACCCAGTGGTCTTTGCGCCTGCCCACTGCGTTGCAGGGCGAAGTCGCCGTGTCGCTGCCCGCACATATCCGTCTGGTGATGGTATCAGCTGCGCTCCCGGCGCTCAGCGAGCCGCTGGTAGGCGATATCCTGCGGGCGCTGACGATAACCCCGGATCAGGTGCTGCAGCTGACCCCCGACCGCGTGGCGATGCTGCCCCCGGAGAGCCGCTGTAACAGCTGGCTGCTGGGTACTGACGAGGCGCTGACGCTGGACGGCGGGCGCGTTCACTCTCCCGCATTCGATGAACTGCGGACAAACCCGGCGGCGCGAGCCGACCTATGGCGACAAATCTGCGAGCATGAACACGATTTCTTCCCTCAGCACGGCTGACCTGACGCACGCTTATGCGATTGAGCAACGCGCCCACGCGTTTCCCTGGAGCGAAAAAACTTTTGCCAGCAATCAGGGAGAGCGCTACCTGAACCTGGGCCTGACGGTTGACGAGACGCTGGCGGCATTTGCCATCACCCAGGTCGTGCTTGACGAGGCCACGCTGTTTAATATCGCGGTCGATCCCGCTTTTCAGCGCCAGGGGTTGGGACGTGCGCTGCTTGAGCATCTCATTAGCGAGCTGGAAAAACGTGACGTGCTGACGCTGTGGCTGGAGGTACGGGCCTCTAACGCGGCGGCGATCGCCCTCTATGAGAGCCTGGGCTTTAACGAGGCGACGATCCGCCGCAACTACTATCCAACCGCTGACGGCCGCGAAGACGCCGTAATTATGGCTTTGCCGCTTTAACAAAAAAGGTGATGTAATGAACTGGGACTGGATCTTCTTTGATGCCGACGAAACGCTGTTTACCTTCGACTCATTCAGCGGACTACAGCGGATGTTTCTCGACTACAGCGTGACCTTTACCGCCGAAGATTTTCAGGACTACCAGGCGGTCAATAAGCCGCTGTGGGTGGATTACCAGAACGGAGCCATCACCTCGTTACAGCTGCAGCACCAGCGCTTCCAGAGCTGGGCCGACCGACTTAGCGTGCAGCCGGGCGATCTTAACAGCGCCTTTATTACCGCGATGGCTGAAATTTGCGCCCCGCTGCCGGGAGCGGTCTCGCTGCTGAACGCCCTGCAGGGCAAGTGCAAGATGGGCATTATTACTAACGGCTTTACCGCACTACAGCAAATTCGCCTGGAGCGTACTGGCCTGCGCGACCATTTTGACCTGATCGTCATCTCCGAGCAGGTTGGGGTGGCGAAGCCGCACCCGCGCATCTTTGACTATGCGCTGGAGCAGGCGGGTAACCCGGATCGCTCTCGCGTGCTGATGGTGGGCGATACCGCCGAGTCCGACATTCTGGGTGGTATGAATGCCGGGTTAGCCACCTGCTGGCTCAATGCGCACAACCGCGCGCAGCCGGAGGGGATCAATCCTACCTGGACCGTGGCCTCGCTAAGCGAACTGGAGCAACGCCTGTGTAAACATTGATTGTCTGCCTGCCATTGCCGGGTAAAATAGCCGCATTCCCCTATTCCATGATGCGCGGCCCGACGCCGCGCTTATATAAGAAGATTTGATTATGACGTTGTCTCCTTATCTGCAAGAGGTGGCCAAGCGCCGTACTTTTGCCATTATCTCTCACCCGGACGCCGGTAAGACCACCATTACCGAGAAGGTGCTGCTGTTCGGACAGGCGATCCAGACCGCCGGTACGGTAAAAGGGCGTGGCTCAAGCCAGCACGCAAAATCCGACTGGATGGAGATGGAAAAGCAGCGTGGGATCTCAATCACCACCTCCGTAATGCAGTTCCCGTATCACGACTGCCTGGTGAACTTGCTGGACACCCCGGGGCACGAAGACTTCTCGGAAGATACCTACCGCACCCTGACGGCGGTGGACTGCTGCCTGATGGTGATCGACGCCGCGAAAGGGGTAGAGGATCGTACCCGCAAGCTGATGGAAGTGACCCGTCTGCGCGATACGCCGATCCTGACCTTTATGAACAAGCTCGACCGTGACATCCGTGACCCAATGGAAGTGATGGACGAAGTGGAGAGCGAGCTGAAGATCGCCTGCGCGCCCATTACCTGGCCAATCGGCTGCGGTAAGCTGTTTAAAGGCGTTTACCATCTCTATAAAGACGAAACCTACCTCTATCAGACCGGTAAGGGGCATACCATTCAGGACGTGCGTATCGTTAAGGGGCTGGATAACCCGGAGCTGGACGTTGCCGTAGGTGAAGAGCTGGCGGCGCAGCTGCGTGACGAGCTGGAGCTGGTGAAGGGTGCCTCCCACGAGTTCGATAAAGAGCTGTTCCTCGCGGGTGAAATTACCCCGGTGTTCTTCGGTACCGCGCTGGGTAACTTCGGCGTTGACCATATGCTTGACGGTCTGGTTGAGTGGGCACCGCGCCCCATGCCGCGCAAAACCGATACCCGCGAAGTGGAAGCCCAGGAGGAGAAATTCTCCGGTTTCGTGTTTAAGATCCAGGCCAACATGGATCCGAAACACCGCGACCGCGTGGCGTTCCTGCGTGTGGTGTCTGGTAAATATGAAAAAGGCATGAAGCTGCGCCAGGTGCGTCTCGGCAAGGATGTGGTTATCTCCGATGCGCTGACCTTTATGGCAGGCGACCGTTCCCATGTGGAAGAGGCCTACCCTGGCGATATCATCGGTCTGCACAACCACGGCACTATCCAGATCGGCGATACCTTCACTCAGGGTGAGATGATGAAGTTTACCGGTATTCCGAACTTTGCTCCTGAGCTGTTCCGCCGTATCCGCCTGCGCGATCCGCTGAAGCAGAAGCAGCTGCTGAAGGGGCTGGTCCAGCTCTCGGAAGAGGGTGCGGTACAGGTGTTCCGTCCGATTGCTAACAACGATCTGATCGTGGGTGCGGTCGGGGTGCTGCAGTTTGACGTGGTGGTTGCGCGCCTGAAGAGCGAATATAACGTAGAAGCGATCTACGAATCGGTTAACGTCGCTACCGCCCGCTGGGTAGAGTGCAGCGACGTGAAGAAATTCGAAGAGTTCAAACGTAAAAACGAGATCCAGCTGGCGCTGGACGGCGGCGATAACCTGACCTACATCGCACCGACCATGGTCAACCTCAACCTGACCCAGGAGCGTTACCCGGACGTTCAGTTCCGTAAAACGCGCGAACACTAATCGTCTCTCCAGAGCACGGCAGCCGCCGTGCTCTGTCACTTTCCCTGTCTTATTAGTCCCTTGCGGAATGTTCTTAAATAGCCCGCTTTTTGCTTTTATCCCCCATTTTTTTGCCATCTCCCCCAAGCGCTTTTCCAATTGTTGGCTATATTTAACAAAGTGATTACCAGACGTGTGGATGAATGCACTGTTCAATGCGTGAATAAAAGCGTTTCATCTTGCACTCTTCATTAGTCACATGATTAAAAGCTGAAAACCGGGTGACATTCACCCCAGCAGCAAAGCGGCCTTGATGGCTGCTCAAAGCCCAAAACGTGGGCAAACTGAAAGGAATAGATCGATGACTATGACAAGACTGAAGATTTCTAAAACTCTGCTGGCTGTTATGTTGGGCTCTGCTGTCGCAAGCGGATCTGCTTTTGCAGAGACCACGACGACTGACAAAGCGCAATCTACGGCGCACAGCGCGGGGGAAAAAATCGATAGCTCTATGAATAAAGTCGGTAACTTCATGGATGACAGCGCGATCACTGCCAAAGTTAAAGCCGCTTTGGTCGATCACGAAAGTATTAAGAGCACCGATATCTCCGTTAAGACCGATAAAGCGGTAGTGACGCTAAGCGGTTTCGTTGAGAGCCAGGCGCAGGCTGAAGAGGCGGTAAAAGTCGCGAAACAGATCGAGGGTGTTAAATCCGTTAGCGATAAGCTGCACGTACGCGACGGCAAAACCTCCTCTGTGAAGGGCTACGCGGGTGATACCGCCACCACCAGCGAGATTAAAGCTAAGCTGTTAGCTGACGACATCGTGCCGGCACGTAAAGTGAAAGTTGAAACCACTGATGGTGTGGTCCAGCTGACCGGTACGGTGGATTCCCAGGCACAAATCGAACGTGCGGAGAGCATCTCCAAAGCGGTCGATGGTGTGAAAAGTGTGAAAAACGATCTTAAAGTTAACAAGTAATCTCAGAATGCGATCCCCCGCCCTCTGACGGGGGACGTGAGCATCACACCGAGTAAGTATCGCCGGTGAGTAGCCTGAGCGCTCACTAACAGCGGTAACGTTAACTATGGTAAAGGAAAGGAGAATCTTATGTTTCGTTGGGGCATTATATTTCTGGTTATCGCGTTAATTGCCGCTGCTCTGGGCTTTGGTGGCCTGGCCGGTACGGCAGCAGGTGCGGCAAAAATCGTCTTTGTCGTCGGGATCATTCTGTTCCTGGTCAGCCTGTTCATGGGACGTCGGCGTCCATAGCGAGCCGTAAACTCCCGCTAATCGTAAAGCCAGTCCTTGTGACTGGCTTTCACGGTTTTGGAAAACAAGAAATTAAGATAAGCTTTTCATAAATAAAACAATGACAGGAAAGCAGGGTGGGGCAGCGAATTCCCGTTACGCTCGGCAACATAGCGCCGTTAGCGTTAAGTTCCTTTCGCCCAGGGCGGCTCGCTTTAGTTTGTGAAGGCGGCGGCCAACGAGGCATCTTTACTGCCGGCGTGCTGGACGAATTTATGCGCGCGCAATTTAACCCGTTCGAACTCTTCTTTGGTACCTCTGCCGGTGCGCAGAATATCTCAGCCTACCTCTGTAACCAGCCCGGCTACGCGCGTAAAGTCATCATGCGCTACACCACATCCCGTGAATTTTTTAATCCGGTGCGCTTCGTACGCGGCGGTAACCTGATCGATCTCGACTGGCTGGTGGAGTCCACGGCCAGAGAGATGCCGCTGGCGATGGACACCGCCGCCCGCCTGTTTGACGTTGGCAAACTGTTCTATATGTGCGCCTGTCGGGGAGATGACTATACGCCCGGCTACTTTGCCCCCACCAGCCAGACCTGGCTGGATCTGATCCGCGCCACCAGCGCCATCCCCGGCTTCTACCGCAGCGGCGTGATGCTGGACGGCATTAACTATCTCGACGGTGGTATCAGCGATGCTATCCCGGTACAGGAGGCGGCAAAGCGGGGGGCGAAAACCATCGTGGTGATCCGCACCGTGCCGTCGCAGATGTACTACACCCCGCAATGGTTCAAACGCATGGAGCGCTGGCTGGGTGATAGCAGCCTGCAATCTTTCGTTAATCTGGTTCACCATCATGAGAGTAGCTATCATGCGATCCAGCAGTTTATTGAAAAGCCCCCCGGTAAGCTGCGGATCTTTGAGATCTACCCGCCGCGCCTGCTGAAAAGCATGGCGCTTGGCAGCCGCCTGCCAGCGCTGCGCGATGACTATAAGCTGGGGCGGCTGTGCGGTCGCTATTTTCTCGCTACCGTCGGAAAGCTGCTGGTGGACGAGCCGCCGCTGCTGCGTCATGCGCCGCGTATTGTCACTCCGACGACAAGAGTGGTGCCGCCTGCGGTAGTGGCAAACGACGCGCTGGCGACACCCCTGGTTGATGCCCCGCAGGCCAACGATACGCCCTTTAGTAAAGAGAGTTCGGCATGACGCAACGCTTTATCGATACCCACTGCCACTTTGATTTTCCGCCCTTTACCGGCGATGAGGCGCAGAGCCTTGCCAGGGCCAGCGCGGCGGGCGTCGAGGCCGTGATCGTACCTGCCGTCGAAGCGGCCCATTTTTCTCGCGTGCTGGCGCTCGCCGAGCGGTTTGAATCCGTCTATGCTGCGCTGGGGCTGCACCCTATCGTGATTGAAAACCATACGCCGGAGTGCGTTGACAGGCTGGCTGACCGGCTAGCCGCGCGGCCCACCAGGCTGGTGGCGGTGGGGGAGATTGGTCTCGATCTCTATCGGGAGGATCCGCAGTTTGACAAGCAGGAGCAGCTGCTCGATGCCCAGCTGCGGCTGGCAAAGCGCTACGATCTGCCGGTGATCCTCCACTCCCGGCGCACCCATGACAAGCTGGCGATGCACCTCAAGCGCCACAGCCTGCCGCGCACTGGCGTAGTGCATGGCTTTGCCGGCAGCCTGCAACAGGCCCAGCGCTTTGTCGAAATGGGCTACCGAATTGGCGTCGGGGGCACCATCACCTATCCGCGGGCGAGTAAAACCCGCGATGTTATCGCCCGTCTACCGCTTACCGCTTTACTGCTCGAAACGGACGCGCCGGATATGCCGCTCAATGGCTTCCAGGGCGAGCCTAACCGTCCAGAGCAGGCTGCCCGCGTCTTTAGCACACTTTGTGAGCTACGCCCGGAGTCTCCTGACGAGATCGCTGCTACGCTTCTGGATAATACGCAGCAAACGTTTATGTGAAAATTTTACCATTTCTCTCCCGTCCGGCCGCAATGTTCCGGCGGCCTGTCGCGTTTAACAGCGCTGTTATGTTAGAATTATAACATGCCAGCCGTTCCGGGCAGCGCCGCGATGAACGGCGTAAATAGTGACGTATCTCACAATGATATTATGCAACTTTGCATGACGTTTTCATTAACTGTGATGTATGTCGAAGTGTCGTGGCGGAAGGATGTTAGAATAGTAACAGACCCGCCCGGTTAAACAATGAACCGGCAAACGCCGTCTTCAGCTTCTGGAGAGTGTTATGACTGATTTAACTGCAAGCAGCCTGCGCGCATTGCAACTGATGGATTTGACCACCCTGAATGACGATGACACCGATGCGAAAGTGATCGCCCTGTGCCATCAGGCGAAAACCCCGGTGGGCAACACCGCCGCCATCTGCATCTACCCGCGCTTTATCCCGATCGCCCGTAAGACGTTGAAAGAGCAGGGCACGCCGGAGATCCGCATCGCAACGGTCACTAACTTCCCGCACGGCAACGACGATATCGAGATCGCGCTGGCGGAGACGCGTGCGGCTATCGCCTACGGCGCGGACGAGGTGGACGTGGTGTTCCCGTACCGGGCGCTGATCGCCGGTAACGAGCAGGTCGGTTTCGATCTGGTTCAGGCCTGTAAAGCCGCCTGTGCCGAAGCCAACGTGCTGCTGAAGGTAATCATTGAGACTGGCGAGCTAAAAGAGGAAGCCCTGATCCGTAAAGCTTCCGCAATCGCTATCAAAGCAGGCGCAGACTTTATCAAAACCTCCACCGGTAAAGTGCCGGTTAATGCCACCCCAGAGAGCGCGCGCATTATGCTGGAAACCATCCGCGATCTGGGCGTCGAGAAAACCGTAGGCTTCAAACCGGCAGGCGGCGTACGCACGGCGGAAGACGCCGCGCAGTTCCTGGCCATTGCCGACCAGCTGTTCGGCGCAGAGTGGGCTGACTCACGTCACTACCGCTTTGGCGCATCCAGCCTGCTGGCGAGCCTGCTGAAGGCTCTCGGCCACGGCGACGGAAAAAGCGCAAGCAGCTATTAATCAACACCGTTGGGTCTCCTCGTAGGCCCGATAAGCGGAGCGCCATCGGGCGTATGCTGATGGCCTCCGCACCAGCTCATCAAGGGGGTTACCTTGTTTCTCGCTCAAGAAATTATTCGAAAAAAACGCGATGGCCATGCCCTCAGCGACGAAGAGATTCGCTTTTTTATCAACGGCATTCGTGATAACACCATTTCAGAAGGTCAGATTGCCGCCCTGGCAATGACCATCTTTTTCCACGACATGGCCATGCCGGAGCGCGTCTCCCTGACCATGGCGATGCGCGACTCGGGTACGGTGCTGGACTGGAAAAGCCTCAGCCTGAACGGCCCGATCGTCGATAAACACTCTACCGGCGGCGTAGGCGATGTCACCTCGCTGATGCTCGGCCCAATGGTCGCCGCCTGCGGCGGCTACGTGCCGATGATCTCGGGACGCGGACTGGGCCACACCGGCGGCACCCTCGACAAGCTGGAGGCCATTCCCGGCTTCGACATCTTCCCGAACGATAGCCGCTTCCGGGAGATCATTAAGGACGTCGGCGTAGCGATTATCGGGCAGACCAGCTCTCTCGCGCCGGCGGACAAACGTTTCTATGCCACCCGCGACATCACCGCTACGGTTGACTCCATTCCGCTGATCACCGCCTCTATTCTGGCGAAAAAGCTGGCGGAAGGGCTGGATGCGCTGGTGATGGATGTGAAGGTCGGTAGCGGCGCGTTTATGCCGACCTATGAACTCTCTGAGGCGCTGGCGGAGGCCATTGTCGGCGTCGCCAACGGCGCGGGCGTACGCACTACGGCGCTGCTGACCGATATGAACCAGGTGCTGGCCTCCAGCGCCGGTAACGCGGTGGAGGTGCGCGAGGCGGTGCAGTTCCTGACCGGCGAATACCGCAATCCGCGCCTGCTCGACGTCACCATGGCGCTATGCGTGGAGATGCTGATCTCCGGCAAGCTTGCCCGCGACGCTGCCGATGCTCGCCAGCAGCTGCAGGCGGTGCTGGATAACGGCAAAGCGGCAGAGGTCTTTGGCCGGATGGTGGCCGCGCAAAAAGGCCCGGCTGACTTCGTCGAAAACTACGCGAAGTACCTGCCGACGGCGACCCTCAGCAAGGCGGTTTACGCCGATACCGAAGGCTTTGTCTCGGCGATGGATACCCGTGCGCTGGGCATGGCGGTGGTGTCGATGGGTGGCGGTCGCCGCCAGGCCGCTGACAGCATTGACTACAGCGTCGGCTTTACCGATATGGCGCGTCTGGGGGACAGCATTGACGGCCAGCGGCCGCTGGCGGTGATCCACGCTAAAGACGAAGCCAGCTGGCAGGAAGCGGCGAAAGCGGTCAAGGCCGCCGTGACGTTAGACGATCAAGCTCCCGAAACCACGCCAACCGTCTATCGTCGTATCACTGAATAGCTGTATACTGATCTGATCGATTTTTTATGAAGCACTAATTTTTCTGAAGCACTAAGTACGGAGAAAATATGAAACGTGCATTTATTATGGTGCTGGACTCTTTCGGCATCGGCGCAACCGAAGATGCGGATCGTTTTGGTGATGCAGGCTCCGATACGCTCGGCCATATTGCCGAAGCCTGTGCCAAAGGCGAAGCTAACACGGGCCGCCAGGGTCCGCTGAACCTGCCTAACTTAACTCGTCTGGGCCTGGCGAAGGCGCATGAAGGCTCTACCGGAACCATTCCTGCGGGGATGGACGGTAACGCAGAGGTCGTTGGCGCTTACGCATGGGCGCACGAGCTATCGTCTGGTAAAGATACGCCGTCGGGCCACTGGGAGATTGCCGGCGTGCCGGTACTCTTTGACTGGGGCTACTTCTCTGACACCGAAAACAGCTTCCCACAAGCGCTGCTCGACAAGCTGGTTGAGCGTGCCGGGTTACCGGGCTACCTGGGTAACTGCCACTCCTCCGGGACGGTGATCCTGGATCAGCTCGGCGAAGAGCATATGAAAACCGGCAAGCCGATTTTCTACACCTCGGCGGACTCGGTGTTCCAGATCGCTTGCCACGAAGAGACCTATGGCCTGGATAAGCTCTACGAGCTGTGCGAAATCGCCCGTGAAGAGCTGACCGAAGGCGGCTACAACATTGGCCGCGTGATTGCGCGTCCGTTTGTCGGCGACAAGGCGGGTAACTTCCAGCGTACCGGTAACCGTCATGACCTGGCGGTAGAGCCGCCGGCGGCGACCATCCTGCAGAAGCTGGTGGAAGAGAAGGATGGCCATGTGGTATCGGTAGGGAAAATTGCCGATATCTATGCTCACGTTGGCATCACTAAAAAAGTGAAGGCCACCGGCCTGGACGCGCTGTTTGACGCCACCGTCAAAGAGATGAAGGAAGCGGGTGATAACACCATCGTGTTTACTAACTTCGTTGACTTCGACTCCTCCTGGGGACACCGTCGCGACGTTGCGGGCTATGCGGGCGGCCTTGAGCTGTTCGACCGCCGTCTGCCGGAGCTGTTAGCGCTGGTCGAGGAGGGTGACATCATCATCTTCACCGCCGACCACGGCTGCGATCCGACCTGGACCGGTACCGACCATACCCGCGAGCACATTCCGGTGCTGATCTACGGCCCGAACGTTAAGCCTGGCTCGCTGGGCCACCGTGACACCTTCGCGGACATCGGCCAGACGCTGGCGACCTACTTCGGTACGTCGCCAATGGAATATGGCAAAAACATGCTGTAATGCTTTTGCCCGGCGGCGCTGCGCTTGCCGGGCCTATGCATCCTGTCGGCCGGATAAGGCGTAGCCGCCATCCGGCGCAAAAATGTAAAAAAAGGAATGAAAATGGCCACCCCACACATTAACGCTGAAATGGGCGATTTTGCTGACGTTGTGCTGATGCCGGGCGATCCGCTGCGTGCTAAACATATCGCGGAAACCTTCTTTGAAGACGTGCGCGAAGTAAACAACGTGCGCGGGATGCTGGGCTACACTGGCACCTACAAAGGCCGCAAAATCTCCGTGATGGGCCACGGCATGGGTATCCCGTCCTGCTCTATCTACACCAAAGAGCTGATCACTGATTTTGGCGTGAAAAAGATCATTCGCGTAGGCTCCTGCGGCGCGGTTCGCGCTGATGTTAAGCTGCGTGACGTGGTAATTGGTATGGGTGCCTGCACCGACTCCAAGGTAAACCGTCTGCGCTTTAAGGATCACGACTTCGCGGCGATTGCTGACTTTGACATGGTACGCAACGCGGTGGACGCGGCTAAAGCGCTGGGCGTTGACGCTCGCGTCGGCAATATCTTCTCTGCCGATCTCTTCTACACGCCGGATCCGACCATGTTCGACGTGATGGAAAAATATGGCATTCTCGGCGTAGAGATGGAAGCGGCGGGGATCTACGGTGTAGCGGCGGAGTTCGGTGCAAAAGCGCTGACCATCTGCACCGTTTCCGACCATATTCGTACCCACGAGCAGACCACCGCTGCCGAGCGTCAGACGACCTTCAACGATATGATCAAGATCGCGCTGGAGTCCGTGCTGCTGGGCGACAAAGAGTAAGTTTGCTCTAGCCCGGCGGCGCTGCGCTGGCACGGGCCTACGAAACCTGTAGGCCCGGTAAGCGTAGCGCCACCGGGCGTTTCCATTATCTGACCGCGTTACCTATCCATTCCGCTAGCTCTCGCAGTTCTCTCTCCTGCTCTGGAAAATCCCCTAACAGCGTATCGCACGCCTGCTGCAGCCTATCCGCGCGGTAGAGGCAGCCCTGTAGCCGCGCCGCCAGCGCCTCCAGCGGGGCCGGGTTCAGGCTGTCGGTAAAGATCTGTGTGCGGGTGATGTGTCCTCGCTCGACGTCGAAATGCAACTCGACGCCGCCCCAGGTAAAGCGCTCATCCAACAGGTGGCTGAACGAGGGGGCCTGACCAAAGTTCCACTCCCAGCTGCTCTGGCGGGCAAACGTCTCGGCAAAGTTCGGCAGATCCGGCGTCCTGTCCGGAGAGATAATCTCCGCCGTGACGCGCTCGCCGTAGTGGGCAAAAAAGGCCTCGGTGACCGCCGCGCAGATCGCCTCATGGGTGATGCCCGGCAGCAGGTCGATGAGGTTCGCCACCCGCCCGCGCACCGAGGTAATGCCCTTGGCCTGAAGCTTTTTCTTATCAGGGTTAAGGTAGTTCGCCAGCCGGCTCAGGTCGGCATTAAGCAGCAGCGTTCCGTGGTGGAAGCCGCGATCCGGCGTTTCACGGTAGGCGGAGCCAGAGATCTTACGATCGCCCTCCGGGGTTTTGACCACCAGATCGTTACGTCCCGACGCTTCCGCCGCTACGCCCAGGGCGTTGAGGGCGTTGAGCACAATGTGGGTAGAGATGGTTTTGTCATACTCCGGCTTGCCCGCCATAAAGGTAAAGCAGGTATTACCAAGGTCGTGAAACACCGCGCCGCCGCCGCTGCTGCGCCGGGCAAGCCGGACGTTATCCTCCTCCATGCGCCGGGTGTTACACTCTTTCCACGGATTTTGCGCCCGGCCAATGACCACCGTATCGGCATTGCGCCACAGGAAGAGCACGCGCTGGGTTGCAGGCATCTGGCGGAAAATTGACTCCTCTACCGCCAGGTTAAACCAGGGATCGTATGAGTCAGAGATAAGCAGGCGTAATGTGGACATAACAGCTTTCCTTTTCCTTATTTGTCACCATATTAACGGCAAAGCGGCACAGATGCATACCCGGCCTACGGCTCTCTTTTTTCGCTCTCTTCATCTTCGGGAACCGACCGGCTGGCGGTGAGCAGGAAGGGCGACTGCTGCCAGCGGGTACGCTTGCCCTGCAGCAGCGTGCGGGTCAGCACCACGCCAATTGCCAGCGACAGGAGCAGCATCAGGCGGAGGATATTTGTGGTATTATCGACCTGTTTCGCTTCGGTCGGCAGGGTATGGGTGTCGAGAGTCAGACGCAGGTAGCCGAGCGGGCCATTTTTTCCCTGTATGGGTTCAACAATCTGCTGGTTGAAGTAGCCGCCGGCCTTTTTCCCGTCCAGCGCCAGACGGTCGCGGACGTCGACGCTCTCTCCTGAACGTGCAATCAGATCGCCCTGCTCATCATAGACGCCAGCGTCAAGAATGCGGCTCCCTTCGGTGAGCTGGCGCAGCAGCGCGCTAATCGGCTTCTCGTCCGGCGTTTCGCTGCGCATTAGCGGCGTGAGGTTGAGGGTCACCTGGTGCGCCAGGGTACGGGCCAGCTCTTCAAACTGCGGGTTACGCGCCCGCTGGTGGCTCTGGCTAAACCACGATGCCCCCTGCATCAGCGCCACCAGCAGAGCGAGACAGATGAGCACAATCACAGCGCGATGCAGCCGGAATCTCAGTTTTGCGCGGGCCATATTCTTACCTGATGAAAATTTGAGGTTAGCATGTTGCCAGAAGCGATGGTTACAGGGTAGCCTCAGGCGTTATTTTTACCCGGATGCGTTTGGCCGCACGTGTTTTTACAGGAGCTTTAATGTCTAACAGTTTAACCTGGCGCGACCTGCCCGAAGCCGTCTCTCAGTGGCCTGGGCTGCCGCTCTCTTTAAGCGGCGACGAGGTGATGCCGCTCGATTATCACGCGGGTCGCAGCGGCTGGCTGCTCTATGGCCGCAGCCTGGATAAACAGCGCCTGACGGCCTATCAGCGCTCGCTTGGCGCGGCGATGGTGATCGTCGCGGCCTGGTGCGTCGAGGATTACCAGGTGATCCGCCTGGCGGGATCGCTGACGCCGCGGGCGACGCGCCTGGCGCACGACGCCGGTCTGGATGTGGCGCCGCTGGGTAAGATCCCGCACCTGCGCACGCCGGGCCTGCTGGTGATGGACATGGACTCTACCGCGATCCAGATCGAGTGCATCGATGAGATCGCCAAACTGGCGGGTACCGGTGAGATGGTCGCCGAGGTGACCGAGCGGGCGATGCGCGGCGAGCTGGACTTTACCGCCAGTCTGCGCAGTCGCGTCGGCACTCTCCAGGGGGCGGACGCCAGCATTTTGCACCAGGTGCGCGACGGCCTGCCGCTGATGCCGGGCCTGACCCAGCTGGTGCTGAAGCTGGAGACCCTGGGCTGGAAGGTGGCTATCGCCTCCGGCGGCTTCACCTTCTTTGCTGACTACCTGCGCGACAGGCTGCACCTGACCGCCGCCGTTGCCAACGAGCTGGAGATTATCGACGGCAAGCTGACCGGCCACGTGGTGGGTGACATTGTGGACGCGCAGTACAAGGCGGCCACGCTGCTGCGCCTGGCGCAGCAGCACGATATTCCGCTGGCACAGACCGTGGCGATCGGCGACGGTGCCAACGATCTGCCGATGATCAAATCGGCGGGGCTGGGGATCGCCTATCACGCGAAACCCAAAGTCAATGAGAAGACGGAAGTCACTATCCGTCACGCTGACCTGATGGGCGTTTTCTGTATCCTGTCGGGCAGCCTGAACCAGAACTAACGAGGTAAACGTGGCGAAAGCTCCAAAACGCGCATTTGTCTGTAATGAATGCGGTGCGGATTATCCGCGCTGGCAGGGGCAGTGCAGCGCCTGCCAAGCCTGGAACACCATCACCGAGGTGCGCGTTGCGGCGTCCCCGACGGTTGCGCGCAACGAGCGGCTGAGCGGCTATGCCGGTAACGCAGGCGTCTCGAAGGTGCAGAAGCTGTCAGAGATTAGCCTGGAAGAGCTGCCACGCTTCTCCACCGGCTTTAAAGAGTTTGACCGCGTGCTGGGCGGTGGCGTCGTGCCGGGCAGCGCGATCCTGATCGGCGGTAACCCAGGGGCGGGCAAGTCTACCCTGCTGTTGCAGACCCTGTGCAAACTCTCCGAGAACATGAAAACGCTGTACGTCACCGGCGAAGAGTCGCTCCAGCAGGTCGCCATGCGCGCCCATCGGCTGGGGCTGCCGACCGCTAACCTGAACATGCTCTCAGAGACCAGCATCGAGCAGATCTGCACGATCGCTGATGAAGAGCTGCCGAAGCTGATGGTCATCGACTCGATCCAGGTGATGCACATGGCGGATATCCAGTCGTCGCCGGGCAGCGTGGCCCAGGTGCGTGAGACGGCGGCCTACCTGACGCGCTTCGCCAAGACGCGTGGCGTCGCCATCGTAATGGTGGGTCACGTTACCAAAGATGGCTCGCTGGCGGGGCCGAAGGTGCTGGAGCACTGCATCGACTGTTCGGTGCTGCTGGACGGCGACGCCGATTCGCGCTTCCGTACCCTGCGCAGCCATAAAAACCGCTTTGGCGCGGTGAATGAGCTGGGCGTCTTTGCGATGACCGAACAGGGCCTGCGCGAGGTCAGCAATCCATCGGCCATCTTCCTGAGCCGGGGCGACGAGGTCACCTCCGGCAGCTCGGTCATGGTGGTCTGGGAGGGCACGCGCCCGCTGCTGGTAGAGATCCAGGCCCTGGTGGATCAGTCGATGATGGCTAACCCGCGCCGCGTGGCGGTGGGGCTGGAGCAGAACCGGCTGGCGATCCTGCTGGCGGTGCTGCATCGTCACGGCGGGCTGCAGATGGCGGATCAGGATGTGTTTGTGAACGTCGTTGGTGGGGTGAAGGTCACCGAGACCAGCGCTGACCTGGCGCTGCTGCTGGCGATGGTCTCCAGCCTGCGCGATCGTCCGCTGCCGGACGATCTGGTGGTGTTTGGCGAAGTTGGCCTGGCTGGCGAGATCCGACCGGTACCCAGCGGTCAGGAGCGGATCTCGGAGGCGGCGAAGCATGGCTTCAAACGGGCGATCGTCCCTGCTGCAAACGTACCGAAAAAACCACCGGCTGGGATGCAGGTGTTTGGCGTGAAAAAACTTGCCGATGCGCTAAGCGTCTTTGACGACTTATAATTACCACTACGATTTTGCAGGAGGCACCGTAATTTATGTCGTCATTTGACTATCTGAAAACCGCCATCCGCCAGAAGGGCTGCACGCTACAGCAGGTGGCGGAGGCGAGCGGCATGACCAAGGGCTACCTGAGCCAGCTGCTTAACGCCAAGATCAAAAGCCCCAGCGCGCAGAAGCTGGAGGCGCTGCACCGCTTCCTCGGGCTGGCCTTTCCCCGGCAGCAGAAAAACATCGGCGTGGTGTTTGGCAAATTCTACCCGCTACACACCGGACACATCTACCTGCTGCAGCGCGCCTGCAGCCAGGTGGACGAGCTGCATATCATCATGGGCTACGACGAGACGCGCGATCGCGAGCTGTTCGAAGAGAGTGCTATGTCCCAGCAGCCCACGGTGCCCGATCGCCTGCGCTGGCTACTACAGACCTTTAAGTACCAGAAAAATATCCGCATCCACGCCTTTAACGAGGAGGGGATGGAGCCGTACCCGCACGGCTGGGACGTCTGGAGTCAAGGCATCAAAGCCTTCATGGATGAGAAGGGGATCCAGCCCAACTGGATCTACACCTCCGAAGAGGCCGATGCCAGGCAGTATGAGAAGCACCTCGACATCGAGACGGTGCTGATCGATCCGAAACGGACCTTTATGAACATCAGCGGCGGGCAGATCCGCGCTAATCCGTTCCGCTACTGGGAGTACATCCCCACCGAGGTGAAGCCCTTCTTTGTACGGACGGTAGCGATCCTCGGCGGTGAGTCGAGCGGCAAATCGACGCTGGTGAATAAGCTCGCCAACATCTTCAATACCACCAGCGCGTGGGAGTACGGGCGCGACTATGTCTTCTCTCATCTCGGCGGCGATGAGATGGCGCTCCAGTACTCTGACTACGACAAGATTGCCCTCGGCCAGGCGCAGTACATCGACTTTGCGGTGAAGTACGCCAATAAGGTGGCCTTTATCGATACCGATTTCGTCACTACCCAGGCCTTCTGTAAAAAGTATGAGGGGCGCGAGCATCCGTTCGTGCAGGCGCTGATCGACGAGTACCGCTTCGACCTGGTGATCCTGCTGGAGAATAACACCCCGTGGGTCGCCGATGGCCTGCGCAGCCTTGGCAGCTCGGTGGATCGCAAAACCTTCCAGACCATGCTGGTCTCTATGCTTAACGATAACGGGATCGACTTTATCCACGTGGAGGAGTCAGACTACGACGGGCGCTTCCTGCGCTGCGTGGAGCTGGTAAAAGATATGATGGGCGAGCAGGGATAAAGCTGCTCGCAGTTGACGCTCGCATTGCCGGGTGGCGGCTTCGCCTTACCCGGCCTACAAACCGTGCAAAACCGTAGGCCGGGTAAGCGCAAGCGCCACCCGGCATCCAGGTGCTTACTTAGAGATACGTTTGTACTTGATACGCTTCGGCTCCAGCGCGTCCGCGCCGAGGGTGCGTTTCTTATACTCTTCGTACTCGGTGAAGTTACCTTCGAAGAACTCCACTTTACCCTCGTCCTGGTAGTCCAGAATGTGGGTAGCGATACGGTCAAGGAACCAACGGTCATGCGAGATAACCATCGCGCAGCCCGGGAACTCCAGCATGGCGTTTTCCAGCGCGCGCAGGGTTTCGATATCCAGGTCGTTAGTTGGTTCATCGAGCAGCAGCACGTTACCGCCAACCTGCAGCAGCTTGGCCAGGTGCAGACGGCCACGCTCACCGCCGGACAGCTCGCCTACGCGTTTGCCTTGATCGACACCTTTAAAGTTAAAGCGGCCCACGTAGGCGCGGCTTGGCATCTCGGTGTTGCCGATCTTCATGATATCCAGCCCGCCGGAAACCTCTTCCCACACGGTTTTGCTGTTATCCATGGCGTCACGGAACTGATCCACGGAGGCCAGCTTGACGGTTTCACCGAGGGTGATGGTACCGCTGTCAGGCTGTTCCTGACCGGACATCATGCGGAACAGGGTGGATTTACCCGCGCCGTTCGGACCGATGATGCCGA
>DAMBQR010000069.1:0-19026 GCA_032055545.1 Pseudescherichia sp. | reverse complement strand
CATACCGCGCTTTAAAGCGAAAGATCTGCTGGCTTGAACACACTTCAGCGACCATAGCATCGTGATAGAGACGTACCGTCAATGACGGCATGCTCCAGTAGCTGATCGCCGGCGCAGTCTGCACAATTTCTACCAGCGTAGTGTAGCGGGTTGATTCTGTAATCGTTAACCGGTATTGCGCATTGGCCACCTGATAGCTCACTGTTTCGCCGGGTGCGTCATTGCGTGGCAGCAGGCGGCGTAGCTGGGCGAAATTGGTCTCGCACAGGCGCATCATTTCAGGAAAGTCAGGTGTGTAACGCTTCATTTTTTCCACTCAGTTCTCAACTTTTCGTAGTGCAGCTGCAGCCATTGCAGGGCAATGACCGACGCGGCGTTGTCTATTTTCCCCTCTTCAACCCACTGGTAAGCCTGCTCCCGGCTCACCACATGAACACGAATATCTTCGTTTTCGTCCACCAGGCCATGTATACCTTTGGCCTGCGTGGCATCCACTTCGCCAACCATTAACGATAAGCGCTCGCTGGTGCCGCCGGGGCTGGCCAGATAGCTCATAAACGCTTTTACCTGGCCAACCTGTAGGCCAGCCTCTTCGACGGCTTCGCGACGAGCAACGTCTTCAACGCTCTCGCCCTCTTCGATCATGCCAGCAACCAGCTCCAGCAGCCAGGGGGTTTCACTGGTGTCATAAGCCGGAATACGGATCTGCTCAATCAGCACCACCTCGTCACGTACCGGGTCATAGGGTAGCAAGACGGCGGCATGGCCGCGCTCAAAAATTTCCCGGGTTACTTCCCCGCTCATCTCACCATTAAAAAGCCGATGGCGGAAGCGCCAACGCTCCAGCGAAAAAAAACCGTTATAGAGTGTTTCGCGTGCAATAATTTCTACATCATTTTTAGTGAAAGTCACTGCTGATGGCTCGGGTTTCTTCATGGTTTCATCCTGCTGGCAAATAATGACGAAATTATGGATTTCCAGTCTGTAAGACTGCCGTTTCCCATGCTATATGGTAGATTGGTGCAAATTAACGCCGGATGGCACTTAACGCCAACCTTTTGCAGCGGCACTTTCTGCTAGAATCGGCCTTATTTTTTAATTTCATTAGCGCTAACAAAGCTTCGTAACAAGGAATGCAAATGAAGAAATTGCTCCCCATGCTTATCGGCCTGAGCCTGGCCGCTTTCAGTACGATGAGTCAGGCAGAGAACCTGCTTCAGGTTTATCAGCAAGCGCGTTTAAGTAACCCTGAACTGCGCAGATCTGCCGCGGATCGCGATGCCGCATTTGAGAAAATCAACGAAGCGCGCAGCCCCTTACTGCCGCAGCTCGGTTTGGGCGCAGACTACAGCTACTCCAACGGTTTCCGCGACCAGAATGGTCTCAATACCAATACAACCAGCGCCACGCTGCAGCTGACGCAGACCCTGTTTGATATGTCGAAATGGCGTGCGCTAACCCTGCAAGAGAAATCAGCGGGTATTCAGGACGTCACGTTCCAGACCGATCAGCAGACGCTGATCCTCAACACCGCTACCGCCTATTTTAACGTATTAAGCGCCATCGATGCGCTCTCTTATACCGAAGCACAGAAACAGGCTATCTATCGCCAGCTGGATCAAACCACCCAGCGCTTCAACGTCGGCCTGGTTGCCATTACCGACGTGCAGAACGCCCGCTCCCAGTACGACACCGTGCTGGCGGACGAAGTAACCGCCCGTAACAACCTGGACAACACCGTTGAGCAGCTGCGCCAGGTGACCGGCAACTACTATCCGGAGTTGGCGTCCCTGAACGTCGATCGTTTCCAGACCGATAAGCCGCAGCCGGTTAACAGCCTGCTGAAAGAGGCCGAAAGCCGTAACCTCTCTCTGTTGCAGGCTCGCCTCGCTCAGGATCTGGCCCGCGAGCAGATTCGCCTGGCGCAGGATGGCCATCTGCCAACCCTGGATTTAACCGCCTCTACCGGCGTCTCTGACACCTCCTACAGCGGCTCTCGCACCAGCGGTGCCCAGGGCGCGGCCTACGATGACAGCAACATCGGCCAGAACAAAGTTGGCCTGAGCTTCTCCCTGCCGCTCTATCAGGGTGGCCTGGTGAACTCCCAGGTGAAACAGGCGCAGTACAGCTTCGTTGGCGCAAGCGAGCAGCTGGAGACCGCGCACCGCAGCGTGGTGCAGACCGTTCGTTCATCCTACAACAACGTGAACGCCTCCATCAGCAGCATTAACGCTTACAAGCAGTCTGTGGTCTCGGCGCAAAGCTCGCTGGACGCAACCGAAGCCGGCTACTCGGTGGGTACCCGTACCATCGTTGACGTGCTGGATGCGACTACCACGCTCTATAACGCCAAGCAGCAGCTCTCCAGCGCGCGCTACAACTACCTGATTAACCAGCTGAACATCAAATCTGCCCTCGGTACGCTGAACGAGCAGGATCTGCTGGCCCTGAACGGCGCGCTGGGTAAACCGATCTCCACCACGCCAGAAGCGGTTGCCCCATCGACCCCGGAGCAGGATGCCCGCGTGCAGAACAGCGCCCCGGACAGCAACGGCAATAATGGTAACGGCAACGGCCTGCTTAACGCAGCCCTGCCACGCTAGCCGCAGCGTAAAATAGCTGAGAAAACGAGATGGGGGCGTCTGTCCCCGTTTCAACGTAAGACAACGTAAAGATCCCTGCTCCAGGCCCGCATTCCGGCCTGTTCCGCTTCAATTTCGACCACTCATCCTCTATCCTGAGCAGTAGCTACCTCGCTTTAACTCTGGGTATTAAAAGAGACATATGAAACGGACAAAAACGATTAATCATGCGACGTTCCGCAAAAGCTGGGGCGCTCGCCACCTGACTCCCGTCGCCTTCGCCATTACCGCCGCGTTTATGCTGGCGGGCTGCGAACAGAGCGATGAGACGGTATCGATGTATCAAAACGCCGACGACTGCTCAACGGCCAATCCGGGCAAAAGCGCTGAATGTACCACCGCGTACAACAACGCCCTGAAAGAGGCCGAGCGCACCGCGCCGAAATATGCCACCCGTGAAGACTGCGTCGCCGAGTTTGGTGAAGGCCAGTGCCAGCAGGCACCTGCCCAGGCGGGCGTTGCGCCGGAAAACCAGGCCCAGGCCCAGCAGAGCAGCGGCAGCTTCTGGATGCCGCTGATGGCAGGCTACATGATGGGACGCCTGATGGGCGGCGGTGCAGGCTTCGCCCAGCAGCCGCTGTTTAGCTCGCGTAATCCGGCCAGCCCGGCCTACGGCCAGTACACCGACGCCTCCGGTAAAGGCTACGGCGCAGCCCAGCCGGGCCGTACCGCGACCGTTCCTAAAACTGCGCTGGCCCCGAAACCGGCTACCACCTCCACGGTGACGCGCGGCGGCTTTGGTGAGTCGGTTGCCAAACAGTCCACCATGCAGCGTAGCGCCGTCGGCACCTCCTCTTCGCGCTCAATGGGTGGCTAAGCCTCATGGAAAGAGTCACCATTGCCGAGCGCCCGGACTGGCGCGAAAAGGCGACCGAGTACGGCTTTAATTTTCACACCATGTACGGCGAGCCGTACTGGTGTGAAGAGGCCTACTATAAGTTCAGCCTTGCGCAGGTTGAGAAGCTGGAAGAGGTCACCGCCGAGCTGCACCAGATGTGCCTGCAGGTAGTAGAGAAGGTCGTCGCCAGCGATGAGCTGATGACTAAATTCCGCATTCCAAAACACACCTGGAGCTTTGTGCGCCAGGCGTGGCAGACGCAGCAGCCGTCGCTTTACTCACGCCTCGATCTGGCGTGGGACGGCGTGGGTGAACCCAAGCTGCTGGAGAACAATGCCGATACCCCGACCTCGCTGTACGAAGCCGCGTTCTTCCAGTGGATCTGGCTGGAAGACCAGCAGAGCGCGGGCAAACTGCCGACAGAGAGCGATCAGTTTAACAGCCTGCAGGAGAAGCTGATCGAGCGCTTCGGCGAGCTGCGCGAGCAGCACGGCTTCAACCTGCTGCATCTGGCCTGCTGCCGCGACACCATTGAAGACCGCGGTACGGTGCAGTATCTGCAGGACTGTGCCGCCGAAGCGGGCGTTGCCACTGAGTTTCTCTACATCGAAGATATTGGGCTGGGCGAAAAGGGGCAGTTTACCGATCTCCAGGATCAGGTGATCAGCAACCTGTTTAAGCTCTACCCGTGGGAGCATATGCTGCGGGAGATGTTCTCCACCAAGCTGGAAGACGCTGGCGTGCGCTGGCTGGAGCCAGCCTGGAAGAGCATTATCTCCAACAAAGCGCTGCTGCCGATGCTGTGGGAGATGTTCCCGGATCACCCGAACCTGCTGCCCGCCTACTTTGCCGAAGACGATCATCCGCCGCTGGAGAAGTACGTCGTTAAGCCGATCTTCTCTCGCGAAGGGGCCAACGTCTCCATCGTGGAAAACGGCCAGACTATCGAGCAGGTCGAGGGGCCCTACGGTGAAGAGGGCATGATTGTCCAGCAGTTCCACCAGCTGCCAAAATTTGGCGACAGCTACGTGCTGATCGGCAGCTGGCTGATCAACGATCAACCCGCCGGGATTGGTATTCGTGAGGATCGGGCGTTGATCACCCAGGATCTCTCCCGCTTCTATCCACATATCTTTGTGGAGTAGCCGTACCTTCCAGGCCCGGTAAGCGTAGCGCTACCGGGCCTTTTAATATTAACCCACCTGCACCGACAGCATGCTGATGCTGCCCATCTCCATCCCCTCTACCGGGATCGTCACCGGCTCTGCGCCATCCCACGCGCCGAGCACGTAGAGCAGCGGCAGGAAGTGTTCCGGCGTCGGGTTTGACAGCGAGCCGCCCTCATGTTGCAGATAGTTTACCAGCGGATGCTGCTCCGCCGCTCCCTGCCAGGTGAGGTTCGCTTTTACGTAATCATTGAACGATTCCGCCCATGCATAGGGGGTGCTCTCTCCGTGCCAGCGCGCGGTACGCAGGTTGTGCACCACGTTGCCGCTCGCCACCAGCATAATGCCTTCATCGCGCAGCGTCGCCAGCTTACGGCCCATCTCTAAGTGCCAGGCAGCGGGCTTCGTACTATCTATGCTCAACTGCACCATCGGTACGTCAGCATCCGGGTACATCTTGATCAGCACGCCCCAGGAGCCGTGGTCAAAGCCCCACGCCTCTTTGTCCAGCGCAACCGGGATCGGAGCCAGCAGATCCACCAGCCGCTGTGCCAGCTCGGGAGAGCCGGGAGCCGGGTAGTGCGTGTCATACAGCGCCTGCGGGAAGCCGCCAAAGTCATGAATGGTTTTTGGCGTCTCCATCGCCGTCACGCCGGTGCCACGGGTAAACCAGTGGGCGGAGATCACCACAATCGCTTTCGGGCGCGGCAGCGTCTGTCCCAGTTCGCCCCAGGCGCGGGTATAGATATTATCTTCCAGCACATTCATTGGGCTGCCGTGGCCCAAAAACAGCGCTGGCATACGAGACGCAGACATGATGATATCCTCAGAAAAAGTGTCATTTTAATAAAACCAGAGTACGCTTTTTCCGGAGGGGATGAACTCAGATAAGCGTGATGAAGATCATCAGATAATTTGAATGTAAGAAATACGTAAATAGCGCCTTACCCTCTCGCCTTACGGGGCAATAATCAATAATATTAATGAGAATCATTATCAAAAGGAGTTCTTAATGTCGGTCCCGTTGATTCTGACCTTATTAGCCGGTGCGGCCACCTTTATCGGCGCTATCCTCGGCGTGCTTGGCCAGAAGCCTTCCAACCGCGTGCTGGCCTTTTCGCTGGGATTTGCCGCCGGGATCATGCTGCTGATCTCGCTGATGGAGATGCTCCCCGCCGCGCTGGGTACCGAGGGGATGTCGCCGGTGCTGGGCTACGGCATGTTTATCGTTGGCCTGCTGGGCTACTACGGACTCGATCGCCTGCTGCCGCACGCCCATGCGCAGGATCTTATGCGTGCCAGCGTCAAAACGCTGCCGCGTAATATCAAGCGTACGGCGATCCTGCTCACCCTTGGCATCAGCCTGCACAACTTCCCTGAAGGTGTGGCCACCTACGTAACGGCCAGCAGCAACCTCGAGCTGGGGCTGGGCATCGCTCTGGCGGTGGCTCTGCACAACATTCCCGAGGGGCTGGCGGTGGCAGCACCAGTCTATGCCGCCACGGGTTCAAAGCGTAAGGCGGTGATGTGGGCTGGGATCTCAGGGCTGGCGGAAATTCTTGGCGGCGTGCTGGCGTGGCTGATCCTCGGTAGCCTGGTCTCACCGGTGGTGATGGCGGCGATCATGGCGGCAGTGGCCGGGATTATGGTGGCGCTGTCGGTAGATGAGCTGATGCCGCTGGCGAAAGAGATCGATCCCAACAACAACCCGAGCTATGGCGTCCTGTGCGGCATGTCGGTGATGGGCCTCAGCCTGGTGCTGCTGCAAAGCATCGGGTTTGCTGGCTAAGCTGACGAAACATCAGAAACAACAAAGCCGGGCGTACCCGGCTTTGCTTCACGCTTCGTTAGCGCTTAGCTGGCTTTACGTTCCTGCTTGCGACGATAGGCCACCAGATCTTCGATGGTCACAACGGCCATCTCATGGGCTTTCGCAAATTCGATGCATTCCGGCGCGCGCGCCATAGAGCCGTCATCGTTGGTCAGCTCGCAGAGTACGCCAGCTGGCTTGAAGCCTGCCAGGGTCACGAGGTCAATGGTCGCCTCGGTGTGGCCACCGCGAGTCAGTACCCCACCCGGCTGCGCGCGCAGCGGGAAGACGTGACCAGGACGGTTCAGATCGGACGGTTTGGCATCGTCAGCAATGGCAGCGCGAATAGTCGTCACGCGGTCAGCGGCAGAGACGCCGGTTGAAACACCGGTAGCGGCTTCGATGGTCACGGTAAAACCGGTGCCGTAGGCGCTGGTGTTGTTCTCTACCATCATCGGCAGATCGAGCTGTTTACGGCGATCTTCGGTCAGGCAGAGGCAAACAATGCCGCTGCCGTGGCGAATGGTCAGCGCCATCTGCTCAACGGTCATGGTTTCTGCGGCGAAGATCATATCGCCTTCGTTTTCACGGTCTTCATCGTCGAGCACCATTACTCCGCGCCCGTTGCGCAGTGCATCTAAAGCGTGTTCCACACGATCGAATGGCGTGCCAAAAGAGGAAAGTAGCGTCTGATTCATGGTAATAAAAAACCTCATTAAAATTATGGTTACCAGAATCAGGGCAGTCTTAGGAGTACCGCAAGCGGCAAAAAAATAACGTGAGCGGGCACAAGCCCGGCTGGATCGTTACTCTCTCCCATCCGGACTTTAACCGTCGGCCCCGGAATTACACCGGATCTGCTGACCTCCATGCCATTACGTGATGCATCGCATGGAGCGCTCGCGGGCTTTCAGCCTGGGCTGATTTACCGCCGGTGGGGAATTTCGCCCCGCCCTGAGAATAAGCAGATTAACTATAACGCTATTGATTATCCCCGGCAATCCATTCACCGACACAATTGTGCTTTCATAGGGCATAATCCACGTTACACTAATCCACGCTACACTAATGCTAATACTTACCAGTTCAGGGAAACTACTATGATTGACCCGAAAAAAATTGAACAGATCGCCCGCCAGGTACATGAGTCAATGCCGAAAGGCATTCGTGACTTTGGCGAGGATGTAGAGAAGAAGATCCGCCAGACGCTGCAATCCCAGCTGGCGCGACTCGACCTGGTGAGCCGTGAAGAGTTTGACGTTCAGACGCAGGTTTTGCTGCGCACCCGTGAGAAACTGACCGCGCTGGAGCAGCGCATCAGCGATCTGGAGAACCGCCCGGCGACCGCGTCGGCAGAACCGAGCCAGGCGCAGGATCTGCCGAGCGAAGTGAAACCCGCACCGGCTATCCCGCCGGTGGAGAATATTGACTGATCCTGTAGTCCGTATTGCCCGGTGGCGCTGCGCTTACCGGGCCTACAAACCGGGTCTACAGGATCAGTTTTTCTGGATCTTGTTGATGATGTTGGTGGTTGAGCAGCCATCTTCGAAGTTCAATACCTGCACGTCGCCGCCGTTAGCCCACACCTCTTTGCTACCCGCGATATCTTCCGGCTTATAGTCGCCGCCCTTCACCAGCAGATCCGGCAGGATCCCGGCGATCAGGCGCTGCGGCGTATCCTCTTCGAATGACACCACCCAGTCTACGGCCTCCAGCGCGCCGAGCACGATCATACGCTGCTCCAGCGGGTTAACCGGACGGGTCGGCCCTTTCAGACGGCTGGTAGAGGCATCGCTGTTTACCGCCACGATCAGGCGATCGCCGAGCTTGCGGGCGTTTGCCAGGTAGGAGACGTGGCCCGCGTGCAGGATATCGAACACGCCGTTGGTCATCACCACCTTCTCGCCGCGCTTGCGTGCAGCGGCTACCGCCTGCTTCAACTCCTCTTCGTTCATCACCCCGAAGCCGGTTTCCGCGCGGCCGCGTACGGCGTTCTCCAGCTCGATAGGGGAGACGGTTGAGGTACCCAGCTTGCCGACCACCACACCCGCCGCAGCGTTTGCAAAGTAGCAGGCCTCTTCCAGCGAGTTGCCCGCCGCCAGCGTTGCCGCCAGCACGCCAATCACCGTGTCGCCTGCGCCGGTCACGTCGTAGACCTCCTGCGCCTGGGTCGGCATATGCAGCGGCGTTTTGCCCGGCTGCAGCAGGGTCATCCCCTGCTCGGAGCGGGTCACCAGCAGCGCGGAGAGATCGAAATCGGCGATCAGCTTCATGCCGCGCTCAACGATCTCCGCTTCGTTTTTACACTTCCCGGCTACCGCTTCGAACTCGGAGAGGTTCGGCGTCAGCAGGGTCGCCCCACGATAGCGTTCGAAATCGTTGCCTTTCGGATCGATAAGCACCGGCACGTTGGCCTTGCGCGCCAGGGCGATCATCTGCTGCACGCTGGCCAGCGCCCCTTTGCCGTAATCGGAGAGCACCAGCGCGCCGATATTGCCCAGCGCCTGGTTAATGCGCTCGTGCAGCGGCTCGGGATCCACGCCCTCAAACCCCTCTTCAAAGTCGAGGCGGATCAGCTGCTGGTTGCGCGACAGCACGCGCAGCTTGGTGATAGTAGGATGGGTCGGAACGGAGACGAAGTCGCATTTGACGTTGACGTCGGCCAGCGTTTTGCTCAGCGCGCGCGCGGCGTCATCGATGCCGGTCAGGCCAACCAGGCGCGAATGAGCACCGAGAGAGGCAATGTTCATCGCCACGTTCGCCGCGCCGCCAGGCCGCTCTTCAACCGCATCGACCTTGACCACCGGTACAGGCGCTTCCGGTGAGATACGGCTGGTCGGGCCATACCAGTAGCGATCTAACATCACGTCACCGACGACCATCACCCCTGCACGTTCAAACTCTGGCAGCGTTACTTTCATTCCTGTCCCCTCGAAATGCAAAATTTGCGCGCGATAATATCATACTTAACTTTGCGCGCACGGTTTTAGCAGCCACTTCTGCCAGCTGGCGCTGACCTGCCCCCGCTCTCCGGCAAACTCCGTTTCCGGCACGTGGCCGGGCTGCTCCTGCAGCGCCAGATGGTGCAGCGCATCGCGCAGCGTGGTATAGGCGTGGGTCAGGGCCTGCGCCTCCTGCTCATCCATAATGTCGTTCTGCGCCAGCAGCTCGAGGATACGCACGTTATCGGACCAGCGCGTTAGCTTCGGCTTCTGGTGCGCGTGGCCCAGAACCAGATACTGGGCGATAAACTCAATATCGGTAATGCCCCCTGCGTCGGCCTTGAGATCGAAACGCTCCCGGTGCTTGTTGCCGAGATGGGCACGCATCTTCTCGCGCATCTCCCGCACCTCGGTTTGCAGCTTCTCGCCGTCACGGGGCGACATCAAAATGGCGCGGCGGATCTCGTCGAAGCGGGATTTCAGCTGTGGATCGCCGTACACCACCCGGGCGCGCACCAGCGCCTGATGCTCCCACGTCCACGCCTCTTTCTGCTGATAATCCGCAAAGGCGTCGGCGGTGGTGACCAGCATCCCTGCCGCGCCGGAGGGCCGCAGGCGGGCGTCTACCTCGTAGAGAATGCCCGACGAGGTACGAGTGCTGAAGAGGTGCATGATGCGCTGAGCGAGGCGCAGGTAGAACTGACGGCCATCGATCTCCCGCTCGCCGTCGGTCATCACCTCCGCCGGGCAGTCGTGGAGAAAGACCAGGTCGAGATCGGAGCTGTAGCCTAGCTCCCAGCCGCCAAGCTTGCCGTAGCCCACCACCGCAAAGCCGCGCCCCTCCCGATCGCGCAGATGCGTTGGCTGGCCAAAACGCGCTACCATCTGGGTCCACGCCTGCTGGACCACCGCGTCGATCATCGCTTCCGCCAGCCACGTCAGGTGATCGCTGACTTTCATTACCGGCAGCGTACCGGCAATATCTGCCGCCGCTACGCGCAGCAGCTGGGCCTGCTTAAACTGGCGCAGAGCTTCCAGCTGCTGCTCCTCATCCTCTTCCGGAACGCGGAGCAGGTACTGGCGCAGCTCGTCCCGGTAGGCGTCCATCGCCGTAGGCTGATAGAGCGTATTGGGATCCAGCAGCTCATCCAGCAGCAGCGGATAGCGCGCCAGCTGGCTGGCGACCATTGGCGAGGCGGCGCAGAGAGAGATCAGATGCTTGAGCGCGCCGGGGAACTCGCTCAGCAGTTCAATATAGGTGGTACGGGTGACAATCCCGGTCAAAAGCGGCATCAGGCGCGCCAGCGGCACCGGCGCGTCGGCACGGGGGCAGACCTCGCTGAGCAGATGCGGCATCAGGTGGTCAAGCACCTGGCGGCCGCGCGGGCCGATGGTCCGGCGGGTCAGCTCCCGGCGAAAATCGGCGATCAGCGCCACCACCCGGATACGGTCGCCATCTGAGAGATGGGCCAATACCGGCGTGGCGTCGTCGGCCTCCAGCGTATCCTGCCATAGCTCGCGCCACTGCTCCGATAGCTGCTCGTCCTGGGTATCAGTATCATCATCGCCAATCAGCTCGTTAAAGATGCGACGTACGGCGGACATGTGCCGCTCCAGGGTGTCGCTGAGCGCCGGCCAGTCCGCGACGCCCATGCCCCAGGCCAGCCGGGCGCGGTTAAGCTCATCCCCCGGCAGGGTCTGGGTCTGCTCATCGTTGATGCTTTGCAGCAGGTTCTCCAGCCGCCGCAGCCAGAGGTAGGCCGCCCGCAGCGTATCGGCATCTCCCGTCGGCAGGAGATGGAGCTGCTCAATGGCGGCCAGCGTCGGCAGCAGCGAGCGCTGCTGGAGCGACGGCTCGCGTCCGCCGCGGATCAGCTGGAAGACCTGAACGATAAACTCCACTTCACGGATGCCGCCCGCCCCCAGCTTGATATTGTCCTTCAGGCCGCGCCGCCGCACCTCACGGGCGATCATGCTCTTCATATTGCGCAGCGACTGGATGACGCTGAAATCGATATAGCGGCGGAAAATAAAGGGCCGCAGCATGGCACGCAGTTCGCTGGCATAGACGCCGTCGTTGTCACCCATGATCCGCGCCTTGACCATCGCATAGCGCTCCCAGTCGCGCCCCTGCTCCTGATAGTAATCCTCCAGCGCGGCAAAGCTCAGCACCAGCGGGCCGCTGTCACCAAAGGGGCGCAGGCGCATATCCACCCGGTAGACAAAGCCGTCCTGGGTGGGCTGGTCCAGCACCTTAATCAGCCGCTGTCCGAGGCGAGTGAAGAACTGGGCGTTATCCAGCTCGCGACGGCCGCCGCGGGTTGCGCCGTTCTCCGGCCAGGAGAAGATGAGATCGATATCCGAGGAGAAGTTCAGCTCGTTCCCCCCCAGCTTGCCCATGCCGAGGATCAGCAGCGGCTGCGGCGTGCCGTCGGCGCTGCATGGCGTGCCCCACTCCCGACAGCAGGCGGCGTAGAGCCAGTCGCGGGCGCTGACGATCAGCGTCTCCGCCAGAACGCTAAGCTGCTGAAGCGTGTTCTCCTCCGGCATCAGCCGCAGGGCCTGGGCCCAGGCGATACGCACCATGATACGACGGCGGAACAGGCGCAGCTCGCGCATCAGCGACGCGTCGTCACTGACATCAGCCAGCGCTTCCTGGAGCCACGCCGAATAGAACTGCCACTCCTCCGCCTGCGGCGGCTCGCTCTCCAGCGCCGTCAGCCACTCGGGATGTGCGGCGACGCTGCCCTGCACAAAATCACTAAAAGTAAGCACTGACTTCGCCTCTGCGCTAAGCGTGGAGGCGGAGAGTGTGTCCGGCAGACGTTCAACAAGAGTCTGCCAGTGCTGCTGAAGCGGCGAAGAGAGCGGCATCATAAGGGGATTCCTTTGCCTGAGTTAGCGTTTTCCGCTGTGCAGCCAGAACGGCTCCTGCACAATGGCTTCGTTACGGAAGTGTTCAATTTCAATACGCTGGCGGGTTTTGATGGCGTGCTGCAACCCCTGCCAGTTCTCCAGCCACGCCTCGGCGCGAAGGCCGTTATAGTAGCCCGCCAGCAGCAGCATGCTGTCGATGTCGCGCGCCAGACGCGGAAGCTGGTCCTGGTATTTGTCCATCAGCGGCTGGGCAAAGTTACGTTTCAGCTCGGCGGCGTGGCGCGACAGGTTGATGTCGGCAAAGCGCTTAAACGAGTCGTTGATTTTGGCCTGCGCTTTATCATCAAGGAAGGCCCGCCAGGCGCGGGTCACCAGCCACTCGGTCAGGGCCAGCTTCGCCGTGGCGATCTCCGGGCTATAGACCGCCGTGGCGGCGGAGACCGCAGAGATAATGGTCGCCTCGGACTGGGTCAGCAGATCGCGTAAGCGAGCGCTCGCTTTACGCGGCACAATACCGCCAAACAGCATCAGTGTATGGCGGACCAGGGCGATAGCGGCCAGGTTCTCCGCCTGCGCGTTTTTCTCGCCGCGGACCCACAGCTCTTCATGGTACTGCCACTGGGAGAGCGCCAGCTCCAGCGCCGCCTCCAGCCCCTGCTCGACGCTCGCCTTTGGCGCCACGGTCAGGATCTCCGTCGCCCGAAGCGGACGAGGCGGGTTACCTTTCGCCAGATGGTAGCCCCGGGCGGCCTTGCTCAGGCTGCCCTGGCGCAGCCCGGTCTGGGTCACCAGCTGGCGCGCCAGCTTTAATACGTCCTCTGCCGCGCCGCTCAGCAGCTCCAGCTCCAGTTCGCAAATCGGCTCCGCCAGTTCGCCAGCCTTCACTTCACCGAGATCCAGCGCAATCTCAATTCGGCTGTCGCCAACGTTAACCAGCCACTTCTCGCGATCGAAGTGGGTACTGAACAGCGGGCTGACGCGCTCGGCGAGATCCGCTGGCAGGCCACCCTCCGGCCACGCCTCCGCCGGGAAGCGGGAGAGATCCAGCTCCGGCTTGTCGATGACCACGTTGTACTCCGGACGCTGATGCAGGCCGCCTACGGTACGTCCGGCGGTTTTGATCGTCATCTCATAGCGATCCTGTGTGCCGCGAATGCGCAGCCCCATATCGTGGCTGCGCAGCCAGCCATCCGGCGTCTCGTAGTAGATGTTAAGCAGCGTCGCAGGCGCAACGTGCTCATCCGTCAGGGTATGCAGGTGGGTGCGCAGGGCATCCACGCGGGAGGATTCAACGATAAATTTCAGTTCGATCTCTTGAGTCATGGCATTGTACTTATGGTTATGTCACATCAGTGGAATTTTCGGCGAACTTACGCCCTTGATGTTTGTCAGTAGATAGTATTTTGCGCCAAATTTCCATTGTATGGATCGGTTGCGACCCAGATGATTCTGATTGATACCGAATACTTTGCGTCGTCAGACTGATGCCACTACTATCGTTCCACTTTTTTTATGACAACAAATGACTGCTGATGCCTAAATTACGCCTGACCGGACTGTTTTTACTTGTATGCGTTTCTGCCGTGGCTCATGCCGAAGAAAAGCGTTACGTTTCGGATGAACTGAATACCTGGGTGCGTAGCGGCCCGGGTGATAACTATCGCCTTGTGGGTACGGTTAACGCGGGCGAAGAAGTTGCGCTGCTGCAAACCAACGGTGACTCAAACTACGGTCAGGTGCGTGACAGCAGCGGTCGTACCGCCTGGATCCCGCTGAAGGAGTTGAGCAGCGAGCCAAGCCTGCGCACCCGCGTGCCGGATCTGGAGAACCAGGTCAAAACCCTGACCGATAAGCTTGCCAATATCGACAACACCTGGAACCAGCGCACTGCCGACATGCAGCAGAAGGTTGCCCAGAGTGATGGCGTGATCAACGGCCTGAAAGAAGAGAACCAACAGCTCAAAAACCAGCTGATCGTCGCGCAGAAGAAGGTGAATGCCGCAAATCTGCAGCTGGACGACAAGCAGCGCACCATCATCATGCAGTGGTTTATGTATGGTGGCGGCGTGCTCGGCGCGGGGCTGTTCTTAGGCCTGGTACTGCCGCACATCATCCCCAGCCGCAAGCGTAAAGACCGCTGGATGAGCTGAACCGGATTAGCCATTTTCTCTACACTTAACGTATCATCAGTTAAAAGTGTGTCAGGAGAGTGGCGTAGTGAAGAGTTATCTGGTCGGTGGTGCTGTTCGGGATGCGTTGTTAGGGCTACCGGTTAAAGATAAAGACTGGGTGGTAGTGGGTGCGACTCCACAGGAGATGCTGGATGCAGGCTACCAGCAGGTTGGCCGCGATTTTCCGGTGTTTCTCCACCCAAAAACCCGGGAAGAGTACGCCCTGGCGCGTACCGAGCGGAAATCCGGCTTTGGCTATACCGGCTTCTCCTGCTACGCCGCGCCCGACGTCACTCTCGAGCAGGATCTGCTCCGCCGCGACCTGACCGTGAACGCTCTTGCCCAGGATGCCGACGGTAAGATCATCGACCCCTACCATGGCCTGGCGGATCTCAAAAGCCGCACCCTGCGCCATGTCTCTCCGGCCTTTGGCGAAGATCCCCTCCGCGTGCTGCGCGTAGCGCGCTTTGCCGCCCGCTATGCTCATCTCAGCTTCCGTATTGCCGACGAAACCATGGCGCTGATGCGCGAGATGACTGCCGCCGGCGAGCTGGAGCATCTGACCCCGGAGCGCGTCTGGAAAGAGACAGAGAACGCCCTCGCCAGCCGCAACCCGCAGGTCTACTTTATGACCCTGCGCGAGTGCGGCGCGCTGAAGGTGCTGTTCCCTGAGCTTGATGTTCTCTTTGGCATCCCTGCCCCGGCAAAGTGGCACCCGGAGATCGATACCGGCATCCACGTGCTGATGACGGTGTCGATGGCGGCGATGCTCAGCCCGGATATCGACGTACGCTTCGCCACGCTGTGCCACGATCTTGGCAAGGGGCTGACCCCACCGGAACTCTGGCCGCGTCACCATGGGCACGGCCTGGCGGGCGTTAAGCTAGTCAGCAACCTGTGCGAACGTCTGCGGGTGCCTAACGAGCTGCGCGATCTGGCTAAGCTGGTGGCGGAGTTCCACGACCTCATCCACACCCTCCCGATCCTTAAACCGCAGACCATTGTGAAGCTGTTCGACTCTATCGACGCCTGGCGTAAGCCCCAGCGCGTAGAGCAGATTGCCCTGACCAGCGAAGCCGACGTACGCGGACGCACCCATTTTGAAGCCAGCGACTATCCGCAGGGACGTCTGCTGCGCGAAGCGTGGGAGGTGGCGAAGGCGGTATCGACTAAAGAGGTGGTGGCAGCAGGCTTTAAGGGAGCTGAGATCCGCGAGGAGCTGACCCGGCGGCGAATTGATGCTGTCGCGAAGTGGAAAGCAGCACGCTGCCCTCAGCCACAGGCGTGAGGGCAGCCGGCTTAACGCTTAGAAGAAGACGACGTAGACCGCCGCTGCCACAATAAAGCGGTAGATAGCGAACGGAATAAACGAAATACGCTTAATCAGCTGCAGGAAGGTTTTGATCGCCACCAGCGCCACGATAAAGGCAGTGATAAAGCCGACGGCAAACATCGGGATGTCGGCAGCCGTCAGGAAGTGGTAGCTCTTGTAGAGATCCAGCGCGGTGGCACCCATCATCATCGGCACCGCCAGCAGGAACGAGAACTCCGAGGCGGCATAGCGGCTCACGCCCATCAGCATCCCGCCGGAGATGGTCGCCCCGGAGCGGGAGAAGCCCGGCCACAGGGCCAGACACTGGAAGCAGCCGATCATAAAGGCCTGACGATAAGTCATATCATCCAGCCCCGGCGCACGCGGGGTTTTTGGCTTCAGGCACTCGGCGGCAATCAGCAGGAAGCCGCCGACCACCAGGGCGTACATCACGTTGATGGGGTTGAACAGGCTCTTGATCGTGTCATGGAACACCAGCCCCAGCACCACTGCCGGGATCATCCCCAGCAGGATGTGGATCAGCGTTAAGCGTCCTTTGCCTTCGCCCTCGTGCGGCGGATGACCAAAGTGGATGCCGATCAGGCCAAACAGACGACGCCAGAACATCACCACCACCGCAAGGATCGAACCCAGCTGGATCACCACCTCAAAGGTTTTGGCGGTTTCATCCTCGAACCCCAGCAGGTGGCCGACGATGATCATGTGACCGGTACTGGAGACCGGCAAAAACTCCGTTAACCCTTCGACGACGCCCAGAATGGCCGCCACCAGCAGGGAGTGCATATCGCTCATCACTTAAACCCCTAAAAGACATAAAAAAACGGCTTCTGCATCCACAAGCCGCGAAAAGGCACACACGTGAGACCTGTATAGTGCCGTTTGGTTTAATAATTATGAATTTAAATCTTTTCCTTTCAGACTATTGCCACGCTCAATAATAACACCGACGTTAGCCGCCCGGGCTACCGCTCCCGGCTTGCTGACCTTGATACGCAGCCAGGGGGAGTTGAACCGGCTCAGGAGCAGATCCGCCACCTCTTCCGCCACCCGCTCCACCAGCGCAAAGCGCTGCCCTTCGACGTGGGCCACCACCGTATCGGCAATGTCGGCATAGCTCAGGCAGTCGTTAACGTCATCGCTTTTTGCCGCCGCCCGGTTATCCCACGCCATTTCGATATCGAACACCAGCTTCTGCTTGATAGTCTGTTCCCAGTCGTAAACACCGATCGTGGTGATTACCGAAAGTTGCTCTATAAATACAATGTCCATCACGCACCGCCCGCTTTTTGGCTAACCTGGATACCACTTTCAAAAAATTATGCGTATTATCCACGGATGCTGAGAATAAAACGACATTTTCAAAACGGAACAGCGTTATGAGTGCAATCGCGCCTGGAATGATCCTCCTCGCGTACCTTTGCGGCTCAATCTCCAGCGCCATTCTGGTCTGCCGCATCGCGGGTCTGCCTGACCCTCGCGAAAGTGGCTCCGGCAACCCCGGAGCGACCAACGTCCTGCGAATTGGCGGCAAGGGCGCAG
Organism: Pseudescherichia sp.; assembly: GCA_032055545.1. Classification (GTDB taxonomy): domain Bacteria; phylum Pseudomonadota; class Gammaproteobacteria; order Enterobacterales; family Enterobacteriaceae; genus Pseudescherichia. The sequence goes on along the minus strand of DAMBQR010000069.1, from coordinate 1,708 downwards.
CCGTAGCGGTACTGATTTTTGACGTGCTGAAGGGCATGCTGCCGGTATGGGGAGCCTATGCGCTGGGCGTCACCCCCTTCTGGCTGGGGCTGATTGCTATCGCCGCCTGCCTGGGCCACATCTGGCCGGTATTTTTTGGTTTTAAAGGTGGCAAAGGCGTTGCCACCGCGTTTGGCGCGATTGCGCCGATTGGCTGGGATCTCACCGGCGTCATGGCTGGCACCTGGCTGCTGACCATTCTCCTGAGCGGCTACTCGTCGCTGGGGGCCATCGTCAGCGCGCTGATCGCCCCGTTCTATGTCTGGTGGTTTAAGCCCCAGTTCACCTTCCCGGTCTCGATGCTCTCCTGCCTGATTCTGCTGCGTCATCACGACAATATTCAGCGCCTGTGGCGGCGTCAGGAGACTAAAATCTGGACCAAGCTGAAGAAAAAGCGCGAGAAAGATGAGGAAGTGAAGGACGAAGAGTAGGCCCGGCAAGCTGCGCGCCGCCGGGCTAAAAGGCAATTACGCTGCCGGCAGCTCCGCCAGCGGCCAGCGAGGACGCACGCTCACGCTAAGATCCGCCAGGCTACCCGCCTTCAGACGCACCATGCCCGCATAGGCGATCATCGCCCCGTTATCGGTACAGAACTCCGGACGCGCATAGAACACTTCACCCCGACGCTTCTGCATCATCTCCGCCATCTTCGTGCGCAGCGTGCGGTTGGCGCTGACGCCGCCCGCCATCACCAGGCGCTTAAAGCCGGTCTGATCCAGGGCGCGCTTACACTTGATCATCAGCGTATCGACTACCGCATCCTCAAAGGCGCGGGCGATATCTGCCCGGGTCTGATCGTCATTGCCGTTATTACGAATGGTGTTGGCGGCAAAGGTCTTAAGGCCGGAGAAGCTGAAGTCCAGTCCCGGACGGTCGGTCATCGGACGCGGGAAGACAAAGCGCCCTTCCGTGCCGTCGGCAGCCATTTTCGACAGCATCGGCCCGCCGGGATAGTCCAGCCCCAGCAGCTTCGCGGTTTTATCAAACGCTTCACCCGCGGCATCGTCAATGGATTCACCCAGCAGCGCGTACTGGCCGATGCCGGTCACGCTAATCAGCTGCGTATGGCCGCCGGAGACCAGCAGCGCCACAAACGGAAACTCGGGCGGATCCTCTTCCAGCATCGGAGCCAGCAGATGCCCTTCCATATGGTGAACCGCGATAGCCGGTACGTTCCAGGCAAACGCCAGCGAGCGCCCTACCGTTGCCCCCACCAGCAGCGCTCCGACCAGGCCCGGGCCTGCGGTGTAGGCCACGGCGTCGATATCTTTGGCGGCCAGATTCGCCTCTTTCAGCGCGGCCTGGATCAGCGGCACGGTTTTGCGCACGTGATCGCGGGAGGCCAGCTCCGGCACCACGCCGCCGTAGTCAGCGTGCAGTTTCACCTGACTATACAATTGGTTGGCTAAAAGCCCGTTTTCATCGTCGTAGATGGCGATGCCGGTTTCATCGCAGGATGTTTCAATTCCCAGTACACGCATGGCTATTCTTTACCTCTTTGCAATACCGCGCAGTGTAGGGTCATGGGCGGTGGTTGTAAAACTATTGTTCAACCCAGGCGCAGAGGTCGTGTATACTCCTCCTCCTTATGAGAGCGCCCTTGTAAAAAGGGCTGCGGTGCTTTACAAAGCAGCAGCATTTGCAGTAAAATTCCGCACCATTTTGAAAT
>DAMBQR010000068.1:0-20160 GCA_032055545.1 Pseudescherichia sp. | reverse complement strand
ATGAAATATCGGCTCAGGGGACTGGCCCGCTTGCGAACATCTCAGAGAAATTTTTTCTTCACTGTCACTCTACCATAGTCGACAATGAAGTGTTATTCAAACTTAGGCCCCGGTCTTTCGTTTGTGCGACCCTGATCAAGCAATGCCTGTTCGATGGTCTGCTGTAACAGTCGAATACGCTGCTCCATGCTGGATGCGTAGTCGCGGGTTTTTGCCTTTTCCTGAGCAAGCTCATAGCTAATGTTCAACGCGGCGATGAAAACCAGCTGCTCAGTATTTGTGACTCTAGTGCGTACTTTAAGATCTTGCAACCGCTGATTCAGATCATCTGCAGCCTGATTAAGAGCGTCCCGCTGTTCAGGCGGACAGTTCACGCGCAGTGAACGGCCAAAAATTTGGATATCGACGGGTTGTGCAGACATGACACCTTCCTGCTGTTTGACTGCGCTCTACCTTGGCAACCGAGTCATGGCTGCGAAGGGGCGACACTATAGCTACCCTGGTTAGAGGATTCAAGCAGATTCTCATAACCTGAACTCTTAGCCTATTCTCTTAACATAGCCGTAAAAAGAAACCTATACGTAAAGGTCGCAAACGCATGTTTGGCGAAAGCTGACGGCTATATCACCAGGGTCCAAAGTGGTAGCATACCATGAATCTTTCTCCCAACGACGACGAATGCGCATGTCAATACAGAACGAAATGCCTGGTTACAATGAATTGAACCAGTTACTCAACCAACAGGGTGTTGGCTTAACGCCAGCCGAGATGCACGGTCTGATCGGCGGGATGCTTTGCGGCGGCAATAAAGACACGTCGTGGCAGCCGTTGCTGCACGATCTCACCAACGAAGGTCTGGCGTTCGGCCATGAGCTGGCCGAGGCGCTGCGCAAAATGCACGCCGCTACCAGCGACGCGCTGGAAGACGATGGCTTCCAGTTCCAGCTCTTTTTGCCGGACGGCGATGAGGTCAGCGTGTTTGACCGGGCAGATGCCATGGCGGGCTGGGTGAACCACTTCCTGCTGGGGCTGGGCGTCACGCAGCCGAAGCTCGATAAGGTCACCGGCGATACCGGCGAGGCCATCGACGATCTGCGCAATATCGCGCAGCTGGGCTACGACGAGGACGAAGATCAGGAAGAGCTGGAGATGTCGCTCGAAGAGATCGTTGAGTACGTCCGCGTGGCGGCGCTGCTCTGCCACGATACCTTTACCCGTCCGCAGCCGACCGCACCGGAAGTGCGTAAGCCAACGCTACACTAAGCGTCGTACAGAATAAGAGTCTTGCTAAAAAGGAGGTGTCATGACCCAGTCTGAGTTTCTTCGCCGCCGCCAGGCGCTGCTTGCGCAGATGGCTCCGGCCAGCGCGGCGCTGATCTTCTCCGCCCCGGAGGCGACCCGCAGCGCCGACAGTGAATATCCCTACCGTCAAAACAGCGACTTCTGGTACTTCACCGGCTTTAACGAGCCAGAGGCGGTGCTGGTGCTGATCAAGAGTGATGACACCCACAACCACAGCGTGCTGTTCAACCGCCTGCGGGATAAAACCGCAGAGATCTGGTTTGGCCGTCGGCTGGGCCAGGAGGCCGCGCCGGAGAAGCTGGGCGTGGATCGGGCGCTGGCCTTTAGCGAAATCAACGAGCAGCTCTACCAGCTGCTTAATGGCCTCGACGTGGTCTACCACGCGCAGGGCGAGTATGGTTATGCGGATGAGATCCTCTTCACCGCGCTGAATACGCTGCGCAAAGGATCCCGGCAGAATCTTACCGCGCCGCTCTCTATTACCGACTGGCGTCCCCTCGTTCATGAGATGCGCCTGTTTAAATCTGCGGAAGAGATCGACGTTCTGCGCCGCGCAGGGGAGATCAGCGCCCTGGCCCACACCCGGGCGATGCAGGCCTGCCGTCCGGGCATGTTCGAATATCAGCTCGAAGGCGAGATCCTGCACGAGTTCAACCGCCACGGGGCGCGCTTTGCGTCATATAACACTATCGTCGGCGGCGGTGAAAACGGCTGCATTCTGCACTACACCGAGAACGAAAGTGAGCTGCGCGACGGTGAGCTGGTGCTGATCGACGCCGGATGCGAGTATCAGGGCTACGCGGGAGATATCACCCGTACCTTCCCGATCAACGGCAAATTCACCCCGGCCCAGCGTGAGATCTATGACATCGTGCTGGCCTCTCTTGATGCTGCGCTGATCCTGTTTCGGCCGGGAACCTCCATTCAGGAGGTGACAGGCGAAGTGGTGCGGATCATGATTACCGGGCTGGTGAAGCTCGATATCCTGAAAGGCGACGTTGACCAGCTGATTACCGATAACGCCCATCGCGCCTTCTTTATGCACGGCCTGAGCCACTGGCTGGGACTGGACGTTCACGACGTTGGCGTATACGGACCTGACCGCTTGCGCCCCCTTGAGCCGGGCATGGTGCTGACCGTCGAACCGGGCCTCTATATTGCCCCGGATGCCGACGTGCCGCCCCAGTACCGTGGCATTGGCATCCGCATCGAGGATGACATCCTTATCACCGAAAACGGCAACGAAAACCTGACCGCCAGCGTGGTGAAAAAGGCTGATGAGATCGAGGCGCTGATGGCGGCGGCGAAGCGTTCATGAGCGTAATCATCGTCGGCGGCGGGATGACCGGCGCTACGCTTGCGCTGGCCATTTCGCGCCTGACGCACGGCGCGCTGCCGGTGCACCTTATCGAAGCGATCGCCCCGGAAGCCCAGGCGCACCCCGGTTTTGACGCCCGCGCTATTGCACTGGCTGAGGGTACCTGCCAGCACCTGGCGCGGATCGGGATCTGGCAGCATATTGCCCAGTGCGCTACCCCCATCACTACCGTTCACGTCAGCGACCGTGGCCATGCAGGATTTGTCACGCTGGAAGCGCAGGACTACCGCGTCGATGCCCTCGGAAACGTCGTGGAGCTGCACGAGGTGGGGCAGCGGCTGTTTTCGCTGCTACGCCGCGCACCCGGCGTCACGCTGCACTGTCCTGACCGCGTGAGCGACTTCACCCGCAGCGAGGAGGGTGTCAGCGTCGCGCTGGAGAGCGGTAAAACTTTACAGGGAAGCCTGCTGGTGGCGGCTGATGGCTCCCGCTCGGCGCTGGCGGCGCAGTGCGGCATCGGCTGGCAGCAAGAGCCGTATCATCAGGTGGCGCTGATCGCCAATGTCACTACCTCGCTTGCCGGACAGGGGAGAGCCTTCGAGCGCTTCACCGAGCACGGCCCGCTGGCGCTGTTGCCCATGTCGCAGGGGCGCTACTCGCTGGTCTGGTCTCATCCGCTGGAGAAGCGCGACGAGGTCATGGCCTGGTCCGATGCACGCTTCTGTCAGGAGCTACAAAGCGCGTTCGGCTGGCGGCTTGGGCGCATTGTCCACGCGGGCACCCGCAGCGCCTATCCGCTGGCGTTAACTACCGCCTCATCGCCGGTATCGCACCGCGTGGCGCTGGTAGGCAATGCCGCCCAGACGCTGCACCCCATCGCCGGGCAGGGGTTCAACCTCGGCATGCGCGATGTGATGAGCCTGGCCGAGACGCTGGCTGACGTATGGGCAAGTAACGGCGACGTTGGGGCTTATCCGGTGCTGCGAGGCTATCAGCAACGCCGCCAGGAGGATAAAGAGGCGACTATCGGCGTCACCGATGGGCTGGTGCATCTGTTTGCTAACCGCTGGTCACCGCTGGTTGCGGGTCGCAACGCCGGTTTGATGGCAATGGAACTTTTTACGCCAGCACGCGACGTGCTGGCGCAACGGACATTAGGCTGGGTCGCCCGATAACAGGCGCTAGCTTTGGGAGTGAATTTTGCAAAGTGTAGATGTAGCAATTGTCGGCGGCGGTATGGTTGGGCTGGCGGTAGCCTGCGGATTACAGGGGAGCGGCCTGCGTGTTGCGGTGCTGGAGCAAAACCCGCCTCAGCCGCTGCCGGAGAGCGCGCCACCTGCGCTCCGCGTATCGGCTATCAATGCTGCCAGCGAGAAGCTGCTGACGCGCCTTGGCGTCTGGTCATCCATCGTGGCGAACCGCGCCAGCTGCTATCACGGTATGGAGGTGTGGGATAAAGACAGCTTTGGACGCATCGCCTTTGACGACCGCAGCATGGGTTATAGCCACCTCGGACATATCATTGAGAATGACGTTATTCACCAGGCGTTGTGGCAAAAAGCGCAGCAGTGCCAGGACGTTACGCTCCTGGCACCCGCTGGGGTGCAGCAGGTTGCATGGGGCGAAAACGAAGCTTTTCTGACCCTAAAAGATGGCGGCATGCTAACGGCGCGGCTGGTGGTCGGCGCGGACGGGGCGAACTCCTGGCTGCGCGATAAGGCCGATATTGCGCTCACCTCATGGGACTATCGCCATCACGCGCTGGTCGCTACCATCCGCACCGATGAGCCGCACGAGGCAGTGGCGCGTCAGGTCTTCCACGGCGACGGTATCTTAGCCTTCCTGCCGCTGAGCGATCCGCATCTCTGCTCTATTGTCTGGTCGCTGCCGCCGCTGGAGGCAGCCAGCATGCAGGAGGCGACAGAGGAGGTCTTCAACCAGGCGCTGGATATGGCGTTCGACAACCGTCTCGGCCTCTGCCACGTTGAGAGCGAGCGGCTGGTCTTTCCTCTGACGGGGCGCTATGCACGTCAGTTTGCCGCGCACCGGCTGGCATTGGTGGGTGATGCAGCGCACACCATCCATCCGCTGGCGGGGCAGGGCGTAAACCTTGGCTTTATGGATGCCGCCGAGCTGGTCAACGAGCTGAAGCGTCTGCACGGGGCGGGCAAAGATATCGGCCAGCACCTCTACCTGCGGCGCTATGAGCGCAGCCGCAAACACAGCGCCGGGGTGATGTTGGCGAGTATGCAAGGTTTTCGCGAGCTGTTCTCCGGTACGCACCCGGCGAAAAAGCTGCTGCGCGATCTTGGATTGAAGCTGGCCGATACGCTACCGGGCGTCAAGCCGCAGCTTATTCGCCAGGCGATGGGGCTAAACGATCTGCCGGAGTGGTTACGTTAACCCGATCACACTTTCCCTCCCCAGCCCTGGGGAGGGAGAGCGCTTGCTCATTTGAAATATTCTAATTTCACCCCTGTTTTCGGATTACTTTTTCTCATCCCTCTATTTTTCCCGCTCTGGAAATCTGCGCGCTTTGCCGCGTAATGCGCTGGCTTATCGGGCATCCATCGTCTGTTTTATGATGTTTATCGCAAACCTATGGCCTGTTTGCAGTGTAATATCCTGCCGCCCGGTTTGGCTTTTAAGGTCATAAGCTAATGTGATGGAACATTTTTGCTTATGGTTATGCCCGCAGTTCGGTGATAAGTTCAGGCAAAAGGTAACGTTTGCGTCGCCGTCTGGAAACGAGGCTACCTGCTTACGACTTCGCCTTATTTATCCTGGCCCCGCTTATTCAATGAGGAAAAGATGGCTCAGCAAACCCCTTTATACGAACAACATACGCTGTGCGGCGCACGCATGGTGGATTTCCACGGCTGGATGATGCCGCTGCACTACGGCTCGCAGATCGATGAGCACCACGCGGTGCGTACCGATGCCGGTATGTTTGATGTCTCGCATATGACCATCGTTGACCTGCGCGGCAGCCGCTGCCGGGCGTTTCTTCGTCACCTGCTGGCCAACGACGTGGCCAAACTGACCCAGCCGGGCAAGGCGCTCTACAGCGGCATGCTCAACGCCTCCGGTGGCGTCATTGATGACCTGATCGTCTACTTCTTTACCGAAGATCACTTCCGCCTTGTGGTGAACTCCGCCACCCGCGAAAAAGATCTTGCCTGGATCACTCAGCACGCGGCGCCCTTTGATATCGATATTACCGTCCGTGACGATCTGGCGCTGATCGCCGTGCAGGGGCCGAATGCCCAGGCGAAAGCAGCGGGACTGTTTACCGATGCCCAGCGTCAGGCCGTGGCGGGCATGAAGCCCTTCTTTGGCGTGGAGTCGGACGGCTGGTTTATTGCCACCACCGGCTACACCGGCGAGGCGGGCTATGAGATTGCGCTGCCGAGTGAACAGGCGGCGGATTTCTGGCAGGCGCTGATTGGCGCGGGCGTGAAGCCCTGCGGCCTGGGCGCGCGCGACACGCTGCGCCTGGAGGCGGGTATGAACCTCTATGGCCAGGAGATGGACGAAGGCGTTTCGCCGCTGGCCGCCAACATGGGCTGGACCATCGCCTGGGAGCCAGCCGATCGTGACTTCATTGGCCGCGAAGCGCTGGAGGTACAGCGTGAAAAGGGGACTGAGCAGCTGGTTGGCCTGATTATGACCGAAAAAGGCGTCCTGCGTAACGAACTGCCGGTGCGTTTCACCGATGCCAGCGGCAACTTGCAGGAAGGCATTATCACCAGCGGCACCTTCTCGCCGACGCTGGGCTACAGCATCGCGCTGGCCCGCGTACCGGCCGGGATTGGCGACACGGCTATCGTGCAGATCCGCAACCGTGAAATGCCGGTGAAGGTAACGAAACCTGTTTTTGTACGCGCTGGCAAAGCCGTCGCGTAACCTACTTTATCGTGGAGAAATGTTAATGAGCAATGTACCTGGCGATCTGAAATACAGTAAAGAACACGAATGGCTGCGCAAAGAGGCAGACGGCTCCTACACCGTTGGCATCACCGAACATGCGCAGGAGTTGCTGGGCGATATGGTGTTCGTTGACCTGCCGGACGTGGGCGCTACCGTCAGCGCGGGCGATGACTGTGCCGTTGCCGAATCCGTTAAGGCGGCATCTGACATCTATGCACCGGTGAGCGGCGAGATCGTGGCCGTCAACGATGCACTTAGCGACAACCCGGAGCTGGTCAACAGCGAGCCGTATGCCAGCGGCTGGATCTTTAAGATCAAGGCCAGCGACGAAGCAGAGGTTGAAGCCCTGCTGGACGCGACCGCATACGAATCTCTGTTAGAAGCTGAATAAAGATATGCCGGATGGCACTACGTTTATCCGGCCTACTGATCCCGTAGGCCCGGTAAGCGATAGCGCCACCGGGCATTTCAGGTTAAGACAACCACGATTCACCGCACGTTTCAGGAACCATCGCTCATGACCCAGACGTTAAGCCAGCTTGAACACCGCGACGCTTTTATCGATCGCCACATCGGGCCGGATGCTGCTCAGCAGCAAGAGATGCTGAAAACCGTTGGCGCAGATTCACTCAACGCCCTGATTGGCCAGATTGTCCCGCAGGACATTCAGCTGGCGACGCCGCCGCAGATTGGCGAAGCGACCACGGAGTTTGCTGCGCTGGCCGAGCTGAAAGTCATTGCCGCGCGCAACAAGCGCTTTAAGTCTTACATCGGCATGGGCTATACCGCCGTGCAGCTGCCGCCGGTGATCCTGCGCAATATGCTGGAAAACCCAGGCTGGTACACCGCCTATACCCCTTATCAGCCGGAAGTCTCCCAGGGTCGCCTTGAGGCGCTGCTCAACTTCCAGCAGGTGACGCTGGATCTGACCGGTCTCGATATCGCCTCCGCGTCGCTGCTTGATGAAGCGACGGCAGGGGCCGAAGCGATGGCGATGGCCAAACGCGTCAGCAAACTGAAAGGAGCGAACCGCTTCTTCGTCGCCGCCGACGTGCATCCGCAGACCCTGGACGTGGTACGCACCCGCGCAGAAACTTTTGGTTTTGAGATTGTGGTCGATGACGCTGACAAGGCGCTGGATCACCAGGATCTCTTCGGCGTGCTGCTCCAGCAGGTGGGCACCACCGGCGAAGTACATGACTACAGCGCGCTGATTGGCGAGCTGAAAGCGCGCAAGGTCGTGGTGAGCGTCGCGGCAGACTTTATGGCGCTGGTGCTGCTGACGGCCCCAGGCAAGCAGGGGGCGGATATCGTCTTCGGCTCCGCGCAGCGCTTCGGCGTGCCGATGGGCTATGGCGGCCCGCATGCGGCTTTCTTTGCCGCTAAAGATGAATTCAAACGCTCCATGCCAGGCCGTATTATCGGCGTATCGAAAGATGCCGCCGGTAACACCGCGCTGCGCATGGCGATGCAGACCCGCGAGCAGCATATCCGCCGTGAGAAAGCGAACTCCAACATCTGTACCTCACAGGTGCTGCTGGCGAATATCGCCAGCCTCTACGCCGTATTCCATGGCCCGGTTGGCCTGAAGCGCATTGCGGGTCGTATCCACCGCCTGGCCGATATCCTCGCCACCGGCCTGCAGCAGAAAGGGTTGAAGCTGCGCCACGCGCACTTCTTTGACACCCTCTGCGTTGAGGTTGCCGATAAAGCGGCGGTGCTGGCGCGTGCCGAAGCGGCAGAGATCAACCTGCGTAGCGACATTCATAACGCCGTAGGTATTACCCTCGACGAAACCACCACCCGTGAAGACGTGGTGAAGCTATTCGACGTGGTGGCTGGCGAGGGGCATGGCCTGAATATCGACGCGCTGGATAAAGACGTAGCTCACGACAGCCGTGCGATCCAACCGGGCATGCTGCGTGATGACGCGATCCTGAGCCACCCGGTATTTAATCGCTACCACAGCGAAACTGAGATGATGCGCTACATGCACTCGCTGGAGCGCAAGGATCTGGCCCTGAACCAGGCGATGATCCCGCTCGGCTCCTGCACCATGAAGCTGAACGCCGCCGCAGAGATGATCCCGATCACCTGGCCCGAATTCTCCGAGCTGCACCCGTTCTGTCCGGCAGACCAGGCGGAAGGGTATCACCAGATGATCAACCAGCTCTCTGAGTGGCTGGTGAAGCTGACCGGCTACGACGCCCTCTGCATGCAGCCGAACTCCGGTGCGCAGGGCGAGTACGCAGGCCTGCTGGCGATCCGCCACTACCATGAGAGCCGCAACGACGGTCACCGCGATATCTGCCTGATCCCCAGCTCTGCCCACGGCACCAACCCGGCATCGGCGCAGATGGCCGGAATGCAGGTGGTTGTGGTCGCCTGTGATAAAAACGGTAACATCGACCTGGCCGATCTGCGTGCTAAGGCCGAGCAGGCGGGGGATAATCTCTCCTGCATCATGGTGACCTACCCGTCTACCCACGGGGTTTATGAGGAGACGATCCGTGAGGTGTGCGAAATCGTCCATCAGTACGGCGGTCAGGTCTACCTTGACGGCGCGAACATGAACGCTCAGGTAGGCATCACCTCCCCTGGCTTTATTGGCGCAGATGTGTCACACCTTAACCTGCATAAAACCTTCTGCATCCCGCACGGCGGCGGCGGCCCAGGCATGGGTCCTATCGGCGTGAAAGCGCACCTGGCCCCGTTCGTTCCAGGCCACAGCGTGGTACAGATTGAAGGGATGCTGACCCGTCAGGGTGCGGTCTCTGCTGCTCCGTTCGGCAGCGCCTCTATTTTGCCAATCAGCTGGATGTACATCCGCATGATGGGCGCAGAAGGGCTGAAAAAGGCCAGCCAGGTGGCGATCCTTAACGCCAACTACATTGCGACTCGCCTGCAGTCTGCCTTCCCGGTGCTCTATACCGGCCGCGACGGCCGCGTGGCGCACGAGTGCATTCTGGATATTCGCCCGCTGAAAGAGCAGAGCGGCATTAGCGAACTGGATATCGCCAAGCGTCTGATCGACTACGGCTTCCATGCGCCAACCATGTCCTTCCCGGTGGCGGGTACGCTAATGGTGGAACCAACGGAGTCCGAAAGCAAAGCCGAACTGGACCGCTTTATTGACGCGATGCTGGCTATCCGGATGGAGATCGATCGCGTGCAGGATGGCGAGTGGACGCTGGAGGATAACCCGCTGGTTAATGCCCCGCATACTCAGCACGAGATCGTGGCGGAGTGGAACCACGGCTACAGCCGTGAGCTGGCGGTCTTCCCGGCAGGATCTGCAAACAAGTACTGGCCGACCGTGAAGCGTCTTGATGACGTCTACGGCGACCGCAACCTGTTCTGCTCCTGCGTGCCGATGAGCGAATACCAGTAATATTGCTGGTGTAGTAACGTAAGCCGGGTAAGGCGAAGCCGCCACCCGGCTTTTTTATTGGGAGAAGAGAATGGGCATTGCACTGGTAACCGGCGCAAGCCGGGGGATTGGCAGAGCCACGGCGCTGGAGCTGGCGCGTGAGGGCTACAGCGTGGCGGTTAACTATCATCACAACGTGGAGGCGGCCACCGAGGTGGTGAGTACCATCACCGCTGCGGGCGGCAGAGCGTTTGCGGTACAGGCAGATATCAGCGATGAAGTGCAGGTGCTGGCGATGTTTGCCCGTATCGACAGTGAAAACGAGCCGTTGACCGCGCTGGTCAATAACGCCGGCATTCTGTTTGAACAATCGACCATCGAAAACCTGTCGGCCGAGCGCATTAACCGCGTGCTGGCCACCAACGTGACGGGCTACTTTCTCTGCTGTCGCGAGGCGGTAAAACGCATGTCGTTTAAACATGGCGGCAAGGGTGGGGCGATAGTGAATGTCTCCTCTGCGGCTTCACGTCTGGGCGCGCCGGGTGAATATGTGGATTACGCGGCTTCCAAAGGGGCGGTGGATTCGCTGACCACCGGTTTATCACTCGAGGTGGCGGCGCAGGGTATGCGCGTCAACTGCGTACGTCCGGGCCTGATTTATACCGACATTCACGCCTCGGGCGGCGAGCCGGGACGCGTGGATCGGGTCAAGTCCATGCTGCCGATGCAGCGCGGCGGTCAGCCGGAAGAGGTGGCGCAGGCGATAGTCTGGCTGCTGAGCAAGAAGGCATCGTACGTGACGGGGAGTTTTATTGAGATGGCGGGCGGCAAATAGCCGCCCGACAATACGGCGTTACAGGTTTTCGCCGTTGCTGGCGATCACGGCTTTGTACCAGTTAAAGCTCTTCTTGCGGGAGCGGGACATGTCGCCGGTACCGTCGTCGTGCTTGTTCACATAGATAAAGCCATAGCGCTTGCTGTACTGGCCAGTGGTGAAGGATACGCAGTCGATACAGCCCCACGGGGTGTAGCCCATCAGATCGACGCCGTCGTAGGTCACGGCTTTGATCATCTCTTCCACGTGGGCGCGCAGGTAATCAATGCGGTAGTCGTCATTGATGCTGCCATCCTCTTCCACTTTATCGTACGCGCCGAAGCCGTTTTCCACGATAAACAGCGGCTTCTGGTAGCGCTCGTACAGCTCGCACAGAGCATAGCGCAGGCCGACCGGGTCAATCTGCCAGCCCCAGTCCGAGGCTTTAACGTGCGGGTTCGGCACGCTGCCTTCGAAGCCAGAGATGGCGTCACCGCTGCCGCCTTCCGCTTTCACCGCGTTGGTCATGTAGTAGCTGAAGCCGAGGTAGGCGCAGGTACCGTCACGCAGGATCTGCTCGTCGTTGGCTTCCATTTTAATGTCAAAGCCGCGGCGCTCCCACTCGTTCAGGACGTAAGAAGGGTAGTAACCGCGCAGCTGCACGTCGGTAAAGACCCAGCGCTCACGCATTGACTCCTGGGCATACATCACGTCCTCCGGCTTACAGGAGAACGGGTAGAGCGGCACCATCGCCAGCATGCAGCCGACCTGCATCTCTGGGTTGATCTCCCGCGCTGCCTTCACCGCCAGCGCACTGGCAACAAACTGGTGGTGCAGCACCTGGTACATGGTCTCTTCCGGGTTTTCATGCTCGGTATAGACCACGCCGGAGCAGCAGTAGCCAAACAGCGGCGCACGCCAGTTACGCTGGTTGTTGATTTCGTTAAAGGTCATCCAGTATTTGACCTTGCTCTTATAGCGCTCGAAGACCACTTCGGCGAAGCGCACAAAGAAATCCACCACTTTACGGTTGGTCCAGCCGCCGTACTCCTGCACCAGGTGCAGCGGCATCTCAAAGTGGGAGAGGGTGATCACCGGCTCGATGTTGTACTTCAGCAGCTCATCGAACATGTCGTCATAGAACTTCAAACCCTCTTCGTTCGGGGTCTGCTCGTCGCCGTTCGGGAAGATACGCGTCCAGGCGATGGAGGTACGGAAACACTTAAAGCCCATCTCGGCAAACAGCTTGATATCTTCTTTGTAGTGGCTGTAGAACTCAACGGCTTCGTGGTTGGGATAGTATTTGCCAGGCACAACGTCCTGGGTAATCTCACGCGGTACGCCATGCGCGCCACCGGTCAGCACGTCGCAGATGCTCGGTCCTTTGCCGCCTTTATTCCAGCCGCCTTCAACCTGATGCGCAGCAACCGCGCCGCCCCATAAAAAGTCTTTTGGTAAGGTGATCTTTTTCATACTTATTTATCCCGCTATAGCCGACAGAAAATAGGTCTATGCCGAGTCTAGCAAAGCCCAATCGAAAGTCACGATATAACACTTTGCCGCTTCGGTAATATGTTACAGAGAAAAAACAGCCTGTTTTTTCAGGCTAGTTTTTTCGCCAGTTTGCGGCCCAGGGTTTCAAGAATATAGATCACGGGAATTTGGGTGGTAACGTCATAGCCACCTGAAATACGTGTCTGGGGAATATGCCAGGAGAGGTTAAAATCCGCCAGCTTAGCCAGCGCCGAGTGTTCATGGCTGGTAATCGACATCACTTTACAGTGATGCAGGCTAAACTGGCTGGCGAAGCGCAGGATCTCCTCGGTTTCACCGGAGACGGAGAGGACAATTGCCAGCGCGTTTTTCGCCATATCGTTGGTGACCGGAAAATAGGGATCGTCAACATGGTTACTGAATTTACCGACATTAGAAAAGAAGCGCGCACCATATTTTGCCAGCGATCCGGATGTCCCGACGCCAACAAATATAATTCGCTCGGAAGCGAGAATAATATCTGCGGCCTGATCCAGCAGACGATCAAATTCATCATTATTAACGCTTTTAAAGAAGCTAATAATTTCGCTGGCACCAAAATTAGCTGGCTGCGGCTCGCTTTGCGCTAAATAGAGTTTAAAGCGCACGCGAAATTCCGAGTAGCCTTCGCACTCCAGCTTGCGGCAGAAGCGAAGAACGGTGGTGGTAGAGACGCCTGCCGCATCGGCCAGCTCGCGAATGGTCATGTACATCACCTTATCGCGATTTTTAATGACCACGTTGTAGACCATCATCTCAAGGTTGTTGAGGCTGGCAACAGCGGAATGGTTAAACAGGGTCACGATGCTTCCTTTTTCAGACGGTTATCTGCACGGTGCGGCACCTCTCTATGCTGCCACATTTTGCCCCAAACGGGAATCTACGCCGTCGCGCGAGGCCTTATAAAAGGCGGAACAGCTGTAGCCTGAGCGAAGCGCGGATTTATTGCATTTTTTTGACGTTAATATTTATTTTAGCTAACAGGTGTGCACTGGAATCATTCTCAGTTACTCTATGCTGGTTATCATTCAGGCAGCTATTGGCGACTGAGTGACCCGGCGTAAGCCTCCGTTGTATGGAGTAAGCTATGGTTGATAAGCCATTAAGAAAACAGGGATATTCACTGGCTGAGGAGATAGCCAACAGCATAAGTCACGGTATCGGACTGGTGTTCGGCGTAGTGGGGCTGGTGCTCTTGCTGATGCAGGCGACGGATAATCATGCCGGCCCACTCGCGATTACCAGCTATAGCCTCTATGGCGGCAGTATGATCCTGCTGTTCCTGGCCTCAACGCTCTATCACGCTATTCCCCATCCCCGCGCAAAGCCGTGGCTAAAGAAATTCGACCACTGTGCTATCTATCTGCTGATAGCCGGCACCTATACGCCTTTTTTACTGGTAGGGCTGGATTCGCCGCTGGCGCGAGGCCTGATGGTTGTCATCTGGGGGCTGGCGCTGCTGGGGATCCTGTTCAAATTAACCATTGCCCACCGTTTTAAGGTGCTCTCGCTGGTGACCTACCTGGCCATGGGCTGGCTCTCGCTGGTGGTCATCTATGAGCTGGCCGTCAGGCTCTCTGCGGGCGGGCTAACCCTGCTGGCGGCGGGCGGTATTGTCTACTCGCTGGGGGTCATCTTCTACGTCTGCAGGCGCATTCCCTACAACCATGCTATCTGGCACGGCTTTGTGCTGGGCGGCAGCCTGTGCCACTTCCTCGCCATCTACTTCTATGTAGGCCAGGCTTGAATTTTCGCCCGGCGGCGCAAGCTTGCCGGGCCTACAAAACCGCAGGCCGGGTAAGGCGAAGCCGCCACCCGGCGTACCCACTCACTCCTCTAAAGAGTAGGGCAGCGGCTCAATGCTGAGCGTATTGGCATCGTCGCGTACGCGGAAGACGCTGTCCGGCTCCATATCGTTATTCATCACTGCCTGTACCAGCAGACGACCATCCTCAAGCTGTACCGCTGCCAGAATGGTGCCGGTGCGACGCCAGTTTTCACCCATCTTCAGCTCAAGATCTTCACCTGCCTCCGGCAGGCGGCTCGCTTTACCGGCGAGATACCACAGGGCGCGCTTGTTGGCACCGCGGAACTTCGCCCGGGCGACCATCTCCTGCCCGGTGTAGCACCCTTTCTTAAAGCTGATACCGCCCAGCGCCTGCAGATTGGTTGCCTGGGGAATGAACTGGGCGCTGTTGGCGGCGTCGATTACCGGCAGACCCGCTTCAATATTCAGCGCCAGCCACTGCTGGCTGTTGTTCAGCTGCGCTTCACCGCGTAGCTTCTCGGCAATCAGCTCCGCTGTGGCAACGTCCGTCACCAACAGGAAACGCTCAGCCGGGTGCGCGAACCACAGAATCGACGTTACACCCTCCTGCACCACCTGCTTTTCAGCGTCGGGCAGGGTGGTAAAGAGGTTTGCCAGCGCGGCGCGAGCCTGGAAGCCAGCCACGCCCAGCAGCACGTGCTCGTCATCCGGAGCGATAGTGACCTTAGAGAAGACCGCATATTTTTTTAACTCGGTCAGCTGAGCGTCACGAATGCTGCGGCGCTCAATCAAGGCAAAGCCACCGTCGCGGCGAAACAGGCGCAGGTTGCTCCACATTTTGCCTTTGGCATCGCAGTGCGCCGCCAGCAGATGCTGGTGTTCGGTCAGGGCGGCAACGTCAGCGGTGACCTGGCCCTGCAGATACTTTTCGCTATCTGCACCGGTCAGCGTTGCCAGCGCCCAGTCGTCGAGCGTCATAAGCGTCAGCGGCAGACGCGCAGAGGCGGAAGGCTGGCGCGGAGGAAAAGGAGTAAAGGCCATAATAGTGTCCTGGTTTGCTTAACGCTGTTAGATGCTTAATGGTAAAAGAGCCGCCGACCAATGCAAGCGGTAAAAGCATACGATTCGTGCTTACTGTGCCAGGATGCGTAGCGCTGCGCAATAAAATGCAAAACATACGTCTGGGATCTTTTATCCTGGAACCACCCTTCCTGATTATCAACTTTCCAGTAAAGGATGAACAAAAAACACGATACACTGTCTGCACTATCGATACTTCTATATCGTAATGCAGGGAGAAGACATGGACATAAATAATAAAGCCCGCATCCATTGGGCATGCCGCCGGGGAATGCGCGAGCTGGATATCTCCATCATGCCTTTTTTTGAACACGAGTACGATACGCTGAGCGACGACGATAAACGGCTGTTTGTCCGCCTGCTGGAAAGTGACGATCCAGATTTATTTAACTGGTTAATGAATCACGGTGAACCTGCTGACACGGAGTTGCAGAGAATGGTGCAGTTAATTCAAACACGGAATCGGGAACGTGGTCCTGTGGCAATCTGATCTACGCGTCTCCTGGCGCTCCCAGTGGCTCTCTCTTCTGCTCCACGGCCTGGTGGCAGCGTTAATATTGCTGGCCCCCTGGCCGCTGCGCTATACGCCGCTGTGGCTCATGCTACTCTCACTGGTGGTGTTTGACTGCGTCCGCAGCCAGCGGCGTATCAACGCCTGTCACGGTGAGATTAAGCTGCTGATGGATTCCCGGCTGCGCTGGCAAGGCGTGGAGTGGAAGATCATTGGCACGCCCTGGATGCTGACCAACGGCATGATGCTACGCCTGCGTAAAGAGCAGGGCGGGCGTATCCATCACCTGTGGCTGGCGTCGGACAGTATGGATGAGAGCGAGTGGCGTGACCTGCGCCGGGTGCTGCTACAGCAGCCGGCGACGGGGGCGCGTTGAAGATAATCAGGCGAACTGCTCGGCCATTTCGTTGAGGATCTGTTCGCACCAGCTCTGGATGCGATCTTCACTCAGATCGTACTGGTTGGTTTCATCCAGTGCCAGGCCAACAAAGAGCTGTCCGTCGGCAATCACCGGCTTAGGACTGGTAAACTCATAGCCCTCTGTCGGCCAGTAGCCGATAAAGGTCACGGCTTTGGCGGCCAGCTTGTCGTGCAGCATGCCGAGCGCGTCGAGGAACCACTCGCCGTAGCCGAGCTGATCGCCCATGCCGTACAGCGCAATGATTTTACCGTCGAGGTTCAGGCCGTCGAGCTGGTCCCAGACCGCCTCCCAGTCCTCCTGAAGCTCGCCAAAATCCCAGGTGGGAATGCCGAGGATCAGGACATCGTACTGCTCCATTAAGGAGACAGCGTCGTCTTTCAGGTTGTGTAGCGTGACCAGTTCCGGGCCGATAACGTCGCGGATTTTCTCCGCCGCCATCTCGGTGTAGCAGGTACTGGAACCATAAAAAAGACCAATGTTCATAGCGTAAACGTCTCAATTCCTGATGGGGCTTTGCGCACAGTGTACCAGAATCGGTGGGCAATCAGGCATAATGGAGAGCCGCAGACCACAAGAGGCTCAAATGGATCAGGATCTCGCACGCATAGAACAGTTTCTTGATGCGCTCTGGCTGGAGCGTAATCTGGCGGAGAATACGCTGAGCGCCTACCGCCGCGACCTCAGCATGGTGGCTGAGTGGCTGCACCACCGCGGCCTCTCGTTGCAGAGCGCGCAAAGCGACGATCTGCAAGCGCTGCTGGCGGAGCGTATTGAGGGCGGCTATAAAGCCACCAGCTCTGCGCGCCTGCTGAGTGCCATACGGCGTCTCTTCCAGCATCTGTACCGGGAGAAGCTACGCCCGGACGATCCCAGCGCGCTGCTGGCATCGCCCAAGCTGCCGCAGCGGCTGCCAAAAGATCTCAGCGAGGCCCAGGTTGAACGCCTGCTGCAGGCTCCGCTGGTGGATCAGCCGCTGGAGCTGCGCGATAAAGCGATGCTGGAGGTGCTCTATGCCACCGGCCTGCGCGTCTCGGAGCTGGTGGGGCTGACCATGAGCGACATCAGCCTGCGCCAGGGCGTGGTGCGGGTAATCGGTAAAGGTAACAAAGAGCGGCTGGTGCCGCTGGGGGAAGAGGCGGTCTACTGGCTGGAGAACTACCTTGAGCATGGCCGGCCGTGGTTGCTGAACGGCACCTCAATCGATACGCTCTTTCCCAGCCAGCGTGCCCAGCAGATGACCCGGCAGACCTTCTGGCACCGGATTAAGCACTATGCGCTGCTGGCGGGCATTGATAGCGAAAAGCTTTCGCCGCACGTATTGCGCCACGCCTTCGCCACGCATCTGTTAAACCACGGCGCTGACCTGCGTGTGGTGCAGATGCTGCTTGGACACAGCGATCTCTCAACGACGCAGATCTACACCCATGTGGCTACGGAGCGCCTGCGACAACTTCATCAACAGCATCATCCCCGGGCATGATGCTGAACAGTTAAGGATGGTTATGAAAAAGAGTTTAATGATGTTTACCCTGCTGGCGGCAACGCTCTCCGGGATGGCCCACGCGGATGACGCGGCAATCAAACAGTCGCTGGCGAAGCTGGGCGTGCAGAGCACCGAGATCCAGCCCGCGCCGGTGAGCGGCATGAAAACCGTCATGACTAACAGCGGCGTGCTGTACGTCACCGACGACGGTAAACATATCATTCAGGGGCCGATGTACGACGTCAGCGGCGCGCAGCCGGTCAACGTCACTAACCAGATGCTGATGACCCATCTCAACGCGCTGGAAAAAGAGATGATTGTCTACAAGGCCGCTCAGGAGAAGCACGTCATTACCGTGTTTACCGATATCACCTGTGGCTATTGTCATAAGCTTCACGAAGAGATGGCGGACTACAACGCGCTGGGCATCACCGTGCGCTACCTGGCCTTCCCGCGTCAGGGTATCCAGAGCGATGCGGCAAAAGATATGAAGTCGGTCTGGTGTGCAAAAGATCGCAATAAAGCCTTCGATAACGCAATGAACGGCAAAGGCGTGCAGCCAGCCAGCTGCGATATCAACATTGCTAACCACTATGCGCTGGGTGTGCAGTTCGGCGTCAGCGGTACCCCGGCTATCGTCCTCAGCAACGGCTACGTCGTGCCGGGCTATCAGGGGCCGCAGGAGCTGAAGGCGTTCCTTGACCAGCAGAAATCTATGAGCGGTAAATAATTTTCGTGAAACATCAGAGACAACTTCGCCGCCGAACAGTGAATGAGGCGGCGGATCTACCCGCGAACCTGCCCCCGCTGCTGCGGCGCTTATATGCCAGCCGTGGCGTAAGTTCGGCCGGGGAGCTGGAGCGCAGCGTTAAAGGGATGCTCTCATGGCAGCAGCTCAGCGGCATTGATAACGCCGTGGCGCTGCTCTATCGCGCCCTGCAGGAGGGGCTGCGCATTGTTGTGGTCGGTGATTTTGACGCCGACGGCGCTACCAGTACCGCCCTCAGCGTGCTGGCCCTGCGCGCGCTGGGCTGCGGGAACGTTACCTGCCTGGTGCCAAACCGCTTTGACGACGGCTACGGGTTAAGCCCGGAGGTGGTCGATCAGGCGCACGCGCGTGGCGCGCAGATGATCCTGACCGTGGATAACGGCATCTCCTCCCATGCTGGCGTCGATCGTGCCCATGCGCTGGGGATCCCGGTGCTGGTGACCGATCACCACCTGCCAGGAGAGACGCTGCCAGACGCCGAGGCGATTGTGAATCCGAACCTGCGCGACTGCACCTTCCCGTCGAAGTCGCTGGCAGGGGTGGGAGTGGCGTTCTACCTGATGCTTGCCCTGCGAGCCCATCTGCGCGCCCAGGGCTGGTTTGCCGCACGCGGTCTGGCCGAGCCTAACCTGGCGGAGCTGCTGGATCTCGTTGCCCTTGGCACGGTGGCTGACGTGGTGCCGCTGGATGCCAACAACCGTATTTTAACCTGGCAGGGTCTGAGCCGTATCCGGGCGGGCAAGTGCCGCCCGGGCATTAAGGCGCTGCTGGAGATCGCCAACCGCGACGCACAGAAGCTGGCCGCCAGCGATCTTGGCTTTGCCCTCGGTCCCCGGCTTAACGCTGCCGGGCGGCTCGACGACATGTCGGTAGGCGTGGCGCTGCTGCTCTGTGACAACGTTGGTGAAGCCCGGGTGCTGGCCAGCGAGCTGGACGCCCTCAACCAGACGCGTAAAGAGATTGAGCAGGGGATGCAGGCCGAGGCGCTGGCACTCTGCGAGAAGCTGGAACGCAGCAGCGAGACGCTACCCGGCGGGCTGGCGATGTATCATCCCGAGTGGCATCAGGGCGTAGTCGGTATTCTTGCCTCACGAATTAAAGAGCGCTTCCACCGTCCGGTCATTGCCTTTGCCCCGGCGGGGGATGGCCTGCTGAAAGGCTCTGGCCGTTCGATTCAGGGGCTGCATATGCGCGACGCCCTGGAGCGCCTCGACACGCTCTATCCGGGCATGATGCTGAAGTTCGGCGGCCACGCCATGGCGGCAGGCCTGTCGCTGGAAGCGGCGCGCTTCGAGGAGTTCCAGCAGCGCTTTGGCGCTCTGGTCACCGAGTGGCTGGATCCCGCCCTGTTACAGGGAGAGGTCGTCTCCGACGGCCCGCTTTCACCCGCCGACATGACGCTGGAGGTCGCAGAGATGCTGCGCGACGCCGGGCCATGGGGACAGATGTTCCCGGAGCCGCTGTTCGATGGGCATTTTCGTCTGTTGCAGCAGCGTATTGTCGGCGAGCGTCATCTGAAGGTGATGGTCGAGCCGGTCGGCGGTGGTCCGCTACTGGACGGCATCGCGTTTAACGTCGATACCACCATCTGGCCGGATAACGGCGTGCGTGAAGTGAGCCTTGCCTATAAGCTTGATGTTAACGAGTTCCGAGGTAATCGCAGCGTGCAGCTGATCATCGACGATATCTGGCCGATTTAGCATCACTTTCACTGTAAAAAAGGGCGCGAATCCGCTAAGATCCCGCCCTTATAACCGCATTTTGACTAGCGCAGAAAAGAATACAGCCATGTTTGAAATCAATCCTGTAAAAAACCGCATTCAGGACCTCACGGAGCGCTCTGACGTTCTTAGGGGGTATC
>DAMBQR010000067.1:13683-20613 GCA_032055545.1 Pseudescherichia sp. | reverse complement strand
TCCAGTCAGAGGAGCCAAATTAAAGAAGCCCGCTTTTTAGCGGGCTTTTTGCTTTTCACTCTCTGCCAGGTATCGCCAGCCTCTGTAACACCTCTTTCAACCAGTCGGTCGCCCCGCGCTTTCCGCTTCGTTTATGCGAGTAAATCTTCACCTCGAACGGAGGCACGTTAAACGGCAGCGCAAAGATCCTGACGCCTGCTAGCTGTGCAACACGTTCAGCCGCCAGTCGCGGCAGAGCCATAAGCAGATCGCTTTCGGCGACAATAAAGGGGGCGCTAAGCATTGAGGGCGTCTTTATCGTTACCTGACGCGTATGCCCCATCTGCGCCAGCTGACGATCCAGCACACCCTGCCTCTCATTCCACGGCGTAACGACCAGATGCCGGGCAGCGAGGTAGGCCTCCAGGGTGAGTTGGGTTCGTGTGTTATTACTGATAACCACGTACTCATCCTCTAACCAGCTAATCTCATCCAGCTCCGGCTGCTTTGGATCGTCCGGCGCGCTGAAACCCAGCGCCAGATCGACCTCCCCCGCCAGCAGCTCCGTTAGCGCCGGACTATGCGGAAGATAGCGTAGCTCAAAGCGCAGCCCGGGCGCATCGCGTTGCAGCCTGGACATCAGCGTGGGAAAAATAGTGAAGGCGGTAAAATCCGTGATGGCAATCTGCAAACAGTCGGTGCTGGCAGCAGGATCGAATTTCGGCTGCGGTGTGAGCTGTAAATTAAGTGAGTTCAGTGCCGAAGCGACAGCTGGCGCGAGGTGGGAAGCATACACACTGGGGCACATGCGGTGCCCTTCCCGGTAGAAAAGCGGATCGTTCAAGGCTATCCGCAGCCGCGATAGCGCGTGGCTAAGTGCCGAGGTACTCATCGCCAGCTCATTCGCCGCCAGACTAACCGAGCCGTGGCGATAGACGGCATCGAACACGGGCAGCAGGTTCAAATCGAGACGTCGTAGGGCAGAATGCATCGTATTCAACAATCCATGACTTTATTGCACTTAATTCTTTTTAGAATAACGCTTATGCTAGACGTCATCAATTTAACTCCCGACAGAAAACGACAGGAAAACGGATGAGTATCGCGATTCGCCAGGCCCTTCCCACAGACGTTAACGCTATTTACGATATGATCTACGAGCTGGCAGTATATGAAAAAGCGCCTGAAGAGGTGGTCACCACCCCGGAAGAGATTAGCAAAACGCTGTTCGGCGCTGAGAGCAAAACCGAAGCGCTGATCTGTGAAATTGAGGGGAGAACGGTGGGCTATGCTGTTTTCTTCACCAGCTACTCAACCTGGCTTGGACGCAACAGCATTTACATGGAAGATCTCTACGTTTCGCCAGAGTATCGCGGCAAAGGGGCGGGTAAAGCGCTATTGAAGTTCATCGCCCAGTGTGCAGTAACACGCCAGTGTGGTCGCCTGGAGTGGAGCGTTCTTGACTGGAACCAGCCCTCTATCGATTTCTACCTCAGCATCGGCGCGCTTCCCCAGAGCGAGTGGGTGCGCTACCGCCTTGATGGTGAGGCGCTACTTAACTTTGCTGAAAGCTAATTTTCCAACGCGTAGCTTTCTTACCGGGTTCACCGCGCGTGAACCCGGTTATTACCGGATAACCTCCAGGCTGTCGGCCAGTATATCAATATCTGTTATCAATCAATCAATCACAACTGAAATAGATATTCATAAGCAGGTCCAATAAAAGACACCTTGTATTGCATATCAATTGTAAGCAAGATTTTCACTATCTTTCAGCGTAACAATGGGGTAGCGATAAACGCAACGGTGATCAAATTCATTATAAAATATAATGACTGCTTCGTTAGTGGAGATCTTAATAACCCGGAATTTGTCTGCACATGATTCCGGCGTATGGAAAAAGTCATAGCTCACGCTCTCCTTAATCATGATGACGGGCGCAATCTCTTTCAACGTGATAATCTCATAAAGGCTAAGGCTCACCCACCCTTCAACAAGGCTAATTTGTGACAGAAGTAACAGTTCACCAAACTGGGTAACGGTTGGCAAAATATTTTTCTCTCGCCCAATATAAGTGGATTGAAGCAGATCGACCCGTCTGACGGTAAAATTGCTATCGAAACTGAGCAGGTAGGTTCGGGAGTGTTTGTGTCGGGGATCGATCCAGGCCAGCCAGCTTATCATAATATCGTTGGTCATCTGCCCCTGAACAAATTTAAGATCCTGAATAGCATATTCGCACGAGTAGATGTCATAGATACGGCCATCTTCAATAATCCTTATCAATGAGCGTCCATCCCTATCAGACACCTCACAAAGCAAATAGAGCAGTTTACCACGGCGATAAAAAAGATCGTGACTCACATTCATTTATCTCGCGCCTCCCTAAACAGGTTAACCCCACTGAGCCGTTTAAATCAGCTCAATTATTAATGAGTTCATATCCACTCTATTTATTGACCATCATTAATGTTCTCAATAACCACTGCTATATGTTTACTTTATCTCTCTTCCCTTTAATTAAAAATGCCAGATCGCCCTCGGCAGAGAACAGGGCAATGCAGAAGAGAATATTGATAACCATTTGAGCCAGTTCAGCAAGCCTGAAGTGACCGTGTGAGATCCATACGATTAGGGCGCTACAGGCCACGGCCAACGCCCATGTCACCCATGAGTAGGCAGGATGATGGGTAGATGGAACCACGCGGGTAAAGACAATTTTGGCAATAATCAAGCCTGCGACAAGAATGTTAATCATGTAACTAAAGTAGAGTATGTTCATTTTTCACCTTTTCTGCAGCTAAGATCAAAGATTGAACCCCCTTTCTTAGGGCGGGTCGTTAAGTACATGAGCAAGCGCACTGCAACTGCCGAACTGACTACTGCGCCTACGCCGGACGGGACGTCAAGGCCGAGCCCCAATATTTTAAGGCTTAACTGGGATAACAGTTGGGCGCAAAATTCTGAACATATCAGCCCCACCATCATTGAGGCAGCGAATAACAGCAGTCGTGCCCAGCCGGCAAAATCGATAGCAGAAACCACAAAAATGATACTGCCAGCAAAAGCAGCGATAAATATATCCGGGTCGTGGCTAATAATTGTTGATAGGGCCATAAGTATTACTGCCTTTAATGACTTGGAGCCATTGATAATATTTAGCTGAATCATTGCTACTTTTCATTTACCCTGTCCTGTTGAGCGTCATGGTTCAATGATATTATTATACCTGTTAAATAGTGTTCATAAATGGCCTAAAGTTAATCGAAAAATGATGCTGCCTGCGGTTGCATTACACGTTAATCAAATACGTATAATGCACAAGGAAATGACATTACATCTTTTAATCAATATAGTTTTAGATGTACGCCATTTTATCACCCTACTCTCATAATCTTCATTGGAGAAAACCGAATGGGCGCATTACTTGCGAAAAAAATGAAATATTTCATGGTAACAATGGAGGAACGCAATTTTGCTAAAGCAGCAGAGGCACTCTGTATCACCCGCTCGCCTTTAAGTAAAGCCATCTGTGAACTGGAAGACTATCTTGGGGGTAAGCTCTTTACCCGCACCTATAACAGTCTGGAGCCTACTGAGCTTGCTTTTGACTACTATCAAAAATGCAAGCCTATTTATGAAATGATACTGGCTCTGGAAAATGAATGTCGATCAGGAAACGCTGATATACCATTAACTATTCTTTTTGATATTAGCGTACCTGAGCTGCTATATCAACAGATCGTGATGGCAATGAAAAGTGAAAACCTCCACTTTAATTGTGAACGTTATGTTATTAACTTGTCAGATATCGATGACGTTGTACGTAAACACACGCTTGTCGTTTCGCTTCGTGAGATTACCTCTAATACCACGTGTGATGTAGATAAGTGGCAAGGTGATGAGATAGTGATCTGCACACCCATGAGCTATGCCACACCGCACACCGCGACACGCCTTTTTATCTGGAAAGATCTCACTTCGACCTATCTTCAACGGAGCTTTTCCCGACTGGTTAAAAATTACCTTCCTGATGTCACTTTTGTCGAACACAATTTTAGTCTCACCGGCCTGCTGTATAATATCCGCGCTGGCAGGGGCTGCTCGCTGCTCACGCGCAAAATAGCCACCATGTATAAAGTCGATGGCGTTGAATATATTTCTGTGAAAGAAAACAGACCAACTATTTATATGTACCACGCTTCTGAAAAGAAAATAAACAAACTCATACTGCAGATTAAAGCCATCATTAATAATTTTATCTAAACATTAAGAGGAAGCGAGTAAAACTCGCTTCTCTCTTTTTCACTTTTTCACTTTTTCACTTTTTCACTTTTTCACTTTTTATAGTGATAATGCATCAACCTCTCTCATCCCAATGGGCGACTACATTGCGCACATCAATGTGTGTAAAGCTGTTATACCGCCCCGTTGAGCACGCTTTGTGCGCTTTTTTAATATAGCCAAACACTCTGTCCGGATGGACGTTCATCACGACAATATCCGCAGCCATACCAAGAACGTGTTGGCTCTGTTTAGCACCCCCCACTTTTTCATTGTAGTCTGGACACCGACATGCTGAATTTATTATTAATGGCATATTAAAGTGGTTACGGATATCTTCCAAAACTTCATTTAATTTTTTATCGACTACGGCAAATCCACACCCACAGCGACAGGCAAACTCCTGACGATTAAAATGTGCAGAGATATCCCCCATACTGACCTCCTGACGATATATACGCCACGCTAAGTTTTAAAAGAGTGAATACGACTTTTCAGGAAGGTTAACGGATAATGTCAGGTGGAAGAGAGGCATATAAGAGCGCGGCGGTGCAAAAATGAGCAGGTTTCTATGCCGTCACGGCGATCGTTACGATCGCTATTTGCGGTTTTGTGAATACTTAACACCTTGATCACACTTCGTTGTGAAACTGCACAGAAGGTTTTTGAAACGCTGTTTTCATTTTCCTTTTACGCTTTTTTCAGCGTATAATAGGGTTCTGGTCGCTATTGAATGGTTTCAGCTCATTGAACTGTAAAATTCAACTATCACATCGCATACTCCCGTTTTGGGCTGAAACTCAAGCACACATTACTCTGCACGCTCTTTTGATGTCACCTATCCTTAGGCTGTGGCATCGCAACTTTCGCAACACAGGTTTGACTCCGCGGCGGTGCGCCCCCGGAGCGCTATTCTCCTATCCTTCACAACTTAAAGACTAAGACTGTCATGAAAAAGACCAAAATTGTTTGCACCATCGGCCCGAAAACCGAATCTGAAGAGATGTTGACCAAAATGCTGGACGCCGGGATGAACGTTATGCGTCTTAACTTCTCTCACGGTGACTATGCAGAACACGGTCAGCGCATCCAGAATCTGCGCAACGTGATGAGCAAAACCGGTAAAAAAGCCGCCATTTTGCTGGATACCAAAGGACCGGAAATCCGTACTATTAAGCTGGAAGGCGGTAATGACGTCTCCCTGAAAGCAGGCCAGACCTTCACTTTCACCACCGATAAATCCGTTGTCGGTAACAGCGAAATTGTTGCTGTGACCTATGAAGGCTTTACTGCTGACCTCTCCGTCGGCAATACCGTGCTGGTTGACGATGGCCTGATCGGTATGGAAGTCACCGCCATCGAAGGCAACAAGGTTGTCTGTAAGGTGCTGAATAACGGCGATCTCGGCGAAAACAAAGGTGTCAACCTGCCGGGCGTTTCCATCGCCCTGCCGGCGCTGGCCGAGAAAGACAAACAGGATCTGATTTTCGGCTGTGAACAGGGTGTCGATTTTGTTGCAGCCTCCTTTATCCGTAAACGTTCTGACGTTGTTGAGATCCGTGAGCACCTGAAAGCGCACGGCGGCGAAAACATTCAGATCATCTCCAAGATCGAAAACCAGGAAGGCCTGAACAACTTCGACGAAATCCTCGAAGCGTCCGATGGCATCATGGTTGCCCGTGGCGACCTGGGCGTAGAGATCCCGGTGGAAGAGGTTATCTTCGCGCAGAAGATGATGATCGAAAAATGTATCCGCGCACGTAAAGTGGTGATCACCGCTACCCAGATGCTGGATTCCATGATCAAGAACCCGCGTCCAACCCGCGCTGAAGCTGGCGACGTAGCCAACGCTATCCTTGACGGTACCGATGCTGTAATGCTCTCTGGTGAATCTGCCAAGGGTAAATACCCGCTGGAAGCCGTGACCATCATGGCGACCATCTGTGAGCGTACCGATCGCGTGATGACCAGCCGTCTGGACTTTAACAACGACAGCCGTAAGCTGCGCATCACCGAAGCCGTCTGCCGTGGTGCGGTAGAGACTGCTGAAAAACTGGAAGCGCCGCTGATCGTTGTTGCCACCCAGGGCGGAAAATCTGCCCGTGCAGTGCGTAAATACTTCCCGGATGCGACTATTCTTGCGCTGACCACCAACGAACTGACTGCCCGTCAGCTGGTGCTGAGCAAAGGCGTTGTTGCGCAGCTGGTGAATGAGATTGCCTCTACCGATGATTTCTATCTGCAGGGTAAAGAGATTGCGCTGGAGAGCGGCCTGGCACAGAAAGGTGACGTGGTTGTAATGGTTTCCGGCGCTCTGGTTCCAAGCGGCACAACTAATACTGCTTCTGTCCATGTACTGTAATTATTAACAGCTCTATTAATTTGCCATAAAAGCGCCTTCCGGGCGCTTTTTTTATT
Source organism: Pseudescherichia sp. (assembly GCA_032055545.1). Classification (GTDB taxonomy): domain Bacteria; phylum Pseudomonadota; class Gammaproteobacteria; order Enterobacterales; family Enterobacteriaceae; genus Pseudescherichia. The sequence continues at coordinate 13,932 of DAMBQR010000067.1, read as the reverse complement.
CCATCAATAGCTGCAATCAATAGAAATGCAAATCGGCTAAAACTATTTAACGCCGTATTTCATAAGATATATCCGATGAAAGTGGTCTGTTTTCACACAGTTTTTTTACCTCCCTCGCAAAATTCGATGCATCTTTGAGCGAACGATCAAATTTAGGGGTATTCCCATCAAAAAAATATTCTCAACATAAAAAAGTTTGTGTAATACTTGTAACGCTACATGGAGATTAACTCAATCTAGAGGGTATTA
>DAMBQR010000067.1:0-13573 GCA_032055545.1 Pseudescherichia sp. | reverse complement strand
CAGGCTGCTAAAGACGACGCAGCTCGCGCTAACCAGCGTCTGGACAACCAGGCTCACTCTTACCGTAAGTAAGAGTTCCTGTAATAAAATGGCGCACACTGTGCGCCATTTTTTTTGCCTGCGATTTATCAGCCTCTCTGACTACTGCGTCATCGTCACGCCCGAACTCTCACTCCCTGCTCCGGTCACTGCGGAAGATCGGCTGTTGTGCGCTGAAAGCACCGCCGCCGGACCAGATTCGCTTTTTGACGCCGGTACGCTCACGGGATAGCCCGCACGCCGTAGCATAGCTTTATCAATCGTTGACCGATCCCCTCCCGCCTGGCGAATGCTATCGCTAAACGTTGCCGTCAGGGAGATCGGCACGGTTTGCGTGTTCTCCTCAGGCAGCTGGGACAGTGGACGGTGCACCTCGATAAACTGCTTACCGTCAGGCTCTACCGAGTACTTTACAGGCTCATTGATGATGCGTACCGGCATCCCGGTTGAGGCCTGAGAGAAGAGCGCCTGAATGTCCGGAGCGGCCATACGGATACAGCCGGAGCTGACGCGCAGACCGACGCTGTCAGGCGCGCTGGTCCCATGGATCAAATACTCCCCCCTTCCCTCCGCCAGGCGTAGCGCAAAGCGCCCCAGCGGGTTATTTGGCCCGGCAGGAACCACGGCGGGCAGCGTGATGCCCTTCGCCAGCGAGCGCGCCCGTATGCCTGCCGGTGGCGTCCAGGTGGGATTAGGTATTTTCTGACTTATTCGGGTCAGCGTGACGGGCGTTTCAAGTCCCTGCTGACCGATGCCGATAGGATAGACCTGCACGCTGTTTTCACCCGGCGGATAGAAATAGAGCCGCAGCTCGGCCAGGTTAATCACTATTCCCTCCCGCGGCGTATCGGGCAGTAGCATCTGCGTAGGAATAGTCATTACCGTACCCGGCTTCGGCACTGGCGCAATGGTGTTGTTTGCTTCAATAAGCAGCATTGCAGGCGTGTCAAAGTGACGGCCTATCGCCTGCAGGTTACGATCCTGAGGCTGTACGGTATAGGTCTGATTTTGACCAATAAGACGGCTACCCGGCGGCGGCAGTAAATAGTCCGCTGCCTGGGCAGTTTGAATAGCGCTAAAAGCGCTGATAAGGCTAACTGTTATTAGAGACGCGCGTTTCATACTGAAGTTCCCGTATTCACTGGCCCAGCGCCAGAAAGCTGAAAATTACACGAGGCGGATATCCGCCTCACGTAACAGGATGAAAGCTATATAAACAGTTTAGCTAATGTTAGCGGCTTTGTTACGAATTGCGCGGATCATGGCTTCCAGGCCCTGGGAGCGCGAAGGGGTGAGGTGCTGGGCAAGAGCCATTTTTTCAAACCATGGCCGGACATCAAAAGCGACGATATCCTGCGGCGTCATCTGCTGATACAGAATAAAGACCACGGCGATTAGCCCTTTTACAATAGCCGCGTCACTGTCGCCCTGAAGCTCTATAATGCCGCTCTCGTTTTGCTGCATAACGATCCAGACCTGGCTCTGGCAGCCTTGAATGGTGTTTTCGGCGCTATGCGCCTGCTCGCTCAGCGTCGGCAGACGCTGCCCAAGTTCGATGATATAGAGATATTTCTCTTCCCAGTTAGCGCAGCGCGTAAAATTACGCAGCAGTCGCTCTTTATCGGGTAATTCAGCCATAACCGCTCCTTTGTTAGCCCAGCAGCTGATGAATACGTTTCAGCCCGGCTACCAGACGATCCACCTCTTCCTGCGTATTGTAAATAGCCAGCGATGCACGGCACATGGCCGGAACGTTATAAAACGCCATCAGCGGCATGGCACAGTGGTGGCCGGTACGCACCGCCACGCCATAGTTATCCAGGAAACTCCCCACGTCATACGCATGGTGTTTGCCCAGATTAAAGGCGATCACGCCCTGGCGATGCGCTGGGCCATACAGGGTAATATCCGGCACGCTGGCCATCTCAGCCAGCGCATACTCCATCAACGACTGCTCATAAGCCTGAATATTATCGAGGCCCAGCGTGCTGACGTACTCTATCGCTGCGCCAAGGGCGATAATCCCACCCGTATTGGGCGTCCCCGCTTCAAAGCGCCAGGGTGCCCGGGCATAGGTGGTACCGTCCGTCAGGCTGACGGTAGCGATCATTGACCCGCCCCCTTCCCACGGTGGCATTGCCTGGAGGATATCCTCTTTGACATAGAGAATGCCGATGCCGGTAGGCCCATAGAGCTTGTGGGCGGAGAAGGTATAGAAGTCGCAGTCCAGCGCCTGAACATCCACGCTATGGTGCATTACCGCCTGGGCACCGTCCACCAGCACCTTCGCGCCATGCTGATGGGCTAACGCGGTCATCTCTGCAACCGGGTTTTCGGTACCCAGCACGTTTGAGACATGGGTAATGGCCAGGAGCCGGGTGCGATCGTCGAGCAGTTCGCGCCATGCCGCCAGCTGCAACGTGCCGTCCGGATTAAGCGGGATCACCCGCAGCTCCGCGCCGGTGCGCTCGCACAGCATCTGCCAGGGAACAATGTTGGCATGGTGCTCCATCATGGTGATGATGATGTTGTCCCCCGCCTGAATTTGACTGCTGCCCCAGCTGTTCGCCACGAGGTTGATGCCCTCGGTGGTGCCGCGAACAAAGACAATCTCCTCCGCCGTCCGGGCATGAAGAAAACCGGCCGCCTGCGCGCGCACGTTCTCCATCCGCTGCGTGGCCTCTGCGCTCAGGGTATGGATCCCCCGGTGCACGGCCGCGTAGCCGTGACGGTAAAACTCGGCCTCGGCGTCAATAACCTGACTGGGTTTCTGCGCGCTGGCGGCGCTGTCGAGATAGGCCAGCGGCACGCCGTTAACTTCACGCGCCAGAACGGGAAAATCTGCCCGTACGTCGCTCACCGAATAGCTCATGCGTTGCCCCTTGCCAGGCGCTGACCAATGCGGCCAAGCACCTGCTGCTTTAACGCTTCGTCACTGATGGCTTCCGTCAGTTCAGCGGCAAAGGCATAGATAATCATCTGCTGCGCGGCCTGTCGATCTATGCCACGCGAGCGCAGGTAAAACATCTGTTCATCATCGATACGGCCGACGGTTGCTCCGTGGCTGCACTTCACATCGTCGGCATAGATCTCCAGCTGCGGCTTGGTATCTACCTCAGCCAGTCGACCCAGCAGCAGATTGTTGTTGGTCATCTGCCCGTCGGTTTTGATGGCGTGCTGGGCCACGTTAATCATGCCGTTAAACACTGCCCGACCTTTGTCGCTGACAATGGTCTTATGCAGCTGACGGCTATTGCAAAAGCCTTTGTTATGCTCAAGCCAGGTACGGGTATCGCATACCTCATTGTTAACCGGCATCGCCAGGCTATTAATGCGCAACGTGGTATTTTCGCCGTTGAGCTGGGTGCTGGTATTGTGGCGCAGCACTGCGCCACCGAGCAGGAAGCTATGGCTCCATGCGGCGGCATCCGCGGCCATTAAGAGATCGTTATGGGCAAAGTGATAGCTGCCCGCATTCTCAAAGGCCAGCTTCACATGGTGCAGCTGCGCGTTAGCGCCAACGTTCATCGTCAGGCGCGAGCCAGTAAAATGCCCACTGCCATTCAGGCTGACGTAGTGCTCATAGAGCGTCGCCTCAGCGCTCTCCGCCAGCTCAAGGTGGTGACGGTAGTGAGCAGTATTCATCTCCTCACCGTCCAGCCCCTGAGTGATGTGCATTAAGAGCAGCGGCTTAGCAGGCCGTTGGTTACGGGCTACGCGTATGTGCGTCACGCTCGCCGCGAGGCTTTCGGTCAGATGTAAAAACACCTCCGGCTGTACCGGTGCAGGTAGCGCGCTACGCTCGTCGCCAATTGTCACGCTGTACCCGCTGTTATCAAGGCTGTCGCTCAGGTCCGCATCAAACTGTCCGTCAACAAAGACCAAACGCAGGGCGTCTACCGGCAGCGCCAGCGCATCACGCTGTTCGGCGCTAATGCGGCTACTTTTTGAGACAAACTGGCTCTTCAGCAGCCCGTCCAGCGAGGTATATTTCCAGTCTTCATGCTTGCGCGTCGGCACTCCTAAGCGCAGCATCTGCTGCAGGTGCTGCTGGGCCTGCTCTGACCGGTTTCCACTCTGGGCCTCGAACAGATGATGCCACTGTTGCAGCGCGTTACTGTTGTTCGGTAAGCCAGCCATAGCCCTGCTCCTCCAGCTGTTTGACCAGCGTAAAATCACCTGATTTAACAATGCGCCCCTGATAGAGCACATGCACGTAGTCCGGTTTGATGTAGTCCAGAATACGCTGGTAGTGCGTTACGATGATAAAGGCACGCTTGTCGTCACGCAGTGAGTTCACACCGTCGGCAACGATCTTCAGCGCATCGATGTCCAGACCGGAGTCCGTTTCATCCAGAATACAGAGCTCAGGCTCCAGCACCGCCATCTGCAGAATGTCATTCCGTTTTTTCTCACCGCCGGAGAAGCCGACGTTGACCGAACGCGTGAGCAGATCTTCTGGCATCTTCAGCAACTTGATCTTCTCTTCCATCAGATCCTGGAAGTCGAAGCGGTCCAGCTCCTCCTGACCACGATGCTTGCGTACGGCGTTCAGCGCAGTTTGCAGAAAGAACTGGTTGCTGACGCCGGGGATCTCAACCGGGTACTGAAACGCCATAAAGACGCCTTCGCCCGCACGCTCCTCGGGATCCAGATCCAGCAGGTCTTTACCTTTAAACTCAACGCTACCGCCGGTGACTTCATAGTCTTCCCGGCCGGCCAGGGTGGCAGACAGCGTGCTTTTACCGGAGCCGTTGGGTCCCATAATGGCGTGTACTTCCCCGGGACGTACCTCCAGGCTCAGGCCGCGCAGGATCTCTTTATCTTCAACGGACACCTGTAAATCTTTAATACTTAACATAGGGATTCCCTTATTCCTTAACCGACGCTGTGTTCAAGGCTAATTGCCAGCAGTTTTTGTGCTTCTACGGCAAACTCCAGCGGCAGCTCGGAGAAGACATCTTTACAGAAGCCGTTAACAATCATGGATATCGCATCCTCTTCACTAATGCCGCGCTGCAGGCAGTAGAAGAGCTGATCTTCGCCAATGCGCGAGGTGGTCGCCTCGTGCTCCAGCTGGGCGCTATTATTGCGGCACTCGACGTAGGGGAAGGTATGCGCCCCACAGTCAGGGCCAATCAGCATTGAGTCGCACTGGGTAAAGTTACGTGCGTTAGTGGCCGTCGGCATGATTTTCACCAGCCCGCGATAGCTATTCTGGCTCTGCCCCGCTGAGATCCCTTTCGAAATGATGGTCGATTTGGTGTTCTTGCCGATGTGGATCATCTTGGTGCCGGTATCAGCCTGCTGATGGCCGCTGGTCAGTGCCACGGAGTAGAACTCACCGATGGAGTTATCGCCGCGCAGGATAACGCTGGGGTATTTCCAGGTGATCGCCGAACCGGTCTCAGACTGCGTCCAGGACATCTTGCTGTTCTCACCTTCACACAGCGCGCGTTTGGTCACGAAGTTGAGGATGCCGCCAGTGTTGTTATCGCCAGGGAACCAGTTCTGCACGGTGGAGTATTTCACCTCCGCATCTTTGTGGATGATTACCTCGACGACCGCAGCATGAAGCTGATAGCTATCACGCACCGGTGCTGAGCAACCCTCAATGTAGCTGACGTAGCTTCCCTCATCGGCGACCAGGATGGTGCGCTCGAACTGGCCCGTTTTTTCCGCGTTAATACGGAAATAGGTCGATAGCTCCATCGGGCAGTGCACGCCTTTTGGCACATAGATAAAGGTGCCGTCGGAGGCAACGGCAGCGTTCAGGGCCGCAAAGAAGTTATCGTTACCTGGGACCACGGTCCCAAGGTATTTCTTCACCAGTTCGGGATGGTCATGGATCGCTTCACCAAACGAGCAGAAGATAATCCCCTGCTCCGAGAGTTTCTCCCGGTAGGTAGTCGCCACGGAAACCGAGTCAAAAATGGCATCTACCGCAACCTCACGCCCTTCGCGCACCGGAACGCCCAATTGGTTGAACGCCTCTTCCACCTCGTTGGTCAGGAATGCGTTTGCTCCGGTCTGCTGTACCGCTCCCGGCTCTGAGGCGCAGGTGTCGTCGCAGTTACCGCAGGAGGGCGCAGAGTAGTAGCTGTAGTCCTGATAGTTGAGCTTATCGTAGTGTGCCTTGAGCCAGTGTGGCTCTTCCATGGTCAGCCATGCCCGATAGGCATTCAGGCGGAACTCAAGCATCCATTCAGGTTCATTTCGTTTGGCCGAAATAGCCCGCACAACATCTTCATTGATGCCGTGAGCCATCTCGTCCGTTTGTAACCGGGTAAAAAAGCCCTCTTTATAGTTAAGGTGGCCTGACCAGGTCTGGACATCGTCCATTGCTTCAGCTTTATGAGACTCAACATTACGAGACATAGTACCGCCTATACCCCAAAGCTTTCACCACAGCCGCACTCGTGCTGAGCTTTAGGGTTATAAAATTTAAATATCTGGTTTAATCCTTCGCGCACATAATCGACGGTCGTTCCATCGATAAACGGCATGGCTTGTAAAGGAACGTACAGGCGTGCGCCGTCTAACTCGAAGAGCAGATCGTCTTTTGCTGGTTCAGTCACAGTATCCAGCACATAACCAAAACCTGCGCAGCCTGTCTGTTTGATGCCAAGACGCACACCGCGCAGCTCAGGCTGCTTGCTGGTCAGAGCGCGAATACGCTCCGCCGCTGCCGGGGTCAGGATCAAACCTTGCCAGCCCGGATTGTTTGGATCGAAAGTCCCTGAATGCAATTCCATAGGTATACCTCACATGATTACGTCAGCAGGACATAACGCTATGTTAGTGATAATGATTATCACTTCAACCTCTAATCCGCAGGGTTATTCGCGTTAAGTGCCCTTTTTGAACACTTCTATTAAGCATAGACCCTGCTGTCAGGGTTAACAGGAAAGGATTGCTGTAAGCAATCTATTGATATTAATAACTTTTAAAAGGGGTTACTGTGCTTCTGATAACAAAATTGAAACATGTATAGGCAATGCCTATTTATGCGATTAGAGCAGCGGGCGCAAAAAATAATTTACTGGCTTTTGGTACTTAACTGTAATTGACGAAAAAAGATGCTACTGTGGTGTTTCAATTCAACGGGCCGGAGGGGTTATCCCCAACGTAAAGTTTAAGTGCCCTGTCTGCAACGGTTCTAAGTTTATCTTCACAACTTTTTGCCCTGACAAACATCATCCCCACGGGGCCGTCTGTTCTGTCTGCGGAGTCAGACTCACCGCGAAAATCACCATCCCGAAAAGGCGGCGATGGAAAAAAGTTGCCTAAACCCAGGCCTCACACGAGGCCTGTCTGTAAATGCCGCCCACGTTAGCAGACAGCTTTTCTATAAGAATCAGAGATAGAGCGAGGCTTCGCCCATGGGCCGGGTTTTAAAGCGGCGATGGATCCAGAGATACTGCTCGGGCGCGCGCATGATCTCCCGCTCAATCACCCGGTTCATATAGCTGGCAGCTTCGAACTCATTATCCACCGGATAGTCCGTTATCGCCTCGCCAATATGCAACTGGTAGCCAGAGCCGTCAGGCTTGCGGACCATTGTCACCGTCAACATTGCCGAACCGGAGAGGCGCGACAGCACGTAGGTACCATTGGTCGTGGCAGCGTTGACGGAGAAGAACGGAGCAAAGGTGCTGCCTTTACGCCCATAGTCCTGATCCGGTGCAAACCAGACTGCTTCGCCTTTACGCAGCGCACTAACCAGGCCCTTCAGATTGCGGCGGTCAATCATCGATTTATTGGAGCGCATACGGCCTCGGGTCTGCACCCACTCCATCACCGGACTGTTGTGCTGACGGTAGGTTGCCATCATCGGCTGACACAGTCCCATTACCCGACCACCCAACTCCAGCGACATAAAGTGGACGCCAACAACCATCACGCCATTATATTTTTTCTGCGCTTTCACCAGGTTTTGATAGCCTTCCACGTCGAACCAGCGGCGCACCCGCTTGTCCGGCCAGAACCAGGCCATACCGGTCTCGATAAGCCCCATGCCCAATGACATAAAGTTCCTTTCGATGAGCGTCTCACGTAGCGCGGGCGTCATCTCAGGAAAACAGAGTTCAAGATTGCGTCGGGCAATACTTTCCCGCCGTTTCAGGAACGGACGCGCCACGCGACCAAGGCCGGTGCCGAAGCGGTAGAGCAGAGGATAAGGCAGTTGAACGAGAAGCCAGAGAACGGCAAGGCCAAACCAGGTTGACCAGTGACGGGGATGCAGAAAAGCCAGTTTAAACGAAGCGCACATAACCTTGTTACCTTTAAGCTTATAGTAAGTAGCGCTTAAGGAAACAACGAATCCCTTCATTAGGTCAGTCAGCGTTACGGTCTTCGATTAAGACACTAACATTAACCGAAGATTCAATTTCGCGGATTTTAGCACGTTTTTAAATAATCACATCTGGGGAAGAAAAAAATAGATCGGCAGGAAACGGCAGGCCTGGCCTGCCGTAAAATCTCAGACGACAGCGGTGGTCAGCCGTGAGGAACAGCACAGCCGATCCTGCTCATCAAAGATATCGATCTGCCAGACCTGATGGCGGCCGCCGGTATGCAGCGCGGAACAGACGCCGCGCACCCGTCCGCTGCGTACGGCGCGAACATGGTTGGCGTTGATCTCAATACCCACCACGTTGTGCTCGGCCTCGGTGCAGAGATACCCCGCCACCGAGCCGAGAGTTTCCGCCAGCACCACCGACGCGCCACCGTGTAGCAGGCCAAACGGCTGGTGCGTACGGGCATCCACGGGCATCGAAGCTTCGAGCACATCGTCGCCGATGCGCTCGAAACGGATATCCAGCAGCCCTACCATATTGCCCTCACCCATCGCGTTCAGCGCCTCGAGAGTAGCCGTACGTTTCCAGATCATCCCATTATCTCCAGCAGAGCCTGTAGCGGATGGCGCACGCCGCTGCCCTCGATGCGCTTCACCTGGCTGCGGCACGAGTATCCCGTCGCCAGGCAGCGATTACGCGGCAGGCGCTGCATGGCCTGGTGCCACGATAGCTCGTAGATGCCCAGCGAGTTAGCATGATTGTTGACCTCATGGCCGTAGGTTCCGGCCATGCCGCAGCAGCCAACGCTAACGTTCTCAAGTTTAGCGCCAAAGCGGGCAAAAATGTTTGCCCACTGTCCCGGCGCGCCCGGTAAGGCGGTGACCTCGGTACAGTGGCCAAACAGATACCATGACTCCCCCCCCGGCGCCCGATCTTCATGAGAGGCCAGCGCGGCGGGTAGCCACTCGTGCACCAGCTGAACGTTAAACTCGCCTCGCTTATCGCCTAACGTCTGCTTATATTCATCGCGATAGCAGAGCACCAGCGCCGGATCGACGCCGACCATCGGCATTCCCAGCTGTGCCACCCGCGTAAGGAAATCAGACGTTTTCTGCGCCGTTTTGGCAAAGCGCATCAGGAAACCTTTGATGTGCTGCGCCTTACCGTTCGGGGAGAACGGCAGCACGACGGGCTGATAGCCCAGCTTCTCCACCAGCCGGACAAAATCGCTCACCACCTGAGCGTCGTAGTAGCTGGTAAAGGGATCCTGCACCACCAGCACCGTTTTTGCCCGCTGCTCTTTGCTGAGCTGCTCCAGCTCGTCGAGGGTCATATTGGCCGAGCGATGTCCAATCATCTGCTGCTGGAGAGAAGGCACCGACAGCAGAGGCAGATCCACCATCCCGATGTGGGTTGCCGACAGGGAGCGCACCCACGGCTGGCTCATAAAGAAGTTAAACGTCTTCGGCGCACGGGCCATCAGCGGCGCATAGCTCTCCACGCTGGCAATGAAATGATCGCGCAGCGGGCGCAGATAGCGGGTGTGATAGAGCTGGAGGAAGCGCGAGCGAAACTCCGGCACATCAATTTTAATCGGGCACTGGGTCGAGCAGGCCTTGCACGCCAGGCAGCCGGACATCGCCTCTTTCACCTCGTGGGAGAAGTCATACTCGCCGTGGCGGGCATGCCAGCTGTTGCGGGTGCGTTCGATCAGGCTCCGCAGGCTGGCGCGTTTTTCCGGCAGCTCCTTCTCCAGCTTGATGGGATCGATACCGCGATCCGCCAGCAGCCGCAGCCACTCCCGCACCAGCGTGGCACGGCCTTTAGGCGAGTGGATACGATTGCTGGTGATTTTCATCGACGGGCACATCGGGCTTTTTGCATCAAAGTTAAAGCACAGACCGTTGCCGTTGCACTCCAGCGCCCCACGCCACGAAGAGCGCACGCTGATGGGGATCTGTCGATCAAAGGTGCCGCGCTTCACGGCATCAACCTGCATCATCGGGGCATCAAGGCCCGCCGGCGGGCAGATTTTACCCGGGTTGAGTCGGTTTTGCGGATCGAAAGCCGCTTTGACCTTGCGCAGCTCGCCGTAGAGCTGCTCGCCAAAGAAAGCCGGGCTGTATTCGGCGCGGAAACCTTTGCCGTGCTCACCCCAGAGCAGACCGCCATATTTCGCCGTCAGGGCCACTACCTCGTCGGAGATCTTTTTCATCAGCATCTCCTGCTGCGGGTCGCACATATCCAGCGCCGGACGAACGTGCAGCACCCCGGCATCCACATGGCCAAACATACCGTAGTTCAGCCCGTGACTGTCGAGCAGCGCGCGAAACTCAACGATGTAGTCCGCCAGATGCTCCGGCGGCACGCAGGTATCCTCCGCAAAGGGGATTGGCTTCGCCGCGCCTTTGGCATTCCCCAGCAGACCGACTGCTTTTTTACGCATCGCATAGATGCGCTCAATGCCCGCCAGCTCGCTGCATACCTGCCAGCCAATTACCCCGCCTTCCCCGGCAGCAATCAGCATATCCAGACGCTGGCAAAGGGCATCAACCCGACCGTCAATCAGCTCCGTATCGTCGCCAGCAAACTCAACAATGTTGAGTCCCAGCATGGTCTTATCCGGCACGTCGGTAATCAGATCGTGCACGGAGTGCCAGACGATATCCTCCCGCGCCAGGTTAAGCACCGTAGAGTCAACGGTCTCAACCGACAGCGCCTGGGCCTCCACCATAAAGGGGGCGTTGCGTAGCGCCGAGTTAAAGGAGTCATATTTGACGTTAACCAGCCGACGCACCTTCGGCAGCGGCGTAATATCCAGCCGCGCCTCGGTAATAAAGGCCAGCGTCCCCTCTGAACCGGTCAGGATGCGGGTGAGATCGAAGGTAGTCATCTCATCATCAAAGACGTGACGCAGATCGTAGCCGGTCAGGAACCGGTTTAGCCTGGGAAACTTATCGATAATCAGCTGGCGATTGTTCTGGCAGCTCTCATAGACGGTTTTATAGATCCGTCCCTGGGCGGTCTGGGCTTTACCGAGAGTACGCGCCAGCTCCAGCGAGACCGGCTGCGTATCCAGCAGATCGCCGCCCAGCAGAACGGCCCGCACGCCCAGCACGTGATCGGACGTTTTACCGTAAACCAGCGATCCCTGCCCGGAGGCATCGGTGTTGATCATGCCGCCGAGGGTGGCACGGTTGCTGGTGGATAGCTCCGGGGCAAAGAAGTAGCCGTAAGGTTTTAAAAACTGATTGAGCTGATCCTTGATCACGCCGGCTTCCACGCGTACCCAGCCCTCTTCAGGGTTTATTTCGAGGATGCGGTTCATATAGCGGGAGAGATCGACAATGATGCCCTGGTTTAGGGCCTGGCCGTTGGTGCCCGTCCCCCCGCCGCGCGGGGTAAAGACCAGTGACTGGAAGCGGGCCTCACCGGCAAGCCGGGTGATCAGGGAAACATCGGCGGTAGAGCGGGGAAAAACCACTGCATCGGGGAGAAGCTGGTAAATACTGTTATCAGTCGCCATGGTTAGCCTGTCGGCGTAATCCGTGGCGGTATCACCTGTAAAACCCTGTTGCTCCAGTGCCTGCAAAAAATTGAGCACCAGCTGAACGACGCCGGGTGCTTGAGAAATCTGTGGGATCATTACCGTTGACCCTGCCTGACTGTTAATGTTGTAAGTGTATCGTTTGCGTTGTGCGTTTATCGTTGTATCACATTTTTTTATGCTACGCCCATTTGAATTACGGGCAAAATAGCGCGGTCAAAATGCGCTGAAATAAACAGCCGTACTCTTGTATTAAACAGACGCTGCGCCGACGTTTCGGCGATAACAAAAAGGTGGATAGATCTTATGATCAATAGTCGTCAGCCCGGGGATGTGGCTCAGATCCTGCTCTCGGTGCTGTTTTTAGCCGTTATGATTGTTGCCTGTTTATGGATAGTGCAACCCTTCATTCTTAGCTTTGCCTGGTCCGGTACCATTGTGATTGCCACCTGGCCGCTGTTTTTACGCTTTCAGCGGGTGCTGGCGGGTCGTCGGTCCCTGGCGGTGCTATGTATGACCGTGATCTTAATTCTGGTCTTTGTTATTCCCATTGCCCTGCTGGTAAACAGCCTTGTTGATGGCAGCGGCCCGGTGATCCGCGCCATTACCTCCGGCGATCTGACCCCGCCGGACCTGGCCTGGCTTAAGAGCATTCCGCTGGTGGGGCATAATCTCTATCTTGGCTGGCATAACCTGCTGGATATGGGGGGCAGTGCGATTATGGCTAAGGTGCGCCCCTATCTGGGCGCGACCACGACCTGGTTCGTCGGCCAGGCGGCGCATATTGGCCGCTTTATGATGCACTGTGCGCTGATGCTGCTGTTCAGCGCCCTGCTGTTCTGGCGCGGTGAGCGTGTCGCCCAGGGGATCCGCCACTTCGCGACCAGGCTGGCTGGCAGACGCGGCGATACCGCCGTGCTGCTGGCAGCGCAGGCGATCCGCGCCGTGGCCCTCGGCGTGGTCGTAACCGCGCTGGTGCAGGCGGTGCTGGGCGGCATCGGACTGGCCGTTACCGGCGTCCCCTACCCAACCCTGTTTACGGTAGTCATGATCCTCTCCTGCCTGGTGCAGATTGGTCCGCTCCCGGTGCTGATCCCGGCCATTATCTGGCTCTACTGGAGCGGTGACACCACCTGGGGCACGGTGCTGCTGGTCTGGAGTTGCGTAGTGGGTACGCTGGATAACGTCATCCGCCCGGTGCTGATCCGCATGGGGGCCGATCTGCCGTTGATTCTTATTCTGTCTGGCGTCATTGGCGGGCTGATCGCCTTTGGCATGATTGGCCTGTTTATCGGTCCGGTTCTGCTCGCCGTTTCATGGCGTCTTTTTGATGCCTGGGTTCGCGAAGTTCCTCCCCCGGGTGAGGTTAAGGATAATCTCCTGGAAAAGGTTAGCGATCGCGAATTGGATAATAAGTAGCCATTAAAGCGGGGAGACCCGCTTTAATATTAAGCCCTGCTTATCAATTATTTATATTCCCTACCTGGTCCAGCCCTGCAACTCACTATATATACGCTATAACCATAATTTTTCTTGTCGCAAAATCGTTACTTATGGTTAACTATTGAGACGAATCTGATCGACGCAAATAAGGGCGATGCCTACTATTAAGGCACGGTTATAAATCAAGGCTTTGATTTATAAGCATGGAAATCCCCTGAGTGAAACAACGAATTGCTGTGTGTAG
>DAMBQR010000066.1:4468-20932 GCA_032055545.1 Pseudescherichia sp. | reverse complement strand
CTTAACCTTACAACGCCGAAGATGTTTTGGCGGATTTGAGAGATTTTCAGCTGATTCCAGAATTAAGTCCGAAGGATTTTGCGCTGAGACAAGGCGGCAAATGATGCACGTCGGCAGGAGCATACTGAAGTATGTGACTGCTGCGGGCGAATGCAGCCAACGCCGTATTCAGCGCGAAAGACACAGGACAGAGCACAAAGAATTTGCCTGGCGGCACTAGCGCGGTGGTCCCACCTGACCCCATGCCGAACTCAGAAGTGAAACGCCGTAGCGCCGATGGTAGTGTGGGGTCTCCCCATGCGAGAGTAGGGAACTGCCAGGCATCAAATAAAAGAAAAGGCCCAGTCTTGCGACTGGGCCTTTTCTTTTGTCTGTTGTCTGTCGGTAAGCGCTCTCCTGAGGAGGGACAAATCCGCCGGGAGCGGATTTGCACGTTGCGCAGCAACGGCCCGCAGGGCGGCGGGCAGGACGCCCGCCGTAGCTGCCAGGCATCACAGGCGCCCGGCAATACGATCCTAATGAATAACCTGCGAGAGAAACGCACGGGTACGTTCTGATTTTGGATGGGCAAAGAACTCTTCCGGCGCGGCCTGCTCGACGATCTCCCCACGGTCCATAAAGATCACGCGGTCGGCAACCGTACGGGCAAAGCCCATCTCGTGCGTCACACACAGCATGGTCATACCCGACTCTGCCAGACCAATCATAGTATCCAGTACCTCCTTGACCATCTCAGGATCCAGTGCAGACGTTGGCTCATCAAACAGCATAATTTTAGGCTTCATGCAGAGCGAGCGGGCAATAGCCACACGCTGCTGCTGGCCACCGGAGATCTGGCCAGGGAACTTATGCGCATGCTCGGCAATACGCACGCGCTCAAGATAGTGCATCGCCAGCGCTTCGGCCTCTTTCTTCGGCATTTTACGCACCCAGATAGGCGCGAGAGTGCAGTTCTGCAATACCGTCAGGTGCGGAAAGAGATTAAAGTGCTGAAACACCATCCCTACTTCCTGGCGTACCTTCTCAATATTGCGGATATCTTCATTCAGCTCGATGCCATCCACAACGATACGGCCCTGTTGATGCTCTTCCAGATGGTTGATGCAGCGAATAGTGGTTGATTTACCCGATCCGGAAGGGCCGCAAAGTACAATACGCTCCCCCTGTTTTACGTTCAGGTTGATATCTTTCAGCACATGGAACTGCCCATACCACTTATTTACGTTCTCGAGCGTAATCATCGCGTCGGCAGATTGCATAGTCTTATTACTCATGGTGATCCTCAGTGCGGTGTACGCCCGGTGTTAAAGCGCTTCTCCAGATGCTGGCTATAGCGCGACATGCTAAAACAGAAAATCCAGTAGATTAGAGCGGCAAAAACGTAGCCTTCCGTCGACATCCCCAGCCACTCGGGATCGACCGTGGCCTGCTGCACGCTGCTAAAGAGATCGAACAGACCAATGATGATCACCAGGCTCGTGTCCTTAAACAGCGCAATAATGGTGTTTACCAGTCCAGGGATCACCATCTTCAGCGCCTGAGGCAGGATCACCAGCCCCTGGGTTTTCCAGTAACCCAGCGCCAGCGATTCAGCGGCTTCGTACTGCCCCTTGGGCAGCGCCTGCAGCCCGCCTCGTACGACCTCGGCCACATAGGCTGACTGGAACAGAATCACCCCGACCAGCGCCCGTACCAGCTTATCGATGCTGGTCCCTTCTGACATAAACAGCGGCAGCATCACCGAGGACATAAACAGCACGGTGATTAGCGGCACACCTCGCCAGAACTCAATAAAAATCACTGACAGAATACGCACTACCGGCATGGTAGAGCGTCGGCCAAGCGCCAGAAGGATCCCCAGCGGCAGCGCGCCAGCAATTCCCACAGAGGCGATGATCAGGGTCAGCGTCAGGCCGCCCCACTGACGTGTTTCGACACGCTCCAGCCCGAGAAAGCCCCCGTACATCAACCCCCACACGACCAGCGGATAGATCACGGCCCAGCAGGCAATGTAGCGTCCACGTTTGGGCAACGCATTCCAGAACATCGGTATAATCGAGAGCAGGCCAATCATCAGCGCGGTATTGATGCGCCAGCGCTCGTCATGAGGGTAGAGACCATACATAAACTGGCCGAAACGCTCATGAATAAAGACCCAGCAGGCGCCCTCTTTAGTGCAGTCAGCTCGAGTTGAGCCAAACCAGTTCGCCTGAAACAGCGCCCAGTTCAGCAGGGGAGGAATAAGCTCCCACATCAGCCACAGCGCGACCACGGTCAGCAGGCTGTTAGACCAGCTGGAGAACAGATTTTTTCGCGCCCACTGGAGATAGCGTCCAGCGCCGGAACGGGCCGGGCGCGCGGGGTGAGACAGAAGTGCTTTTGTCATCATGGATCCTTAGCGCTCAACCAGGGCGATACGGCGGTTATAGATGTTCATCAGTAGGGAGATCGTCAGGCTGATGATCAGATAGACCGACATTGTGATAGCAATTGTCTCGATCGCCTGTCCGGTCTGGTTCAGCACCGTTCCGGCAAACAGCGATACCATATCGGGATAGCCGATCGCGGCCGCCAGCGACGAGTTCTTCACAATGTTGAGATACTGGCTGGTCAGCGGTGGAATAATCACGCGCATCGCCTGCGGGATAATCACCTGGCGCAGCGTTACCGGGTTAGGTAACCCCAGCGAGCGCGCAGCTTCGTGTTGCCCAAAGGGCACCGACTGGATGCCCGAGCGGATGATCTCGGCAATAAACGCGGAGGTATAGACCGACAGGGCCAGGGTCAGCGCCGCCAGCTCCGGAATCAATGCCATGCCGCCACGGAAGTTAAAGCCGCGCAGCTCAGGAACGTCCCAGTGCAGCGCCGCGCCGAACAGCCAGTGGGAGAGCAGCGGAAGCAGGATAATCAACCCAAGCGCGGTCGGCCATGTGCGACGTAGCTGACCGGTTTTCATCTGGTGCGCCCTGTTGAAGCGGTACAGCCCGACGATAACGGCGACGGCAATAAGTACCGCTGCGATAAAACCGACAATGCCTTCGCCAAACGCGGGGGCAGGGATATACAGCCCGCGGTTGCTGAGGAATGCCAGGTCGAAAGCGCTTACCGCCTGGCGCGGCCCCGGTAGGTTACGCAGCACGGCAAAATACCAGAAGAAGATCTGCAGCAGCGGCGGGATATTACGGAAGGTTTCGATATAGATGGTCGATAGCTTGCGCAGCAGCCAGTTTTCCGACAGGCGCGCAAGCCCGAGGAAGAATCCCAGAAACGAGGCAAAAACAATACATAGTGCGGAGACCAGCAGCGTATTGAGCAAGCCGACCAGGAATACCCGGCCATAGGTATCGCCCTGTTCGTAATCGATCAGGTGCTGAACGATTCCAAATCCGGCCCCGCGATCGAGAAAGGCAAAGCCGGAGGTAATGCCCCGGTTGCTCAGGTTAGTAACGGTGTTGTGTATCAAATAGATCGCGACGCTGACAACGGCCACGATAGCGATAATTTGAAACAGCCAGGCACGAACCGCGGGGTTAGAAAGGGAGAACGATCCTTTAACGGTTGGGCGGCGTTGGAACATAGAAAACCTCGGTAACCTTGACTCTGGGCTGGGCACTGCCTGCGCAGTGCCCGTTACAGCACGCTATTTTCGCGTGCCGGCAGCTTAGCGCACCGGCGGCGCGTACTGGATACCGCCGTTGTTCCAGAGGTTGTTCTGGCCGCGTTTGATCTTCAGCGGGCTTTCCGATCCGACGTTGCGTTCAAAGATCTCTGCGTAGTTACCGACTTTCTTGATCACGTTGTAAGCCCACTTATTGTCGAGCTTCAGATCCTTGCCGTAGTCACCCTCTTTACCTAACAGGTGCGCCATATCCGGGGTCGCCGGGCTGGCCGCCTTCTCATCAACGTTTTTAGAGGTGATGCCCATCTCCTCTGCGTTCAGCATGGCGAACAGGGTCCAGCGAACAATGGAAAACCACTCTTCGTCACCGCGGCGAACCACCGGTCCCAGCGGCTCTTTAGAGATCACCTCTGGCAGGACGATCCACTCACCCGGCGTGCTCAGCTTGATGCGCAGGGCATAGAGCTGTGACTGATCGGAGGCCAGGGTGTCGCAGCGACCGGACTCCAGCGCTTTGGCAGACTCGTCGGAGCGGTCAAAGGTCACCGGGGTATACTTCATATTGTTAGATTTAAAGTAATCCGCCACGTTCAGCTCGGTATCGGTACCGGCCTGGATGCAGACGGTGGCCCCGTCTAACTCTTTAGCACTCTTCAGACCCGCTTTATTGTGGGTCAGGAAGCCGATGCCGTCGTAGTAGGTGACGCCGGTAAACGCCATGCCCATGCCTGCATCGCGGGATGAGGTCCAGGTGGTATTACGTGACAGCACGTCAACTTCGCCGGACTGCAGAGCGGTGAAACGCTCTTTGGCCGTCAGCGGGGTGTACTTCACTTTGGTGTCATCGCCAAAAACGGCAGCGGCGACGCCACGGCAAACGTCCACATCAATACCGGTGAACTTGCCGTTGGCATCCGCATAAGAGAAACCCGGCAGCCCGTCGCTGATACCGCACTGTACAAAACCTTTACTCTTTACGGCATCCAGCGTTGCGCCAGCATGCGCCTGATTTACAACAGCAAGTAGCGCCCCGGCGGCAGCCAGGCTGGCGATCGTCATCTTTTTCATAATGCATCCTGTGTGGCGAAATTATTGTTATAAAAAGGCGTTCGGGAGACGCCTGTAACCTGTCTGTGGCGTTAGCCATACTCTTCAAAGCAAAGGTAGTGCCAGGTTTGCGGAAGGCGGAAAAAGGGAGTTCTCCCCGCAATATGCAGAGTGTAGACAGGAAAAATGGGGAAAAGCGCACTGAAACAGGGCGAAAAGTTAACCTGCGCCACAAAACAGCGCAAAATAGTTTCGCTACGTGAGGATTGCACCGGAGAGGAGCAAAAAAGAAGGCGTGGGGGGAACCACGCCTTGGATCAGATTATTTAGTTAAGGCCACAATACCCAGCGTCAGGCCAGCAATCGCGGCGGCACCGCCGGCAACAGCCCCTGCGGTTTCCCAGTTATCCTGAGTGGTCCCTTTCATGCAGGTATTGGTATGCACCAGTCGGCCCTGATCGTCATAGGTCGGTACGCAAGGGGAGTCATGGGCACAGCCTGCGAGAACGGTAGATAACAGTGCAACGGCAATTAATTTTTTCATGGTCACATTCACCTCATTTATGTGAATGGCGGTATTGTACCACCGGTCACGGCGGGAATTTATGCCTCTATTCTTACAAAGCGTGTCCAATGTAAAAAACATGGAGAGAAACAGCGTAGACCAGCGGATTAAGGAGAAAAGATGGAGCCAGAGATCGCTGGCGTCATGCGCTCAGCCTGGCGTTACTCTCTTCTGGCGTCGTGCGCAGCATCACCAGCAGTCCCTCAACCAGCTGCGGTGCCAGCGCGGCAAGATCGAAGGACTTATCCAACATCAGCCAGTTTTTAACAATTCCACTCAGATATCCCTGAATAATAATCAACGCCGTCTCTATGCTGCCGCTTAAAAAGCAGGGATCCTGCTGCTGGCACTTCTCTAACAGTTCTGTAACGTTTGCAGGATTAAAAAACAGCCGCTCGCGTATTTCCGCTTCCGGGGTCATAGTTGGTGTAAATTCGCACTTATGGTAAAGAATTTCTACAAGTGCCTGTTCGAAAGGACTGTTTGCAATTAAGCGGAGGGATTCAGTTAAGCTGTGGCGAAATAGGCCCTGTGGATCGTTAATAAAATGCACGCGTGCGTTGCGGTCTATTCTCTCTCTTAACGGTCGTTGCTCTTTCCAGATGGCGTTAAATAGTTCTGTCTTATTTGTAAAGTGCCAGTAAATAGCACCGCGTGTCATATGTGCCGCGCAGGCGATATCGTCCAGCGTCGTATTGGAAAAGCCTTGCTGTGAAAATGTTAAAATAGCGGTGTCTATTAATCGCTGCCGTGTCTTAGCTGCCTCTTCTTTTTTCTTCTTTGCCATTGCTGCCACCGTCATGCTCGAAGCGTGATTTACATTTGCTGAATAAAATGTACTCGGGATCTCACTATCTATCCTTGCATTTTTTTGTTGTTCATTCAACATAGCGCCACTATTTTCGCTATGCGTTAATAAATATTCACATCATGAATGTTATTAAACAAAGTATTTATTTGGGTAATAAATGCTAACGCCTTCCGGTAATAAATTCCGGTGATGAAAAACAAAAGGTAATACGTTTATATGGCAAAGTTCTTTATCGAGCGCCCAATTTTCGCCTGGGTACTGGCGATTATTTTGATGCTGGCAGGCGCGCTGGCCGTCATTAAGCTGCCCGTTGCGCAGTACCCCACGATTGCGCCGCCCGCCATTGCCATTAACGCTACCTATCCCGGCGCGGATGCGCAGACCGTGCAGGACACGGTAACCCAGGTGATCGAACAGAATATGAACGGCCTCGATAACCTGATGTACATGTCCTCCACCAGCGACTCCTCGGGCGGCGTGACGGTAACCTTAACCTTTAATTCCGGGACCGATCCCGACATCGCCCAGGTTCAGGTACAGAACAAGCTGCAGCTCGCCATGCCGCTGCTGCCCCAGGAGGTACAGCAGCAGGGCATCAACGTTAAAAAATCGAGCAGCAACTTCCTGCTGGTAATGGGCTTTATTTCAGATGATGGCAGCATGTCGCAGGATGACATTGCCGACTACATCTCCTCCAATATCAAAGATCCGGTAAGCCGCACTGAAGGGGTCGGTGACGTACAGCTGTTTGGGGCGCAGTATGCCATGCGCATCTGGCTTGACCCCAGCAAGCTCAACCAGTATCAACTGACCACCCTCGACGTGGTTAACGAAATCAAAGCGCAGAACAGCCAGATTGCTGCCGGCCAGCTGGGGGGCTCCCCCTCACCAGCGACGCAGCAGCTTAACGCCTCAATCATCGCCCAGACCCGTCTGCGGACGCCGCAGGAGTTTGGCAATATTACGCTTAAGGTACAGGCAGACGGCTCACGCGTGCTGCTGCGCGACGTTGCCCGCATTGAGCGCGGCGGTGAAAACTACAACGTCGTGGCTCGCTATAATGGAAAACCTTCAGCAGGGCTGGGTATTAAGCTGGCTACGGGGGCAAATGCGCTCTCTACCGCCGATGCGGTAAAGCAGCAGATGGCGCATCTGCAATCCTATTTTCCGCACGGCCTGAAGTTGGTTTACAGCTACGATACGACGCCGTTTATCAACATCTCTATCCGCGAGGTGTTCAAAACGCTGTTTGAAGCGATCGTGCTGGTCTTCCTGGTGATGTATCTCTTTCTGCAAAATCTGCGTGCGACGCTGATCCCGACCATCGCCGTGCCGGTGGTGCTGCTGGGAACCTTTGCGGTGCTGGCGGCGTTTGGCTACTCCATCAATACACTCACCATGTTTGGCATGGTGCTGGCTATCGGCCTGCTGGTGGATGATGCCATCGTGGTGGTCGAAAACGTCGAGCGGGTCATGACTGACGAAGGGCTGCCGCCAAAGGAGGCCACGCAGAAGTCAATGAGCCAGATCCAGGGGGCGCTGGTAGGCATTGCGATGGTGCTCTCTGCGGTCTTTATTCCGATGGCCTTTTTTGGCGGATCGACAGGGGTGATCTATCGGCAGTTCTCAATCACCATCGTCTCGGCAATGGCGCTCTCGGTGCTGGTCGCTCTGATTCTAACGCCTGCCCTGTGCGCCACGCTGCTTAAGCCGGTACAGCACGATAAGACCCACCGGCTTTTTAGCCGCTTCAACCGCCTGTTTGAACAGAGCACCCGGCACTATACCGGCAGCGTGCAGAAGCTGCTTCACTGTACGGGGCGGTATATTGTGGTCTACGTGGTTATCGTTATCGGAATGGCGGTACTGTTCCTGCGGCTGCCGACCTCATTTTTACCTGAAGAGGATCAGGGCGTGTTTCTGACGATGGTCACGCTGCCCGCCGGTGCGACGCAGGCACGTACGGAGCAGATCATGCGGCAGGTCACGGATTATTACCTGACGGCAGAGAAAACCAACGTTGATTCCGTCTTTACCGTCACCGGTTTTGGTTTGAACGGCAAAGGACAGAACAACGGCCTGGCCTTTGTCCGCCTGACGCCGTGGGCGCAGCGCGAGGCGAAAGAGGATCATGTTGCTGCTATCGTCAGCCGCGCCACGAAAGCCTTTAGCCGCATCAAGGATGGGATGGTTTTCGCCTTTAACCTGCCCGCCATTACCGAGCTGGGAACCGCGACCGGGTTCGACTTCGAGCTGATCGACCAGGCGGGGCTGGGCCATACGGCGCTGACCGCCGCGCGTAACCAGCTGCTCATGCAGGCGGCGCAGCATCCGGACATGCTGGTCAGGACGCGGCCTAACGGCCTGGAGGATATGCCCCAGTTCAAGCTTAACGTCGATCAGGAGAAAGCCCAGGCGCTGGGCGTCTCGCTGAGCGATATTAATAATACCATCGCCACCGCGTTGGGCAGCACCTACGTTAACGACTTTATTGATAACGGGCGCGTAAAAAAGGTCTATGCCCAGGCCGATGCCCCGTATCGCATGATGCCGGATGACATTAACACCTGGTACGTTCGCAACCGGGCCGGCGGCATGGTGCCGTTCTCCAGCTTCTCCAGCGCCCGTTGGATCCAGGGTTCACCTCGGCTGGAACGCTATAACGGCCTGCCTTCTATGGAGATCCTCGGCGAGGCCGCGCCGGGCAAAAGCAGCGGTGAAGCGATGAAGCTCATGGAGACGCTGGCGGCACAGCTGCCAGCGGGTGTAGGTTTTGACTGGACCGGCATGTCCTATCAGGAGCGGCTGTCGGGCAACCAGGCCCCGGCGCTGTATGCCATTTCGCTGGTGGTGGTTTTCCTCTGCCTCGCCGCCCTGTATGAGAGCTGGTCCATTCCCTTCTCGGTGATGCTGGTGGTGCCGCTGGGCGTCGTGGGGGCGTTGCTGGCCGCCAGCCTGCGAGGTTTGAGTAACGACGTCTATTTCCAGGTCGGCCTGCTCACTACCATTGGGCTATCCGCTAAGAATGCCATTCTGATTGTCGAGTTTGCCAAAGACCTGATGGATAAAGAGCACAAAAGCCTTATCGAGGCCACGCTTGAAGCGGTCAGAATGCGCCTGCGCCCTATTCTGATGACCTCCCTGGCCTTTATTTTAGGCGTAATGCCGCTGGTATTAAGTACCGGCGCAGGCAGCGGCGCGCAAAATGCGGTCGGAACTGGGGTAATGGGGGGAATGATTGCAGCGACGCTGCTGGCCATATTCTTTGTCCCGTTATTTTATGTCGTGGTTTGTCGGCGCTTAGCAAAATCGAGCCATGCTATTGCCCAGCGTTAATAACGATTTCTCTTTCCGGTGAGCCATTAATTATTCATCGGACCAATTAAATAATTTCATTTATTGATGTGAATTATTTTTATCGTGGATTTTTGCGGTTAATGCCGTGCGTTGTGTTTTTGAGGAACTGCAATGAATAAATTTGGTGAATGTTTCCGCCTGTCGTCATTACTTTTAATTTCGGCAGGTTTACTCAGTGGCTGTAATGATAGCGACGACAGCGCAAAGAAAGCCGTTGCGCCGGAGGTCAGCGTTTATCAGGTAAAAGCCGCACCGCTGGCGGTCACCACAGAATTACCTGGCAGAACCGAAGCGTTTCGCATTGCTGAAGTGCGGCCCCAGGTCAGCGGGATTATTTTACGGCGTAATTTTGTCGAGGGGGCGGATATTACCGCAGGCCAGTCGCTCTACCAGATCGATCCTGCAACCTATCAGGCTGACTATGCCAGCAGCCAGGGTGAACTGGCGAAGGCGCAGGCGGCGGCGAAGATTGCCCACCTCACCGTTAAGCGCTATCAGCCCCTTGTCGGCACGCAGTACATCAGCCAGCAGGAGTTTGACACGGCCATTGCCGATGCCCAGCAGGCTGATGCCGCAGTGCAGGCCGCGAAGGCAGCCGTTGAAACGGCAAGGATAAACCTCGCCTATACCCAGGTCCGCTCGCCGATTAACGGCCGGATCGGTAAATCAGCGGTGACCGAGGGGGCGCTGGTGACTAACGGCCAGAGCACCGCCATGGCGACCGTGCAGCAGTTGGATCCCGTCTATGTGGACGTTACCCAGTCGAGCAATGACTTTATGCGTCTCAAGCAGGCTGTCGAACAGGGCAATCTGCAAAAAAACAGCAGTAAAACGGACGTTGAGCTGTTAACCGAAAACGGCCAGCGCTATCCGCTGAAGGGCACGCTGGAGTTCTCAGACGTCACCGTTGATGAGAGCACTGGCTCCATTACCATCCGGGCCGTTTTCCCTAACCCGGATCACTCCCTGCTGCCGGGCATGTTTGTTCGGGCGCGCATCGACGAGGGGGTGCAGCCCGCTGCTCTTCTTGTGCCGCAGCAGGGCGTCACCCGTAATGCCCGCGGTGATGCCACCGTGCTGCTGGTGAACGATAAAAACCAGGTTGAGTCACGC
The DNA here is from genome assembly GCA_032055545.1 of Pseudescherichia sp. Taxonomy (GTDB): domain Bacteria; phylum Pseudomonadota; class Gammaproteobacteria; order Enterobacterales; family Enterobacteriaceae; genus Pseudescherichia. The sequence continues at coordinate 10,420 of DAMBQR010000066.1, read as the reverse complement.
AACGTCGTCGCGTCGCAGGCTATCGGTGATAAGTGGCTTATTACGGATGGCCTGAAAGAGGGTGAAAACGTCATCGTCAGCGGATTGCAGCGGGTTCGTCCTGGGGCAACGGTGACTATCGCCCCGAGCGCAGCAGGCCAAACTGCCGCCGCGCGTTAATCGTATCAACCCAACGAGAGCAAAAGATGGCTAAGTTTTTTATCGATCGTCCGATTTTTGCCTGGGTGCTGGCAATTATTTTGATGATTGCCGGGGCGCTGGCAATCTTACAGCTACCCGTCGCGCAATACCCGACCATTGCGCCGCCGGCGATCGCCATTAGCGCCACCTACCCGGGGGCTGACGCCCAGACGGTGCAGGATACCGTCACGCAGGTTATCGAACAAAACATGAACGGTATCGATAACCTGATGTACATCTCCTCTACCAGCGACTCGGCAGGAAGCGTGACGGTTACGCTTACTTTTAAATCCGGAACGGATCCAGACATTGCTCAGGTCCAGGTACAGAATAAGCTGCAGCTGGCGATGCCGCTGCTGCCGCAGGAGGTTCAGCAGCAGGGGATCAGCGTTGAAAAGTCCAGCAGCAGCTTCTTGATGGTGGTTGGCTTTACCTCTGAGAACAAGAGCCTGAACCAGGATGATATCTCTGACTACGTCGCGTCTAATATTAAAGATCCTGTTAGCCGCACTAACGGCGTCGGTGACGTGCAGCTGTTCGGTGCCCAGTACGCGATGCGTATCTGGTTGAACGCCGATCTGCTTAACAAATACAACCTGACGACGGTCGATGTAGTTAACCAGATCAAGGTGCAGAACGACCAGATAGCCGCCGGCCAGCTTGGCGGTACGCCGTCGATACCTAACCAGCAGCTTAATGCCTCCATCATTGCCCAGACGCGGCTGAAGGATCCGGTGGAGTTCGGCAACATCACGCTGAAGGTCAACGCCGACGGATCGCAGGTGCGGCTGAAAGATGTAGCCCGTATTGAGCTGGGCGGGGAGAACTACAACACGGTTACAAAAATCAACGGCCAGGATGCGGCGGCGATTGGTATTAAGCTGGCAACCGGTGCCAATGCGCTGGATACCGCTACCGCCATCAAAGCCAAACTCAGCGAACTGGAGCCGTTCTTTCCTCAGGGGATGAAGGTGGTCTACCCCTACGACACCACGCCCTTTGTGAAGATCTCTATTCATGAGGTGGTAAAAACGCTGTTTGAAGCAATTATCCTGGTCTTTCTGGTGATGTACCTGTTTCTGCAAAATCTCCGGGCGACGCTGATCCCAACCATCGCCGTGCCGGTGGTTCTGCTGGGCACCTTTGCGATCCTCTCGGCGTTTGGCTACTCCATCAACACGCTGACCATGTTCGGTATGGTGCTGGCGATAGGCCTGCTGGTGGACGATGCTATCGTGGTGGTAGAGAACGTCGAGCGCGTAATGGCGGAGGACCATCTGCCGCCGAAGGAGGCGACGGAGAAGTCGATGTCGCAGATCCAGGGGGCGTTGGTAGGGATTGCGATGGTGCTTTCAGCGGTCTTTATCCCCATGGCCTTCTTTGGCGGTTCGACGGGAGCCATCTATCGCCAGTTCTCTATTACCATCGTCTCGGCGATGGCGCTCTCGGTGCTGGTAGCGCTTATCCTTACCCCGGCCCTCTGTGCAACGCTGCTCAAGCCGTGCGATCCTGAAACGCACGGTGAGAAAAAAGGCTTTTTTGGCTGGTTTAATCGCCTGTTTGAGCGCAGTACGCACCACTACACTGACAGCGTTGCCAGGATTATCAAGGGCACCGGACGCTATCTGCTGGTCTACGTACTGATTGTCGCCGCAATGGCGGTGCTGTTTTTACGTCTGCCCACCTCGTTTCTGCCTGATGAAGATCAGGGCGTCTTTATGACCATGGTGCAGCTACCTGCCGGGGCGACTCAGGCCCGGACGCAGAAGGTGCTGGATAAGGTCACCGACTACTATCTTAACAGTGAGAAGGCGAACGTTGACTCTGTCCTGACCGTCAACGGCTATAGTTTCAGCGGCCAGGGGCAGAACTCCGGGATGGCCTTTATCAGCCTTAAGCCGTGGGAGCAACGCCCCGGTAAAGAGAACGGCGTCGGCGGCATCGTTGAGCGGGCCAGCAAAGCCTTCGGTAAAATCAGCGACGGGTTGGTGTTTCCGTTTAACCTGCCGGCGATTATCGAACTGGGCACGGCGACGGGCTTTGACTTTGAGCTAATTGACCAGGCCAACCTTGGACATGAAGCCCTGACCAGCGCCCGCAATAGGCTGCTGGCTGAGGTGCAGAAGCATTCGGACCAGGTGGTACGCGTGCGGCCAAACGGGCTTGAAGATACCCCACAGTTTAAGCTGGAGGTGGATATCGAAAAGGCGCAGGCGCTGGGGATCGATCTCTCGGATATTAACCAGACCATTTCTACCGCATTAGGCGGCACCTACGTGAATGACTTTATCGATCACGGGCGGGTGAAAAAGGTCTACGTGCAGGCAGATGCGCAATACCGCATGCTGCCTGGGGACGTGAACAATCTCTACGTCCGCAGCAGCAGCGGAGAGATGACGCCGTTTTCGGCCTTTACCACCTCACACTGGGTCTATGGCTCGCCGCGTCTGGAGCGCTACAACGGTCTGCCCTCTATGGAAATTTTAGGCGAGGCCGCGCCGGGCAAGAGTACTGGCGATGCGATGCAGCTCATGGAGAAGCTGGCCTCCGGGCTGCCTTCCGGTATCGGCTATGACTGGACCGGTATGTCTTACCAGGAGCGTCTCTCAGGTAATCAGGCTCCGGCGCTGTACGCCATTTCACTGATCGTGGTCTTTCTCTGTCTGGCAGCGCTGTATGAGAGCTGGTCGATCCCGTTCTCGGTGATGCTGGTGGTGCCGCTGGGCGTTATTGGCGCACTGCTGGCAGCCTTAACGCGGGGGATGAATAATGACGTTTACTTCCAGGTCGGGCTGTTAACCACCATTGGGCTTTCGGCTAAGAACGCCATTCTGATCGTCGAGTTTGCTAAGGATCTGATGGATAAAGAGGGCAAGCCGCTGGTGGCGGCGACGCTTGAAGCGGTGCGTATGCGGCTGCGCCCGATCCTGATGACCTCGCTGGCCTTTATCCTTGGGGTCATGCCGCTGGTGATCAGCTCTGGTGCGGGCAGCGGCGCGCAGAACGCGGTGGGAACCGGGGTGCTGGGGGGCATGCTCTCCGCGACGCTGCTGGCGATCTTCTTCGTTCCGGTGTTCTTTGTGGTGGTACGGCAGTTCTTTACCAAAAAAGCCAAGGTATCTCGCGCAATAGTCTCGGAAGAGTTGTAGGCCGGGTAAGCGTAGCGCCACCCGGCGTTACGCTTACTTTGTCTCGGTCCCCAGCTGTGTTGCCTCCTGGGCCGAGATGGGTTTACCCAGCAGGTAGCCCTGCAGCGTATTGCAGCCCAGCTCGGTCAGAAACTCCTGCTGGGCCTGCGTCTCTACACCTTCCGCCACGACCTTAAGATTCAGCGTTTTGGCCAGCGCCACAATGGCGGAGACGATAGTGGCATCGTCGCCGTCGCGGCTCAGCTCCTTAACAAATGCCCGGTCAATCTTCAGCTCGCAGGCCGGCAGGCGTTTCAGGTAGAGCAGGCTGGAGTAGCCGGTACCAAAATCGTCAATTGAAGCTTTAACCCCGGCATCGGTGAGTTCGGTCAATACGCGCACGCTCTCATCCGGGTTGGTCATGGCCGTGGTTTCCGTCACCTCAAGGATCAGGCTCTGGGGCGGAACATGATACCGCGCCAGGCAATCCATCACGTGATCGACCAGCCCCGGCTGCTCAAACTGCAGGGTTGAGAGGTTAACGGCCACCGTCCAGTGTATATGCCCCTGCTGACGCCATTCGTTCAGCTGGCGGCAGGCTTCATCAATCACCCAGTTCCCAATGGGAATGATCAGGCCGGTTTTTTCTGCCAGCGGCAGGAACCGATCCGGCGTCAGCAGGCCGTGCACGCCGTGCTGCCAACGCAGCAGGGCTTCAAAGCCAACTATCGGCCCGGCGGGGGCATGGAACTTGGGCTGGTAAAAGAGGCGCAGTTCGTTGCGCTCCTGCGCCAGCCACAGGTCGCTCATTAGCAGGAGCTGGGTCTGTGCCAGCGTATTCATCGACGGCTGGAAGAAGTGGTAGCCGTTACGCCCCATATGCTTGGTGTGGTACATCGCCGCATCGGCGTTAAACATCAGCTCGCGTTCGTTCTTGCCATCGTGAGGGTAGAGGGCAATACCCACGCTTAAGGTCACGACTAAATCGTAGCGGTCGAGGGTGAAGGGTTGATCGATGGTGCGTACCAGGGCGTCCGCCAGCGTGGCCGCCTCATCCGGGGCGCTAACCTCCGCCAACAGGACAAACTCGTCGCCGCCGATCCGCGCCAGCGTATACTGCCCCTTCAGCGGCTGGAGCAGACGTTCGGTCACGGCGACCAGCAGCCGATCGCCAACGTCATGGCCGTAGGCGTCGTTTACGGTTTTGAACCCATCAAGATCCATAAACATCAGGGCAAAAAAGGAGCCTTCGCGCCGGGCCTTATTGATTGCCTGGTCGAGGCGATCCTCCAGCAGCACGCGGTTAGGCAGGCGGGTGAGGGGATCGTGCAGCGCCAGCTGGGCCAGCTCGCGGTTCGCCTCCGCCAGCGACGAGGCCAGCAGCGACGTGCGCGCCTGTAGACGGGCGTCCAGCATTGAGACCAGCAGAGTAATGCCGAGGATAGAGAGCGCGACAACGCTAACCAGCAGCGCCAGCCAGTTACCGTCTACACCATGATGCATAACCGTATGCTGCATCGGAAACTGGGCTGCCATCATGCCGGTATAATGCATACCGGCAATCGCAATGCCCATCAGAATGGCTGCTCCCGCACGCATTTGTGCCACCAGCGCCGCCTCGTGACGCAGGCGGAAGGTGAGCCACAGCGCGGCCAGTGATGCACCGAGCGCGATGACCAGCGAGAGCGCAACCCAGCGCATATCCCACTGAATGGGCGGTGACACCTCCAGCGCTGCCATGCCGGTGTAGTGCATGCCGGCGATGCCGCAGCCCATCACCAGCGAGCCTGGCAGCAGGCGTCGCAGGCGCAACTGAGGCGAGCTGACCAGCCAGAGGGCAAACAGGGACGAGCCTACGGCAATCAGCATCGACAGGCCGGTGAGCAGCAGATCGTAGCTCATGCCCATGGTCAGCTCCATCGCCAGCATTCCAATAAAGTGCATGGCCCAGATGCCGATACCCAGCGCAAGACCGCCGCCCGTCAGCCAAAACCAGCCGGCTTTGCCAGGATTGGTTGAGACCCGGCCGGCCATATTCAGCGCGGTATAGGCTGCCATGATGGCAACGATAAAAGAGATTACAACGAGGATCTGGTCGTATTGGCTAACCTGCATGATGCCACCAACTCATTCACAATTAAGGTTATTGATCGCTAAAATTTTATGCGCACGGGCGTAAAGGGCGTGACATTAGCACCCAATGCAGAGCGGTGGAAGGGTTTTAAGCCCCTGTTTTTTGGGGGGAAAAGACGTTAATTTGTACGATTAAACAAAACGGGTAGGCCAGCAACAAAAAAGGCGCTTCCCCATGCCGGTTCGCGCCTTTTTAAACAAACATTTAACTGATTAGTATCAGTTCATGCCGTATTTTTTCAGTTTCTTACGCAGGGTACCACGGTTGATACCCATCATCAGGGCAGCGCGGGTCTGGTTACCGCGGGTGTATTGCATCACCATGTCCAACAGGGGCTGTTCAACTTCAGCCAGTACCAGCTCATACAGGTCATTCACATCCTGACCGTTCAGTTGAGCAAAATAGTTCTTCAGTGCCTGTTTCACGGAATCACGCAGGGGTTTTTGAGTTACCTGGTCCTGAGAGTTAACGGTAGAAACGGTCAGTACGTCAGAATTTACGCGTTGTTCG
>DAMBQR010000066.1:0-4393 GCA_032055545.1 Pseudescherichia sp. | reverse complement strand
CTCCTGGAGATACCAGGAGACGTGTTTACGCGCAATTCGGTACCCTTTTGCCTGACCGTAAAAGTCGTGCAGTTCCCGAACGTGTGCGCAAAGTAAGCGCTTAACCTCTGCCAGAGGCAGGGGGGGCAGCAGCTCCCCAGAGTCCAGATAGTGCTGGATTTCCCGAAAGATCCAGGGTCTTCCCTGAGCCGCGCGACCTATCATCAGGGCATCAGCCCCTGTATAGTCGAGCACGGCTCTGGCTTTAAGCGGGTCAGTAATGTCACCATTCGCGATAACCGGAATGGAAACCTTCTGCTTAACTGCCCGAATGCTGTCGTATTCCGCGTCTCCGTTGAACAAACAGGCGCGAGTGCGTCCATGAATGGTCAGAGCCTGGATACCACAGTCTTCAGCCAGTTGGGCAATTTCTACACAGTTACGGTGCTCCGGCGACCAGCCGGTGCGAATCTTCAGCGTGACGGGGACCTCCACCGCTGCCACCACCGCCGTCAGGATCGACTTCACCAGATCGGGGTGTTGTAACAGGGCTGAACCTGCCAGCTTGCGATTCACCTTTTTCGCCGGGCAACCCATATTGATATCAATAATCTGGGCACCGCTTTCCACGTTGATTCGCGCGGCTTCCGCCATCTCTTCAGGGACGCTACCGGCAATTTGCACCGTGCGGATCCCAGGCTCATCAACGTGCACCATTCGTAAACGTGATTTGTCGCTCGCCCACACTTCCGGGTTAGAGGACATCATCTCGGATACGGTTAAACCTGCTCCCATCTCGTAGCACAGCGTCCTGAATGGCCTGTCGGTGATGCCTGCCATCGGTGCTGCGATCAGGCGATTTCTGAGCTGGTGGTGTCCGATTCGCATGAGTTAAGAAATGACCATACTGTGACTGCAAGGCGGCGTATATTACGCATTTTTTGCATGAGATGAAAGGCCAAACTTTGAACAATCCACCGTTGCAGATCAAGGAATCGTAAGTAAGCATGAGAGCAAGAAATAAATATCATTAGGAATCATGATTTTAACGTAAAACGCACTTTTTTTAACCGCTAATATTTTCCTGAAAGTTATCCGTTTTTATTGCAACAGCAACGGGTCTGACGGGATAATCCGCTGTTTTTATAAGCAAAAAAGCGCTTTCGAATGCGATCGTGCTCTCATTTCTTACTATCGCTTTGGCGAATTTACAAACAAAAGCGTGGCCCGCAGGCCACGCTGGAGAGATTATCGTTTTTGCCCGGTAATGCGGCACCACTCCTCTTTCTCCACCACCGGGTCGAGAGCGAAGCGGTCGGCGTAGGCTTCGCACACGCTCTCGGCCTGGCTGGCCAGAATACCGGATAACCCTAACAGGCCGCCGCTCACCGGCAGAACGCTAATCAGTGGTGCCAGCTCGCGTAGCGGACCCGCCAGGATATTGGCGACCACCACGTCGGCCTGCATCTCTGCGGGCTGATCCTGAGGCAGATAGAGCGCCAGGCGTTCGGAGACGCCGTTGCGTTCGGCGTTATCGCGGCTGGCCTGAATGGCCTGCGGGTCGATATCAATACCAATCGCCTTTGCCGCGCCCAGCTTCAGGGCGGCAATCGCCAGGATGCCGGAGCCGCAGCCAAAGTCGATCACCGTCTTGCCCGCCAGATCGAGACCGTCAAGCCACTGCAGGCACAGCGAAGTGGTAGGGTGCGTGCCGGTACCAAACGCCAGGCCTGGGTCGAGCATCACGTTAACCGCGTTTGCATCCGGCACGTCGCGCCAGCTCGGACAGATCCACAGGCGTTCGCCAAAGCGCATTGGGTGGAAGTTCTCCATCCACTCGCGCTCCCAGTCCTTGTCTTCCAGCTGCTCGATTTTATGCACAAATCCAGCCCCCAGCAGCGGGTGCCCCTCAAGGATAGCCACCACCTCGTTCATATCCGTTTCGGCATCAAACAGGCCGATAACGTCGGTATCGCCCCACAGGCGGGTCTCACCCGGCAGCGGCTCAAACACCGGCGTATCGTGCGTATCCTGGAAGGTAATAGAAACCGCACCCGCTTCCAGCAGGGCATCGCTCAGCTCTTCCGCATTGGCACCGGTCGTATTCAGTTTTAGTTGGATCCACGGCATGGCAAAACTCTTTATTTATCAATTGAAATAGCGTTGGCTTCCGGGACGGGGTGACCAAAGCGGTTCCCTATCACGAACGCCAGCAAACTTAACAGCAGCGACGGTACAATCGGGTGAAACCCGAGGTACTGAATATTAAAGGTCGCTAACAGCGCGTACAGTACGCCGCCGACAATCATCGCGCTCAGCGCCCCGGCAGCGTTGGCCCGCTCCCAGTACAGCCCCAGCACCAGCGGCCAGAGGAAGACCGCCTCCAGCCCGCCGAAGGCCAGCAGGTTCAGCCAGATGATCATCTCCGGCGGACGCCAGGCTGCCAGCAGCAGCAGCGCCCCCAAAATCAGGGTGATGGCCGATGACATCCGCTTCAGACGGCGCTCGTTGTGGATCTGCTCCGGACGTAGGTTGAGGTAGAGATCTTTGATGATCGTAGCGGAACTTTGCAGCAGCTGCGCGTTGATCGTTGACATGATCGCCGCCATCGGTGCAGCGAGGAAGATCCCGGCAGCAAAGGGCGGCAGCACTTTGACCATCAGCGTCGGGATCACCAGATCCGGCACCGTCAGGTTGGGGATCACCGCCCGGCCCAGCGCGCCTGCGAGGTGCATTCCGAACATTAAAATCGCGACCACGATAGTACCGATAATGATGCCCCGGTGCACCGCCTTGCTATCCTTATAGGAGATGCAGCGCACGGCGGTATGCGGCAGGCCGATCACGCCGAAACAGACCAGCACCCAGAACGAGGTCATAAAGGTCGGGGAGAGGATATCGTCAGCGCCCTGAGGGGTAACCAGCTGCGGATCGATATGTCGCAGGGTTTCAACGGCATTACCAAGGCCGCCTGCCGCATGCACTACGCCAATCAGCAGCACGATAGTGCCGACAAGCATTACCATACCCTGAAGGGTGTCGTTGAGCACGCTGGCGCGAAAGCCGCCGTAGGCGGTATAGAGCGCAATGCTGATACCAAAGATCAGTAGACCGGTCTCATAAGGGATCCCCGCCGCCGACTCCAGCAGCCGTGCACCGCCAATAAACTGCACCGCCATCGCGCCGATAAAGGCTACCAGCAGGCTGAGGCTTGCCAGCCACACCAGCAGGCGGCTCCGGTAGCGGCCAAACAGCATGTCGTTGAGGGTCACCGCGTTATAGCGCCGCGCCAGAATGGCAAACTTCTTGCCCAAAATCCCCAGCGACAGCCAGACTGCCGGCAGCTGGATCATCGCCAGCAATACCCAGCCGAGGCCATATTTATACGCTGCGCCGGGGCCACCAATAAACGAGCTGGCGCTAATATAGGTGGCGGTCAGGGTCATCGCCAGCACAAAGCCGCCCATTGAGCGGCTGCCAAGAAAATATTCGCTCAGAAAGGTCCCGGTGCTGCGTTTACGCATCGCATAAATCGACAGGCCGAAGACGGCAAGCAGGTAGATCGCCAGTACGGTAATAATTTCAGTTTGCATCGCTATCCTCCAGAGAGATATCGCGGAAGATAACGCGCACCATCAGCCAGCAGAGGAGAATAAATAGTAGCGGGGTGAGCAGACAGGCCATCTCAAACCAGCGCGGCAGGCCGGTGATCCCTTGCTGTGTGTCAGGTAAGTAAGCGGCCGCTAACCATGCGGCAAGGTACAAAAGGGTCAGCCACAGCGCCCAGCGCGCCTCTTTATGGGCCTGAACAAAACGTTTGTCCATTTTCATCCCCGGTTAGTAAAGAAAAAGGCCGGTTTCCCGGCCTTGATTATCGCGTTGCGTACTTATTTTTCGTTAAGACCGAGTTTTTTCTCCAGATAGTGGATGTTGGTTCCACCGTGCTGGAAGTTCTCGTCATTCATGATGCGGGTCTGCAGATCAACGTTGGTTTTGATGCCGTCGATGATCAGCTCCTGCAGGGCGTTCTTCATGCGGGCAATCGCCACGTCACGCGTCTCACCGAAGCAGATCAGCTTGCCGATCATGGAGTCATAGTACGGCGGTACGGTATAACCGGCGTAGATATGGGACTCCCAGCGCACGCCAAAGCCGCCCGGCGCATGGAAGCGGGTGATTTTACCCGGGCTTGGCAGGAAGGTGTTGGGATCTTCGGCGTTGATACGGCACTCGACCGCATGGCCTTTCACCACTACGTCTTCCTGTTTGATGGAGAGCGGCTGACCCGCAGCGATACGCAGCTGCTCTTTGATCAGATCCACGCCGGTGATCATCTCGGTAACCGGATGCTCAACCTGGATACGGGTGTTCATCTCAATGAAGTAGAACTCGCCGTTTTCGAACAGGAACTCAA
>DAMBQR010000065.1:0-20938 GCA_032055545.1 Pseudescherichia sp. | reverse complement strand
TGCAAAGCACCGAGTAATCCTTCCCCCACCACCATCTCCTTATAAAGCACCCCAGTTAAGTCAAACCTCATAGCCACATACCATTCCGTACCGGGAAGGATGAGAAGCTTCGACCAAGGTTCGATTCGAGCGGCAGCGAGAAAGCGTTGCCTTCAGGCAACGACCCGAAGGGCGAGGTGCAAAGCACCGAGTAATCCTTCCCCCACCACCATCTCCTTATAAAGCACCCCAGTTAAGTCAAACCTCATAGCCACATACCATTCCGTACCGGGAAGGATGAGAAGCTTCGACCAAGGTTCGATTCGAGCGGCAGCGAGAAAGCGTTGCCTTCAGGCAACGACCCGAAGGGCGAGGTGCAAAGCACCGAGTAATCCTTCCCCCACCACCATCTCCTTATAAAGCACCCCAGCACTCGCCTGCATGAGCGTTCTCCCCGGTGGCGCTGCGCTTACCGGGGCTACATGATCGGGGCACCTCGTCGATGCGTGCATGTAGGCCGGGTCAGGCGAAGCCGCCACCCGGCGTTGCACTCGCCTGCATGAGCGATCTCCCCGGTGGCGCTGCGCTTACCGGGGCTACACGAGCGAACTCCATCCAACTCACATATTATATCGGCGGCAGACGGCGTTTCACCGGCGAGCTTTTAACGATTGCAGTGTTGCTCTGGGCATACTCCGCCAGTCCGTCCAACAGCTCATCCAGCTGCTCTATTGAGCGCACAACCAGGCGCATCACGAAGCAATCCTCCCCGGTCACTTTGTCGCACTCAATACACTCTGGTATCGCCTGGATCATTTTATCGACCTTATGCAGCATGCCCGGCATGGGTCGAACCCGGACCAGCGCCTGTAGCGTATAGCCCAGCGCGGCAAGGTTAACGTGCGCGCCGTATCCCTGAATTACCCCGCGCTCTTCAAGGCGCTTTACTCTTTCTGCCGTGCTGGGAGAGGTCAACCCAACCCGAGCGCTTAGCACCTTCAACGACATGCGTGCATCTTCTGCCAGACAGCCTACGATCTGGCGGTCTATTTCATCGATAAGGTAATTCATAGAGTTCACCTAATTTATATAAGATAATTACGCCAAGAATCTTATTAAGGTTATATCAAACCGCTTCTGATTTTCTGATAATAACGTATCAAAACGAGGAGGTAGGTATGCGCGATATACAAAAAGGCGTCTGGCAGATGAGCCTGGCGATGCTGATTTCTGGCTCCATCGGCGCCTTTGTTTTACTCTCCGGCCTGCCGGTAACAGAAGTCGTTTTCTGGCGCTGTGCGATCGGCGCTGCTGCGCTCTATCTCTTTATCCGCCTCAGCAAGCAGCCTTTCAGCCGTTTAACCCGCGTCACCCTGGCCCTCGCCATCCTCGGCGGCGTGGCGCTGGTCATTAACTGGCTGCTGCTGTTCGCCGCCTACGCGCGCGTCTCTATTGGACTGGCAACCGTGGTCTACAACACACAACCCTTTATGCTGGTACTGATGGGCATGCTCTCTGGTGAGCGGGTTACTCTGGTGAAATGGAGCTGGTTGGCTCTCGCTTTTGTCGGCGTCGTGGTCCTGCTCTCCAGCGAGCTAACCCAAAGTCATGGCAGCAGCTGGCTGATGGGAATCACCCTGGCGCTGGGCGCAGCCTTCTTCTACGCCCTCACCGCGATGATCACGCGCAAGCTGCGCCCTGTTCCACCGCAGCACATCGCCTTTATTCAGGTGCTCACGGGCGTGGTGATGCTGCTGCCGCTGGCGCAGATGCCGGTTTTCTCCCGGGAGTTTCCCTGGGGGATCCTGTTGACCCTTGGCATTGTCCACACCGGCGTCATGTACCAGCTGCTCTATAGCGCAATTCAGAAACTGCCCACCCCAATTATCGGATCGCTGTCGTTTATCTATCCGGTGGTGGCGATTGTGGTGGATAACCTGGTCTTTGGCCACACGCTCAGCGTCACTCAGCTAGCTGGCGGGGTGCTGATCCTTCTCGCGGCGGCGGGAAACAATCTTGGCTGGGGCGAAAAAAAACCTCGCCGCAGCGAGGTTGAGATGAAACAGGAAGCCAATTAGCGGCGGGCGCGCACCACCTGGTATTTGCGCGTCAGATACTCTACCGGCGCGCTCCAGATATGCACCAGGCGTGAGAAAGGGAAGAGCAGGAACAGCGTCATCCCCAGCACCAGATGCACACGGAAAATAAATGCTACGCCGTCAAGGTTTGCCGATGCGCCGCCGTGGAAGGTCACAATCGACTGCGCCCAACCTACCAGCTTCATCATTTCACTCCCGTCCATATGCTGGGCTGAGAACGGGATCGTCAGCAGGCCCAGCGTGCACTGCACCATCAGCAGGGTCAGGATGAGAATGTCTGCTGTCGTCGTGGTGGCGCGCACGCGGGCGCTAAAGAGACGGCGCTTAAGCAGCAGCAGGCCGCCCACCAGCGTCATGATGCCGAACACGCCCCCGGCAATCATCGCCAGCTTCTGTTTGACGTCAATCGGCAGAAAGGACTCATACATCCAGTGCGGGGTGAGCATCCCCACCAGATGACCGGCAAAGATCCCGATAATCCCAATATGGAACAGGTTCGACGCCAGGTTCATCCCTTTGCGATCCAGCATCTGGCTGGAGCCAGCTCGCCAGGTATACTGCCCGTAGTCATAGCGCAGCCAGCTGCCGACCAGGAACACCGTGCCCGCAATATAGGGATAGATGTCGTAGAAGAACATATTAAGGAACTGCATTATTGCTGTCCTCCGGTTGAGATATTCAAATATTGCGGGGCCACCGCACCGGCGAAACGGCGCTGATGGGAGGCGATCTCAGACTCACCGCAGCTCTGGTCGGCGAAGAATTTCACCTGCTCCTCTTCCCAGACGGCATCCAGCGCCTGGGGGGTATCATCCCGGGCTTCGCCGGCAATCTTCTCGCCGACCTTCTGCCGATCAACGTCGGTTTTGGCCAGCCGCAGCAGCAGCTCAAACAGGCTGGCATAGCGGCTCTCGCGCTGTTGCAGACGAGCGTTGAGCAGGGCCAGAATCGGGGCGATATCCTCCAGCCCCTCCAGCGCTTCACTTGCCGGCAGCTGAGCCAGATACTCCAGATAGAGCGGGAGATGATCCGGCAGCTCGCGGCGATCGATAACCAGACCCTGGCGCTCATACTGCGCCAGCAGATCCACCATCGCCTGGCCGCGATCGCGGGATTCGCCATGCACATGCTCAAACAGCAGCAGCGAGGTGGCGCGCCCGCGATCGAACAGCTCGCTGTAGGCCGCCTGCGCATCAAGCAGATCCTGACTCATCAGGTCACGAATAAAGATGACCAGTTGATGAGCATCCTTAAGCGACAGGTTCTCGCTCTCTGCCAGGGCATCAAACAGCGCCTGCTGATGCTGCCACAGGGCAGCATCCGGATACTCCAGCAGACGGGAAATCACGACGAGTTCAATCATGGGCGCGGCTCCGTTTTCCTGGTCACATCGACGGCGTCAATACGACGGCTGTTAAACAGGTTGAACCTGGTGTCGCTGCCGTGGCAGCCGTCGCCGAAGCTAAAGCCGCAGCCGTTGCGCTCCGGGAATGCATCCCGGGCCAGCTCGCGGTGGCTGGTAGGAATAACGAAACGGTCTTCATAGTTGGCAATCGCCAGATAACGATACATCTCCTGCGCCTGGGCTTCGCTTAAGCCCACCTCTTCCAGAGCACGAATATCGTTAACGTTATCCACGGTCTCGGCACGCTTGTAGTGACGCATCGCCAGCATGCGTTTCAGCGCCAGCAGCACCGGCTGGGTATCTCCCGCCGTCAGCAGGTTGGCAAGATACTGTACCGGGATGCGCAGGCTCTCGACGTCCGGCAGAATGCCGTTGCTGCCCAGCTCGCCCGCGTCGGCCGCCGACTGGATCGGAGACAGAGGCGGCACGTACCAGACCATCGGCAGAGTGCGATACTCCGGGTGCAGCGGCAGGGCCAGTTTCCAGTCCATCGCCAGTTTCCAGACAGGTGATTTCTGCGCAGCGTCAATCACGCTCTGCGGCACACCATCCTTCAGCGCCTGCTCGATTACCGCCGGATCGTTCGGATCGAGGAAGACGTCCAGCTGACGCTGATAGAGATCTTTCTCGCTCTCCGTTGCCGCCGCGTTTTCAATGGCGTCCGCGTCATACAGTAGTACGCCGAGGTAGCGGATGCGCCCCACGCAGGTCTCGGAGCAGACGGTCGGCATCCCCGCCTCAATACGCGGATAACAGAAGATGCACTTCTCGGACTTGCCGCTCTTCCAGTTGAAGTAGATCTTTTTGTAGGGGCAGCCGGTAACGCACATCCGCCAGCCGCGGCACTTGTCCTGATCGATCAGCACAATGCCATCCTCTTCACGCTTGTAGATCGCGCCGCTCGGGCAGGTCGCGACACAGGCCGGGTTCAGGCAGTGCTCACACAGGCGCGGCAGATACATCATGAAGGTGTTTTCAAACTGCCCGTACATCGCCTTCTGCATGTTCTCGAAGTTCTGATCCTGGCTGCGCTTCTCAAATTCGCCGCCGAGGATCTCTTCCCAGTTCGGGCCGCTGACGATCTTATCCATCCGCTGACCGCTGATTTTCGACCGTGGACGGGCGATGGGCTGGTGCTTGCCCTCCGGCGCGGTGTGCAGATGCTGATAGTCGTAGTCAAACGGCTCGTAATAGTCATCGATGCCCGGCAGATGCGGGTTGGCGAAGATTTTACCCAGCAGCGTGGCACGGTTACCCATGCGCGGCTGTAGTTTGCCGTTCACTTTGCGGATCCAGCCGCCCTTCCACTTCTCCTGATTCTCCCAGTCGTCCGGGAAACCTACGCCAGGCTTGCTCTCAACGTTGTTGAACCAGGCGTACTCCATCCCTTCCCGGCTGGTCCAGACGTTTTTACAGGTGACCGAGCAGGTATGACAGCCGATGCACTTGTCAAGGTTCAGCACCATGCCTACCTGTGAACGAATTTTCATTTTGCGCTCTCCTGTACCTGGTCGTTGTTTTCGCCATCTAACCAGTTAATGTTCTTCATCTTACGAACCACCACAAACTCATCGCGGTTGGAACCGACCGTGCCGTAGTAGTTAAAGCCGTACGCCAACTGGGCGTAGCCGCCAATCATATGGGTCGGTTTCGGGCTGATACGGGTGACCGAGTTGTGGATCCCGCCGCGTTGGCCGGTGATCTCTGAGCCAGGAATGTTCACGATACGCTCCTGGGCGTGGTACATCATGGTCATCCCGGCCGGCACGCGCTGGCTCACTACCGCACGGGCGGTAAGCGCACCGTTGCTGTTGAAGGCCTCGATCCAGTCGTTATCCTCAATGCCCAGCTCTTTGGCATCCACCTCGCTCATCCAGACGATGGGTCCACCGCGTGACAGGGTCAGCATCAGCAGGTTGTCGCTGTAGGTCGAGTGGATCCCCCACTTCTGGTGCGGCGTGATGAAGTTCAGCGCCTTCTCCGGATTGCCGTTGGACTTCTCGCCCATCACTGCTTTCACCGAACGGGTGTCAATCGGCGGACGATAGACCAGCAGGCTCTCGCCGAAGTCGCGCATCCACGGGTGATCCTGGTAGAGCTGCTGACGACCGGAGAGCGTGCGCCATGGGATCAGCTCATGCACGTTGGTGTAGCCGGCGTTGTAAGAGACATGCTCATCCTCAAGGCCGGACCAGGTCGGGCTGGAGATGATTTTGCGCGGCTGAGCCTGAATATCCCGGAAGCGGATTTTCTCTTCTTCCTTATTGGTCGCCAGATGGGTATGGTCGCGGCCGGTAAACTCGCTCAGCGCCGCCCAGGCTTTAACCGCCACGTGACCGTTGGTCTCCGGGGCGAGAGTGAGGATCATCTCCGCCGCATCGATGGCGGTATTGAGCATCGGCTGGCCTTTTGCCGGGCCTTCCGCCTTGGTGTAGTTCAGCTTGCGCAGCAGATCCATCTCGCTTTCGGTGTTCCACGCGATGCCCTTGCCGCCGTTGCCCACTTTATCCAGCAGCGGACCGATAGAGGTAAAGCGCTCGTAGGTCGCCGGGTAGTCGCGCTCAACCGGAATGATATGCGGTGCGGTTTTGCCGGGGATCAGGTCACACTCGCCCTTTTTCCAATCCTTAACGTCCAGCGGCTGCGCCAGCTCGGCGGCGGAGTCGTGCTGGATAGGCAGGGTCACCACGTCAGTTTCGACGCCGAGGTGGCCGACGCACACTTCAGAGAATTTCTGGGCAATACCTTTATAGATCTCCCAGTCGCTTTTCGACTCCCAGGCCGGATCGACGGCGGCAGAGAGCGGATGAATAAACGGATGCATATCCGAGGTATTCATGTCGTCTTTCTCATACCAGGTCGCCGTCGGCAGGACGATATCGGAGTAGAGGCAGGTGCTCGACAGGCGGAAGTCGAGGGTGACCACCAGATCCAGCTTGCCGTCAAGGCCGTTATCATGCCACTCAACCTCTTCCGGCTTCACGCCACCCTGCACGCCCAGGTCTTTACCCTGAATGCCGTTCTCAGTACCCAGCAGGTACTTCAGCATATACTCATGGCCTTTCCCGGAGGAGCCAAGCAGGTTAGAGCGCCAGATAAAGAGGTTGCGCGGATGGTTTTTGCCATTCTCCGGCTGCTCGGCCGCAAAGCGGATAGTGCCCTCTTTCAGCGCCTTGACGGTGTAATCCACCGCCGACATGCCCGCTTTTTCAGCTTCCGCAGCGATGTGCAGCGGGTTGGTGCCCAGCTGCGGCGCGGAAGGCAGCCAGCCCATACGCTCGGCGCGGACGTTAAAGTCGAGCAGATGGCCGCTGTAGCGAGACTTATCCGCCAGCGGCGAGAGCAGCTCCTGCGCGGTCAGGGTTTCATAGCGCCACTGGCCGGAGTGGTTATAGAAGAAGGAGGTGCCGTTCATATGGCGAGGCGGACGCTGCCAGTCGAGGGCAAACGCCAGCGGCTGCCAGCCGGTCTGCGGACGCAGCTTCTCCTGGCCTACGTAGTGCGCCCAGCCGCCGCCGCTCTGGCCAACACAGCCGCAGAACACCAACATGTTGATTAGACCCCGGTAGTTCATATCCATGTGGAACCAGTGGTTCAGACCAGCACCCACAATAATCATCGAACGGCCATGGGTCTTATCGGCGTTATCAGCAAACTCACGGGCGGTGCGGATAATATGCGCCCGCGGTACGCCGGTGATTTTTTCCGCCCATGCCGGGGTATACGCTTTCACTTCGTCATAGCTGGCGGCAGCGTTGGCATCGTCCAGACCACGATCGAGACCGTAGTTAGCCATGGTCAGATCGTAGACGGTGGTGACCAGCGCGGTGCTGCCATCTGCCAGCTGCAGGCGTTTTACCGGCAGCTTGTGCAGGAGGATATTTTGCAGCTCAACGCGGTTGAAGTGTTCAGACCCTTCATTGCCAAAGTATGGGAAACCCACCTCGGCGATATCATCATGATCGCCCAACAGGCTCAGGCGCAGCTCGGCGTCTGCCCCGCTGGTACCGTCGCGCTGCTCAAGGTTCCACTTCCCTTTTTCGCCCCAGCGGAAACCGATAGAGCCGTTGGGTGCGATCAGCTCGCCGCTGTCATTGCAGGCCACGGTTTTCCACTCAGGATTATTATCCTGACCGAGAGCGTCCACCAGGTCGGCGGCGCGCAGCATCCGTCCTGCGGCATAGTAGCCGTCGCGCTCTTCGAGCATCACCAGCATCGGCATATCGGTATAGCGACGCACGTAGTCGGTAAAGTACTGGCTCGGCTTGTCGAGATGGAATTCGCGCAGCATGACGTGACCCATTGCCATCGCCATTGCGGCATCGGTGCCCTGCTTCGGCGCCAGCCACAGGTCGCACAGCTTGGCGATCTCGGCGTAGTCTGGGGTAACGGCAACGGTTTTGGTGCCTTTGTAACGCACTTCAGTAAAGAAGTGGGCGTCCGGGGTACGGGTCTGCGGAACGTTAGAGCCCCAGGCGATAATGTAGCTGGAGTTGTACCAGTCGGCAGATTCCGGCACGTCGGTCTGCTCACCCCAGGTTTGCGGGGAGGCTGGCGGCAGGTCGCAGTACCAGTCGTAGAAGCTCAGGCAGGTGCCGCCGATCAGCGACAGGTAGCGCGCACCGGAGGCGTAGGAGACCATCGACATCGCCGGGATCGGCGAGAAGCCCGCCACGCGGTCCGGGCCGTAGGTTTTCACGGTATAAACGTTAGAGGCAGCGATCAGCTCGTTGACCTCTTGCCACGAGGAGCGAACAAAGCCGCCGCGTCCGCGCGCCTGCTTGAAGCTTTTCGCTTTGTCGGCATCTTCAATAATTGAGGCCCAGGCCGCAACCGGATCGCTGTGCTGAACTTTTGCTTCACGCCACATTTTCATCAGGCGTTTGCGCATCAAGGGGTATTTCAGGCGGTTCGCGCTGTAGAGATACCAGGAGTAGCTGGCCCCACGCGGGCAGCCACGCGGCTCATGATTCGGCATATCCGGACGGGTACGCGGGTAGTCGGTCTGCTGGGTCTCCCAGGTGACCAGCCCGTTTTTGACGTAGATCTTCCAGCTGCAGGAGCCGGTGCAGTTTACGCCGTGCGTGGAGCGCACAATTTTATCGTGCGACCAGCGGCTGCGGTATCCATCCTCCCAGTCCCGGTTTGTTTCATGGATCTGGCCATGCCCATCGGCAAAGGTTTCGCCCTTCTGTTTGAAGTAGCGAAACCGGTCCAGGAATTTACTCATCGGGTTTCTCCTGTGTGGAGCCTGCTGGCTCTCTGAAAAAGCGACATTGCTGCGAATGAGGCGACGTTAACGCGCTGAAAGGACGTGAGAATTGATGGCGATCAAGGCAGGCTGGCATAGCAAAAGCGGTGGATTTTTCATCTACCCCGAAAGTGGCAGACAAGATGATTTTTTATCTTACTGATTTTTTAGGGTTTTATCATTTAACCCGCGTTTTTTACAATGCTATTTCAGCGTCAGGGGTATTAAGGGGTAGATCCTCTGGCGAGCCGCCACCGGCTTCATAGTGACAGTAGCGGGCAGTGCTCCCCTAAAAGTATGTTGTAACTAATAAAGACGTAAAAAAAGCGCGGCATTGCACCGCGCAAGGATAATCAACAGTGCTTTATTTTATTTTAGCTTTACGTCCGTACACCGCCCAGGTGATAAACACGCAGGCAATATAGAACACGAGGAAGACTTTCATTGCCCCGGCCGGGGAGCCGGTCAGTGCCAGCGAGGTGCCGAACGCCTTGGGAATAAAGAAGCCGCCGATTGCGCCAATGGCCGAGATAAACCCGAGCGCCGCGGCCGTATCGGTTGCCGCCTCACGCAGCGCCTGCTCCTCGCTGCCGCCCTGCGCCGTCACCCGCTCCATGGTCATCTTGCGGAAGATCACCGAGATCATCTGGAAGCTGGAGCCGCTGCCCAGCCCGGCGGTGAGAAACAGCATCAGGAAGACGGCGAAGAAGGCACTAAAGTTTCCTTCGCTTCCCGCCGATGGCAGGGTCAGGAACAGCAGCGCGCTAAAGATCGCCATCGCGACAAAGTTCACCAGCGTCACGCGAACGCCGCCCAGCCGGTCAGAGAGTGCCCCGCCCGCCGAACGCGCCAGCGCGCCCACCAGCGGACCGAAGAAGGCAAAGTGCAGCACGTTGACCTCAGGAAACTGGGTTTTGGACAGCATCGCAAAGCCTGCCGAAAAACCAATAAACGAACCAAAGGTGGCCAGGTAGAGGAAGCCCAGGATCCACAGATGCACCCGCTTAAGCACCGGCAGCTGCGAACGCAACGAGGCCTTGGAGGTCGCCAGCTCGTTCATGCCAAACCAGGCCGCGAGGGTAAAGACGATCAGGAATGGCACCCAGATCCAGGCGGCGTTCTCCAGGTAGAGCATGGAGCCATCTTCCTGCTGCACGCCGGTCGCGCCAAAAAAGGCAAACAGCGAGAAGGTGATCGCCAGCGGGGCCAGCAGCTGCATCACACTCACCCCGAGGTTACCCAGTCCGCCGTTGATCCCCAGCGCGCTACCCTGCTTCTGCTTGGGAAAGAAGAAGCTGATGTTAGCCATGCTGGAGGCGAAGTTGGCCCCGGCAAAGCCACAGAGCAGGGAGATGATAATAAAAGTGCTAAACGGTGTGCTGGTATCCTGGACGGCAATGCCCAGCCAGACGCAGGGAACAATCATGATCCCGGTACTGAACGCGGTCCAGCGGCGACCGCCAAAGATGGGCACCATAAACGAGTACGGCACCCGCAGCAGCGCCCCGGAGACGGAGGGTAGCGCGGTCAGCATAAAGAGCTGATCGGTCGTAAAATTAAAACCAACTTTATTAAGATTAACCGCCACTGCGCTGAACAGCATCCAGACGCAAAACGCCAGCAGCAAACAGGGCACGGAGATCCACAGATTGCGGCTCGCCACGGCCTGGCCACGCTGCTGCCAGAAAGCAGGATCCTCCGGTCGCCAGTCGGTAATAACGGCTCCGGTGGTCCTTTCAGGTATGGAAGAGTGACTCATAGACACCTCTGATTAGGGATTTAACCCCTGCCACCATAGGGTTTACGCCAGCGCTTAAGTTGATATAAATCAAAGGAAAAGTCGCCATTTCAGCGATGCTAAAACCGCCCTACCCCTTAATGAGCAGCTAAAATCTCCAGAAAAACTGTGGTTTTTCACGTCAGTGTGGCGTTTGCTGGCCGTCGCGCTCCAGCCCGCGTCTGGATCGACAATAAAGGAGTAACTCTTTTGGGGTATGGGTATACTCCAGGGTATAGCCGAAAATAGCCCCACTCCCGGTGACTTGCCGGGTCAGGAGTCTTGCCGTTTATGCTAAAACGCCTCTTTTCACCGCTAACGCTGGTTAACCAACTGGCGCTGATCGTTCTGCTCTCTACCGCCATTGGCGTAACCGGGATGGCTATCTCTGGCTGGCTGGTACAGGGCGTCCAGGGCAGCGCCCACGCCATTAACAAGGCTGGCTCGCTGCGAATGCAGAGCTACCGCCTGCTGGCCGCCATACCGATTACGGACGCCGACCAGCCGCTGATCGATGAGATGACCCGCACGGCCTTCAGCCCGGAGCTGACCCAGGCCGCGCTGCGTGACGGCCAGCTGCCTCAGCTGCAGGCGCTACAGCGTTACTGGCAGCGCAATCTTGCCCCTGGCCTGGTGCAGGCTCAGGACGCAACGGCGGTATCGGGGGAGATTGCCACCTTTGTGAACCGCATCGACCAATTGGTGAGCAACTTCGATCGTCGTACCGAACAGCGGATCGATCGCGTTCTGCTGCTCCAGCGTGGTATGGCGCTGCTTATGGCGCTGCTGCTGGTCTTCACCGTCATCTGGCTGCGGGCGCGTCTGCTTCAGCCCTGGCGGCAGCTGCTGAGCATGGCCCAGGCCGTGAGCCATCGGGACTTTACCCAGCGGGCACACATCAGCGGGCGAAACGAGATGGCCAGGCTCGGCATGGCGCTTAACAACATGTCCAGCGAGCTGGCCCAGAGCTATGCGGTGCTGGAGCAGCGGGTAAAAGAGAAGACCGCCGGGCTGGAGCAAAAGAACGAAATCCTCTCCTTCCTCTGGCAGGCCAACCGCCGTCTGCACATGCAGGTTCCGCTGTGTGAGCGCCTCTCGCCGGTGCTTAACGGCCTGCAAAACCTCACCCTGCTGCACGATATCGAGCTGCGCGTCTACGATGTGGAGGATGAGGAGAACCGCCAGGAGTTTACCTGCCAGCCGGACATGACCTGCGATGATATCGGCTGCCACCTCTGCCCGCGCGAGATCCTGCCCACGGGCGGCGGCGGCACAACCCTGAAGTGGCGGCTGGCGGATACCCATATGCAGTACGGTCTGCTGCTGGCGACCCTGCCAGCCGGGCGGCATCTGAGCCACGATCAGCAGCAGCTGGTGGATACCCTGGTGGAGCAGCTTACCGCCACCCTGGCGCTGGATCGTCACCAGGAGCGCCAGCAGCAGCTAATGGTGATGGAGGAGCGCGCAACGATCGCCCGGGAGCTGCATGACTCTATTGCCCAGTCCCTCTCCTGCATGAAGATGCAGGTCAGCTGTCTACAGATGCAGGGCGAGAGCCTGCCCGACTCCAGCCAGCAGCTGCTGGGGCAGATCCGCAACGAGCTGAATACCTCCTGGGCGCAGCTGCGCGAGCTGTTGACCACCTTCCGCCTGCAGCTTAGCGAGCCGGGCCTGCGTCCGGCGCTGGAGGCGAGCTGCCGGGAGTATAGCGTCCACTTTGGCTTCCCGGTCAGGCTGGACTATCAGCTGCCGCCGCGCTTTGTGCCCTCCCATCAGGCCATCCACCTGCTGCAGATCGCCCGCGAGGCGCTGAGCAACGCCCTGAAGCACTCTGGCGCCAGTGAAGTTACCGTAACGGCACTTCAGCAGGGACGGCAGGTGAAGGTAAGCATTATTGACAACGGCTGCGGCGTACCGGACAACGCCGAACGCACCAACCACTACGGCTTAATTATCATGCGCGATCGCGCCCAGAGCCTGCGCGGAGATTGTCAGGTCCGGCGCCGGGAGTCCGGCGGCACCGAGGTGGTGGTGACATTTATACCCGAAAAGCTTCTCTCATCCGTACAAGGAGATAAACATGAATAATCAGGAACCCGCCACCATTCTGCTGATTGACGATCATCCGATGCTGCGCACCGGCGTCAGGCAGCTTATTAGCATGGCGAGCGACATCCGCGTGATCGGCGAAGCCAGCAACGGGGAACAGGGTATTGAGCTGGCGGAGACGCTGGATCCCGACCTGATCCTGCTGGATTTAAATATGCCCGGCATGAATGGCCTCGAGACGCTGGACAAGCTGCGGGAGAAGGCACTCTCCGGGCGGGTGGTGGTCTTCAGCGTCTCTAATCATGAAGAGGACGTGGTCACCGCCCTCAAGCGCGGCGCGGACGGCTACCTGCTGAAGGATATGGAGCCAGAGGATCTACTCAAAGCGTTGCAGCAGGCCGCTGCGGGGGAAATGGTGCTGAGCGAAGCGCTAACGCCGGTGCTGGCTGCCAGCCTGCGCGCTAACCGCGCCACCTCTGACCGGGACGTGACTCAGCTGACGCCGCGCGAGCGCGATATCCTGAAGCTGATTGCCCAGGGCCTGCCCAACAAGATGATTGCCCGCCGCCTGGATATCACCGAGAGCACGGTGAAGGTGCACGTTAAGCATATGCTGAAGAAGATGAAGCTTAAATCCCGCGTGGAAGCGGCGGTCTGGGTGCACCAGGAGCGTATTTTCTGATCACCCCTCCGGCAGCTGTGGCCAGCGCGGAGCGCTGTTCTGCGGACTCACCAGCGGCTCGGTCAGCGTGAGCGCGATCTCATTAGAGGAGACGCGCTGCCCCTGCTCATCCTCCACCGTGACCGACAGACGCCACGTATTGCTGGCCCCCTCCCGGCTATCCCAGGCGGGCATGATAATGCTCCAGCCTTCGCTGCTGTTGGCGTTAACCGGCGGCGTCAGGCTTAGCGCCTGCGTGTCTCCCTGCCAGGCGATAGAGCGGATACCGTAGCGGCTGCGCACCTGGACCACCATCTGTACCGTCTCGCCGGGGTTGAGATCCCACGGCGGCGTAGCGAGAAACACCGACAGGGTTTTTCGCTGGCGATACTCTACCACCGGCAGATTATTGCGCGCCGGGCTGTCATAGCGGCTACCGCGCAGGGAGCGGCTCTCCGCCACCTCGCTGGCGGTAAGCTGCTTTTTCAGCGGCACGCCGAAGCGATAGTTCAGGTTAAGGCCAAGATTGTTCTGGCTCTCTCCACTCTCACCCTGCTTATGCTGGGCGGTCACCGTCACCAGCGGCACGGGGGTATAGTTGACGCCGACGTTGACCGCCACAGGATTGTGGTAGCCCGAGCCGGAGTCGAAGAGATCGACATTGTCGCCAAAGTACTGCTCAAGGCTCAGGCTGGTATTAATATGCTCATAGAACGGCAGTCGTGCCTGAGCAGTGACGTCATAGCCGCGCGCCAGCCGCTGCTGAACTGCCGCACCGGAGTAGTCCCAGCCGGAGAGCGGCTGATAGTAGTTGGCGGAGAGGCGCAGATACTCGCCCCAGGCCTCAGCGCCCAGCCCGGCCCGCTGCAAGTTCTCATCCAGCAGGTTATCGTAGAAGGTGTTGTAGCCCAGCAGCCAGCGCCCGGCGACCCAGCGCTGGCCAATACCGGCATTGCTCACCAGCCCCTCGTCCCGCTGGGTTAATCCCAGCTGGCTCCAGCTCAGATAACGATTATTATCCTGCCAGGGGATAAACCAGCTCCCCTGACTGCCGGTGAAGCGTCCGTCATCGTTTACCAGCACGTTAACGCTGGCGTTACCCCAGGGTGAGAGCCACGACTCCAGCTGCTCATTGACGTCTTCGCTGACGGCATCACGGATCTGACCAAAAGCAAACTGGCGCGCCTGCTGCCCGGCGGTGAGGCCGTTGTCGGTCTGGCTGGCTTCGCCAAAGGCTTTCGCCATCTCGGCGACGCTCTTAACGCGGGCATCGCCGGTGGGCGTCATCCCCAGATCCGGCAGGCTGTCGTTGTCGAACGGGTTATGCGGCGGCGGCTGTAAGATGGCGCGGGCATCGTTTATGCCTCCTGCCAGCAGCAAGAGTAGAAGAGATAAGGTTTTCAACAGAGCGTCAGAGCGTAAATTCAGCGGTAGCGCCTCCGGTCTGGCCAGCGATTAAAGCGTTATTTTATCGATTTTTACGACGCTTTTCAGCCTTAAGCACAATTTCAGGAAAAACCTTAACTGCTCCCGTCTCGTCAGGTCTACAGTTAAGTTATCTCTTAATGCATCAATTTATTGCAGGGTATGACGAGTGGTAACCAGACGAGTAATAACTATGCGCAAGACGCTCAAGTGGGCAGTATGGAGTTCGCTGATGTTTTACGGCGCGGCCTCACAGGCCAGCGAGCTGTTTATCCTGCAATCCCCGGCGTTTGCCGACAACGGCCTGCTGGATAAAAAGTTCGCCGGAAACGCCAGGGATAACCCTAACTGCACCGGTGAGAACCACTCCCCGGCCCTGATCTGGAGCAATCCGCCGGAAGAGACGAAAAGTTTTGCCCTTATCGTACACGATCCTGAGGGGGCAAAAGGTCTCGGCGTGACGCATCTGGTGGCGTACAATATCGCCCCGTCCGCCACCGGTTTTCCGGCTAACGCCCTGCGCGATGGCAAAATGTACACCGGCGGCAAAAATAGCCCCGGCTCCGATCGCTGGCATGGTCCCTGCCCGCCGCCCGGCAGCGGCGCGCACCACTACACCTTTACGCTTATCGCCACCAGCCAGGCACCGGATCTTCCCGCTGGCCTGACTCGTGAAGCGCTGTTAGAGAAGCTAAAAGGGAAAGCGCTGGCCGCCACCGGCCTGATTGGCCGCTTCGGGCAATAGCTTTTATAAGGAAGAAAAATGCAAAAGATCGTGATTGTCGCCAACGGCGCAGCCTACGGCAGCGAATCCCTGTTTAACAGCCTGCGCCTGGCCATTGCCCTGCGCGAGCAGGCGGAGGAGCTGGATCTGCGCCTGTTCCTGATGTCGGATGCGGTCACCGCCGGGCTGCGCGGACAGAAGCCTGCCGAGGGTTACAATATTCAGCAGATGCTGGAGATCCTGACCGTGCAGAACGTGGCGGTGAAGCTGTGTAAAACCTGCACCGACGGGCGCGGGATCACTGACCTGCCGCTGATCGACGGCGTTGAAATTGGCACCCTTGTCGAGCTGGCTACGTGGACGCTGGCAGCAGACAAGGTGTTAACTTTCTAATAATTCCCTAACTTAAATATAATTTTCTTATAGTTTCTTGCCGGACATCAAGTTTACCTGCTGCGTTGCCGATAGGCTTTTACACAACACAGCAGGTATAACGATTATGTTCAGATCCATTCGCGCACGCATTACCGCAGCCACCGCTGGCTGTCTGGCAATCGCTTTACTGATCAACACTGTGATCAACTACCAGGTCACCCGCCAGGATAATCAGCAGGCCCAGCGGGATATTCTCTCCAGCACCAGTACCAGCCACAGCGGCGCCATTGCCGACTGGGTTAATAGCAAGATGACGATGATCGCCTCGCTGCAAAACGTCGCGCTGACGGCAGATCCGGTTCCAACCTTCGCTCAGATCGCCCAGGCGGGCGGCTTTATCAACGTCTACGTCGGTTATGCCAGTAAAACGGCAAAGTTCTCAGATTCCAACGGCATCCCGGCCGAATACGATCCCACTATTCGTCCCTGGTATCAGCAGGCGGCGAAAGCCGATGCGCCGATCGTCACCGCCCCCTATGTGGATGCCGCCTCCGGCAAGCTGGTGGTGACCTTTGCCGTGCCGGTAAAGGAGAATGGCACCCTGAGCGCGGTGGTCGCGGGCGACGTGGCGATGGACAGCGTGGTAGCTAACGTACGCACCATTCAGCCTACGCCGCAGAGTAGCGGCCTGTTGATCAACAGCGACGGAACGGTGATTGCCGCCAGCAATGCCGATTTGACCCTGAAGCCGTTCGGCGAGGCGATCTCCGGCGCGGAGTTCAGCGCACTTCAAGCAGGCAGCCCGGTAGATGGTGAATTTGACGGGGCGCAGAAGGCGCTGATCGCCAGGCCCGTAACAGGCACCGGCTGGCTGCTGGTGGTGGCCCTAGATACCCATGATGCCACCAGCGGCATGCGCGCCCTGCTGAAGGCCTCTGCCCTGTCGCTGATCGCGCTGGTGCTGACTGGCGTGGCGGTAATGCTCTGGCTGGTCACCACGATGCTGAAACGCCTGGTGGTTATTCGCGATGCGATGCACGCCATAGGTAACGGCACGGACGATCTCTCCCAGCGTCTGCCGGAGAGCGGCAACGATGAGGTGGCGCAGATCGCCCACGCTTTCAACATCTTTAGCGATAAGCTGGCGGTGGTGATGGTGAAGCTGCGGGACTCCAGCACCTCGGTGCAGCATGCGGCGCAGGAGATTGCTGCCGGTAACCAGGATCTCTCTGGGCGTACCGAGCAGGCGGCCTCCAGCCTGCGGGAAACCGCCAGCGCCGTGGAGCAGATCACCGCCTCGGTGGCCCAGTCAACCGACTCCGCGGCTCAGGCCAACAGTCAGGCGCATACCGCCTCTGAAGCGGCATCGCGCGGCGGCAGCGTGGTATCACAGGCGATCTCGACCATGCAGGCCATTGAAGAGGCGTCGGCTAAGATCGGCGATATCACCAGCGTGATTGACGGGATCGCTTTCCAGACCAACATCCTGGCGCTGAATGCCGCCGTAGAGGCCGCCCGGGCCGGTGAACAGGGACGCGGCTTTGCCGTAGTGGCGGGTGAGGTCCGCACCCTTGCCAGCCGCAGCGCCCAGGCGGCGAAGGAGATCAAAACCCTGATCGAATCGACCACCGAGAGCGTAGCCACCGGGTCGCGCTACGTACGTCTGGCCGGGGAGAGCATGACCGACATCGTCTCCAGCATCGACAGCGTTTCGGTCATCATGCGTGAGATCACCGTCGCCACCAGCGAGCAGATGAAAGGCATTCAGGAGATCAACCATGCGGTGATTGACCTGGACCGGATGGTGCAGCAGAACGCCGAGCTGGTGGTGCAGTCCGCCGCCGCTGCCGGAGCGCTCCAGTCGCAGGCGGGAGAGCTGGCTGAAACCGCAGGCCATTTCCGCATTTAATCTCCTCCCGGCGCGCTTTTAAAACGATTTAGCACGCCGGGAGAGGGCTTTAACGCACAATGTCACTTTTGTTTAATCGTTGCGCCATTTTTTGATCAAAATCAGCATCGTTACTCCGCCGGTTTGGTGTGATGCAGGAAGCAAGTGTGAACAAAATCACACGAGGATTGTCCGGCAGGGAGTGCTTTATAGTCATTAACGGGGTAAATAGAATGGCGCTGGTGAAAGCAAGTTTGACGTTGTTTGGTGGGGATACGGTCGTGGTACGCTGCTCAGAGAGCTGCCATATTCATTTGATGAGCGCGAAGAGCCACACGGCGCACGCCCAGACTGATATTCTGAGCGTACAGGATCGTAATAGCGCGTACCTGGCCGTGCCCTACAGCGGCACCTGGAACGTGTTGATTGACAGCCACAGTCAGTCACTGGAGCACTCCATCAGCTACGTGGCTGCCTGATTTCTCCTCAGGCGAAACCGGGCTGCAGCGAGTGGCCCGGCTCTTCTCCGCTTATCAGTCCCCGCACCTTCCCTACCAAATCATTCAGGCAGTCGTCATGCATCCCGAGCTTGATCAGCTCCTGCTCCAGCGAGAAGAGATACTGCGCGTTGGTACCCAGCGGGCCGCTGGCTGCCGCGATCAGTGGCGCAATAACCTGGGCGCGGGTATCAGACTCATAGAGCGCATGGCGGGGATCCATAATAAACACCAGGGCGTTTACCGTCCGGCCATCGTCGAGGGCGAGCTTGCACCAGGTGGGCAGATAGCAGCCGGTGATCATCTCCCGCTTCCAGAGCAGGGTCAGCTCCTGCTCCAGCGTCTCTTCAGGCAGGCGGTAGGCGACACCGGTGGTGCGTCCGCCCTCTTTCAGGGCAAGCATCCGCCCTGGCTGGCACGCCGTGCCGCGACCGGCGGTAAGACGCAGGCAGAAGGCGCGATGCCAGCCCACCAGCGTGCCGGTGCAGGATTCGTTAAACTCCAGCGCCGGGTTCCACATTAGCGATCCATAGCCGAAGATCCAGACCGGACCCTCGTCAGGCCGGCAGGCCAGGGTTGCCGCCAGCGACGCGGCACGCTGTTCCGCAGACCAGAGCAGCGCCGCCTCAATATCGCCAAAGGCGGTTTTGCAGTCCGCCTGTATTAAAAAGTCGCGTGTTAACACCTTCACCCTCCACCACTGCGTGCTTCCATGCGACCGTTATATAGCCTTCCATATATTTTGCTGCTGAATAAAAGCACAGCCTGTGCAGACGATATGCAATTCGCGGGCCGCTTGCAAGCATGTGGCGAGGCATGCCGCGTTAAAGCGGCAGCACAAAAAAGTCGTTTTTGGCATCAAGGGTAGCTATATCAGCGGCTTATTTCTTTTTATGCCATTTATCATCATCGCCTTTTTCATACTCATGCTTCACCGCCGCCCAGGCGACCTTGTGGGCAGTCTCCTCCCGGCTGTCATCCCCGCGTCGGTCATCTTTATCTTTGTACTGATCCCAGGCGCTGTTAAAAGCCTCTTTATAGATATCCTGAGCATGGGCAGGAAGCACGTTTTTAACGTTGTCAGGCAGATCGCCTTTCGCTTTATAGGGCATGTGAACTCTCCTTTTAGCTAACAAACCCTAAGTGTGGCTGACAATGCTGCGTCTCGCCAGCGGCGATATAAATCTGCACGGGATAGATTGCAATAATATGTTTATTAAACCAATTTTCAACAAATCATCATAATCCAGACGTCATATGCAAAAACCATGGCAATGCCGTAAAAAAAGGTAAACATTGACTGAAATTAACCGCCTTTCTGCTATTTTAATCACCTGAAAAATCTTAACTATACTCATCAGCAACCGCACACTATGGAGATCCACGATGACAGCGACGCACGAGGCGGTAAAAACCCGCCATAAGGAGACCACGCTCATTTTCCCGGTACTGGCGCTGGCAGTGCTTTTCTTCTGGGGTTCGACCCAGTCGCTGCCAGCCGTCATTGGTATCAACCTGCTGGCGCTGGTGGGGATCCTGAGCAGCGCCTTTAGCGTAGTCCGCCATGCGGACGTGCTGGCGCACCGGCTGGGAGAACCCTTCGGCTCGCTGATTTTAAGCCTCTCGGTAGTGATCCTCGAAGTTAGCCTTATCTCGGCCCTGATGGCCACCGGTGACGCCGCCCCGACGCTGATGCGCGACACCCTCTACTCCATCATCATGATTGTTACCGGCGGCCTGGTGGGCTTCTCGCTGCTGCTGGGCGGGCAAAAGTTTGCTACCCAGTACATGAACCTGTTCGGTATCAAACAGTATCTGATCGCCCTCTTTCCGCTGGCGGTGATTGTCCTGGTCTTCCCGATGGCGCTGCCGGGAGCCAACTTCACCACCGGCCAGGCGCTGCTGGTCGCGCTGATCTCAGCGGCCATGTACGGCGTCTTCCTGCTGATCCAGACCAAAACCCACCAGAGCCTGTTTGTGTACGAGCATGAGGATGAGGGAGACGACAGCGATCCGCACCACGGCAAGCCGTCGGCGCATAGCAGCCTCTGGCACGCGGTGTGGCTGATTATCCATCTGGTGGCGGTAATCGCAGTAACGAAGATGAACGCTAATCCGCTGGAGGCGCTGCTGACGGAGATGAATGCGCCGGTGGCCTTTACCGGCTTCCTGGTGGCGCTGCTGATCCTCTCCCCGGAGGGGCTGGGAGCGCTGAGAGCGGTGCTGAATAACCAGGTTCAGCGTGCGATGAACCTCTTCTTTGGCTCGGTGCTGGCGACTATCTCCCTGACGGTGCCGGTGGTGACGCTGATCGCCTGGCTGACCGGTAACGACCTGGTGTTTGCCCTCGGCGGACCGGAGTCGATCGTGATGCTGGCCTCGCTGCTGCTGTGCCAGATCTCATTCTCTACCGGACGCACCAACGTGTTAAACGGTGCGGCGCACCTGGCGCTGTTTGCTGCCTATCTGATGACGATATTTGCGTAAGGTAACGCCCGGCGGCGCAGGCTTGCCGGGCCTACCAGCCCCGCATCCGGCCCTGAGACGTAGGCCGGGTAAGCGCAGCGCCACCCGGCGTGAACATGCCACAGCACAACGCCAGGCGGCGCAGGCTTGCCGGGCCTACCAGTCCCGCATCCGGCTCCGAACCGTAGGCCGGGTAAGCGCAGCGCCACCCGGCGTGAACATGCCACAGCACAACGCCAGGCGGCGCAGGCTTGCCGGGCCTACCAGTCCCGCATCCGGCTCCGAACCGTAGGCCGGGTAAGCGCAGCGCCACCCGGCGTGAACATGCCACAGCACAACGCC
>DAMBQR010000064.1:0-20985 GCA_032055545.1 Pseudescherichia sp. | reverse complement strand
AGGCCGTGCGCTGCTGTTCGTTGAGAACCGCGAGCGTCGTCTGCTGCGTAACATCGAACGCACCATGAAGCTGACCATTCCGGAAGCCGATCTGCCGAACGCAGAGCTGCTGGGCAAACGCCGTCTGGAAAAATTCGCCGCGAAAGTTCAGCAGCAGCTGGAGAGCAGCGATCTGGATCAGTACCGTGCTCTGCTGGCGCAGATCAAGCCAACCGCAGAAGGCGAAGAGCTGGATCTCGAAACCCTGGCTGCAGCACTGCTGAAAATGGCTCAGGGCGAACGTGCGCTGATCGTACCGCCAGATGCACCGATGCGTCCGAAGCGTGAGTTCCGTGACCGTGACGAACGTGCACCGCGCGACCGTAACGACCGTGGCCCGCGTGGCGACCGTCCGGAGCGTGGTGGTGAAGACCGTCCGCGTCGCGAGCGTCGTGACGCTGGCGATATGCAGCTGTACCGCATTGAAGTGGGCCGTGATGACGGCGTTGAAGTGCGTCACATCGTTGGCGCTATCGCTAACGAAGGCGACATCAGCAGCCGTTACATCGGTAACATCAAGCTGTTCGCTTCCCACTCCACCATCGAGCTGCCGAAAGGCATGCCGGGTGAGGTTCTGCAGCACTTCACCCGCACGCGTATTCTGAACAAGCCGATGAATATGCAGCTGCTGGGCGATGCACAGCCGCACGAACGTGGTGAGCGCCGTGGCGGTGACCGTCCGGCTGGCGAGCGTCGTAGCTTTGGCGGCGGTGAGCGTCGTGAAGGCGGCCGTGGCCCGCGTCGCGAAGGTTCTGCACCAGGTGCAGGTCGCTTCAGCGGTGAGCGTCGTGAAAGCCGCGGCCCGCGCCGTGATGACGCCTCCACGCCGCGCCGTCGTTTTAACAACGACGCGTAAGCGTGTAAGCACAGAAACGTTACTGTAAAGTAAGCGTTCCAGCCCCGATCTCAACAATCGGGGCTTTTTTTATCGGTAATGTACTCATGTACTGGTACAATGCGCGGGAACCGCATTTTAGAGAGAAGAGAGAATGGCTACGCTTTCCACCACCCATACTACCCCGTCGCTGCTTGGCGGCGTGGTGATCATCGCAGGAACCATTATTGGCGCAGGGATGTTCTCGCTGCCGGTGGTGATGTCGGGCGCCTGGTTCTTCTGGTCGCTTGCGGCGCTGGTCTTTACCTGGTTCTGTATGCTGCACTCCGGGCTGATGATCCTGGAGGCCAACCTCAACTACCGCATTGGCTCCAGCTTTGACACCATCACCCGTGACCTGCTGGGCAAAGGCTGGAACCTGGTCAACGGCATCTCTATCGCCTTTGTGCTCTATATTCTGACCTACGCCTATATCTCGGCGAGCGGCTCGATCCTGCACCACACCTTCTCGGAGATGTCGCTCAGCGTCTCGCCGCGTCTGGCGGGGCTGGGCTTTGCTTTAATCGTAGCCTTTATCGTCTGGCTCTCAACCCGCGCGGTCAGTCGCATGACCGCCATCGTGCTGGGCGCAAAGGTCATTACCTTCTTCCTCACCTTCGGCAGCCTGCTGGGGCACGTCGAACCCGCCACGCTGTTTAACGTGGCTGAGAGCAACGCCTCCTATACGCCGTACCTGCTGATGACCCTGCCGTTCTGCCTCGCCTCGTTTGGCTATCACGGCAACGTGCCGAGCCTGATGAAGTATTACGGCAAGGATCCACGCACCATCACGCGCTGTATCGCCTACGGCTCGCTGCTGGCGCTGGGGCTGTATACCATCTGGTTACTGGTGACGATGGGGAATATCGACCGCCCAACGTTTATCGGCATTGCGCAGCAGGGAGGGAATATTGACGTGCTGGTGCAGGCCCTGAGCGGCGTGCTGAATAGCCGCAGTCTGGATCTGCTTCTGGTGGTGTTCTCTAACTTTGCGGTCGCCAGTTCGTTTCTGGGGGTAACGCTGGGGCTGTTTGATTACCTTGCCGATCTCTTTGGCTTTGACGACTCCGCCAGCGGCCGCTTTAAAACCGCGCTGCTGACCTTCCTGCCGCCGATTGTCGGTGGTCTGCTGTGGCCGAACGGCTTCCTCTACGCCATTGGCTATGCCGGTCTGGCAGCGACCATCTGGGCAGCAATTGTTCCGGCCCTGCTGGCGCGGGCATCACGCAAGCGCTTCGGTAGCCCTAAATTCCGCGTCTGGGGCGGCAAGCCGATGATAGCCCTGATCCTACTGTTCGGGGTCGGCAACGCCGTGGTGCACCTGCTTTCCAGCTTTAACCTGCTACCCGTGTATCAGTAAGCAATTGCCCGGTGGCGCTGCGCTTACCGGGCCTACGGGACCTGTAGGCCGGTGCAAGCGTAGCGCCGCCCGGCGAAACAAATTTACCCCAATAATTCCTCTTTCACCTGCATCGCCAGCTCGAACGAGTGCAGCCGCGCCTGGTGATCGAAAATCTGGCCGTTGACCATGATCTCATCGGCCTCGGTTTCGCGCAGGAGTGACTCCAGCCCGTGGCGTACCTTCGCTTTATCACCCACCAGCGACATGCTCAGCGCCTGCTGGACGCCGTACTGCTCGGATGGCGACCAGAAGGTTCCCATATCGGCAATCGGTGGCGGTAACTGGCCAGTTTCGCCCCGGCGCAGCTTCACAAATGCCTGCTGCATCGAGGTATGCAGAAACTCCGCATCGCGGGTGCTGTCGGCGGCGACGATATTGATGCACACCGTCGCGTACGGTTTCTCCAGCCGCGCCGAGGGTTTAAAGTTGGTGCGGTAGAGGTGCAGAGCCTGGAAGAGCATGTCCGGGGCAAAGTGCGAGGCAAAGGCAAACGGCAGCCCCAGCTGGGCGGCAAGCTGGGCGCTGTAGAGGCTGGAGCCAAGCAGCCATACCGGGATCTTCTCTCCGTAGCCCGGCACCGGACGCACGTGCGGGTTTGGATCGCGGGCGTCAAACCAGTCCACCAGCTCTGCCACGTCGCGCGGGAAGTTATCGATATCGCCGCTCATGTGACGGCGCAGGGCCATCATGGTCCGCTGATCGCTGCCCGGCGCACGGCCCAGGCCCAGATCGATACGCCCCGGATAGAGCGTATTCAGGGTACCAAACTGCTCGGCAATCACCAGCGGCGCGTGGTTAGGCAACATTACACCACCGGATCCAAGGTGCAGCGTCCGGGTATTGGCGGCCAGATAGCCAATCAGTACCGACGTCGCCGCGCTGGCGATACCGGTCATGTTGTGGTGCTCAGCCAGCCAGAAGCGGCGATAGCCGCGCTTCTCTGCCAGCTGGGCTAACTCCAGAGATCGCTGGAAAGCATCTCGTGCCGTAGCGCCCTGCGGGATCGGGGCTAAATCCAGCACCGAGAAGGAAACGGTTTTGTCAGTCATCATATGCTCACTTTGTTGACGGCAATCTTTTAATACTGCATTAAAAATTGATAACCGTAGTTAACAAAGTGAGCTTTTTTTCAAACCAGCTCAAGGCCAGCGAGGCGCTTCCAGTAGCCGTTGCAGTCGCTGTTGGCCGTCAGCGGCAGCGGCGCGGCGCCGTTTTCATTGGCGCGGAAGGCGTCGAGCATGGCGAAGGTCTCCGTCCCCAGCGGCGAGAGGCGCACCATATCCACCAGCCCCTGCATGGAGGTC
Organism: Pseudescherichia sp.; assembly: GCA_032055545.1. Classification (GTDB taxonomy): domain Bacteria; phylum Pseudomonadota; class Gammaproteobacteria; order Enterobacterales; family Enterobacteriaceae; genus Pseudescherichia. Next base: position 17,366 of record DAMBQR010000064.1, on the reverse strand, counting down.
AGCTCGTTACCGAGGTTGTAGACATAGCCGCTCATGGTCTGGATACCGTTCAGGACAAACACCTGCTGATTCTCCTGGGAGAGCACGTTGCGTCCGGTGGGGTACTTAATGCAGCAGGTCTCACACTCGTCCTTGGGTCGATCCTCGGAGCGGGCGGTAAAGCAGCGGGCGGAATAAGCCAGCGGCAGGTGGCCATAGCTCAGCACTTCCACCTCAAACTGCTCCCGAATACCAAGCTCGCTGCACTGGTTAAGCAGGTTCACCAGCCAGTCACGGGACAGCTCTACCGGCATACACCAGCGCACCATGCCCTGCTTCAGCAGCAGACGGAGGGTGACTGCGTTATAGCAGTTCAGGGCATGTCCGGCGACGAAGGGCAGCTTACGTTCGGCGCACATGTTCACTACGCCGAGATCGCTCGCCTCCAGCAGAAAGTCGCCGTTCTCCACGTAGCGCTTCAGCTCCCCCAGCTCGGAGGCGGCCTGCACCAGTGCCAGGGTAGAGAGCACCACCTGTTTGCCGCTCCCGGCGAGGGATTTCGCCATTGCCAGCCAGTCGCCCACTTTGGTCGCCCGCCGCTTGCTGCATACCGCTTCGCCCAGGTAGATCGTATCGGCGCTGCTGCTCGCCGCCTGCCGGTAGAAATCCTCCAGCGTCTCTTTTGACCAGTAGTAGAGGACCGGTCCTAATGAATATTTCATCTTCTCTCTCACTGCCATTTACGGTGGTATGCGCCAAGGGTGGTCTGCGTGCCTTCAGACATCGCGCCGAGGGTTTCCATCCACGCCGGTTGCGGGGCGTAACGTTCTGGCGCGGCCATGCAGCGGTCAATGGCCTGACGCCACACCTTCGCCACCTGGCTGACGTAGGCCGGGCTGCGCTGGCGACCCTCGATTTTTACCGAGGCGATATTTGCTGCTAACAGCTCGGGCAGCAGCGCCAGCGTATTCAGGCTGGTTGGCTCCTCAAGAGCGTGGTAGCGCTCGCCATCAACGTGATAGCGACCTTTGCACAGCGTTGGATAGCCCGCGTTCTCGCCCTCCTGATAGCGGTCAATCAGCACCTCATTCAGGCGCGACTCCAGCCCCTGCGGCGTCTGTTGCCAGCGCACAAAGCGGGCAGGGGAGCAGGCCCCTACGGTATTGGGCGATTCACCGGTCAAATAGGAGGAGAGGTAGCAGCGCCCCTCGGCCATGATGCACAGGCTGCCAAAGGCAAACACCTCCAGCGGAACAGGCGAGGTACGGGCGAGCTGTTTTACCTGATGGATCGACAGGACACGGGGCAGCACCACGCGGGCTACGTCAAAGTGGCGATGGTAGAAGCGGATCGCCTCGTCGTTGGTGGCCGAAGCCTGCACCGAGACGTGGCGTTCAATGTGCGGATAGCGCTCGGCGGCATACTCCAGCATCGCCAGATCGGCGAGGATCAGCGCGTCGGCCCCCAGCTGGGCGGCCATATCTACCGCCCGCTGCCAGCGCGCGTAGCCGTCGGGATGGGCAAAGGTATTGATCGCAATGTGCAGCTTTTTACGCCGCTGGTGGACAAAATTGACTGCTTCCTGCAGCTTCTTCTCGGTGAAGTTGAGACCCGCAAAATGGCGGGCGTTGGTATCATCCTTCAGGCCTATATAGACCGCGTCGGCACCGTTTTCGATAGCCGCCTTCAACGCCGGTAGGTTTCCGGCCGGGCAGAGCAACTCCATAGTGTATCCCAGGTCAGGGGCCGGGTGGCCCGTGGGCACCGATAAGGTGCAAAAATTGTTAACGGACTGGGATTTTAGTTAACCCTTCGGCGACAATTTTTGATTTAAGGCAGCTAATCGCGTATTGATGAGGGTAATAGGGGGTAGTTTCATCTGCGCAATTGTTGATTTATGCCGCTATGTGAGTTCGGGGTTATGGCAGAATAGCCGGACTTTTCATATCAGGGAGTAAAGCTTGTGTTGGATATACTGCGCTCACGTCTCGTTCATACCGCGCCGTCTCTGCTGAGCGTGCCGGTAAAGCTCGCGCCTTTTGCGCTTAAACGTCAGGTGCTGGAGCAGCTTCTGCGCTGGCAGTTCCAGCAGGCGCTGGCGGACGGCGAGCTGGCGTTCCTGGAGGGCCGCTGGTTGAGTATTGAAGTACGCGATATTGGCCTCAGGTGGTTTACTTCCGTTGAGAATGAGCAGTTAATTGTGCGTGAGTCCGCCGCTGCCGACGTCAGCTTTAGCGCCGACGCCAGCGATCTGCTGATGATTGCCGCACGCAAGCAGGATCCGGATACGCTATTTTTCCAGCGCCGACTGGTGATTGAGGGCGATACCGAACTGGGGTTATACGTTAAGAACCTGATGGACGCCATTGAGCTGGAGCAGATGCCTAAACCGCTGCGCATCATGCTGCTGCAACTGGCGGAGTTCGTCGAGGCTGGCCTGCAAGCCCCGCCTGCGACTAAACCAACTTCTGTAGGTGAGCCATGTTAATTAGAGTCGAAATACCTATCGATGCGCCAGGCATTGATGCACTTCTCCGCCGCGCGTTCGACGGGGATAGCGAAGCTAACCTGGTCCACTCCTTGCGGGAAGACGGCTTAATTACGCTGGGGCTTGTCGCCACCGACGATGAAGGCCAGGTTGTCGGCTACGTTGCCTTTAGCCCGGTGGACGTTGAGGGGGAAGATCTGCAGTGGGTCGGTCTGGCACCGCTGGCGGTAGACGAGCACTATCGTGGTCAGGGGCTGGCACGCCAGCTGGTCTACGAGGGGCTGGACTCGCTCAATGAGTTCGGCTATGCCGCCGTGGTTGCGCTGGGTGAGGCGGACTTCTATCAGCGTCTTGGCTTTAAGCGGGCGGCACACTACGATCTCCACTGCCGCTGGCCGGGTACAGAGAGCGCCTTCCAGGTACATCCCCTTGCGGATGATGCCTTACACGGCGTGCATGGCCTGGTGGAGTATCACGACCATTTCAATCGTGTTTAAGCGGCTGGGGCTGCAAGGCCGCCAGCAGCGTATCAAACGATCCATCTCCGGCAACGAGGCGCTCTTTCTGGCGCTTCGTTAGCTGCTTGATCCGGTACTCAATTTTTAAAGCTAGTGAGCGCTCACCTACTGGTGCCGAGAAGGCCAGTTGCAGCGCCCCTTTGCCGCGCAGCGCCTTTGCCCCTTTTCCTGCTTGATGCTGGGTAAAGCGGCGGGCAACGTCGGTGGTTATGCCAGTATAGAGGGCATCATCGGCGGTACGGATAAGATATAAAAACCAGGGCGTCATAGCGTGATTTAACAGGATTAGGTGGACGCACCTTAGCATGAGGTAGATAAAAAATGGAAACTCTCGCCGCTATCCATCGCTGGCTGGCAAAGCAGCACGTGGTGACCTGGTGCGTCGCCAGCGAAGGCGATCTGTGGTGCGCTAACGCCTTTTATTACTACGATCCGCAGCGGGTCGCTTTCTACGTGATGAGTGAAGATCGCACCCGCCATGCGCAGATGAGCGGGCCTCGCGCGCCGGTTGCGGGCACGGTTAACGGCCAGCCGAAAACGGTGGCGCTGATCCGCGGCGTGCAGTTTAAAGGCGAGATCCGGCGTCTTGAGGGGGCGGAAAGCGAGGCCGCGCGTGAACGCTATAACCGTCGCTTTCCGGTCGCCAGAGCGATGTCGGCCCCGGTATGGGAGATCTTACTGGACGAAATAAAGTTTACCGACAACACCCTGGGCTTTGGCAAAAAGCTTCACTGGCTACGGGGATCAGTTCCCCAGTAGGCGCAGGGCTTCCCGGTTAAACGCGGGCAGATCGTCAGGTGTACGGCTGGTGATCAGCTGATCGTTATCATTCACCACTTCCTGATCGTAGAACTCTACGCCGGCGTTTTTCAGATCGATAACGATCGGCTTGACCGCCGTTAGCTTGCGTCCGCGCACCACTTCAGCACTGATCAGCAGCTGTGGGCCGTGGCAGATAGCAAATACCGGCTTACCGGAGTTCACAAAGTCGCGGGTAAAGGTCACAAAGCGCTCGTCGCCGCGCAGCGAGTCCGGAGAGTGACCACCCGGCAGCAGCAGGGCGTCAAACTCGGCTGGCGTTACCTCATCAATTGACTTATCGATGGTGACGCTGGCTTCGCCCTGTTTCCCCTTCACGGTTTTTCCGGCTTCCTTCTCAATGGTCACCACTTCGTGGCCCGCTTTACGGTACGCCTCAGCGGGTGAAGTGAATTCTGAATCCTCAAAGTCATCGGTGATCAAGACTGCGATTTTCTTGCCCATGTTTCCTCCATTGTTTTAGCTCTGGATGGGTTATTTCGCCATCTATCGTTAATAATGACGTATGAATAAGTGTGGTTCAGCGACCTCACATTGCAAGGCGGACTAATCTGCAAAAGGAGGCGAGATGAGTCAGGTACTGATTACCGGGGCCACCGGGCTGGTTGGCTCCCACCTGTTGCGTATGCTCATTCAGGAGCAGCGGGTCAACTATATCGCTGCCCCGACGCGGCGGCCTCTGCTGGGGATGCCCGGGGTCTTTAACCCCTGCGATCGCCAGCTTACCGATGCCCTGGCGCAGGTCACTGAGCCGCTTGATATCGTCTTCTGCTGCCTCGGCACGACCCGCCGGGAGGCGGGTAGCAAAGAGGCGTTTATCCATGCCGACTACACCCTGGTGGTGGATACCGCGCTGGCCGGACTGCGGCTCGGGGCTAAGCATATGCTGGTGGTCAGCGCGATGGGTGCCAATGCCGGCTCGCCCTTTTTCTATAACCGGGTGAAGGGGAAGATGGAGGAGGCGTTAATAGCCCAGGATTGGCCGCGCCTGACTCTTGCCCGTCCGGCAATGCTGCTGGGCCGCCGGGCGAAACAGCGGTTTGGTGAGTCCCTGCTGGGGCCGATGCTGCACCTGCTGCCCGGCAAGTGGAAATCCATCGAAGCCCGCGACGTGGCGCGTGCGATGCTGCTGACGGCGTTCTCCCCGTGCCGCGAGAGGGTCACTATTTTGTCCTCCGAGCAGCTGCATGCGATTGCCATCGGGGAGGAGAATTAACTGTTTCCAAACGTGTCCAGTCAGGCGTAATATCTTCCGGCTAATAATAATCCATACATCTTTCCGGGGAATGCAATGACTGGTCAGTCTTCATCTCAGGCGGCAGCACCTCTCCAATGGTGGAAGCCCGCGCTCTTTTTTCTCGTTGTTATCGTTGGGCTTTGGTACGTAAAGTGGCAGCCCTACTACGGTAAAGCCTTTACCGCCGCCGAAACCCACAGCATCGGCAAATCTATTCTTGCTAACGCCGAGGCGAACCCGCTCCGGGCCGCGCTCGACTATGCGATGGTCTACTTCCTCGCCGTCTGGAAAGCAGCCGTGCTGGGCGTGCTTCTCGGCTCGCTGGTGCAGGTGCTTATTCCCCGCGACTGGCTGCTGCGTACTCTTGGGCAGAAGCGCGTCGGCGGCACGCTGTTTGGCACGCTCTTCTCTCTGCCCGGCATGATGTGCTCCTGCTGTGCCGCGCCGGTGACCGCCGGGCTGCGCCGCCAGCAGGTGTCGATGGGCGGCGCGCTGGCGTTCTGGATGGGTAACCCGCTGCTCAACCCGGCGACGCTGGTGTTTATGGGCTTTGTGCTGGGCTGGCACTTCGCTCTGATTCGTCTGGTGGCCGGCCTGGCGATCGTGCCGGGCGTGGCCCTGCTGGTGCAGCGCTGGGTGAAGGAGAGCGACCGACCGTCACCGCTGCCTGAGGCGGCCATCGCCGCCGAGCCGCAGGGCGGATTTATGGTGCGTTGGGGCCGGGCGCTGTGGACGCTGTTCTGGAGCACCATCCCGGTCTACATTCTGGCGGTTCTGCTGCTGGGTGCGGCGCGGGTCTGGCTCTTCCCCCATGCCGATGGCGCTATCGACAACTCGCTGCTGTGGGTGGTGGCGATGGCTATTGTGGGCTGCCTGTTTGTGATCCCGACGGCGGCAGAAATTCCTGTTGTACAGACCATGATGATGGCCGGGATGGGCGTGGCTCCCGCGCTGGCGCTGCTCATTACGCTGCCTGCGGTAAGCCTGCCGTCGCTGATTATGCTGCGCAAATCCTTCCCGGCGAAGGCGCTGTGGCTAACCGGTGGGCTGGTGGCTGTGGGGGGAATGATTGTGGGGGCGCTGGCGCTGCTGTAAGAAAAACGCCGGATGGCGCTGCGCTTATCCGGCCTACGAGACGGCACGTCCTGTAGGCCGGGCAAGCTTACTTAATAAACGTAAATGCCGTGGTGACGTGCTTGACGCCGGAAACGCGGCTGGCAGTATCGGCAGCGGCGCGGCCTTCACGTTCTGTCACCAACCCCAGCAGGAACACCTCACCGTTTTCGGTGGTTACCTTCACGTTCGACGATTTCACCTGATCGCTACCCAGCAGCTGGGAGCGGACCTTGGTGGTGATCCAGGTGTCTGACGAGGCGGTGCCCAGGCTAATCGGCTGGCCCTGGCGGATCTCGTTATACACCTCCGTTGCCCCCTCGACGCCCATCGCAATCTGCTTCGCACGTGAGGCCAGCTCGGTATCCGGTGCCTGGCCGACCAGCAGGACTTTACCCTGGTAAGCGGTCACGTTGATGCGTGCGCTCTTTTTAATCTGCTCATCTTTAGCCAGCGCGCTGTTAACGCGCAGCTCCAGCGTTCCGTCATCAACCTGGGTGCCCACGGTACGCGGATCGGTAGCTGCTTTAGTGCCTACGGCAGCGCTGCCGACCACGGCCGCTGCGACACATCCCTGAAGCAGCAGCGCGGAGAGTATTACCGCAAGGGGCGAAAGTGCCTTCATATCTACTCCTTAATCATCCTGGTGAGGAAAAAGCGTGTTATCAATCAGATCGCAAAGGCAGTTCACCGTCAGCATATGCATCTCATGGATGCGGGCGCTGCGGTGGGAAGGAATACGAATCTCGACATCCTGTGGCCCTAAAAGACCCGCCAGCTCGCCGCCGTCATAGCCGGTAAGGGCCACGATAGTCATATCGCGCGTGACGGCTGCCTCAACGGCCTTCACGATATCCCGGCTGTTACCCCGGGCGGAGATCGCCAGCAGCACGTCGCCGGCATGGCCGAGCGCACGCACCTGTTTGGCGTAGATCTCATCGTGCAGCCGATCGTTGGCGATCGCGGTTAAGACCACGTTATCGGTATTTAGTGCAATCGCTGGCAGGCTGGGACGCTCGGTTTCGAAGCGATTGATCATGCTGGCAGCAAAATGCTGGGCGTTGGCGGCAGAGGTACCGTTGCCACAGCAGAGGATTTTGTTACCGTTAAGCAGGGAGTGAACCAGCGTCATGGCAGCACGGGAGATCGCATCCGGCAGGGCTTCCGCCGCCGCAATCTGGGTTTGAATACTTTCCGTAAAGCAGACTTTAATTCTTTCGAGCACGGTGATCCCTTTATGTCAGCTAGTATGAGTGGTCGTTAAAGGCGTCTTGTATCCACTCCACGTCGTTTCCGGTGAAGGCTACCACATCGAACCGGCAATCCACAGTGTCAAAACTCCCATTGTGGCGGGCAAGCCAAAAACGCGCCGCCGACAGGAGTTTCAACTGCTTGCTGCGGGTGATACTGGCCGCTGCGCCGCCATAGCGGGCCGTTTTACGGTAGCGAACCTCAACGAAGACGGTTGTCGGACCCTGGCGCATGATCAGGTCAATTTCGCCGCCGCGTGAACGCACGTTGGCGGCAATAAAGCGCAGTCCTTTGCCCTCCAGCCAGCGACGCGCCGTGGCTTCCCACGCGTCGCCGGTCTGTTTGCGGCTTAACTGGCCGGGACGATCTGCCCCTGCTGGTATTTGAGCCATGATAACTTCCTGTTAATCACGCAGTCTGGAGTCGCCGAAAGATCGCCGGTGTTGCCACCGATCTCAAAGCCAGGCACCTGGCGCATCTGGGCGAAGTGGTTGGCCAGCGCCCATGCATCAACGCCCATCGCATACAGGCGTGCCAGCGAATAGTCGTTGTTGACGCTGCGCAGCGCCTGCTGCATCAGCCCAGGGTTGCTGCCTGCCAGCATCGGGATTTCGCTAAACTGTAACCCCTCCATCTCGAGGCGGAAGTCCGGACCTGCACCGCCCTGCGCGCTGCGCGAGCTGGCGTAGAGCGCCGCGCCGCTGTGGCTGCCGGTACGCATAGCGATCATCGGTTTGATAAGGGCGATCTCATTTGGCGTCGCCAGAATATAGGCCGCATCGACGTTACCGCCGCCAGTGATCTGCGCCTCGGTCGGTGGAGCAGGGATGGTCAGGCCTGCGATGGTCACGCCCTGCTGCTGCGGCAGGCTAGAGGCCACCGGGGTGCCGGTCAGAGCGATACCCGAGCCGCCGTTAATGCCCATCTTCAGTTCAGCCGTGGAGCCGAACTTCTGCTGCAGCACGGTGCCGCCGCCCAGTTTCTGCCACTCATCGGCAAAGGCGGTGGTGACCCGATCCCCCAGCGAGCTGCGCGGAACCAGCAGCAGCGGCGCGCGGCGGCCCTGATCCCACATATGGTGGGCGGCGTCGCGGGCCTCATCTTCCGGCGAGAGAGCGAAGTAGCAGATATTTGCCCGGCTCTGCACCGACTCCGGCTGGTTCAGCGCCAGTACGTTAAGGGCGGTGTTGCTGCGCATCAGCTCTTCAACGTTACCCTTTAGCAGCGGGCCAACCACGATGCTGGCACCCTCCTGCTGGACCTGGTTGAGGATCTGGTCGAGCGGCTGCGAGCTGGTGTCATAAATTTTCAGCTCGGCAGAGGGATTCGCCGGCGCGCTGGCGACTGCTGGGGTCGCGGCGGGTTGGGTCTGAGTTTCCGGGGCGCTCACTGGCGCAGCGGATCCAGCGGGCGCTGGGGCCTGAGTCGCTTCGGGCGCAGCTGCCGGAGCCTCTGCCGGTGCGGCAGGCTGGGTTTGGGTCAGCTCATCTACCGGCGCCTGAGAGGGGCTAACCACGGCAGCGTCGCCCGTTGTCGCCGCCTGGGCAACCTGAACCGGCGTTGCCGGGCCGCTCACGGCAGGCACACCGTTTTTCGCTGCTTCAAAACCCTGCTGGATAGCACGGCCATAGACCGCGGCCTGGCCGTTCAGAGGCAGCAGCAGGGCGATTTTATTGGTGGAGGCGGGTTTAAAATTCTGCACGTTGCTTAACGCCGTCGGCAGCATCTTCGCGCCAGGGTTTTGCGGATAGCGGGTCTGCCAGTCGCTGATGCCTGCCTTCAGCATGTTAGGATCGGTACGGTTATCGAACCAGACGCGTTGAAGATCGAGCCAGCCCTGCAGCACGTTCTCATCGGCGTTGATTACCAGCGCCTGTGCCTGCTCCGGCGTCATGGAGGAGAGCGCCTGCCAGGTGGCGTCGATATTTTTCTGCTTATCCTTCGCTACCAGCAGCGGCTCCTGGGCAATTAAGGCCCGCAGCAGCGCCAGCGACGGACGGCCCTGGCTGGCATCAATCTGCGCCTGCCAGTAGCGCGCCAGCGAGTTACCCTCGAAATCGGCGGGCTTCAGCTTATCCAGCAGCGCCTGTGCACCGGCAAAATCCTTCTGCACCAGCTTAAGCTCAACGGCCAGCAGCGACTGCTCTTTACGCTGGGTATCCGTCAGCTCCTGCGGCAGCTGATTGAACAGCTCGCCTGCCTGCTGGCTTTTGCCCTCTTTCAGCAGGGCACGAATGGCGAGTAATTGCCAGTTGGTCTTGGTATCATCAGTGCTTTGCTGCATCTGGCTGAGGTAGAAGCCAGAATCAGCCTGCGCCGTGCCCTGCATGTGTGCGCTGCTCTGGTCCGGCGCCTGTGTTCCACAGCCGGCAAAAAGCAGGGCGGCCAGCACGACGGGCAGACAACGCGCTGCTTTTAAACGGAAAAATGTTGACTGTGCCATTCTGTATCCAGTGATATTTTTTTCGCAATGCTCAATATTAAATCGGCAATACGGATGAAACAATGAAACAACACGAATCGGCGGAGAATTCTCATGGTCAGCTCTACATTGTACCCACGCCAATCGGGAATTTGGCTGATATCACCCAGCGCGCGCTGACCGTGTTGCAAAGCGTTGATTTAGTTGCCGCAGAGGATACCCGCCACACTGGCCTGCTGCTTCAGCACTTCGCTATCAGCGCCCGCCTGTTTGCACTTCACGACCATAACGAGCAGCAGAAGGCGGAGACGCTGGTGGCGAAGCTGAAAGAGGGGCAAAACATCGCCCTCGTTTCCGACGCCGGGACGCCGCTGATCAACGATCCCGGCTACCACCTGGTACGCTCCTGTCGCGAGGCGGGGATCCGCGTGGTGCCGCTGCCCGGTCCCTGCGCCGCAATTGCCGCTCTCAGCGCCGCCGGGCTGCCGTCGGATCGCTTCTGCTATGAAGGCTTTCTGCCTGCCAAATCCAAAGGCCGCCGCGACACGCTAAAAGCGCTGGAGGCCGAGCCGCGCACTCTGATCTTCTATGAGTCCACCCACCGCCTGCTGGACAGCCTGGAGGACATCTGCGCCGTGCTGGGTGAATCCCGCTACGTGGTGCTGGCCCGCGAGCTGACCAAAACCTGGGAGTCGATCCACGGTGCGCCCATCGGTGAGCTGCTGGCGTGGGTAAAAGAGGACGAAAACCGTCGCAAAGGGGAGATGGTGCTGATTATCGAGGGGCATAGGGCTGAGGAGGAGGATCTGCCTGCCGACGCCCTGCGCACCCTGGCGCTGCTGCAGGCGGAGCTGCCGCTGAAAAAAGCCGCCGCGCTGGCCGCCGAGATCCACGGCGTGAAGAAGAACGCGCTCTATAAGTACGCCCTGGAGCAGCAGGGGTAAGGTTACCGACATTCAGCGTGTCGGAAGAAATGTCGGAAGAATGTCGGAAGAAATTGCTGATGTAGCGTAGGCCGGGCAAGCGCAGCGCCGCCCGGCAAAAGTATTACGTCACCGGAGCCGGGTTAAACACTGCCAGCTGGTTGTGCAGCCCCCACTGGTCCGAGAAGGTTTTCTTGCGGCCGCTGGCGACGTCGAGAATAAAGTGGAACAGCTTCCAGCCCACGTCCTCAATGCTCTCTTCCCCGGTCGCAATCGTCCCGGCATTGATATCCATCAGATCGTACCAGCGGTTAGCCAGCTCGGTACGGGTCGCCATCTTGATCACCGGCACTGCCACCAGGCCGTACGGCGTACCGCGTCCGGTGGTGAACACCTGGACGGTGATCCCGGAGGCAACCTGCTGAGTACCACAGACAAAGTCGCTGGCAGGGGTCGCCGCGTAGATCAGGCCGCGCCTGGTGGGGCGCTGGCCCGGGGAGAGCACCTCCACGATGGCGCTCTGACCGGATTTAGCGATAGAGCCAAGCGCTTTCTCCACCACGTTGGCCAGGCCGCCTTTTTTGTTGCCCGGAGAGGGGTTGGCGCTGCGGTCAGTTTTGCCCATATCAAGATAGTTATCGTACCAGGCCATCTCCTCCAGCAGGCGCTTGCCTACCTCCTCGTTGATGACGCGGGGGGTGAGCAGATGAATAGCGTCACGTACCTCGGTCACTTCAGAGAACATCACCGTGGCACCGCAGCGGACCAGCAGGTCAGAAGCATAGCCCACCGCCGGGTTCGCCGTCACGCCGGAGAAGGCGTCGCTGCCCCCGCACTGCATACCCACGACCAGCTCAGAGGCCGGGCAGGTTTCACGCTGGCGAGCGTTGAGCTTGATCAAGTGGCGCTCGGCAACCTGCAGAATATCGTCAACCATCGAGCGGAAGCCGACGTGCTGCTCATCCTGAAGGCGCACAATGCTGGCGCTGTCTACCGCGATAGCCTGTACGTCTTCCGTTCCCTGCAGCAGGCGCTCCGGCTGGAGCTTCTCGCAGCCGAGGCCGACCACCATCACTTCACCGCCGAAGTTGGGGTTCAGGGCGATGTTATGGATGGTGCGGATAGGCACTACTGCCGCCGGGGCGTTGATCGCCACACCGCAGCCGTAGAGGTGATTCAGGCCGACTACGCCGTCAACGTTCGGGTATTTCGGCAGCAGATCGCGCTCGATAATTTTAACCACGTAATCCACCACGCCCGCGACGCAGTGCACGCTGGTGGTGATCCCCAGCAGGTTTTTGGTCCCGACGCTGCCGTCGGCGTTGCGGTAGCCTTCAAAGGTGTAACCCTCAAGGGCAGGCAGCGGCTCTGGCACTTTGGTTGCCAGTGGCAGGGTGTTCAGCGGCGGCGCTGTCGGCAGCTCCACGGTGGATTCATCGATCCAGCTGCCCCGGGCAATATCGCGCACCGCGTAGCCGATCACTTCACCGTAGCGGACAATGTCACCGTGCGCGGGAATATCCACCAGCGCCACTTTATGCCCCTGCGGGATATGCTCAATGAGTTCTAGCCCATCCGGGAAACGTGTCCCGGCTCTTAAGCCATTGTCATTGACAATAATCGCCACGTTATCGGTTTCATGAACCTTAATATAAAACGCCGTGGGCGATTCTTGTCTAATTTCGATGTCGGCCATTGTCCAGTATTCTCCAGCCAGGTGTGAGATAACAAAAACGGTAAAATAGGGATCGTGTTTCTTATTATTAGAAATAAAAGACACTGCTATGGAATAAATAGTGTCAGGAGTTTCTGCTGAAGAATGTGATCCAGATCACTCATTATTGCTGTAACAGGCCCGGCGGCAGGGCGAATACCTAAATCTGTGGATCAGCGCCCAGCGACTTGTGCATATGCTCAATATAATCGCTGGAACTGATTTATTAATTGAGCAAAGCAACAATGCGCGATGGTAGTGGCCTGATTATACTGATTCACGATTTCATTGCATCTGGTTAGTTACCTGATATTACCTGCTATCACTAAATAATCAGGAAAATACACCTCATATAACGATAAGAATAGAGTACCGTGCCCGAGGATTAATAAATGATACTGGATACTGCCGTTGAATCAAAAAAGGGTATGCCTACCCGCTATTTCATCTTGCTCATTATCTTTATCGTTACGGCGATTAACTACGCGGACCGCGCGACGCTCTCTATCGCCGGTACCGAAGTCGCTAAAGAGCTACAGCTCAGCGCCGTCTCTATGGGCTACATCTTCTCCGCTTTCGGCTGGGCCTACCTGCTGATGCAGATCCCCGGCGGCTGGCTGCTGGACCGCTACGGTTCGAAGAAAGTGTACACTTACAGCCTCTTCTTCTGGTCGCTGTTCACCTTCCTGCAAGGCTTTGTCGATATCTTCCCGCTGGCCTGGGCTGGCGTGTCGATGTTTATCATGCGCTTTATGCTCGGCTTCTCTGAAGCGCCTTCATTCCCGGCTAACGCCCGTATTGTTGCCGCGTGGTTCCCGACCAAAGAGCGCGGTACGGCATCGGCTATTTTCAACTCTGCCCAGTACTTCTCTCTGGCGCTCTTCTCCCCGCTGCTGGGCTGGCTGACCTTCGCCTGGGGCTGGGAGCATGTGTTTACCGTGATGGGCGTGATTGGCTTTGTGCTGACCGGCCTGTGGGTGAAGTTTATCCATAACCCGACAGATCACCCACGCATGTCTGCTGAAGAGCTGCGATTTATCTCTGAGAACGGCGCGGTGGTTGATATGGACCACAAAAAGCCGGGGGCGGCGGCTGGCGGTCCGAAAATGCACTACATCAAGCAATTATTGACCAACCGCATGATGCTGGGCGTGTTCTTCGGTCAGTATTTTATCAATACCATCACGTGGTTCTTCCTTACCTGGTTCCCCATCTACCTTGTGCAGGAGAAGGGAATGTCGATTCTGAAAGTGGGCCTCGTGGCTTCCATCCCGGCGCTGTGCGGCTTTGCCGGTGGCGTGCTGGGCGGGGTCTTCTCGGATCACCTGATCAAACGTGGTGCAACAATTACCCTGGCGCGTAAGCTGCCTATCGTACTGGGAATGCTGCTGGCGTCGAGCATCATCCTGTGTAACTACACCAATAACACTACCCTGGTGGTCACGCTGATGGCGCTGGCCTTCTTCGGGAAAGGGTTTGGTGCCCTCGGCTGGCCGGTCATCTCCGATACCGCGCCAAAAGAGATTGTTGGACTTTGCGGCGGGGTGTTTAACGTGTTTGGCAACGTGGCCTCCATTGTCACTCCGCTGGTAATTGGTTACCTGGTCAGCGAACTGCACTCCTTTAACGCTGCTCTGGTGTTCGTCGGCTGTTCAGCTCTGATGGCGATGTTCTGCTACCTGTTCGTGGTGGGCGACATCAAGCGTATGGAATTGCGGAATTAAGCAACGGTTACTTCAAGGTATAGATGATGACTAACGAGATCTTCCCAAACAAATTCAAGGCTGCGCTGGCAGCGCATCAGATTCAGATTGGCTGCTGGTCCGCGCTGGCAAGCCCGATCAGCACCGAGGTGCTGGGCCTGGCGGGCTTTGACTGGCTGGTACTCGACGGCGAACATGCGCCGAACGATGTCACCACCTTTATTCCGCAGTTGATGGCCCTGAAGGGCAGCAGCAGCGCGCCGGTGGTTCGCGCCCCGGCTAACGATCCGATTGCCATTAAACGCCTGCTGGATATCGGCTTCTACAACTTCCTGATCCCGTTTGTCGAGAGCGAAGAGGAAGCCGTGCTGGCGGTGGCTTCAACCCGCTATCCACCGGAAGGCATTCGCGGCGTATCGGTCTCCCACCGTGCCAACATGTTTGGCACCGTGCCGGACTACTTCGGCCAGGCAAACAAGAACATCACGATCCTGGTGCAGATTGAGAGCCAGCAGGGTGTTGATAACGTTGATGCCATCGCCGCTACCGACGGCGTGGACGGGATCTTCGTTGGCCCAAGCGATCTGGCCGCCGCGCTGGGCCACTTAGGCAACGCATCGCACCCGGAAGTCCAGCGCTGCATCCAGCACATTTTTGCCCGTGCGAAAGCACACGGTAAGCCGAGCGGCATCCTCGCGCCGGTAGAGGCCGATGCGCGCCGTTACCTGGAGTGGGGCGCCACCTTCGTTGCCGTTGGCAGCGACCTGGGCGTATTCCGCGCCGGAACCCAGCGCTTAGCTGATTCATTCAAGAAATAACCACCACCGAACTGAAGAGAGAGACGCACTATGACACTGAAAGTTGGTTTCATTGGCCTGGGCATCATGGGTAAACCAATGAGTAAAAACCTCATTAAAGCCGGTTACTCGCTGGTGGTTTCTGACCGTAATCATGAGGCGGTTGCTGAAGTGATTGCCGCCGGTGCAGAAACTGCCTCAACGGCAAAAGAGATTGCCGAGCAGTGTGATGTAATCATCACCATGCTGCCGAACTCCCCGCACGTAAAAGAGGTGGCGCTGGGTGAAGGCGGCATTATCGAAGGCGCGAAAGCGGGCACCGTGCTGATCGACATGAGCTCCATTGCGCCGCTGGCCAGCCGTGAAATCAGCGATGCGCTGAAGGCGAAAGGCGTGCAGATGCTCGACGCGCCGGTGAGCGGTGGGGAGCCGAAAGCGATCGACGGCACGCTCTCCGTGATGGTTGGCGGTGACACGGGGCTGTTCGATAAGTACTACGACCTGCTGAAAGCGATGGCGGGCTCGGTGGTGCACACGGGTGATATCGGTGCGGGCAACGTGACCAAGCTGGCAAACCAGGTGATCGTGGCGCTGAACATTGCCGCCATGTCTGAAGCGCTGAGCCTGGCAACCAAAGCAGGCGTGAACCCGGATCTGGTGTTCCAGGCTATCCGCGGCGGCCTGGCGGGCAGCACCGTGCTGGAAGCGAAAGCGCCGATGGTGCTGGATCGCAACTTCAAGCCCGGTTTCCGTATCGATCTGCACATCAAAGATCTGGCGAACGCGCTGGATACCTCCCACGGCGTGGGCGCGCAGCTACCGCTGACTGCAGCGGTGATGGAGATGATGCAGGCGCTGCGCGCTGACGGTCACGGCAACGACGACCATAGCGCCCTTGCGTGCTACTACGAAAAACTGGCGAAGGTAGAAATCGCTCGCTAATAAAAAACGGGCGCGGCAACGCGCCCGGCATCTATGCCGCGTGCAGTGACAGGCTACTGATATGAAAATCGTAATCGCCCCAGACTCTTATAAAGAAAGCCTCTCTGCTACCGAGGTAGCCCAGGCGATAGAAAAAGGCTTCCGGGAGATTTTTCCGGACGCGCAGTACGTCTCCGTTCCGGTCGCCGACGGTGGGGAAGGAACGGTTGAGGCGATGATTGCCGCCACCCAGGGGGCAGAGCATACGGCGTCGGTGACCGGCCCGCTGGGGGAGCGCGTTGACGCCCGCTGGGGAATGTCCGGCGACGGTAATACCGCCTTTATCGAGATGGCTGCCGCCAGCGGACTGGCCCTCGTGCCACCTGAACAACGTAACCCGTTGATTACCACCTCGCGTGGCACCGGGGAGCTTATCCTGCATGCGCTGGAGCACGGCGCACGGAATATCATTATTGGCATTGGCGGCAGCGCCACCAACGACGGCGGCGCGGGCATGGTGCAGGCGCTGGGCGCGAAGCTGTGCGATGCCAACGGCACCGAGATTGGTCACGGCGGCGGCAGTCTGATGAGCCTTAACACCATCGACATCAGCGGGCTGGATCCGCGTCTGGCCGCGTGCACTATCCGTGTCGCCTGCGATGTGACGAACCCGCTGACGGGAGAGCAGGGCGCATCGCGCATCTTTGGCCCGCAGAAAGGGGCTACCGAAGCGCTGATCGTTGAGCTGGACAGCAACCTCAATCACTATGCCGACGTGATTAAAAGATCCCTGCGCGTGGACGTAAAAAACGTACCTGGCGCGGGGGCGGCGGGCGGTATGGGCGCAGCGCTGATGGCTTTCCTTGGCGCAGAGCTACGCAGCGGCATTGAGATTGTCACCCAGGCGCTGAACCTGGAAGAGCATATTCATGACTGTACGCTGGTGGTCACCGGCGAGGGTCGAATCGATAGCCAGAGCATTCATGGCAAGGTGCCCGTGGGCGTGGCAAATGTGGCCAAAAAATACCATAAGCCGGTGATCGGCATTGCGGGCAGCCTGACCCATGACGTGGGCGTCGTGCATCAGTACGGTATTGATGCGGTATTTAGCGTGCTGACCAGTATCGGCACGCTGGAAGAGGCCTTCCGTGGCGCATTCGACAATATTTACCGCGCTTCCCGCAACATTGCCGCCACCCTGCGGGTCGGGATGTTGACACAGGGGTGACAGCGGGGCGTAAACCCACTATACTGCGCGCCGAAGCTGACCAGACAGTCGCCGCTTCGTCGTCGTCCTCCTTCGGGGGAGACGGGCGGAGGGGAGGAAAGTCCGGGCTCCATAGGGCAAGGTGCCAGGTAACGCCTGGGGGGTGTCACAGCCCACGACCAGTGCAACAGAGAGCAAACCGCCGATGGCCCACGCAAGTGGGATCAGGTAAGGGTGAAAGGGTGCGGTAAGAGCGCACCGCGCGGCTGGTAAC
>DAMBQR010000063.1:0-21240 GCA_032055545.1 Pseudescherichia sp. | reverse complement strand
ATCATAAGAAAAGAACTTTTGTAGCACGTCAATAACAAATTCCATCGGCGTGTAGTCATCGTTCATTAACATAACTTTATACATAGCCGGCGGCTTTAGCGCGTCGCGCAGCTTATCCGCCGCCAATTGGTCAAAATCCAGCCAATTATTAGACTTACCCATCGTTGTTCGCTTTCATCTAAGGTTGCCATTCCCGACAGAGTGCACTCTGTCGTTGACTTGAGTCTAGATGCATTTTGAATCTACATCAGGATCCAGATAACTAACATCTATCATTGCTATTCGCGAGGGCTGTCACAAACCCAGGCAATAGCGTTAACTGCTTCAAATTTTCGAGTGAATCATCCTGCCGTAAGCTGCCAAAGGCTTGACGCTAAGCCCGATTTCTCTAAATTGTACAAGCGAGAGTTGGCGAGGTTTTGAACAAACCCAGACTCTGCCACCGGTTCATTCCATCTTACTCAAAGAAGATTAACGAAGGATGTCGAAGCATGGAAACGGGTACTGTTAAATGGTTCAACAACGCTAAAGGGTTCGGTTTTATCTGCCCTGAGGGCGGCGGCGAAGATATTTTCGCTCACTATTCTACCATCCAGATGGATGGTTACAGAACGCTCAAGGCAGGGCAAACCGTCCATTTTGATGTACATCAGGGGCCGAAAGGCAATCATGCCAGCATCATCGTGCCTATTGAAGCAGTGGCGATCGTCAAGGCCGTCGCCTGACGCCGCTTAGCTTTAATTGTGTACATCCCGCGCCTAAAATGCCAGCCCGCAAGCTGGCATTTTTATCGCTCTTACTCCCGCGCCAGCGCCTCAACCGGATCGAGTCGGGCGGCGTTGCGTGCGGGCAGCCAGCCGAACAACACCCCGGTAAAGGTTGAGCAGACGAACGCCGTGATCAGCGCCACCGGGGAGAAGCCAATCTCCCAGCCGGGCAAAAAGAGCTGAAGCGTAAAAGCAATCAGCATCGACAGGCAGACGCCCAGCGCGCCCCCTACCAGGCAGACCAGCACCGCCTCGATTAAAAACTGTGACAGCACGTCGCTTTTACGCGCCCCCACCGCCATCCGGATACCGATCTCCCGCGTACGCTCAGTGACCGAGACCAGCATAATGTTCATTACGCCGATGCCGCCCACCAGCAGCGAGATCACCGCCACCAGCGTCAGGAACAGCTGAAGAGTACGTGTGGTCTTTTCTGCCGTTTTCAAGATCCCATCCATGTTCCAGGCGAAGAAATCTTTTTTACCGTGCCGCAGGGTGAGCAGTCGGGTCAGCTGCAACTCGGCCTGCTCGCTGCTGTAGCCTTCATTTACCCGCACGGTGATGGAGTTCAGCCACGACTGGCCCATAATGCGCCCGGACATGGTGGTATAGGGCAGCCAGACGCGCAGGATCTTGCTGCTGCCGAACATGCTCTGCTTCTCTTTCGCCACGCCGATCACCGTTGCGGGCATATTCCCCACCAGCACAATCTCGCCCACTACGCGGGCTTTATTGGGGAAGAGCTGACGCCGGGTGTTCTCGTCCAGGATCACCACCTGGGCGCGACCGTTGAGCTGCTGATCGTTAAAGGTCGTCCCCTCGCTAAAGGTCATGCCATAGACGTTGAAGTACTGCCCGCTGACGCCGTTCGCGCTGGCGGCCACGTCGATACCGCCGTAGCGCAGGCGCAGACTCTGGGAAACTGCCGGGGTCGCCGAGCGAACCCAGGGCTGCTTCTGAATAGCAATCAGATCGTCATACTTCAGGGCCTGCTGATACTGCGGATCGTCATCACCGAAATCTTTCCCTGGATAGACGTCAATGGTGTTAGTGCCAATGGCGCGGATATCCGCCAGCACCAGCTGTTTGGCGGCATCACCCACCACTACAATCGACACCACCGAGGCGATGCCGATAATAATCCCCAGCATGGTCAGCAGGGTGCGCATCTTGTTAGCCGCCATCGCCCGCCACGCCATGGTCAGCGCCTCGCGAAAGCCGCTGCTGAACTGCCGCCAGCCGTTATCAGGCTGCACGGTGGGCTGCTGACGAAGGGTTCCCGGCTTCAGGGCAGGCGGCGGATTGCGGATAATCTCGCCGTCGCGGATCTCTATGATCCGCTCGGCCTGTGCCGCTACCTGTGGATCGTGAGTAACGATGATCACCGTATGGCCCGCGTCGCGCAGCTGATGGAGGATCGCCATCACCTCCTCCCCGGAGTGGCTATCCAGCGCCCCGGTTGGCTCATCGGCGAGGATCACCTGCCCGCCGTTCATCAGCGCCCTGGCGATACTGACGCGCTGCTGCTGGCCGCCGGAGAGCTGAGAAGGCTGATAACTCTCCCGCTCCGCCAGCCCCAGCCGCTTCAGCAGCTCGTGGGCGCGGGCCAGCCGCGCCTTGCGCTCGGTACCGGCGTAGACCGCAGGCACCTCTACGTTCTGCGCCGCCGTCAGGTGGGAGAGCAGATGGTAGCGCTGAAAGATAAAGCCGAAATGCTCCCGGCGCAGGCGGGCCAGCGCGTCGCCGTCCAGCGTGGCGATGTCTATCCCCGCCACCCGGTAGTGACCACTGGTGGGTTTATCCAGGCAGCCAAGGATATTCATCAGGGTTGATTTACCAGAGCCGGACGCGCCGACGATGGCAACCATCTCTCCGGCGGCGATATCAAGGGTGACGCCTTTCAGCACCTCAACCATGCCGTCGCCGGAGGGGTAGCTGCGGCGGATATCCCGCAGCTCAAGCAGCGCCGTCATGGCGTCGCTCCGGCGTTGTCCTGGCCGATGACGACCTCATCGCCCTCCTCCAGGCCTTTTACGACCTCAACGTCGGTGTCGTTACGCGCCCCCAGGGCCACCTCCCGCTCGCGGGTTTCGCCGTTGCGCAGCAGCGTGACCTTGTAACGGTTATCGCCAATGGGTTCACCCAGCGCCGCCAGCGGAATGGTCAGCACGTTCTTCACCGTGGAGAGCTGGATATGCACCTGAGCGGTCATCTCCAGACGCAGCACCCCCTGCGGGTTCGGCACCTCAAAACGCGCATAGTAGAAGATGGCATCGTTGACCTTCTCCGGCGTAGGCAGAATATCCTTCAGCACCCCTTCGTAGCGCGTCAAAGGATCCCCCAGCACGGTAAACCACGCCTTCAGCCCCGGCTTAAGGTGGATAACGTCAGCCTCAGAGACCTGAGCTTTTACCAGCATGGTGCTCATATCTGCCAGGGTCAGAATATTCGGCGCCTGCTGGGCGGCGATCACCGTCTGGCCTTGCAGGGTGGTAATCTGCGTCACTTCCCCCGCCATCGGGGCAATAATACGCGTATAGTCGAGGTTGGTTTTTGCCGTGTCGAGGGTGGCCTGGTTACGCTTGATCTGCGCCTCGATGGTGCCGGCCTGGGCCTCCTTTACGGCCAGCTCGGTGGCGGCGCTGTCGAGATCCTGGCGCGAGACCGCCTGGGTCTTGGCCAGCTGCTGCTGACGGGAGAGCGTTACCGCCGCCAGCTTTTTCTCCGCCTCCGCCTGACGGCGCTGGGCGCGCAGCTCCATCAGGGTCGCCTCCACTTCGCGGATCTGGTTTTGCGCCTGCTCGGGATCGATTACCCCCAGCAGCTGATCCTTTTTCACCTTGTCGCCAATGTTAACCGACAGCGTCTTCAGCTGCCCGCTCACCTGGGCGCCCACATCAACCTTGCGCAACGCATCCAGCTTGCCTGTCGCCAGCACGCTCTGCTGAAGCTCGCCCGGACGGACGATCAGCGTCTGGTACTGCGCAATCGGCGCGTTGAGCTGCCGCCATCCCCAGACGGCGATAACCAGCAGGAGCAGCGCCAGCGCGACGTAAATCTTCCTGCGTTTTCCCTTAAGATTCATAAAAATTCCGGATAGTTAAGCTGACTACACTGAAAACAATTCTATATGAACCGCCCGCGGCTGAAACCCTCTCTTTTTTTGCCTGAACGATTCAGGATTAGTCTGCCCGCCCACGCGCCAGCCACAGCACGCGGGAGAACATGCTGCGCAGCAGGGGCGGAACTGCCTCTACGCCGCGCCGCCCCGCCTCCAGCGCCACTTCGATAGCCAGATCCGGTTTCGAGGAGCGATGAATGGCTTTAATGATTACCCGCCGCTCGTTCATACGGATCCCCTCCGGCAGCTGGGCCACCCGGTGATAGACATCCGCAAAGCCCTGGCGGTACATGAAATGCTCCATATCCAGGGCGGGCAGCGCGGTCAGATGCTCCCGCTCCAGGCTTTTGTCATTGTTGAGCAGGCTGCGCACCGTGGCGGCATACTTCTTCCCTGCCTCGTCGCCATCCACCAGCACATGCCAGGCGATCCCCATCCGCCGGGCGAACTTCACCAGTGGCTTGAGACCCGACTGGGCGAACTCGATCACCTTAATCCCCTCAGCATCAAAGTGATGGCCGCACTGGCGCGCCAGCTCGCTGATGGTCCATGTCTCCGTCTCGCCCTCTACCAGCAGCCAGCAGCGGGCAAAGAGCGACGAGGGACGGTTGGCACGAATATGAAAGGCGATGCGGCGGCCATCCTCGGCGCTCAGTCCGCCCGGTCCCAGCCGCCAGGCAGCGACCCGGGAAGCGTCGCGCACCAGCCGACAGAGGTGTTCAACGGGCGTCAGGGAGAGCAGCTCCCCGGAGTTGGTAGTGGTGATGCGCTGGAGCGGCAGCAGGTTGAGCAGGTGCCAGGCCACCGAGAGCATAATCGGGTGCAGACGCGTCTCGGGATCCTCAATCAGCAGCAACGGGCGCGCGTCCCTGTCCAGCTGCACGGTTCCCTTGGCTTTCAGCAGCGTGGCGAACAGGCCCAGCAGGATCACCCGGTGGCTGCGGCCGCCTGGCCTGTCGATCATCCGGTTGATGATATCGAGATAGCGCCAGCTGCGCTGCTCATCGTGGGAGTAGCGGCGCATCAGGCGCTGACGGGCCTCACCGGTGCCCTGCTCGGCAAAATAGTGCTCCAGCAGCTGCACCATCGCCGACAGCCCCTGGCGGATCTGCCCGTCGCTGAGATTTTGCGGACGCGATACCAGATCGCGAGCCAGCACGTCGAGCTGGCGGGCGGTGACGTCCACCTCCGGCAGATCCGGCACGCTACCCTCGCGGATGCGGCGCATAAAGCGGGCGTCCCGCAGGCGCAGGACCGGCATCAGCCGCACCAGATGCTGCGCCAGGCCGTCAGCCTCCATTAGCGCCAGCGTCTGGCCTTCGGCATCCAGAAAGGTGCGCCGGGTAGTAACATGGCCCTCGCTGGTCTGCTCTCCCTCCAGGCGGTAGAAAATCCGCCGATAGCCGTCCACTCCGTCTGCCATGCAGCTCGCCAGCGGGCGATAGCGACGGGCGCGATAGTTACCCGGCTCGGCTTCACAAAAGGTCAGGATGATATGCAGGTGGCGCTCACGGCCCCGAACGTCGCCAGGGGGAAACCAGAAGTCGTTGCGTGTGAAGGTATAGAGATCCGTCTCCGGTGAGAGCAGGAGCGTGAGCGCATCCAGCAGGCTCGATTTCCCCCACGCGTTTTCACCTATCAGAACGTTATTATGCTCCAGCATCAGCGACAGACGATTAATGCCGCGAAACCCTACAATCTCAACCCGCTCAAGTCGCATGTCGCCTCCCACAGAGTGATTCTTAATCATTACATAAATTTGCGGGATGCCTAACGATATTCTTCCCCTGACTACCTCTTTGTCGGTAAGCGACCCTCAGCAAAATTGCGCTAAATCAATCTCTCTTCAAATAGCCTAAATATCACTTTCACCGCCTCTCGCCGGGGCATAATCTTAAACATGCATTTAAAATATAACTTTAAAGGTGTGACTATGTTTTGTGTGCAATGTGAACAAACTATCCGTACCCCGGCTGGCAACGGCTGCTCCTATGCGCAGGGTATGTGCGGTAAAACCGCAGAGACCTCTGACCTACAGGATCTCTTGATCGCAGCGCTGCAAGGCTTGTCCGCCTGGGCGCTGAAAGCCCGCGACTACGATCTGATCGATCATGAGATCGATAGCTTCGCCCCGCGCGCCTTCTTCTCCACCCTGACCAACGTAAACTTCGATTCACCGCGCATCGTCGGTTATGCCCGGGAAGCCATCGCCAAACGTGAGGCGCTGAAAGCGCTGTGTCTGAGCATCGATCCCACCGCCTCCGTTGATAACCCGATGGCGGGATTACAGCTGGTGAGCGACGATCTGGGCGAGCTTCAGCGCCAGGCCGCTGTCTTTACCCCGAACAAAGACAAAGCCGAGATCGGCGACAATATTCTTGGCCTGCGCCTGCTCTGCCTCTACGGCCTGAAAGGCGCGGCAGCCTACATGGAGCATGCCCACGTGCTCGGCCAGTACGACAACGCCATCTACGCTCAGTACCATAAAATCATGGCGTGGCTGGGCACCTGGCCATCCGATATGAATGCCCTGCTCGAGTGCGCTATGGAGATCGGGCAGATGAACTTCAAGGTGATGAGCATCCTTGATGCTGGAGAAACCAGCGCCTACGGCCATCCGACCCCAACCCAGGTTAATGTGAAAGCGGTAGCCGGGAAGTGTATCCTCATCTCCGGCCACGATCTGAAGGATCTGCATAACCTGCTGCAGCAGACCGAGGGCACGGGCGTGAACGTCTATACCCACGGCGAAATGTTGCCGGCGCACGGCTACCCGGAGCTGCGTAAGTACAAACACCTGGTGGGTAACTACGGTAGCGGCTGGCAGAATCAGCAGGTAGAGTTTGCCCGCTTCCCGGGTCCTGTCGTGATGACCTCCAACTGCATCATCGATCCGGCGCCGGGTGCCTATGACGATCGTATCTGGACCCGCAGCATCGTCGGCTGGCCGGGTGTGAGTCATCTCGAAGGCGATGATTTTGCACCGGTGATCGCCCAGGCGCAGCAGATGGCGGGCTTCCCCTACAGCGAGATTGAACACCTGATCACCGTCGGCTTTGGCCGCCAGACCCTGCTTGGCGCGGCCGATACGCTGATCGACCTGGTAAGCCGCGAGAAGCTGCGTCATATCTTCCTGGTGGGCGGCTGCGACGGCGCACGCGGTGAGCGTAGCTACTTTACTGACTTCGCCACCAGCGTGCCGGAGGATTGCCTGATCCTCACCCTCGCCTGCGGCAAGTACCGCTTTAACAAGCTCGACTTCGGCAATATTGAAGGCCTGCCGCGGCTGGTGGATGCTGGTCAGTGCAACGACGCCTACTCGGCGATTATTCTGGCGGTAACCCTGGCAGAGAAGCTGGGCTGCGGCGTCAACGATCTGCCGCTGTCGCTGGTACTCTCGTGGTTCGAGCAGAAAGCGATTGTGATCCTGCTGACCCTGCTCTCGCTGGGCGTCACCAATATCGTTACCGGACCAACCGCACCGGGCTTCCTGACCCCGGATCTGCTGGCGGTACTGAACGAGAAGTTTGGCCTGCGTTCGGTCACCACCGTTGAACAAGATATGCAGCAGCTGCTGAGCGCGTAAGGAGGAGACGATGACGATGCCAGGCTCACAGTGTCCGTGGCGGATGCAGGTTCACCACATTCATCAGGAGACGCCGGATGTGTGGACGCTCTCCTTGCTGTGCCACGACTACTATCCGTACCGTGCCGGACAGTATGCGCTGGTCAGCATCGGCAACGCCGCCGATACCCTGCGCGCCTATACCCTCTCCTCGACGCCAGGGGTGAGCGAGTACATTACGCTGACCGTCCGCCGTCTTGAGGATGGCGTGGGATCGCAGTGGCTGACCCGGGAGGTGAAGCGCGGGGACTATATCTGGCTCTCCGACGCGCAGGGCGAGTTTACCTGTGACGATAAGCCCACCGACCGTGTGCTGCTGCTGGCAGCAGGCTGCGGCGTTACGCCGATTATGTCGATGCGCCGCTGGCTGGCAACACATCGCCCGCAGGCTGACGTGCAGACTATCTTTAGCGTACGTTCGCCGCAGGATGTGATCTTCGCCGACGAGTGGCGTGACTATCCGGTCACGCTGCTGGCAGAGCACAACGCTACCGAGGGGTTTATCCCCGGCCGTTTGACCACCGGGCTGCTGCAGAGCGTGCCGGATCTCGCCTCACGCACCGTAATGACCTGCGGCCCTGCGCCCTATATGGATTGGGTGGAAAACGCGGTGAAGGCGCTGGGCGTAACGCGTTTCTACAAAGAGCAGTTCTTTGTCCCGGTCGCGGCGGCGGCCAGCAGCGGGCTGAAGATCAGCGCTCTGCAGCTGGCGCGGGAATTTTACGCTCCGGTCGGCACCACCCTGCTGGAGGCGATGGAGAGCAACAAGGTGCCGGTGAACGTGGCCTGCCGGGCGGGCGTCTGCGGCTGCTGTAAAACGAAGGTAGTTGCCGGAGAATATACGGTGACCAGCACCATGACGCTGACGGATGCCGAAGTTGCCGAGGGTTACGTGCTGGCCTGCTCCTGTCAGCCGCAGAGTGATTTGGTTCTTGCCTGAATAAGGTAAACGCCCGGCGGCGCTAACGCTTGCCGGGCCTACAAAACCCGCAACATCGCGCAGAGTCGTAGGCCGGGCAAACGCAGTGCCGCCCGGCGTAGCAGTAGATTACGAATACTTTGGCGCAATGGAGTAGCGTCCGGCGCCTAAAAAGGCCACCGCCAGCGCCGCGATAAAGAAGTAGACCATGCTCTCAATCGCCCAGGCACCGGTTTTATCCAGCTGCCCGGTGATATTCACCCCCACCATCATCCAGGCGACGATCATCGTAAAGGCCAGCACCAGCGCCGCCGGGCGGGTAAAAACGCCGAGAATAATCAGCACCGGTGCCACCACCTCCCCGACCAGCACGCCGTAGGCGATAAAGCCAGGCAGCCCCTTCGCCACCAGCATGCCGCTGATGCCGTCCACGCCGTCAATCAGCTTGTGCAGGCCATGAAACAGCATCAGCCCGCCTACCGTCAGACGCAGTAAAAAACGGCCTGCATCTTCATGTGCACACATTTTATTAACCGAATTTAACATTGATTTAACCATTTGAAATGATTCCTGTTTTCATTACCCATCGACAAAAATCATCTTACGTTTAGTTACCGAAAAGCCACAGCGAATAAAGGGTCAACGACGCTTCGTTTTCTCTTTTTCATCTAAGCTTGTTACCAACATCACAAAATGGAGATGAAAAGATGAAACAAACCGTCGCCGCCTATATCGCAAAAACGCTGGAGCAGGCCGGGGTAAAACGCATCTGGGGCGTTACCGGCGATTCACTGAATGGCCTGAGCGATAGCCTGAACAAGATGGGTACCATCGAATGGATGTCAACCCGTCATGAAGAGGTGGCCGCCTTTGCCGCCGGGGCAGAGGCGCAGCTAACGGGCGAGCTGGCGGTATGTGCAGGCTCGTGCGGGCCGGGCAACCTGCATCTGATCAACGGTCTCTTTGACTGCCACCGCAACCACGTTCCGGTGGTGGCCATTGCAGCGCACATTCCCTCCAGCGAAATTGGCAGCGGCTACTTCCAGGAGACCCACCCGCAGGAGCTGTTCCGCGAGTGCAGCCACTACTGCGAGCTGGTCTCCAGCCCGGAGCAGATCCCGCAGGTGTTAGCCATCGCCATGCGTAAGGCGATCCTCAATCGCGGCGTCTCGGTGATCGTCCTGCCCGGCGATGTGGCGCTGAAGCCTGCGCCGGAGAGCGCCAGCAGCCACTGGTATAGTGCCCCGCAGCCAGTAGTGACCCCCGCCGAAACGGAGTTGCTAAAGCTTGCCCAGCTGCTGCGCTACTCCAGCAATATCGCCCTGATGTGCGGCAGCGGCTGTGCCGGAGCGCATGACGAGCTGCTTGCCTTCGCGGAAAAATTGAAGGCACCGATTATCCATGCCATGCGCGGTAAAGAGCACGTGGAGTACGACAACCCCTATGACGTCGGGATGACCGGGCTGATCGGCTTCTCCTCCGGCTTCCATGCCATGATGAACGCCGACACGGTGGTGCTGCTCGGTACCCAGTTCCCCTACCGGGCCTTCTACCCCACCGATGCCAAAATCATCCAGATCGATATCAACCCGGCCAGCATCGGCGCGCACAGCAGGGTGGATATGGCGCTGGTGGGCGACATCAAAGCCACGCTGGCCGCCCTGCTGCCGCACCTGGAGGAGAAAACCGACCGCCGCTTCCTCGATAAGGCGCTGGAGGATTATCGCGACGCCCGCAAGGGGCTGGACGACCTGGCGAAGCCCAGCAGCAAAGTGATTCACCCGCAGTATCTGGCCCAGCGGATCAGCGACTTTGCTGACGACGACGCCATCTTCACCTGCGACGTGGGGACGCCAACGGTGTGGGCCGCGCGCTACCTGAAGATGAACGGCAAGCGCCGCCTGCTCGGCTCGTTCAACCACGGCTCAATGGCCAACGCCATGCCGCAGGCGCTGGGGGCGCAGGCCACGCAGCCCGGCCGCCAGGTGGTAGCGATGTGCGGCGACGGCGGCTTCAGCATGCTGATGGGCGATTTTCTCTCGCTGGCGCAGATGAATCTGCCGGTCAAAATCATCGTCTTTAACAATAGCGTGCTGGGCTTTGTAGCGATGGAGATGAAGGCCGGGGGCTATCTGACGGATGGAACCGATCTGCATGAGACCAACTTTGCCCGTATCGCCGAAGCCTGTGGCATTACCGGCATCCGCGTCGAGAAGTCCGCCGACGTCGATAGCGCCCTGCAGCGCGCCTTTGCCACCGAAGGGCCAGTGCTGGTAGACGTGACGGTGGCAAAAGAGGAGCTTTCCATTCCACCGCAGATCAAGCTTGAGCAGGCTAAAGGCTTCAGCCTCTATATGCTGCGGGCCATTATCAACGGTCGCGGCGACGAAGTTGTGGAGCTGGCGAAAACCAACTGGCTCAGGTAAAACAGAGGGCACGATCCTGAACCTGATAAGGAAGTGCCGTGATAGATTTACGTAGTGATACCGTTACCCGTCCGGGCCATGCCATGCTGGAAGCAATGATGGCCGCCCCGGTCGGGGACGACGTCTATGGTGATGACCCCACCGTTAATGAATTGCAGCGTTACGCCGCTGAGCTTGCCGGCAAAGAGGCGGCGCTGTTTCTGCCTACCGGCACCCAGGCCAACCTGGTGGCGCTGCTCAGCCACTGTGAGCGTGGCGAGGAGTATATTGTCGGCCAGGGGGCGCATAACTATCTCTACGAGGCCGGCGGCGCAGCGGTGCTGGGCAGCATTCAGCCGCAGCCTATCGATGCCAGCCCGGACGGCTCGCTGCCGCTGGACAAGGTGGCGGCAAAGATCAAGCCGGACGATATCCACTTCGCCCGTACCCGCCTGCTGAGCTTAGAGAACACGCATAACGGCAAGGTGCTGCCGCGTGAATACCTCGCTGAAGCGTGGCACTTTACCCGCGAGCGAGGCCTGGCGCTGCACGTTGACGGTGCGCGTATCTTCAACGCGGTAGTTGAGTATGGCTGCGCGTTAAAAGAGATTACCCAGTACTGCGATACGTTTACTATCTGCCTCTCGAAAGGGCTTGGCACGCCGGTTGGCTCGCTGCTGGTTGGCAGCCATGAGTATATCAGACGCGCTAACCGCTGGCGGAAGATGACCGGCGGCGGCATGCGCCAGGCGGGGATCCTGGCGGCGGCAGGCCTCTATGCGCTGAAAAACAACGTTGAGCGCCTGAAAGAGGATCACGCCAACGCCGCCTGGCTGGCAGCCCAGCTGCAGGAGATTGGCGCGGACGTGATGCGTCACGATACCAATATGCTCTTTGTCCGTGTAGGCGAGCAGAACGCTACGGCCCTGGGGGAGTTTATGCAGGCGCGCGGCGTGCTGCTCAACGCCTCGCCGGTCACCCGCATCGTTACCCATCTCGATGTAAACCGTGCCCAGCTGGAAGCGCTGGTTAGCCACTGGCAGGCGTTCCTGAAACGTTAAGAGCGTAGAATATTTGACAGATTAAGTCCGAAATTGGGCTTTAATCTGTCATTTTTCCATTGCATAGCGGCGTCATTCACGGAAGAATGCGCACGAAATTCTTTTCAACACAGTGGATTGCTATGAAGGTTCTGGTCACCGGCGCAACCAGCGGTTTAGGCCGCAACGCGGTCGAGTATCTGCGTCAGAGAGGCGTGAGCGTCAGAGCAAGCGGTCGCAATGAGGCGATGGGCAAGCTGCTGCAAAAGATGGGCGCGGAGTTCGTTCATGCCGATCTCACCGAGCTGGTCTCCTCTCAGGCAAAGGTGATGCTGGCCGGCGTTGACACGCTGTGGCACTGCTCCAGCTTCACCTCGCCCTGGGGCACTCAGGAGGCGTTTGACCTCGCTAACGTGCGGGCGACCCGCCGCCTCGGCGAGTGGGCCGTGGCCTGGGGCGTGCGTAACTTTATCCACGTCTCCTCCCCGTCGCTCTATTTCGATTATCACCACCACCATGATATCGACGAGAATTTTCGTCCGGCGCGGTTTGCCAACGAGTTTGCCCGCAGCAAAGCCGCTGCCGAAGAGGTGATCCAGCTTCTGGCCCAGGCGAACCCCAATACCCGCTTTACCATCCTGCGGCCGCAGAGCCTGTTTGGCCCGCACGATAAGGTGTTTATTCCCCGGCTGGCGCAGATGATGCACCACTACCGCAGCGTGCTGCTGCCGCGCGGCGGGGATGCCTTAGTGGATATGACCTATTTTGAGAACGCTGTTCACGCCATGTGGCTCGCCAGCCAGGCGAGCTGTGACGGCCTGCCCTCCGGCCGCGCCTGGAACATCACCAACGGCGAGCGCCGGACCCTGCGCAGCATTGTTCAGCGGCTGATTGACGAGCTGGAGATCCACTGCCGCATCCGCTCGGTGCCCTACCCGATGCTGGATATCATCGCTCGCAGCATGGAGCGCTTCTGTGACAAGCGGGCCAAAGAGCCTGCCTTGACCCACTACGGCGTGTCGAAGCTTAACTTTGACTTTACCCTCGACACGACCCGCGCCCGCGAGGAGCTGGGCTATGCCCCGCTGGTGACGCTGGATGAGGGGATCCACCGCACCGCCCTATGGTTAAAGGACCACGGCAAACTGCACCGCTGAGCTTAGCCCTGGCCGTATTTCTCCAGCAGTGCGTTGGCAATGGCCAGGGTCTCCGCGTCGGCAACGCCGTCGTAGCGCGCCGGGCGGAAGTGCATCTGGAAGGCCATGATCACCCGCTTCTGCTGGGCTATCGTCATGCCTGGCACCACCTCATAGCCGTAGCGGTAGAGCACATCCAGCAGCGCTGCGCTATCGACCCTTTCAGAAGGTGCGCGGCCGTTGAGGTAGAAGGTCACACGCTGGGCGTCGGGCCAGGCACCAATCCCCTGCGCAGCCAGTTCACGCCACGGAAAGAGCGGACCGGGATCGACCTTCCGCTGAGGGGCGACGTCCGAGTGGGCCACGACGTTAACAGGAAGTATGTTGTAACTATTAATGATATCCTTCGCCAGCGGGATCAAGGCGGCGATCTGATCCGCCGCGAAGGGGGTAAAGTCTTTATCTCTGCCTATCTTCTGCCAGCCGCGGTTCTCCAGCTCAATGCCGATTGAGGTATCGTTAATGCGCGTTGCGCCCCGCCAGTAGCTCACCCCAGCGTGCCATGCCAGCCGATCCTCGGGCACCAGCTGCCAGATGCGCGGCCTGCCGTTGTGAACCGGCGGATGCTCGGGGATCAGATAGTGCGAGCTGACATCTTTATCCGTCAGGGTTGCAAGAGAGGTATCGAAGTCGCCCGCCGTGTAGTGGATCACCAGCACCTTTATTCTGGGGTAAGCAGCCTGGGCCTGACGCTGGGTATCCAGCTCATAGCTCACCCTCTTCACGACGCCCTTGTCGATCGTCTCGCTCTTCTTGCTGGCGCAGCCGCTGAGCAGCAGGGCCAGCATCAGCAGCCAGAAACGTTGCCACATCGGCTGCGGTGCAGAGACGGGGGATAGCTGCATCTTTACTCTCCTTTTTAACCTTCGATGCCACAGGCGATGCATAATCAAACAGCCAGGGCTATGATTGATAAAACTATACACATTTCGTTAGCTTATAAGGAAATCATTATGCGCTACTCTCTTTTATCCGTCATTGTGCCCTGTGCGCTGGTGCTCTCAGCCTGCACCACCCCCGTGACGCCCGCGTTTAAGGATATCGGCACGCGTAGCGGTCCCTGCGTGGCAGGCGGTCCTGATGCCGTGGCGCAGCAGTTTTATGACTACCGCATTCAGCACCGCAGTAACGATCTGACCGCGCTGCGCCCCTACCTCAGCGACGACCTGGCCGCCATGCTGACCGCCGCGTCCCGCGACAGCCGCAACAGCGCCCTGCTGAGCGCCGATCCCTTCTCCAGCCGTACCACACCCGCCCAAACGGCCACGGTCGCCAGCGCCTCAACCATTCCCAACACCGACGCGCGTAACATTCCGCTGCGCGTAGAGCTGACCCAGGGCAGCCAGCGCTGGCAGGATGAGGTGCTGATGGTGCGTGAAGGCCAGTGCTGGGCAGTCGATGACGTGCGCTATCTCGGCGGCAGCGTTCACGCCCCGGCAGGCTCGCTGCGCCAGTCAATCGAGCACCGTTAATACTCTGTACAGGCCGGACCTTCGCGATTTTGTGCTATTTTTAAGGTGGAAGACGGCCTGTAGTTAAGTTTTAACGCATAAATATTGCATAACTATTCTGTCAACGTTACTATTTGCGGCCTCAATTGCTATCAGATTGCCTCGATGAGTATTAAATTAAACGGCATTAACTGCTTCTACGGCGCACATCAGGCGCTGTTTGACATCACACTCGACTGCCCCGAGGGCGAGACGCTGGTATTGCTTGGCCCAAGCGGCGCGGGCAAGAGTTCGCTGCTGCGGGTGCTCAACCTGCTGGAGATGCCACGCTCCGGCACCCTGAGCATTGCGGGTAACAATTTCGATTTTGCCAAAACGCCCTCTGACAAAGCAATCCGCGAGCTGCGGCAGAACGTCGGCATGGTGTTTCAGCAGTACAACCTCTGGCCCCACCTCACCGTGGTGCAGAACCTGATTGAAGCGCCCTGCCGCGTGCTGGGCCTGAGCAAAGAGCAGGCGCACGCCCGTGCCGATAAGCTCTTAGAGCGCCTACGCCTGAAGCCCTACAGCGACCGCTACCCGCTGCACCTCTCCGGCGGCCAGCAGCAGCGCGTGGCCATTGCCCGGGCGTTGATGATGGAGCCGCAGGTGCTGCTGTTTGATGAACCGACGGCGGCGCTGGATCCCGAGATCACCGCGCAGATCGTCAGCATCATCCGCGAGCTGGCCCAGACCAAAATTACCCAGGTTATCGTAACTCACGAAGTGGAAGTGGCGCGTAAAACCGCCAGCCGTGTGGTCTATATGGAAAATGGCTATATCGTCGAGCAGGGCGATGCCAGCACCTTTACCGCACCGCAGACCGATGCGTTTAAAAACTACTTATCTCACTGATATTTTTTTGGGAAGTGACAATGAAAAAAGTATTGATTGCCGCGCTGCTGGCCAGCGTTAGCCTCTCTGCTACAGCAGCCCAAACCATTCGTTTCGCCACCGAAGCGAGCTACCCTCCGTTCGAATCCACCGATGCCAATAACAAAATTGTTGGCTTCGATGTCGATCTGGCGAACGCGCTGTGTAAAGAGATTGATGCGACCTGTACGTTCACTAACCAGGCCTTCGACAGCCTGATCCCAAGCCTGAAGTTCCGCCGCTTCGATGCGGTGATGGCGGGGATGGATATTACGCCGGAGCGTCAGAAGCAGGTTCTGTTCACTAATCCGTACTACGACAACTCGGCGCTGTTTATCGGCCAGCAGGGTAAATTTACCAGCATCGATGCGCTGAAAGGCAAACGCGTCGGCGTGCAGAACGGCACCACCCACCAGAAATTCATTACTGACAAGCACCCGGAAATTACTACCATACCGTACGACAGCTACCAGAACGCGCGTCTGGATCTGCAGAACGGCCGTATTGACGCCGTGTTCGGCGACACCGCAGTCGTGACTGAGTGGCTGAAGGCCAACGACAAGCTGGCTGCGGTGGGTGATAAGGTGACGGATAAAGAGTATTTCGGCACGGGTCTGGGCATTGCGGTACGTCAGGGCAATACCGATCTGCAGCAGAAATTTAATACCGCGCTGGAAAAAGTGAAGCAGGATGGTACCTACGAGACCATCTACAAAAAATGGTTCCAGAAGTAATCCTTGATGAATGAACTTTTTCCTTTAGCAAGCGCCGCCGGGATGACCGTCGGCCTTGCCGTTTGCGCCCTGGCCATTGGCCTGGTGCTCGCTATGCTCTTTGCCGTCTGGGAGTCCGCTAAGTGGCGCCCCGTTGCATGGCTCGGCTCAGGGCTGGTGACCATCCTGCGTGGCCTGCCGGAAATTCTGGTGGTGCTCTTTATCTATTTTGGCTCGTCACAGCTGCTGCTGATGCTTTCGGATGGCTTTACCCTCAACCTTGGGTTTGCGCAGATCCCGGTGCAGATGCAGATTGAAAACTTCGACGTCAGCCCGTTCCTGTGCGGCGTGATCGCCCTCTCCCTGCTCTATGCAGCCTATGCTTCCCAGACCCTGCGCGGGGCATTGAAGGCTGTGCCGCAGGGCCAGTGGGAGTCCGGCCAGGCGCTGGGACTCTCTAAAAGCGCTATCTTCTTCCGGCTGGTGATGCCGCAGATGTGGCGTCATGCCCTGCCGGGTCTGGGCAACCAGTGGCTGGTGCTGCTGAAAGATACGGCGCTGGTGTCGCTGATCAGCGTTAACGATCTCATGCTGCAAACCCGCAGCATCGCGACCCGTACCCAGGAGCCGTTTACCTGGTTTCTGGTGGCGGCGGCAATCTACCTGGTGATTACGCTTTTCAGTCAGTACATTCTCAAACGCATTG
The DNA here is from genome assembly GCA_032055545.1 of Pseudescherichia sp. Classification (GTDB taxonomy): domain Bacteria; phylum Pseudomonadota; class Gammaproteobacteria; order Enterobacterales; family Enterobacteriaceae; genus Pseudescherichia. Next base: position 4,385 of record DAMBQR010000063.1, on the reverse strand, counting down.
ACCAACGCGCGACACGTTTCGAACGGAGGCCTGGCTAATGCTTGAGTATTTACCGGAACTGATGAAGGGGCTGCACACCAGCCTGACGCTCACCGTGGCGTCGATTGTGGTGGCGCTGATCCTCTCCCTGATTTTTACCATCGTTCTGACGCTGAAAACGCCGGGTCTGGTGTGGATCGTACGGGGCTATATCACGCTCTTTACCGGTACCCCGCTGCTGGTGCAGATCTTCCTGATCTACTACGGGCCGGGTCAGTTTCCGTCGATTCAGGCCTATCCGTGGCTGTGGCATCTGCTCTCTGAGCCGTGGCTCTGCGCGCTGATCGCCCTGTCGTTGAACAGCGCGGCCTATACCACCCAGCTCTTCTACGGTGCTATTCGGGCGATCCCGGAGGGGCAGTGGCAATCCTGCGGTGCACTGGGGATGAGCAAGAAGGATACGCTGGCGATCCTGCTGCCGTACGCCTTCAAACGCGCCCTCTCCTCCTACTCTAACGAAGTGGTGCTGGTATTCAAAAGTACCTCACTGGCCTACACCATCACGCTGATGGAGGTGATGGGGCATGGACAGCTGCTGTACGGTCGCACCTACGACGTGATGGTCTTCGGCGCGGCGGGGATTATCTATCTGATAGTCAACGGCTTGCTGACGCTGCTGATGCGGCTTATCGAGCGGCGGGCGCTGGCGTTTGAGCGACGCAGCTAACAATAACAGAGGCGGGGCAACCCGCCTTTTTTACGTCTGTATAAATATAATTAATCAATAATATTGCATATCCATTCATTAGATGGCATTGTAACTCCATGCCGCAGACACGGTAAAAAAACGATAAGATTGACAGACAGGAGTTCCATAATGAAAAAGTTAATTCTGGCCGCCATCTTCGCCACCTTCGCCGCCGGTGCCAGCGCAGCAGATAAGATCAGCTTCGGCTCCTCTGCCACCTACCCGCCGTTTGAGTCGCTGGATGCCAGCAACCAGATTGTTGGCTTTGATATTGACCTGGCAAAAGCCCTTTGCAAACAGATGCAGGCCGACTGTACCTTTACCAACCATGCTTTTGACTCGCTGATCCCGGCGCTGAAGTTCAAGAAGTATGATGCCGTGATCTCCGGCATGGACATCACCCCGGAGCGTAGCAAGCAGGTCTCCTTCACCGACCCGTACTACGCCAACTCGGCGGTCGTGATCGCGAAGAAAGACGCGTTTAAATCATTCGACGATCTGAAGGGCAAGCGCATCGGCATGGAGAACGGGACGACCCACCAGAAGTACCTCCAGGATAAGCACCCGGAAGTGAAGACCGTGGCCTATGACAGCTACCAGAACGCGATCCTCGACCTGAAAAATGGCCGTATCGACGGCGTATTCGGCGATACTGCGGTAGTAAACGAGTGGCTGAAGAGTAACCCGCAGCTGGGTACCGCCACGCCGAAGGTGACCGACGCGCAGTACTTCGGTACCGGCCTTGGCATCGCGGTGCGTCCGGATAACAAAGCCCTGCTGGAAAAACTGAACGCTGCCCTGGCGGCCATCAAAGCCGACGGCACCTATCAGAAAATCAGCGACCAGTGGTTCCCGCAGTAATCTCGGTATAATTACCTACGCCGGGTGGCGGCTCCGCCTTACCCGGCCTACTCGACTACTTTACTTCCCGCACCAACAACGTTAACACCTCATAATGCGCCGTATGCGGGAACATATCGAACAGCTGCACACGTTCGATGCGGTACCCTGGCAGCTCACGAATATCCTTCGCCATCGTCTCGGCGTTACAGCTAGAGTAGATAATCCACTGCGGAGCCATGGCGCTCAGGTAGTCGCACAGCGGCTTGCCGATGCCACGCCGCGGCGGGTTGACCAGCACCAGATCCGGCACCGCCCCCTGCCCTGTGGCGAATGCGGTGGAGTCCAGCGCCTGGAAATGCACATTATGCAGACCCAGCTCTTCAGCTGACTGCTTCGCGCAGGCGATGGCCTCCGGAGCGATCTCAATTCCGGTCAGCGTCATCTCCGGCGTCGCGCAGTGCAGGCCAAAGCCGCCCACGCCGCAGAAGAGATCCCACATATGCTGTACCGGCAGCGCCCGTACCCAGTCGCGGGCGGTGGCATAGAGGCTTGCCGCCACGCTGGGGTTGGTCTGGAAGAAGCTCTGGGGGCGGATCCACAGCGGCACGCCATTAAAGCGCTCCGCCAGCGCCCGCTGATCGGTAAGCCAGATCTCCTGCTCCCCCTCCATAATCGCCATATGCACCGGCTGGATGTTTACCGAGATCACCTTCAGCTGCGGCAGCTCGGCCTGTAACGCAGGCAGCGCGGCGCGAAGCTGGTCGAGCTTGGCCTCCGAGCGCAGCACAAAGCGCAGCATCAGGCCGCCGTCGAGCTGGCTCTCGGTGAGCAGCAGGTATTTCAGCTCCCCGCGTTTGCGCGCCACGTTATAGGGCGTCAGGCCCGCCCGGGCAATAAAGGGCTTCAGGGCGGCAAACACCGGGTAGAACGACGCCGGATAGAGCGGACAATCGGTAAGATCCTCCGGCGAGCCGTCGCGGTGCAGCATCCCCAGCAGCGGCTTCTCGACGCTGCCGCTGACCACCATCTTGGCCTTGTTGCGGAACTCCTGCTCCGGGCCATCCACCGGCGCGCACCACTCCGCCACCGGCAGACCGTCCAGCAGCGAACGCAGGCTCACCATCTTCGCGGCGAGCTGTTGCGGGACCGGCCGATCGATCCATTGACAGGAGCGACAGCGACCGGCGTCATAAAGGGCGCACTGCATGATAGAAACCTTCTTTTTTGCGGGGCGGGGATTGTACCACCGTTACTGGAAGCGGAAAAAGCGTCTGCTGGGGGATGGGATAAACAGCAGGCCAAGTACCAGCATATCCGGCAGCTTCTGCATCACCAGCGAGCGGAAAATCTCCCGCTTCGAGCCGCCGGCGATGCTGAACAGCTCCGGATAGCCATAGCCCAGCGAGGCTGCCCACAGATAGCCTGCGGCCACCACCTGGGTCAGGAGATAGAGCCAGCGCGCCCAGTTGCGGCCTTTCACTACCGAGAAGGCGCAGAGAAACTCAAGGAACAGCAGCAGCAGGCTGCCGAGAAAAATCAGCGTCAGGTTCCAGGTCTGGGCGCTGCGGTGGATAAAGTCCAGCGTCCCGCGCAGCCCCAGCAGGTTAAACAGCAGCAGCAGGTCGAGGCAGCGGATCGCAATGATAGCGACTGCCGCGACCTGAACCAGCGTCGGCACGTTAAGCCGGGCATGACCCTGCTGCGTTGTTTTGAAAAATCCCACTGCGTAGCCTTCCCTGCGAAACGATGCCGCGACCGGCGCGGCATCTGTGACCCATGACCTCAGCAAATAGTAGTGGGATCACCCCTGTCTTGCACGCTGGATATCGCGCGTTCGCTGCTTTTCTGCGCGGGCCATCAAAATCCAGGCGATAAAACCAACAATCCCTACCACGCCAAGGATAAGGGACGCCAGGGCGTTAATCTCCGGATTCACCCCCATGCGCACGCTGGAGAAGACCAGCATCGGCAGCGTCGTAGCTCCCGGCCCGGAGACGAAGCTGGCGATAACCAGATCGTCCAGCGACAGGGTAAAGGCCAGCAGCCAGCCGGAGATCACCGCCGGCATGATCATCGGCAGGGTGATGATAAAGAAGACCTTTACCGGCGTAGCGCCGAGATCCATCGCCGCCTCCTCAATAGAGCGATCCAGCTCGCGCAGGCGGGAGGAGATCACCACCGCCACGTAGGCGGTACAGAAGGTGACGTGTGCCAGCCAGATGGTGAGCATGCCACGATCCGCCGGCCAGCCGATGGCGTGGGCCAGGGCGACAAACAGCAGCAGCAGCGACAGGCCGGTGATCACGTCCGGCATTACCAGCGGGGCGGTGATCATAAAGGCAAAGCCGTTCGCGCCGCGAAAGCGTCCGAAGCGCACCATTACCACGGCGGCGATGGTGCCGAGGATCACCGCCATCGTTGCCGCACAGGCGGCAATGGTCAGGCTCAGCCCTACCGCGCTCATCATCGCATCGTCGTGGAACAACGTGCTATACCAGCGCGTAGACCATCCGGCCCACACCGTTACCAGCTTCGAGCTGTTGAAGGAGTAGATCACCAGCATCAGCATCGGCGCGTAGAGGAAGGTGAAGCCGAGGATCAGGATCAGGATCCGCCACGGGGAGCGCACTACCGGTAAGTTGTTCATGCGTGGTCTCCCGTGCCTTTGCTCTGATGTTTATGGAACCACATGATCGGCACAATCAGCAGCAGCAGCATAATAATCGCTACCGCCGAGGCCACCGGCCAGTCGCGGTTGTTAAAGAACTCCTGCCACAGCACGCGGCCAATCATGATGCTGTCCGGGCCGCCGAGC
>DAMBQR010000062.1:0-21858 GCA_032055545.1 Pseudescherichia sp. | reverse complement strand
AAAATCCCCGTGTCCTTGGTTCGATTCCGAGTCCGGGCACCACTATTTAAAGAAACCAGCCTACGGGCTGGTTTTTTGCGTCTGGAGAGCGGACTCGTCATCGAACTGCTTTCGATTACTCGTCGCATCTCTGCGAGCCTGCACAAGCGCTGTTCAAAACGCTCCCGGCGTTACAGTACTCGTACGAACATCTGTACAACTCATCTGCGCTACTTTTTTACCCTTTGCGAATAACCTGATCGCCCCTGGTAAAATTAGAGTGTTTACACTTTTTATTTTTATCTGTGATTTGTTTGAGTAATAGCGAATTTATCACCCTTTTTTACAACATCGAAAGTGGAGACATACGCTTTTCGTGTGGATTTTTTATCCTCGCCATCTGCATTTATATTTGTTTCGATCTGGGTAAGATACTCCTGGCCCGTTTTAAACGTAAATTCATTAGGGGAAATGCAGAAAAGGCCTGATTTAGGTTGTTTGTCGGAAGGGAAAATAATTTGCTCTGAAGGATTTTCAACACTGTAAGTGATTGCTGAGACTACGGACTCATTGCTCTTTATAGGCAAGGAAAGACAGACATCGCTATTTCTCAAATAAACAGGAACGGATACTTCTTTGGTATAGCGATGTTCAAGGTTATCACCTAATGTACAACCACTTAAAAAGACAATTAATGGGATTACAGTTTTTTTTAGAGTACTCATTTAAATGGAAATCCTTCAAGAACTTTTTGATAATTTGCATTAAGCCGATCGTCTATAGGCCCAACATAGGAAACTTCGCGATCTTTACCTCTTCGGCCCAACCAAAGCTTAAGCCCAAATTTACGCATTAAAAAGTGATCTGCTATGATCTGAGCTTGCTGTTCTAATCTATAGTCAAGTAGGGTTTTACCATTCTCAAATGAATATTCGTAGCTAACAAAACCACTGACAAGTCCCCTCATTCTGACCCATATGCCCCTTTGATACTGCCAGACATGTGACATTTCATGGATAAAAAGATGTTGATATTGAAATGAATTAGCTGAAAAATCGTTACAATACCAATCCCGGAAATAAAGCTCTCCGTTAGGGCTCATCGCAGTGTTTCGCCCCTGGAGCTTGAATGGAAAGTAACTGTCATGATGAAGCCAGACGCGAGGATAGGCTATGGAACTTCCAAAAACCGTTCTTGCTAACGCTACTTCGCCGGGTGTCAAAAGCCTCAAACTCCCTTCAGAATCAGACACATACCCCTCCATAATTTACTATTTTTAAAATGGTATAGTAATCCTGATAAGGCTGTTACTAGTAGTAACGTATGTGTCCTATTAAACACCGTAAATTTTAGCAAAAACAAAAGCTGTGGACCATATATGGTTTGAGCCCCTTAAACTGTGATGCTTTTATTAGAAGCCGCAAGTAAATAACACTGCTATCAATACCATGCGACAAAATACATCCATCCTCATCATGTACGGCGTATTATCCCCTCGTTGGCGCTGTAATGATTAACCAATCACATCAGGAGAACACAAGATGTCCGATCTCTCAAAGATTGCGCTTATTGGTCCCGGTGCAATCGGTACGACTATCGCTGCCGCGCTGCATGAAGTTAATCGCACGCCTCTGCTTTGCGGGCGCACCGCCCACCCGCAGTTAACGCTGCGCCATGAAGAGGGCGAGATTATGGTGCCCGGCCCGGTACTGAGCGATCCGGCAGCTATTCCTCATCCGTTCGATATCGTCTTTGTGGCGGTGAAAGTGACGCAGGTGGCTGACTGCGCGAGCTGGTTGGCGAAGCTGTGCGATGCAAACACCACTGTGTGCGCCCTGCAGAACGGCGTTGAGCAGAAAACCCAACTCGCCCCCCTGGTTAACGGTGCAGAGGTGCTGCCGTCGATAGTGTGGTTCCCCGCCCAGCGAGAGCCAGACGCCTCTGTCTGGTTACGCGCCACGCCGCGACTCACCCTGCCGGATGTCCCGCAGGCAAAAGCGGTCGCTGATGCGCTGAGTGGCACACGCTGTACAGTGGAGCTGTCCTCTGACTTTATCTCTCTCGCCTGGCGCAAGCTGCTGCAAAACGCGGTCGCAGGCCTGATGGTGCTCGCCAATCGCCGTGCAGGGATGTTCTCCCGTCCGGATATCACAGCCCTTGCCCTGGCCTATCTGCAAGAGGGGCTAACCGTCGCCCGCGCGGAAGGGGCGACACTCAGTGACAGCGTGCCTCAGGAGATCGTGGACGGTTTTCACCGTGCCCCGGCAGATCTCGGCACCTCGATTCTTGCCGACCGCCAGGCTAACCGTCCCCTGGAATGGGATATTCGCAACGGTGTAATACAGCGTTACGGCCAGGCACACGGTATTCCTACGCCGATCAGCGATGTGCTGGTTCCCCTGCTGGCAGCAGGAAGCGAGGGGCCGGGTTAACGTCCTTACCCTTCCCAGTGTTCCATCAATTTATTTGACCAATTTCGTTAAACAAATGGCATTTATTCTCATCATCTAACGCGTGATGATAGACCTATCGCTAGCAGGCTTCGGCCTGCCACCTCTTTCCCTGAAAACAGGAAACTCGCCATGAAAAAGATCGGATTTTTGTCATTTGGTCACTGGACGCCGTCGCCGCAGTCAGGAACCCGTTCGGCCGCTGACGCGCTGCTGCAATCCATCGATCTGGCCGTTGCCGCCGAAGAGCTGGGTGCGGATGGCGCCTATTTCAGGGTGCACCACTTTGCCCGCCAGCTCGCCGCCCCCTTCCCCCTGCTGGCCGCCGTAGGTGCGAAAACGAAGCGTATTGAGATCGGTACCGGCGTGATCGACATGCGCTATGAGAACCCAATGTATATGGCGGAGGATGCCGGCGCGGCGGATCTCATCTCCGGCGGACGCTTGCAGCTGGGTATCAGCCGTGGCTCTCCGGAGCAGGTGATCGACGGCTGGCGCTACTTTGGTTACGCCCCCTCCGAAGGGGAGAACGAGTCGGATATGGCCCGCCGCCATACCGAGGTGCTGCTGGACGTGCTGCGCGGGGAAGGCTTTGCCAAACCCAATCCACAGCCGATGTTCCCCAACCCGCCGGGCCTGCTGCGCCTTGAGCCGCACTCTGAGGGTCTGCGGGAGCGTATCTGGTGGGGCGCCGGCTCAAACGCCACCGCGGTGTGGGCTGCCAAACTGGGAATGAACCTGCAAAGCTCGACGCTGAAGGATGATGAGACGGGCGAGCCGTTCCATATCCAGCAGGCAAAACAGATCCGCGCCTATCGTGAAGCCTGGGCGGAAGCGGGCCATACCCGTACACCACGCGTCTCGGTCAGCCGCAGCATCTTTGCCCTGATGGACGAGCGCGACCGGATGTACTTCGGTTCAAGCCGTAACGAAAGCGACAGCATTGGCTTCCTCGATGAGAAAACCCGGGCCATCTTCGGGCGCAGCTATGCTGCAGAGCCTGATAAGCTGATCGAGCAGCTGAAGCAGGACGAAGCGATCGCCGAAGCGGATACCCTGTTGCTGACCGTACCAAACCAGCTGGGGGTAGACTATAACGCGCATGTTATCGAGTCCATCCTGAAGCACGTGGCACCGGCGATGGGCTGGCGTGACTAAACCCCATCGGTTAGTGCAAAACGCCTCGCGTGCTTTACGGCATGCGAGGCGTTATAGTTTATAGAGCAACTGATGCAGGCTTACGCTCTGGAGACGCCTTATGAGTAATGAAACACCCCTGAAATATTATGACATTGCAGATGAGTACGCGACGGAAGCCGCCAGGCCCGTAGGCGAGGCCGAGCGTGACGCCCTGGCGCGCTATTTCGAGTTGCTGATCACCCGCTTAATGAATAACGAAGAGATCAGCGAAGAGGCGCAGCGCGAGATGGCCCTTGAAGCCAGCATTGATGCAGAACGCATCGATGAGATCGCGGAGTTCCTGAATCGATGGGGTAATGAGTAGCATCTGTTCAAAGACGTAGTCTGCGCAGGCATTGTGCTTTACACTGCGCGCTGCAAAAATTGAGTAGATAAACGATTAATCAGGTGGTAATGGCGATGAACGGAACGATCACAACGTGGTTTAAAGATAAAGGCTTCGGATTTATCAAAGATGAGAACGGGGATAACCGTTATTTTCATGTGATTAAGGTCGCCAACCCTGAGCTGATCAAGAAAGATGCGGCGGTGACGTTCGAGCCTACGACCAATAACAAAGGCCTGTCGGCGTATGCGGTGAAGGTCGCCCCGGAAAGCAAATATATCTATATCGCCGGTGAGCGCATCAAGCTCACCTCGATTAAGTCTTACGTGGTCTACAGCGAAGAAGTCCCTGCTGATGCCGGTATCGATAAAGAGAATCCGGTGCTGTCGGTGGGTATCCTGATGAACAGCATCCGACCAAAGTCAGACATCAAGCCGGGTGAAATGCGCTCGCTGAAAAAACTGGCGATCACCACCTTCCAGGGCACCACGCTTATCTTCTCAGCAGATGAGATAGATATTGATGCCACGGTGAAAATGCTTAAGGTCTAAAATAACCGGACTAATGCTGTGCCGGAATGTTGCGCCCCAGGTAAGCAGCATTTCGGCAATAGTACATTTCATTAATATGACAAGAGTCATTCCCCTGCGCTATTTCTCTGTCGCCAAATTTCATCACCATATATGGTAGTTGTATTTTCCGTGAGGCTTATTAAAAGCACAATTCCTACAGAAAACGACAAAAAATAGATATTGACGAATGATGTAAAAATGTTAAATTCCCTGCAAATTCTCATTTGTAATCAATTTTTTTATTCCTGACCTGAATAAACCGTAGCGGTTTCCAGCTATTGCAAGGCAGTAATGCACCAGCAATTTTACACCTTAACTAAAATCATGAGTATATTCTATGTCTGAACAGCTGCAAAACCCAGCGGTCGCCGAAAATTCAAAAGTCACAACCATCAGAATTATTTATATTCTGTTTATCGTCAGCTACTTCACTGGCGGGTTAGCGGCGCTCGTTGGCGTGATCATGGCTTATGTTAATCGCTCCAGCGCTAATCCCTTTGAAAAAGAGCACTTTAACTACCTGATCAAACTGTTCTGGATCAGCTTCGTCGTCATGATTGTCGCCGCACTGACATGGGTATTCGTCATCGGGATGATTATTGGTATCGCCTGGTTTATCTGGTCGTTAATCAAAATTATTAAAGGCATGACACGTCTTGGCGAAGGCAAACTGCCGAAAGCATAACGCCATTACGAGCACCCTCTTTAAAAAGTTATCAATGTCATCATTGATAACTTTTTTGCATTGATAAAACCCATAAACATATTTGGAATTAAGCGATGCGCGTGTCCCCTCACAACGTCATCCTGCGAACACTACTGGTTCTGTCGTTAGCGCTGGCGTTAAACGGTTGCTCTGTCCGTTACGATAAAAACGGTAAGATACTTTTTAACCCCGATCTGGCAAGCGTGCTAGGGAACGAAGTAGGTCAGTTTACGCTGGCTGATGGATCGACAGGTGCGCTCAGGGAGCTGAATGGCCGCTACAGTCTGAAGTGGAGCAACCTGATGATTGAGCGTCCGCTGGGCGGAGTGAGCTGGGCAAGGATCATCAATCAGTACCATGTCGAAGGGCATACGTTGCTGCTGCTGAAAGTGGCTACGCCCTCCTGCCCGGCACAGTATCGTCTGGTCGATCTGCAGAATACGCGTTCCCAGGAGTGGGCGTTTACCGGCATCTGCGATGTTGGGCCGGACGTGACGGCCAGCGCAGATAAGCTGCAAATGAATTTTAAGTTCGACGATTACGTTGAACAATTTAACTGGCAGCATGGCGAGGTTTACCACCGTCGGCTACCCATTCAGAGCGCAAAAACCGTTCAAACTACCAGTCGTCATAAAGCGCGATCGACGCGCAAATCCAAAGCTCAATCATCAGCTAAACCGATCAAACGTACCCAGGTAAAAGCAGCGGAACCGCTACCGCCTAAGGTCGCGCAGCCAGCGCTGGATAACTCCCTGCCCACTGAAATTTACCAGCCGACTAAGACCCGCCAGACAAGCCTGGAGCTTAAGTCATGACGGATCAGACTCTGGGGGATAGAGGGATGCAAGACGGGATCAAACGCTCCCCTCTTCCCGCCTGGCAAAACTGGATGGTGCTGGGCATTACCCTGACCTATCTCATTTGTGAGCTGGCATTTAACTCTCGTCTGCTGGATCTGGTAGGCAGCATTTCAACGGCTGAAGAAGTCCACAACATGGAGCGGTATGGCAGAGCATTAACCGCCATCGCGGCGGCGCTGCTGGTGTTACAGTTTGCTCTTGTGGGCATCGCCAGGCTGAAGAAGAAAAACATCTCTCTGTCGGCTAAAAGAAGCGTAGGCGCGGTCCTTTGCCTCTGTCTGCTCACCGGCGCAGTAACGTGGCACGCGGTGGAGTGGTTTATTGAGCGCCAGGTCGCTAACAGCACGGGTGAATTTCGTCAGATGTCGCTCCTGGCGCAGCTCTACCAGCAATCCCTCATTGACGGACACCAGACGCTGGAGGGCATTCCGCTCGATAGCCACGGCGGTCAGGTGCAGACCTGGACCAGTCCATCAGGAAAGGCTTTTCTGGCCATGCTGCCGATCCTGCTCAGCTCCGTTGATCGCTATCATGCCCTGCTGAAAAGCGGTGCGGAACAGAACTTACGCGACAGCATCAGTGCCAGAGAGGGCGGCGTGCTCGGCTTTTACAAGGCCTGGCTCCAGGCGCGGGAAGCGATCCACAAGCAGTACGTTGCCTACTATAACGATGAGATGGATCTCAGCGTAACGATCCAGCTTGAGCAGGAGAGAGCCTGGCAGCGTTATGAACGCTCCCTGCGCGCAAAAGGATTACGAAGCTGGAGTGTTCCCCGGCGCTACTATGCCAGCGTCCGGAATAATGTTCGCGGCCAGGGCGTACCCGTAGCCACTAGCTGGTCCCCGTCCGATCGGTCGGGTTTTGATGCGGCCGTCGCGAAAACGGTCAGACAGCGTTATCTCGCCCAGCGAACCGTTGTCTTCAACGGTGTGACGATCCCTAAAAGACTCAACTGGGGCGTCTTTTTCCGCCAGGATGTCGTACAAAAATCCCTTCGCGAAAAATTGCTGCTGCCGGCAGGTACGCTTGTGCGTGAAGAGTACCCCTTAAACGATGGGTTAAAGCTGTTTGCCCTTGAGCTTCAGACAGCCCACCTTAACGAGGCCGTAAACGAGCAGCTACCCAAGCTGCAGGCGTCGTTACGCAGCTACAGCATTGGCGGAGAGAACGAGAAGCAGGGAGAGGATGCCGCACGCGCGGTGATTGTACCGCCTGTAGCGTTGATCTTCTCGCTGGTTGGCGCACTTACCCATCTGGCAAAGCTGCTCTATTTAGTGCTCGTCCCCCTGACGGCCAACATGTTACGCAGAAAATCTTCGCGCGCCGTGCGCCTGATTAATCGCCATCCGCTGGTTTTCCCGGTGGCCTTAATTTCAGCCTTACTGGTGATGTTTAGCTGTATGAATAACACCATCACCGTCTCACCGGCCTATCACAATTTAAAAGACGCGCTGCAAGGGGCTGAAATTACAATTACCGATGAGCCTCTCTTTCTGCGCGGCGAGTCGTTATTGCGCATTGTTCACGCAGTCAGCATAGGGCAGAGCTATAGCTATCCAATGAATCAATATCTGCGGGAAACCGTGCTGGGCGGGTTTGATTTCGGTTATAGCACGCACGTAGACACTATTTCCTCCGGGGATGAATAATTAACGAAGCGAGGCAGAAATGAAAAAACGCGTATTAGTTGCTGTTTTACTCGGTATGAGCACATCGGTTTACGCCGGCGAAGCACATGTTTGTGGTTCGCGTCAGGTGAATGCCCTGGCAAGCGATCAGGGTAATATTGATGACAGCACCGTGTTCACCTGTGGCGGAGGCGTAAAAGGAACCATTCCAGAACTGGCGAAACAGGGATGGAATATTGTGCAGATCACTGACCAAATCGGTACACTTTCGCAAACGGACCCTACGAAAACCACGACCTACTCACGCCTGATTATTCAGAAAGACTAAGCGGGTGAATTAACGCGTCGGGTAGCCTTCCTGCCGAAAATCCCGCACCATGCACTATAATTCGGCAACTCTTCACCCAACTGGCGGCCTATGACTACGCAACTGCTAACCCGACACTGGCGTACTCCCGGCGCGGTGATGCTCCTGCTCATCGCGCTCTTTGCCCTCTTCACCCTGCACAGCCACTGGGGCGCGTTTATTCAGTGGTGCCTGAGCGCGCAAATTACCCTCCATCGCTATCTGGTGATGTACCTGCTGCAGCTCAATAACCACCAGTACAGCGGCGGGTTGTGGCTGCTGACCGGCGCGTTTCTCTATGGCGTGCTGCACGCAGTTGGCCCAGGCCACGGTAAGTTTATCGTTGCCACCTATCTCAGCACAAACCAGGAGAGCCAGCTGGCCACCCGGGTCGTACCGTTTCTTGGCAGCCTGATGCAGGGCGTCAGCGCCATCCTGTTCGTCTTTATTCTGGCGGTTGGCTTTAACCTGGCGGCGGGCGACCTGAGCGAAAGCCGCTGGTACGTTGAGAAGATCAGCGCCCTGATGATTGGCGGCTTCGGCGCATATGTTATTTATCAGGCGCTGAAGAGCCTCAGGCCGCGCAGGATGCGTATCGCCTCTCTGACGCCGCTCGGGCATCAGCATGCCCCGGACTGCGGCTGCGGTCATCACGGCGTAGGCGTAGCGACCCAGGGCGACTGGAAGACGCGGCTGGGGGTCATTCTGGCAATCGGTGCGCGCCCGTGCAGCGGAGCCATTATGATCCTGCTCTTCTCTAATGCGTTGGGGATTGTCAGCTGGGGTATTGCCGCCGTTATGACGATGTCACTGGGTACGGCGCTGTCGATTATGGGTCTCTCGCTGGCGGTGCGCTATGCCCGTGGACGCACGGCGGCGCTGTTTGGCGGCGAGGCACAGCATCTGGCCTGGGTGGTTCCAGCATTGAAGATCGCTGGCGGCGTGGCGTTAATCCTGTTTGCCACCGTGCTGTTTTTAACCGTCATTCCGGTAAGCGCCAACGGGGATTTTATTGCGGCGGGCTGTTGATATCAGGCAATAAAAAAGCGGGCCGAGGCCCGCTTTTTACTGAGTGCTGAAACTTACTCGTTAATCTTCGGATGCTGATCGACCAGTCGCGAACGCTTCTTCTGCAGCTCCGCGATCTCCTCGTCGATATCCTCGATCTTCTGCTCAATGTTGTCGTGATGCTCCTGCAGGATCTCACGTGCTTCCTGCATATCCGATGCCGCAGGGGTCGCGCCGCGCAGCGGACGGTTGGCGGTCTCCTTCATTGTGATACCAGTGATCAGACCAATCACTGCCACCACCATCAGGTAGTAGGCTGGCATCATCAGGTTTTCAGTGCTCTCCACCAGCCAGGCCGCCAGGGTCGGCGTCAGACCCGCGATCAGAATCGAGATGTTGAAGGCGCTGGCCAGGGCGCTAAAGCGCAGGTGCGTCGGGAACATCGCCGGCAGCGTAGACGCCATCACCCCGGTAAAGCAGTTCAGGATCACCGCCAGCATCAGCAGACCGGCAAAAATCAGGCCGATAACGTCGCTGTTAATCATGATAAAGGCCGGGATAGCCAGGAAGAACAGCGCGGTACTGCCAAGAATAACGAACGGACGACGGCCGAAGCGGTCGCTTAACAGCCCCATAATCGGCTGGACGAACAGCATCCCGATCATGATGGCGATAATAATCAGCACGCCGTGATCTTCCGAGTAGTGCAGGTTATGCGACAGGTAGCTCGGCATATAGGTCAGCAGCATGTAATAGGTAACGTTGGTGGAGATCACCAGGCCGATACAGGCCAGCAGGCTACGCCAGTGCTTGGTGGCAATCTCTTTAAACGATACCTTAGGACCATGCTGCAAGCCCTGGCGATCGCCCTGCTCCAGCTTATCCACATGCTGCTGGAACGCCGGGGTCTCTTCCAGAGCGTGACGCAGGTAGAGGCCAATCAGCCCCAGCGGCAACGCAAGGAAGAACGGAATACGCCAGCCCCAGTCGAGGAAATTCTCCTCGCCGACGACCGTAGAGAGCAGAACCACCACGCCCGCACCCAGCACAAACCCGGCGATGGAGCCAAAGTCCAGCCAGCTGCCCATAAACCCGCGCTTACGATCCGGGGAGTATTCGGCCACAAATATCGACGCGCCGGTATACTCACCGCCTACCGAGAAGCCCTGAGCCATCTTACACACCAGCAGCAGGATCGGTGCCCAGATGCCAATGCTCTCATAGGAGGGAATTAGCCCGATACAGAAGGTACTGATCGACATAATCACAATCGTGATGGCGAGTATCTTCTGGCGACCATACTTATCGCCCAGCATACCGAAGAACAGCCCGCCCAGCGGTCGAATCAGGAAGGGAACGGAGAACGTACCCAGAGCAGCAATCATCTGTACGCTCGGGTTAGCATCCGGGAAGAAAACCTTACCCAGTGCGTAAGCCACAAAGCCATACACACCAAAATCAAACCACTCCATCGCATTACCGAGCGATGCGGCGGTAATTGCCTTACGCAGTTTACCGTCATCAATAATGGTGACGTCATTCAGTGTAATAGGCTTAACTTTTTTCCTTTTAAGCATCTTTATCCTCTTTTGACTTGCGCCCTTAATCGCCTGGCCAGGAAGGCATGCGCCTCTATGGTGATGCTAAACGTTTAGGATGCCGTAGCACCCCTCTTCAAGAGTAGCAGGTTTAGTCATTCAGCCTGGTTAAAGCCTGTACAACTAAACCTGTTTACGCCTGATTGGGCAGTTAACGAGCTATTAACATTAACAGGGTTTAAAATTGTGATCAACTTCACACAAAGTATGCGGTTAATCTATTTCCGCCGCGTTCCTGAATCGGGGTGGGGTTAACAGCAAAGCCGCAGAAATAAATATAAAATAAAGCTGCACAAACAATTTCCATCAATAACTACGCTAATTATTTCATCGCTAGCGATTTTAAAAGTGTAATTTTTACAAGGTATTTACACGCATTTCCTCTCGCTGATCCTTTAGAAATCTTTACGCGAAATATGTGACGAAGACAACTAAAACGCTGTTTTATTTTCATTGAATCAATATTCCAAATATCGCATCATAGCTTCAGTTATGACGAGCCAGGGCTATCGCGGGCGGTGATGCCTGCCACGTTTCTTCTGGTTCAACTTGCATGATGAGATCGAAGGCCTCAACGCCAGGATGCCTTAACCAATTGAAACAAAACTATTATTTTCCCGCTCGTGCAGCGTGATGAGAAGTGAGGGTTCATAATGAAAATCAAGGCCACAATTGAACGTATCCCGGGTGGGATGATGCTGGTCCCGCTGCTGCTCGGCGCGATCTTAAATACCTTAGCGCCCGATACTGGTGCCTATTTCGGTTCATTCACCAAGGGCATGATTTCCGGAACGGTACCGATCCTGGCAGTCTGGTTCTTCTGCATTGGGGCCTCGATTGATCTACGTGCCACCGGTACGGTATTGCGTAAATCCGGTACGCTGGTGCTCACCAAAATTGCTGTCGCATGGGTTGTGGCGATGATTGCCGCCAGCTTTATTCCGGAACAGGGTATTCAGACAGGCTTCTTTGCCGGGATTTCCGTGCTGGCCATTGTCTCGGCGATGGATATGACTAACGGCGGCCTCTACGCCAGCCTGATGAACCAGTACGGCACTAAAGAGGAGTCCGGAGCATTCGTACTGATGTCGCTGGAGTCCGGCCCGCTGATGACCATGGTGATCCTCGGCTCCGCTGGCCTGGCCTCGTTCGAGCCACACCACTTTATCGGTGCGGTGCTGCCGTTCCTGATCGGCTTCGCGCTGGGTAACCTCGACCACGATCTGCGAGCGTTCTTCAGCAAGGCGACGCCGGTGCTGATCCCGTTCTTTGGCTTCGCTCTGGGTAACACCATCAACCTGAAAGTGATTATGGAAACCGGCCTGCTGGGTATCTTCCTCGGCGTAGCGGTCATCATCATCACCGGTATCCCGCTGATCCTGGCTGACAAGCTGATTGGAGGCGGTAACGGTACCGCAGGGGTAGCAGCCTCTTCGGCGGCAGGCGCAGCGGTAGCTAACCCGGTGATTATCGCCCAGATTAACCCGGCGTTCGAACCGGTAGCGGCGTCGGCGACGGCGCTGGTAGCAGCAAGCGTGATTGTGACGGCGATTCTGGTACCGATTATTACGGCGCTCTATGCAAGACGCTTTGGCGAGCCGCAGAGTGCAGCAGGTACGGAGAAAGCGGTGGAAGCAGACTCGTTACACCACTGATAAAGCAATTTCATATCATCCCCTCCTGCCAGCCGGGAGGGGTTACACGCCCTCCCCAAAGATCTCATCCACCATCGCCGTCGCCAGCCGCGTTGCCGAACAGAGTCTCGGCATGCCCAACGCCACATTTTGCCAGCTCTGGGTAATGGTCCAGCATATCGGGTGGCGCTCCGCATCGCACCAGTCGCCCAGCCAGCCCAGCATATCTTTATAGTCCATCAGGCCCGGCGTGGTAGGCGTGGTAAGCCACTGATGATAGAAGTGGCGCGTGGCGGGCGAGGCGTTGATCCCCTGTGCGAGAAAATCGGCAGCCATCATCCGGAGATTATCCTTCAGCAGCGAAGAGGCCTCCGGGCTGGTCAGGCGACAGGCGTCACCGAAAGCCCCCCAGCGCAGCTCTTCAAGGGCAATATAGCAGCGCCCGGCCATCGACCAGCCGTTGTACTTGCCGGCACGCCAGCGGGTAAAAATCTGCTCGCTGTGTACGCCCGCCTGCACCATCAGGCCGCGCTGGGTTAAGGCTTTCTCTTTCCAGGCGGCACGCTGGCTGAAGTGCTTGTGCAGCTCGCTAATCTGCTCAGGCAAGGCGGCAGGCGCGGCGGGACGGCGCTCAACATTGTGCTGCAGCACGGCCAGCCGCTGGGTGATACGCGAGAGCGCCAGCTGCCCCGGATCGAACATGCTCGCCAGCTTCTCGGCCAGGCCAAGACGCAGGGCATCGCTCTCATTAAAGACGCCGGCCATCGCCCACGGACGCAGCTGCGTCTGGTTCATGATCTCCTGGGTCAGGCGATCGCGTAACAGCTGCTGCTGCGGTACGATCTGCGCCTGGCGGGGAGCGTCAATGCCCAGCACCAGATCGACGATAAACTTCGGATGGATACACTCCAGCGTGCTCCCGGGTCCGTCCAGTAGTCGATTTTTCATGGTTACTCTGCCGCGAATAGGGTTTGGATATCATCGCGTAACAGACGGGCATCCTCATGGATCCATCTCGCCGTCGTCATACACTGCTTCAGGTGCTGACGAAGCGCCATTACCGATGACTCGTTCTGCTGGCGGATCGCCAGACTGTCACGCAGGCTCTCCTGAAGTCCGGAAAGACTCAGCGAAAACTCAGCAAAGAAGGTGGCCATCCCCGCCGTAACTGAAACATCGACCTGTGCCGCTAAAGCTTTACGAATTTGTGCACAAAAATGCGCAACATGGGCGATCAAATTCGTATGCAACAGTGACACATCGATAACATAACGCGTGCGGGTGACGACATAGTCATTCCACCCCCAGCCGGGGTTATTGAGCCAGCGGGACATGGACTCCCGTACGCCGCCGACGCGCGACTGCCCGACCGGTAGATCTTCCGAGGCGATAGCGTCAACAAAGAGCTGGCGGGTATTAAAGTTCAGGGTGCTGGCCTGAAACGCAGGCAGGCTAATACGCGCCCGGAATCCGCTATGGCTTAGCTCCTCTTTAATGCGCGTCTCGATGGGGCGCATGGCATCATGCAGGGAGCGGGTCAGGGTATTCTCCAGCTGATCGAAGCGCAGCGCCAGCTCACGGCCAATCTTCTCCTGCGCTGCCAGAAGAATGACTTCACAGGCGGAGCGGATCTTACTCAGCACGATCTGCGCCTGGCCCTCATCCTCCAGTACCAGCTTGCCTGGACCAAACTCCTCGTCCTGCTGCAGGCTGGCAAAGCTCAGGTTGGCCATCTCCATCAGCTTGCCATCTTTAAAATAGCTGTCGATGGCGCTGACGATATCTGCCTGCTGGCCGTTGATAAAAATGTCCGCTGCAGCCAGCGCCTCATCAACCTCGTGATTGACCTCATCGCTGACCCGCTCCTGGCAGCTTTTCAGCAGGGTCATATCCTCTTCGAGGCGGGCAATGTTGTGCTCAAGCTTCCCAAACGCCACGGTCAGGCTCTGATAGCGAAACTCCAGATATTCGCTGGCGCTGTGGGAGTAGTTTAAGAGCTTATGGGAAGCCGAACGCAGAGCGTAGAGCGAGGCGTTGGCATGCGCAGCGTGGAGCAGTTTGCGGATCGGCTGCTCAAACAGCGAGTCCTCCCAAAGCAGCTCCGCCGCGTGATGAATATGGGCGATGTCATCGAGATCGGCCAGCCGCCAGCGACGGCCCAGCGCCTCTTCCGCAAAATCCTGCACCCACGGCTGCTCATTGGGATCGGGCAGTTTGCCGCGCAGGTTCAGCTCGTGGCGGGCGCGGTTAGCCAGATAGCCCCACATGGAGGAGACCGGAAAGATCTGCCCCGGATTGATGTTGCCCTTCATCAGCGTCCCGGCGATCAGCGCCCGGACCTGGTCCTCATCGTCGCTGTTGCGATCCTTTTGATCGAACTTATTTACCAGCGCGTAGAGCGGCACCGACTTGCCCACCGCGGCGATCGCCTGGCGCACCTCTTCATCTGAGATAGATTTAAGCTGGGTATAGTCGAGCACCGCCAGCACCGCCGAGGCCCGTGCCAGCTGCTCGTTGAGCATCTGCTGCAGGTGCGGCTGTCCCGCCTCGTTTGGCCCTGGGGTGTCCAGTAGCGTGAGCTGGCCCATGCTGTTCTCCAGCCCGGCGAGGTGCACAAACTCAACCTCAATCACCGGAATATGCTCAATCGCGGTATAGGCGGAGAAGGGAAAATCGACCTCCAGCGCTTTTGACAGGCGCACCAGATCGTTGAGGCTCTTCAGGCAGTGAAAAATAGGCTGGGCACCAAGGTAGTGCTTATCGAAGGCGTCGCCCTGCTGGATACGCTCCAGCAGCGTCGTCATATCCTTATCGATCTCCAGCTTTTGTGCCAGCCGATCGCGATCAACGTTAAACAGCCGCGTCTGGAGCTGCTGCGTCAGGGCATCAATCGGTCCGACGTGAGAAAAGTGCAGTACCGGCTCTTTCTGTCCCGGCGTATGGCGGATAAGGGTTGGCAGGGCCGTCATTGGCCGGTTACGGTTGGGCAGCACCTCGGTACCCACAATGGCGTTAATCGTCGTCGATTTTCCCGCCTTCATCGTGCCAACAATCGCCAATACCATCTCGAGACGGGTAATTTTCCGCAGCTCGTTATCCAGGGTGGCATACTGGGCTTCTGCCCCCCGGGCGCTAAAATGCAACGGCAGCACGTTGGCGGTATCGCTATCCCCGGCAGACAATGTGCTATCCAGCGTCGCCATGGGCATGGCCTGCAATGACTGGAGATTATGCAGTGAAAGCTGTAACAGCCTCTCAGCTTCCTGGCTTAATTCGAAAATTGTCTGTGTGTGCATGATGAAAGTCTTTCCTTAACGCAAATTTTTCTTACTTTTATTTAGCCGTGCTATTTATTTAGTAAAGTTTCGGCTTTTATAATTACATGTGGAAAATATCTAAAAAAGATAATCGCCTGATGATGCTCAGGAAAATAAATATTTTTGTCTCAACTCATCGACAGATCTTTCGTTCCGGACCAAGAAACCAGAGCGATTAGAGAGCGTAGCGCATTTTTATGTATAAACAGGATATATCTTCGTATATTTACCCACCTAATTTGAGGGTAATAAACCACCTTCGGCAAAAGAGTTAGCGGGTGCCAGATGCCGTCGCGAATAACGCTCGATGCTTCATCTCACCATATATGAATTGATGAAAAGTGGCAATTTCCCCCGAAAAATATTCTAAATATCATACATAAACCTCTACCTTCTGCATCACACCACCAGCATCGCTCACCGCTGTGACAGGTTGTGTCAAGACCACGCATTTTTGCCTGTTTTTGCAAAAAATAATAGCACCGACAACTGTAAGGTATTAGTGTATAATCGCCCTTTTCTCGGCCTGTTGCCGAGCTTTTGCGGGCCGTGCGTCCGCGTTGCCAGCCCCTACGAGGATCGTACCATGTCACTTCCCCACTGCCCAAAATGCCACTCCGAGTATACCTATGAAGATAATGGTCTGTTCATCTGCCCGGAGTGCGCCTGTGAATGGAATGAAAGCGAATCCGCAGTCGAGACCGATCAATTAATCGTCAAAGATGCTAACGGCAATCTGCTGGCGGATGGCGACAGCGTCACGGTAATTAAGGATCTTAAGGTCAAAGGCAGCGCCTCAATGCTGAAGATTGGCACAAAAGTTAAAAATATTCGCCTCGTTGAAGGCGATCATAATATTGATTGCAAAATCGACGGCTTCGGCCCAATGAAGCTTAAATCAGAATTTGTTAAAAAGAATTAACCCTGAGCGACCCATTTTCAGACACCGCTGGCGCTATCTTCATTATCCGGTCACGGTAACTTAACCTAAATGTCACACAAGGCGGCCAGGATAGGACGATTCTAACCGGAGGTCGTCCATGCAGGGTGCTCAACACCATTTTCGCCGTCTATCTAAAGCCATGAGTGAGCCGGGGGTGATTGTCACCTTCAGCCCGCTTAACGATGCGTGCCAGCCGCTCGATCTCGCCAGCGTACTGCTCACGTTAACCGAGAGCAGCCGCGCCCCGCTGATCTTACAGGTTGCCAGCCTGAGCGGCGGACGCATGCTGCGCCTGACCGGCAGCGGCATCGCCGATGAGCGCATGGTTGCGCCCCAGCTGCCAGAGAGCATCGTACATGAGCTTAGTGAACGCCTGCCCCCTTTCTCGCCAGATGTGGATCTGCTCCTGACCTGTGGCGAACGCCTGATGGCTATCCCCCGTACGACCCACGTCGAAGTACGCTGATTAGCGCGTCTGCGCCTTGCGCAGCGCCTGAGCCAGCTGGACGCGGGTAAAGGGTTTACGCAGCAGCTCAACGTCCGGCAGAGCCGGGTTATCAGCCGGGCGTAGATCCTGGCCGCTGATCAGCAGCAGCGCCAGCCCAGGATAGTGCTGGCGGGCAAACTGCACTACCTCTGCGCCGCTTAACCTGCCAGGCAGCATCAAATCGCTCAGCAGAAAGTCGATGTCCGGCGCGGCAGCCAGCAGCGCCAGCGCCTGCTCGCTGTTTTCCGCCTCCAGCGTCAAATAACCAAGCTGGTGCAGCTGCTCGCACAGCGTCTGCCGCACGTCGGCCTCATCCTCCAGCACCAGAATAAGCCGGTCGGTATTATCACCGTCGGGTATGGCCTCGGGCTGGCTCAGGTCAGCAGCCTGCCCTGAGGCGCGCGGCAGATGCAGCCGCACCGTCGTCCCCTGCCCCGGCGCGCTCTCAATCTCTACCCGTCCGCCCGACTGACGAATAAATCCGTAGACCATCGACAGGCCCAGGCCGCTGCCGCTGCCGGTCTGCTTAGTGGTAAAGAATGGCTCAAATACCCGGGCCTTTACCTCCTGCGACATGCCGCAGCCACCATCGGCCACCTCCAGGGCGACCATATCCTGGCGACGTCCGTCGCTGCGCGTCACTCGCTGGTTCCAGGTGCGGATACGGATAACGCCGCTCCGGCCATCCATCGCATCGCGGGCGTTCATCACCAGGTTGATCAGGGCGTTTTCCAGCTGTCCGACGTCGATCCACGCCGCCCACGCTGGGCGTTGTGCCTCTATCTCCAGCGTCAGGGTGGCGGGCAGGGAGTGACGTAGCAGCTCACTGAGGTTCTCCAGCAGGGGCTGCATTGCCACCGCCTGCGGGTGCAGGGACTGCTTACGTGAAAAGGCCAGCAGGCGCTGGGTAAGCAGCGCCCCACGTTCTGCGGCCTGCAGCGCCCGGCTGATGCGGGCCGCATCCGGCGAGCCGGGGCTGACCAGCTCCAGGCTGCCGATAATCACTGCCAGCAGGTTATTAAAATCGTGCGCCAGCCCACCCGTCAGCTGCCCGACGGCCTTCATCTTCTGGCTATGCAGCAGCGCCTCCTCCAGCCCCTGCCGTTCGGTGCGGTCGATCTCCATCTGGCTGGTCTTCTCCCGCAGCAGCCGGGAGGTGTGCTCCAGCGAGGCGGTATTGCGGGCAAAAACGTTAAACGCCCGCGCCAGCTCCCCCAGCTCGTCCCGCCGCTGTAACGCAGGAACCGAGACGTCCTGCTCCCCCCGCGCCAGCCGGGTCATCGCCCGGGAGATGGCGGTCAGGTTTGACCCCAGGTTACGGTAGATATACCAGCCCGCAAAACCGGTGATCACCAGCGCCAGCAGCGCGAAGGCGATAATAAACAGGATGATGGATCTCAGCTCGCGGTGGCTCTGGTCGATACGCTGCTGGGAGATGGCCACAACGCGCTCAACGTACTGGTTGATATCGGTATTTAAGAAGGCCACCAGCGCCTTGATGTGGTACATGTACCAGCTGATCGCCAGATCGCTCTCCTCGAGCTGTAAAGAGAGCGGTCCCAGCTTGCGCAGCTCGGCGGTGAAGTCGCCCAGTATGGTGTTGATAATGGGCTGGCGCGCGCTTCCCGGCAGCTGCGCGACTACCGTCTCCAGCGCTGCCACCGTCGGACGCGGCGAAGGGGTCTGGATCGCGGCGCTAATCAGGCGGTCCATCTCATCCAGCAGCCGGGCATCCGGCACGCTGCCACCATCACGCAGGTTAATACGCTGGATCTGGCGCAGGTAGCTCTGGTTTTGATAGAGCGAGCTGAGCAGCGAGTTACGCTGTAGATGGCGGCGATGGCCCCGCTCCAGCATCTGCGTTGCGCTGTGCTGTAACTCGGTGCTGCGCTGAATAATGCGCGCCACCAGCAGCTGCTCGCTTTGCGCCAGCGGCGCGTGGGCCAGCTGCTCCAGCGAGCGTTGCAGGGCCGCCTGGGTAGCCTTCAGCCGCTCGGCCTCACCCTGGTACTCCAGCGCCCCCACCACCTGCGACAGCCGGACCGCCGCCGTCGCCACGCTCGCCGTATCCCGCGCCAGGTTCATGCTGCCGGTCATATCGTCCAGCGTCTGCTGCTGTACCTGCTCCTGGATCTGGCTGGCGTGACGAAACCCCAGCACCGCCGCGCCGCTGACCATCAGCGTTACTACCATCACCAGCAGGTTAAAGATAAGCAGCCGCCCGCGTGCGCTGGCGAAAAAGTGACTTCCTTGCTGCGGCATATCACGCTCCGGGAAGAAAAATCACAATATGACAAATATGAACGGCTTCTGACATTTTGCGTTTACGTTCCTGTGATGGAGTGCTGATATCGCCCACCCCGCAGGAGATCCGCCATGAGCAGGACACCGGTACTGGAAATGCGCAACATTGCCAAAGCCTTTGGCAAATTCTACGCGCTCAAGGGTGTGGATCTGACGGTCTGGCCCGGTGAGATCCATGCCCTGATGGGAGAGAACGGCGCGGGTAAAAGCACGTTGATGAAAATCCTCGCCGGGGCCTACACCGCCACCAGCGGGGAGATCCTGATCGATGGCCAGCCCTACAGCATCAAAGGCCCAAAAGACGCCCTCTCTGCCGGTATTACCCTGATCTACCAGGAGATGCAGCTCGCCCCGAACCTGACCGTTGCCGAGAACATTTTTCTTGGCAGCGAGCTGTCCAGCGGCGGGCTGGTGAAACGCAAAGAGATGGTCACCCAGGCGCAGAGCGTCATTAACCGCCTCGGGGCGCAGTTTAAGGCCAGCGATCTGGTGATGAAGCTGACCATCGCCGAGCAGCAGCAGGTGGAGATCGCCCGGGCGCTGCACCGCAAAAGCCGTGTGCTGGTGATGGATGAACCCACCGCGGCCCTCTCCTCCCGGGAGACCCACCGTCTGTTTGAGCTGATCCTGCGCCTGCGCGACGAGGGTATGGCAATTATCTATATCAGCCACCGCATGGCCGAGGTGTATGAGCTATCCGACCGGGTCAGCGTTCTGCGTGACGGGCAGTACGTCGGCAGCCTGATGCGTGACAAGCTGAACGCGGCCGAGCTGGTGCGCATGATGGTGGGCCGCCCACTCAGCGATCTGTTTAACAAAGAGCGCGATATTCCCCCCGGAGAAACCCGTCTCAACGTACAGAACCTCACCGACGGCGGCAAAATTCACCCTGTCAGCCTGCACGTCCGCGCCGGGGAGATCGTCGGTCTTGCGGGGCTGGTGGGCGCGGGCCGCTCAGAGCTGGCGCAGCTGATTTTTGGCGTGCGCCGTGCCACCGGCGGGGTCATTGAGATTGATGGCGAGCCGGTGGTGATCCACTCTCCGCGTACCGCCATCGATTTAGGCATTGGCTTTCTTACCGAAAACCGTAAGGAGCAGGGGCTGTTTCTTGAGCTGGCCGCCGCCGAGAATATCACCATGGCGACGCTGGAGCGCGATGCAAACTACGGCATGCTGGATCGCAAAAAGGCCCAGGCCATCTCTGACGACGCTATTCAGCTGCTGCAGATCCGCGTCCCTCACGCCCAGGTGCGGGCGGGAGGCCTCTCCGGCGGTAATCAGCAGAAGCTGCTGATCTCCCGCTGGGTCGCCATCAACCCGCGCATTCTGATCCTCGACGAGCCGACCCGCGGCGTGGACGTCGGAGCGAAAAGCGAGATTTACCGCATCATGAACCAGATGGCGCATAAGGGCGTGGCGATCCTGATGATCTCCAGCGAGCTGCCGGAGGTGGTCGGCATGAGCGACCGGGTGTACGTGATGCATGAGGGATCGATCGAGGGCGAATTGCAGGGCGACGACATTACTCAGGAAAACATAATGACGCTGGCAACCGGCGTTGATGAGGCGGTACACCATGGCTAAAAAAGAGACCTTAGCACCTGCCCCGCAGCAGGTGGCAAAATCCGCGTCGGCGAAGAAGATGCTGATGGGCGATCTGATGCAAACGGTGGGGATCCTGCCGATCCTGATCCTTATCGTCGCCGTTTTTGGCTTTATCGCGCCTAATTTCTTCACCGAGAGTAACCTGCTCAATATTACCCGTCAGGCGTCAATCAATATCGTGCTGGCGGCGGGCATGACCTTTATCATCTTAACCGGCGGCATCGACCTGTCGGTTGGCTCGATACTGGGCACTACCGCCGTGGCGGCCATGGTGGTGTCGCTGATCCCGGAGCTGTCGATGCTGTCGATCCCGGCGGCGCTGATGCTCGGCCTGGTGCTGGGGCTGTTTAATGGTGCGCTGGTGGCCTTTGCCGGACTGCCGCCGTTTATTGTCACCCTCGGGACCTATACCGCCCTGCGCGGTGCGGCCTACCTGCTGGCGGACGGCACCACGGTAATTAACTCCAGTATTAGCTTCGAGTGGATCGGCAATAACTATCTTGGACCGATCCCGTGGCTGGTGGTGATCGCCCTGGCGGTCATTGCTATCTGCTGGTTTATCCTGCGCCGCACTACCCTCGGGGTGCACATCTATGCCGTCGGCGGCAATATGCAGGCGGCACGCCTGACCGGGATCAAAGTGTGGCTGGTACTGCTCTTCGTTTACGGCATGAGCGGCCTGCTCTCTGGCCTTGGCGGGGTCATGAGCGCCTCGCGCCTCTACAGCGCCAACGGCAACCTCGGCACCGGCTACGAGCTGGACGCCATCGCGGCGGTGATCCTCGGCGGTACCAGCTTTGTCGGCGGCATCGGCACCATCACCGGTACGCTGGTAGGGGCGCTGATCATCGCCACCCTCAACAACGGCATGACGCTGATGGGCGTCTCCTACTTCT
>DAMBQR010000061.1:0-22233 GCA_032055545.1 Pseudescherichia sp. | reverse complement strand
CTGACCACCAGGTCTTTTGCTACTTTCATGATATCTCCTGAGCGTGGGAAAATTACTGGCGCAGATTGTAACGGAATTCTGCCCCCGTGTACCCTTAAGCTTAAAAAAAGCTGGGACATATCGCTAGTCCGGATGAAAAATCCCGATCACTTGCTCATCTTTGCGCACATGCTCGCGGGCCTCTTTATCCGCCTCGCGCATCTGATGGCCGCACTTAATACACTCAACAATATCGACATTATTCTCGCGCCACATTGCCAATGTGTCCTGCGCCTGGCAGGCCGGGCACTTTGCGCCCGCGATAAAACGTTTACGTATCGCCATACATTTAACCTCTATTCAAACTCGTCCCAGCCATCCAGCTGCCGCCGCTCCTGCTGCATTTCGCGTTGGAAAATCTCTTCCAGCTCGCGCCGTGCCTCACGAACGCGGGAGATCTGCTGTGTATCAGTATGCACCACCGGCATCAGCTCGCGCAGCATTCGCATATCGAGACGGCGGAAATGCAGCTGCGCCCGCAGCGCCTGGTGCGGGTGCATGCCCAGCGAAACCAGCGCCTTGCGCCCCAGCTCCAGCGCACTGGAGAAGGTCTCACGGGAAAATTGCGTTACGCCAGACTGGAGCAGCTCGTGGGCCTCAAAACGCCCCCGCGCCCGGGCGAGGATCGCCAGGTGCGGGAAGTGCTGCTGGCAGATCGCCACCAGCTTCATGGTGTCCTCCGGCTCATTGCAGGTGATCACAATCGACTGCGCCGCTTCCGCGCCCGCCGAGCGTAGCAGCTCTACCTGGGTAGCATCGCCATAGTAGACCTTATAGCCATATTTCCGCATCAGGTTAACGGCACTGATATCACGCTCCAGCACGGTGATGCGCATCTCGTTAGCCATCAGCAGACGGCCAATGACCTGGCCGAAGCGGCCAAAGCCGACAATGATCACCTGCGGCTTATCATCCTCAACCCAGGGCTGCTCCCCCTCCTCATCCGGCGTGTTAAAGCGCCGGGAGAGCCCCTTATCGATGCCCTTCATCAGCAGCGGCGTGGTCATCATCGACAGCGTCACCGTGACCAGCAGCAGCGCCATCTGATCGTTATGGAACAGCTTCTGCGAGGAGGCGGTAGAGAAGAGCACGAAGGCAAACTCACCGCCCTGGCTGAGCACGCCGGCGAACTGCATCCGCTCCGAGCTTCGCAGGCCGTAAAGGCGCGCCAGCAGATAGAGCACCGTGGTTTTCACCGCCACCAGAATCGCCACCGCCGCTATCACCCACGGCAGGTGGGTATAGAGCACGCCCAGGTTCAGCGCCATCCCTACTGAGATAAAGAATAGCCCCAGCAGCAGCCCCTTGAACGGATCGATGGCAGACTCCAGCTCATGGCGGTACTCGCTCTCTGCCAGCAGCACCCCGGCGATAAAGGTGCCGAGCGCCATCGACAGCCCCAGCGCGTCCATAAACAGCGCCGAGCCGAGCACCAGCAGCAGCGTGGCGGCGGTAAAGACCTCGCGCACACCGGAGCCGGCAATAAAGCGGAATACCGGGCGCAGCAGATAGCGGCCGCCCACCAGCATTCCGGCGAAGGCGATCACCTTCATGCCGATCTTGATCCAGTCGAAGTGCTCATCGCCGCCCCCTGCCAGCAGCGGCACCAGCGCCAGGGCCGGGATCACCGCCAGGTCCTGGAACAGCAGCACCGAGAATCCCAGCTGTCCGGCTTCGCTGCGGTTCATCCCCTTGTCGCGCATCAGCTGGAGCGCCATCGCGGTAGAGGACATCGCCAGGCCAATGCCGCCAATCACTGCCGCCTGCCAGGCGAAGTCGGTCAACATCAGCAGTCCGGCGAGGATCGCAGCGCTAAGCAGCACCTGCGCCGCACCAACGCCGAATATCGACTGCCGCAGCTGCCACAGCTTCGACGGGTTTAGCTCCAGACCGATGATAAACATCAGAAACACGACGCCCATCTCAGAGAAGTGGAGGATCTCGTCAACGTCGCTGATAAAGCCCAGCCCCCACGGGCCGATGGCAATGCCCGCCAGCAGATAGCCCAGCACCGCGCCAATGCCCAGCCGGGCGGCCAGCGGCACGGCGACCACGGCGGCAAACAGAAACAGTACGCCTGCCAGCAGCAGATCGGTTCCGTCCATTAGCGACCTCCCGTCGCGATGGGTGATGCCAGCCAGTCGCCGTAGGCACGGGCATGGCTTGCCAGCGCCTCTTTCGGCTGGCGGCGCGCCCAGTAGACAATGTAAGGCGTCATCCACTGCATACGGCACATGGCCGCCGTCAGCTCAAAGGGACGCAGGATATCGCTAAGCGGATAGCGATTAAGGCCGTCGTAGCGGTAGGCGCTTTCTGGCTCACCGGTGGTGATCACGCAGCGCCAGCGCTTGCCCGCCAGCTGGTTGCCTCCCGGTCCGCTGGCGAAGCCGCGGGTCAGGACGCGATCCAGCCACTCTTTGAGCAGCGCCGGACAGCTGTAGGTGTAGAGGGGAAACTGAAAGACGATCACGTCGTGCTCGCGCAGCAGCGCCTGCTCGCGAGGAATATCGATAAAAAAGTCTGGGTAGTGCGCATAGAGATCGTGTACGGTCACGTTGTGCAGTTGCATTGCCGGCTTAAGCAGCACCCGGTTGGCTACCGAGTCCTGGGATTCCGGATGGGCATACAGCAGCAGCACTCTGGCTGTCTGGGACATCACTCCCCTCCCGGTTCTATTTTTGTATATCGTTGTCGTTTCGGGCTACCATTGCGCCCCGGTGCGGCATTATAGGCGCACTCCACATTATCATAATGACAAATTAACATAGTCTGAACATACGGCACTCTATGATTGTTTTCTCCTCACTACAAATTCGCCGCGGCGTGCGTGTCCTGCTGGATAACGCCACCGCCACCATCAACCCCGGCCAGAAAGTCGGGCTGGTGGGTAAAAACGGCTGCGGGAAATCGACCCTGCTGGCGCTGCTGAAAAACGAGCTGACCGCCGACGGCGGCAGCTTCACCTACCCTGCCAACTGGCAGTTGGCGTGGGTGAACCAGGAGACCCCGGCCCTCAGCGAGCCTGCTATCGACTATGTTATTGATGGCGATCGTGAGTATCGCCAGCTGGAAGCCCAGCTGAACGACGCCAACGAGCGTAACGACGGCCATGCCATCGCCACCGTTCACGGCAAGCTCGACGCCATCGACGCCTGGACTATCCGCTCCCGCGCCGCCAGCCTGCTGCACGGGCTAGGATTCTCTACCGAGCAGCTTGAGCGGCCGGTCAGCGACTTCTCCGGCGGCTGGCGTATGCGCCTCAACCTTGCCCAGGCGCTGGTCTGCCGCTCAGATCTGCTCCTGCTTGATGAGCCGACTAACCACCTCGATCTCGACGCGGTGATCTGGCTGGAGCGCTGGCTGAAAAGTTATCAGGGGACGCTGATCCTCATCTCCCACGACCGTGACTTCCTCGATCCGGTGGTAGATAAAATTATCCATATCGAACAGCAGAGTATGTTCGAGTATACCGGCAACTACAGCTCGTTTGAGCGCCAGCGCGCCACCCGTCTGGCCCAGCAGCAGGCCACCTACGAGAGCCAGCAGCAGCGCGTAGCGCACCTGCAAAGCTTTATCGACCGCTTCAAAGCCAAGGCCAGCAAGGCCAAGCAGGCCCAGAGCCGGGTGAAGATGCTGGAGCGCATGGAGCTGATTGCGCCGGCGCACGTGGATAACCCCTTTCACTTCAGCTTCCGCGCGCCGGAGAGCCTGCCCAATCCGCTGCTGAAGATGGAGAAGGTGAGCGCGGGCTACGGCGACCGCACCATTCTTAACTCGATCAAGCTCAACCTTGTTCCCGGCTCGCGCATTGGCTTGCTGGGGCGCAACGGCGCGGGTAAATCGACGCTGATCAAGCTGCTGGCGGGCGAGCTTGCCCCTACCGGCGGCGATATTGGTCTCGCGAAGGGCATTAAGCTGGGCTACTTCGCTCAGCACCAGCTGGAGTTTCTGCGGGCGGATGAGTCGCCACTGCAGCATCTGGCGCGCCTGGCCCCGCAGGAAGCAGAGCAGAAGCTGCGGGACTACCTTGGCGGCTTCGATTTTCATGGCGACAAGGTCACCGAGAACACCCAGCGTTTCTCTGGTGGTGAAAAAGCCCGGCTGGTACTGGCCCTGATCGTCTGGCAGCGACCTAACCTGCTGCTGCTCGATGAGCCAACCAACCACCTGGATCTCGATATGCGCCAGGCGCTGACCGAAGCGCTGATTGAGTTTGAGGGCGCGCTGGTGGTGGTGTCGCACGATCGCCACCTGATCCGCTCCACCACTGACGATCTCTACCTGGTCCACGACGGCAAAGTCGAGCCGTTTGACGGCGATCTGGAAGATTATCAGCAGTGGCTGAGCGACGTGCAGAAGCAGGAGAGCCAGCCTGCCGAGGCGGCGAAGGAGAGCGGCAACAGCGCCCAGGCGCGAAAAGACCAGAAGCGCCGGGAAGCCGAGCTGCGTACCCAGACCCAGCCGCTGCGTAAAGAGATCGCCCGGCTGGAAAAAGAGATGGAGACGCTCAACGCCCAGCTGGCGAAAGCCGAAGAGAAGCTTGGCGACAGCGGCCTGTATGACCAGAGCCGCAAGGCCGAGCTGACCGAGTGCCTGCAGGCGCAGGCCAGCGCGAAGTCAAGCCTGGAGGAGTGTGAGATGGCATGGCTTGAGGCACAGGAGCAGCTTGAAGGCATGCTGCAGAGCGAGTAGCGTCATGGGATGTGAAGATATTGACCCATTTTCATAAACATAATTTATCTGTGAAGGTATAGTATTCAGCAGATCGCTGAAGAATATATCGCATGAGATGGCCCAGATAACTCCCTTAATACTCCCCGCTGCGGCGGGGGACGACGTTGAATTTCGCCCGATGCCTGGGGCGCGCAATCCGCATTTGCAGACGATGCTGCCGCGTATTCTGCGCCGTCGTCTGCAATTTACCGCCCAATGGCAGCGTCTTGAGCTACCCGACGGCGACTTTGTCGATCTGGCGTGGAGCGAAGATCCGCAGCAGGCGAAAGATAAGCCCCGGCTGGTGGTATTTCACGGCCTTGAAGGCAGTCTGCACAGCCCCTACGCCCACGGACTGATCCACGCTGCGAAACAGCGCGGCTGGCTCGGTGTGGTAATGCACTTTCGCGGCTGCAGCGGCGAGCCTAACCGCCTGAACCGCATCTATCACTCTGGCGAAACCGAAGACGGCAGCGCGTTCCTGCGCTGGCTGCATAGTGAGTTCGGCCCGGCACCGACGGCGGCGGTGGGCTACTCCCTCGGCGGCAATATGCTCGGCTGCCTGCTGGCTAAGGCTGATGATAGCCTGCCGCTCAACGCGGCGGTGATCGTCTCGGCTCCGCTGGTGCTGGAGGCCTGTAGCCTCCATATGGAGAAGGGTTTCACACGTTTCTATCAGCGCTATCTGCTCAACCTGCTGAAAGCCAACGCCACGCGCAAGCTCAAGGCCTACCCCGGCACCCTGCCGATCGATCTTGCCCAGCTTAAGCGCGTGCGCCGCATCCGTGAGTTTGATGACCTGATTACCGCTAAGGCACACGGGTTTGATGACGCGATGGACTACTATCGCCGAAGCAGCGCCATGCCGGTGCTGCCGCAGATCCGCAAGCCGACGCTGATTATCCATGCCAAGGACGATCCCTTTATGGATCACCACGTCATTCCGGCGGCGGGCCATTTACCCGCTAATATTGAGTATCAGTTAACTGAACATGGTGGCCACGTTGGCTTTGTTGGCGGCACGCTGCGCCGCCCTGAGATGTGGCTTGAAAAGCGCATCCCCGACTGGCTGGCGCCCTATCTGGAGGCATAGATGATTATTCCCTGGCAAGAGGTTGCACCCGATACGCTTAATGGCCTGATAGAGAGCTTTGTCTTGCGCGAAGGCACCGATTATGGTGAACATGAGCGTTCGCTTGAGCAAAAGGTTGCCGACGTAAAGCGTCAGCTGGAAACGGGTGAGGTCGTGCTGGTGTGGTCAGAGCTGCACGAGACGGTCAATATCATGCCCCGTAAACAGTTTCGCGAATAACGCTGCGTCAGGCGATCCGCCCTCTTCTGTTCTTTATCAGGGAGTCGTTCGCTATGTCAGCCAAACATCCGGTGATTGCTGTTACAGGTTCCAGCGGTGCAGGAACCACCACCACCAGCCTCGCCTTTCGTAAAATCTTTGCCCAGCTCGGGCTGCGCGCCGCCGAGGTGGAGGGTGATAGCTTTCACCGCTATACCCGTCCGGAGATGGACATGGCAATCCGCAAGGCGCGGGACGCCGGGCGGCACATCAGCTACTTTGGCCCGGATGCCAACGATTTCGGTCTGCTTGAGCAGACCTTTATCGAATATGGCCACAACGGCACCGGCCAGGCGCGCAAGTATCTCCACACCTACGATGAAGCCGTGCCCTGGAACCAGATCCCCGGCACCTTCACGCCGTGGCAGCCGCTGCCGGAACCTACTGATATTCTGTTTTATGAGGGATTGCACGGCGGCGTGGTGACGCCCCAGCATGACGTGGCACGGCATGTGGATCTGCTGGTGGGGGTGGTACCGATTATCAACCTCGAGTGGATCCAGAAGATGATCCGCGATACCAGCGAGCGCGGCCACTCCCGGGAGACGGTGATGGACTCGGTAGTGCGCTCGATGGATGACTATATCAACTTCATTACGCCGCAGTTCTCCCGCACCCACATCAACTTCCAGCGCGTGCCTACGGTCGATACCTCTAACCCCTTTGCAGCCAAAAATATCCCCTCGCTGGACGAGAGCTTTGTGGTGATCCACTTCCGCGATCTGGAGGGGATTGATTACCCCTGGCTGCTGGCGATGCTGCAAGGCTCGTTTATCTCCCACATCAACACCCTGGTGGTGCCGGGGGGCAAAATGGGGCTGGCGATGGAGCTGATTATGCTGCCGCTGGTGCAGCGGCTAATGGAAGGCAAGAAGATTGAATAAGGTAATGCGCATCATCCAGGCCCGGTAAGCGCAGCGCCACCGGGCGCAAAATCAGCCTTCAACCACCTCGTAGGAGTGGGTGATATTAACCGCTTTCTCCAGCATCAGCGCCACGGAGCAGTACTTCTCCGCTGAGAGATCTACCGCGCGGGAGACCGCCGCATCCTTCAGCTCTTTACCAGTGACAATAAAGTGCAGGTTGATGTGGGTGAAGAGACGCGGTGCCTCTTCCCGGCGTTCGGAGGTCAGCTTCACTTCGCAGTCGGTCACGTTATGCCGTCCTTTTTGCAGGATCGACACCACGTCAATGGCGCTGCATCCGCCCGCCGCCATCAGCACCATCTCCATTGGGCTGGGGGCTTTGTCGCCGGAGTTGCCGTCCATCAACACCTGATGACCAGAGGCGGACTCGCCGAGAAACGTTAAACCTTCAACCCATTTTACGCGCGCTTGCATATTCATCACTCCAGAGTGGCAATTTTCCCGACAGATTACGCGCACATAATAAAACGCGCAACGGAAGGCGACCTGTATCAAGCTGAAGCGAGACACCAGGAGACACGCGGCGAAAGCTATGCTAAAACAGTCTGGATGCTACGGTAATGCATTGACATTATGCAGGTATGCAGAGGACTTCAACCATTACAGGCCGCATGCCTATATTGACGGCCCCCTTCCCAGGAATCGGGAAGCATATGATTGCAACCCCAGCCGCCGGACTCGTCCCGCGACTGGCGCCAGCTTATAACAGAGGATAACCGCGCATGGTGCTTGGCAAACCACAAACAGACCCGACTCTCGAATGGTTTTTGTCTCATTGCCACATTCATAAGTACCCGTCGAAGAGCACGCTGATTCACCAGGGTGAAAAAGCGGAAACGCTGTATTACATCGTCAAAGGCTCAGTGGCAGTGCTCATCAAGGATGAGGAAGGAAAAGAGATGATCCTCTCTTACCTGAACCAGGGAGACTTTATCGGTGAACTGGGCCTGTTTGAAGAGGGCCAGGAGCGCAGCGCATGGGTACGGGCGAAAACCGCCTGTGAAGTGGCCGAAATTTCCTATAAAAAATTCCGCCAGCTTATCCAGGTTAACCCGGATATTCTGATGCGCCTTTCGTCGCAGATGGCACGTCGCCTGCAGGTCACCTCTGAGAAAGTGGGCAACCTCGCCTTCCTCGACGTTACCGGCCGCATCGCGCAGACGCTGCTGAACCTGGCTAAACAGCCGGACGCGATGACCCACCCGGACGGGATGCAGATCAAAATCACCCGCCAGGAGATTGGCCAGATCGTCGGCTGCTCCCGTGAAACCGTGGGCCGTATCCTGAAGATGCTGGAAGATCAAAACCTGATCTCTGCGCATGGTAAAACCATCGTCGTCTACGGAACGCGTTAAGCTTTAAAAACGGCGTGTTGCCTCTGCATACGCCGTTTTTGCTCTCTCCCTCATGTGGCGCAGGTTAATCTACCACCCCGAAGTTAACTACGCACTGCGGCAAACGCTGGTGCTGTGTCTTCCCGTGGCTATCGGCCTGGCGCTGGGTCATCTTCAGCATGGTCTGCTGTTCTCGCTGGTGCCCGCCTGCTGCAACATTGCCGGTCTTGATACCCCACACAAACGTTTCTTCAAGCGCCTGATTATCGGCGGCTCGCTGTTTGCCGGCTGTAGCCTGGCGGTGCAGCTGCTGCTGGGAGCCAACGTTGCGCTCCCGCTGATCCTCGCCGGGCTGGCAATGCTGCTTGGCGTCACGGCGGAAATCAGTCCTCTGCACGCGCGCCTGTTGCCCGCTTCACTTATCGCCGCCATCTTTACTTTGAGCCTGGCGGGCAATATGCCGATCTGGGAGCCGCTGCTTATCTACGCCCTGGGCACGCTCTGGTATGGCGCATTTAACTGGTTCTGGTTTTGGCTATGGCGCGAGCAGCCCCTGCGCGAATCGCTGAGCCTGCTCTACCGCCAGCTCGCCGACTACTGCGAAGCGAAGTACAGTCTGCTGACGCAGCATGCCGACCCGGAGAAGGCCCTGCCGCCGCTGCTGGCACGCCAGCAAAAGGCAGTGGATCTCATCAGCCAGTGCTATCAGCAGCTGCATATGCTCGCTGCCAACCAGCATAACGACTACAAGCGCCTGCTGCGGGCGTTTCAGGTGGCGCTGGATCTGCAGGAGCACATCTCCGTCAGCCTGCACCAGCCGGAAGAGGTGCAGAAGCTGGTGGAGCGCAGCCACGCCGAAGCGGTGATCCGCTGGAATGCACAGGTGGTCGCCGCCCGGCTACGGGTGCTGGCAGATGACATTCTGTATCATCGCTACCCGACCCGCTTCACCATGGAGAAGCAGATTGGCGCGCTGGAGAAGATCGCCCGCCAGCATCCGCAAAATCCGGTTGGCCAGTTCTGTGCCTGGCACTTTAGCCGTATCGCCCGCGTGCTGCGTACCCAGCGCCCGCTCTATACCCGCGATCTGATGGCCGACCAGCAGCGCCGCCAGCCGCTGTGGGAGGCGCTCAAGAGCTACCTGTCGCTGAAGTCTCCGGCGCTGCGCAATGCTGCCCGCATCAGCGTCATGCTGAGCATCGCCAGCCTGATGGGCAGCGCACTGCATCTGCCGAAGCCCTACTGGATCCTGATGACAGTGCTGCTGGTCACGCAGAACGGCTATGGTGCTACGCGGGTACGTATTTTACATCGGGCAGCGGGCACGCTGGCAGGGTTAACCATTGCCGGGATCGCCCTGCACTTCCATGTCCCGGAGGGTTACACGCTGCTGGGCATGCTGTTTATCACGCTCATCAGCTACCTGATTATTCGTAAGAGCTACGGCTGGGCAACGGTAGGCTTTACCATTACGGCGGTTTACTCGATTCAGATCCTGACCCTGAGCGGCGAGAACTTTATCGTCGCCCGGCTGATTGATACCCTGATTGGCTGCCTGATCGCCTTTGGTGGGATGGTCTGGCTCTGGCCCCAGTGGCAGAGCGGCCTGCTGCGCAAAAACGCCCATGATGCAATTGAGACCGATCAGGATGCGATTCGCCTGATCCTCAGCGAGGATCCACAGCCGACGCCGCTGGCCTACCAGCGGATACGGGTGAACCAGGCGCATAACGCCCTCTTCAACTCGCTCAACCAGGCGATGCAGGAGCCGGGATTCAATACCCACTATCTGGAAGATATGAAGCTCTGGGTGACTCACAGCCAGTTTATCGTCGAGCATATTAACGCCCTGACGACGCTGGCCCGTGAGCATGCCATGCTGACGCCGGACCTCACTCAGCGCTATCTGGAGTCCTGCGAGATTGCGCTTCAGCGCTGCCAGCAGCGGCTGGACTATGACGGAGCCGGAGCCTCCGGGGACGCGAATATTCTTGAAGCACCGGAGACGCTCACCCATGGCCCGATGAGTCCGATGGAGATGCATCTCCAGCGCATTATCGGGCATCTGAACAGCATGCACACTATCTCGTCAGTAGCATGGCGTCAGCGCCCGCATCATGGCATCTGGCTTAACCGCAGATGGAGTAAAGATTAACCCCTGGCGATGTTAGCTACCGCCACGGCGAAGCGCTGCATGCCCTCATCAATATCCTGCTCGCTGACCACCAGCGACGGCGCAAAGCGCATCACGTCCGGCCCGGCGTTGAGCACCATCACCCCCTCATCGGCGGCGGCGTAAAGCAGATCGCGGGCGCGCCCCTTGTATTGCGGTTTTAGCTCTGCACCAATCAGCAGGCCCATGCCGCGAATATCGCTGAACACGTCAAACTGCTCGTCAATCTGCTGCAAATGCTTCACAAAGCGCTGGCGCTTCTCGCTCACGCCCTGCAACACCTCTGCCGAGCTGATAATGTCAAAGGCCGCGCCCGCTACCGCGCAGGCCAGCGGATTGCCGCCGTAGGTCGAGCCGTGGGAGCCAACGTGGAAGGCGCTGGCAATCGCCTCGGTGGTCAGCACGGCGCTAATCGGGAAGCCGCCGCCCAGCGCCTTGGCGCTGGTGAGGATATCCGGCGTCACGCCGTAGTGCATATAGGCAAAGAGATCCCCGCTGCGCCCCATCCCACACTGCACCTCATCAAACACCAGCAGCGCCTGGTGCTGGTCGCACAGCTCGCGCAGGCCCTGTAAGAACTCGGGCATTGCAGCGGTCACGCCCCCTTCCCCCTGTACCGGCTCGACCACCACCGCACAGGTGTGATCGTCCATCACCGCTTTCACTGCATGAAGATCGTTGAACGGCACGTGGATAATATCGGCGGGTTTTGGCCCAAAGCCGTCGGAGTACTTCGGCTGGCCGCCAACCGAGACGGTAAACAGCGAACGTCCGTGGAAGGCGTTGTGGAAGGCGATGATTTTGGTTTTGTACGGGCTGTGGCGAGTAGAGGCGTAGTAGCGCGCCAGCTTAAAGGCGGTTTCGTTGGCCTCGGTGCCGGAGTTCATGAACAACACGCGTTCAGCAAAGGTGGTATCGATAATCTTGCGTGCCAGGCGCAGCGCTGGCTCATTGGTAAAGACGTTGCTGGTGTGCCACAGGGTTTCGCCCTGGCTCTTCAGCGCCTCTACCAGCGCAGGATGGCAGTGGCCCAGCGCCGTAACGGCAATCCCGCCCGCGAAATCAACATACTCCTTGCCCTGCTGATCCCACACCCGACTGCCTTTGCCCTTCACCGGGATAAACTCAGCCGGTGCATAAACGGGCAAAATTACTTCGTCAAATGTTGCGCGCGTTACCGTGTTCTGTTCAGTTGCCATGTCATGCCCATCCATTCTATGCAGCAATGATTATGAAAATATAATCACAAAATATGCATAAAAAAGCATTTAATGGCAACTAAAAATCGGCCTGGTTAAGAAAGTTTGCCAGCAGCGCATGCCCCTGCTCGCTCAGGATGCTCTCCGGATGGAACTGTACGCCTTGCAAATCCCACTCCCGATGGCGGATCGCCATAATCTCCTGGGTATCGCTCCAGGCGGTGACTGCAAAACAGTCGGGCAGCGTAGCGGGATCGATCAGCAGCGAGTGGTAGCGGGTAACGGTGAGCGGATTGTTCAGCCCGTAAAACACGCCCCGACCGCTGTGGGTAATAGCGGAGGTTTTGCCATGCATCACCTTTTGCGCCCGGACGATGGTCGCGCCAAAGACCTGGGCAATGGCCTGGTGACCCAGGCAGACGCCGAGGATCGGCAGCTTACCGGCGTAGTGACGGATGACCGCCAGCGATATGCCCGACTCGTCCGGCGTGCAGGGGCCGGGAGAGATGACGATCTTCTCCGGAGCCAGCGCCGCGATATCGGCGAGGGTTATCTCGTCGTTGCGCTTTACCACGACCTCAGCTCCCAGCTCGCAGAAGTACTGATAGAGGTTCCAGGTAAAGGAGTCGTAGTTGTCGATAAGCAGGATCATGGTAAGTCACTTGATAAATCTCTTTGCGACATTGTACGCAGCCTGAGAAATTCTGACTATGAGCTACTTAAAGAAGTGCTTACTATTGCACTAAGTGCTACAGTAAAGTGAACAGGGACGTGAATCAAATGCGGGTTTTTAAAACAAAATGGTTCAGTAAAACGGCAAAAAACCATGCCATCAAGGACGATGAGTTATGTCTGGCTATCAACGCGGTATGTGAAGGAAAAGCAGATGACCTTGGCGGCGGCGTCTATAAAAAGCGCCTGAACCACAATCGCGATCGCGCCATTATCCTGGCTAAAGGTGGAAGGAATTGGTTTTACACTTTCCTGTATGCCAAACAGGATATGACGAATATCACTCATGAAGAACTCTCAGGCTTTCGATCACTCGCAAAGTATTACGCGTGCCTGAAAACTGAAAAACTGGGCCTGTTAATTGAAGCTAAAGAGCTGCTGGAGATTTGTCATGACCGCAAAAGAGAAATTTAAAAGCCCCGCTTTTGAAGCGATTCATAGTGCTGCTGCGGGATTACACAGCGTAGATGCTATCTCTCAGGAGACGATGCGTAGCTTTGATAGAGCCTGTCTTGGCGAAGTTGATGACATAGAGCCTGGCGAAATCAAAAAGCTGCGTGAAAAGTTTAACGTTAGCCAGCCCGTTTTCGCCCTCTACTTAAATACCAGCGTTTCAACTGTACAAAAATGGGAAAGCGGTACGAAGCGTCCAAGTGGCCTATCTCTGAAGCTGCTGCACGTAGTACAAAAGCATGGGCTGGACATATTGATATAGATATGTCCGCCCTTATGCAGGCCGGATAGGCGCAGCGCCATCCGGCCACGTTCTACTCCGCTTCGCTCACCACCTGAGTGAAGATATCAATGAGTGCTGAGAGGTCACCCATGGCGCCGCTCTGGTTGGCCGCGCTCCAGGCCTCTGGCTCAATGCCGCGCCAGTCCAGCAGGTAGCCTGCATGGATCGCCAGCTGCTCGAAGAAGATCCGCTCGGCAATGCCGTTGCCGATGCGGAACGGATGCAGGACGTTAATCTCACAGTAGTAGTGCGCCAGACGCTCGATAAACGCGGTTTTCTCCAGCCCCTGCAACCAGTCCTCATCCTCCAGGGCCTGCATCAGGGCGTTGCCCTCATTCTCGATATAGTCAAAGTTACAGAAGCGCGTATCGCCCTGATAGATATTGACCTCGCGGATCTCACCGGCCCACTCAAAGATATCCTGGTAGAGATGACGATGGATGGCGCAGAGGTGCGGCAGGCCGCGGGCAACGGGACCCAGCTCCAGCGTCGCGGCACGCAGCGCGGTAAATTCATACGCCGCCTCTTCGAGCTGTTTCGCCTGATGAATACCCAGCCGGTTGCTCATCACGTTGCGGCCAGCGTAGAAGTACGGGTCGCGCCCGTCACCAAACTTATCGCTCATGCTGCCTCCGCAGCGCCTCAAGGCGCGCCTCTGCTTCTTCTGCGTTGAGCGTTACCAGGGCGCACTCCACCCCTTCCAGCCGCCTGCTGGCCTGGAAATTGACGTTACGCTGCTGCTCCCAGAGACGGGATTTTTGCCGTTCGGTGAGTTTTTTCGCCATTGTGTCTCCCTGATGATGTGCGTCATTTGCCACAAGTATAAGCGGCATTTTCACGTTACGCAGGGAGGCAGGCGGAGCACGGGCAGATGATGCCCGTGCAAAAAAGCGTTAGGGCAGAACTTTTGCGGAGAGGATAACGACCGGTTTTGACGGCACATTTTGATACGGACCGACGTTATGGGTCTGTACCTGGGAGATCTTGTCTGCGATATCCATGCCTTTCACAACTTTACCAAAAACGGCATAGCCGAAATCACGCTGGCCGTGGTCGAGGAAAGCGTTATCCGCCACGTTGATGAAGAACTGGCTGGTGGCGCTGTCTTTATCAGCGGTACGGGCCATGGAGATGGTGCCACGCGTATTGCGCAGGCCGTTATCCGCTTCGTTCTTGATAGGCGGGTTCGGCTGTTTCTGCTGCATCTGCTCGTTAAAACCGCCGCCCTGCACCATAAAGCCGGGGATCACGCGGTGAAAGGTCGTGTTGTTGTAGAAGCCGCTGTTCACATAGTCGATAAAGTTTTTCACCGATACCGGAGCTTTCTGGCTGTTCAGCTCCAGCTCAATATTTCCGGCAGACGTGGTTAACAGAACGTGAGGGTCGCTTTTTGCCGCGAGGGCTGCGGGTGAAATTGCAGAGAGAGCAAAGATAGCCGCTACAGCCGCCAGAGTCGTTTTAACCATGTGAATTCCTAACAGTGAACAGTGAAGAGAGCGAGTCGCTTGATTCTAAAGAGCATACTGCCCCCAGGCCAGCGCTTTACTCAATTTTACGAATTTGAAACATATGTGTCTGTAGCGCACCAGGGCGTAATAGGGTGAAAATTTGTGACAGATTTCAAAATAAAATGTGCAACATCATCAATTTTCATTTTTAAAGATTTAAATGTGTCACCTGAACGCATAAAATCTGCCCGTTCATGGCGCAGTCAATGCGCTTTACACTTCTATTCACAGGCCAGTCATGACTAACAGCAACAGAATCAAGCTCACATGGATCAGCTTCTTCTCCTACGCCCTTACCGGTGCGTTGGTGATCGTCACCGGTATGGTGATGGGCGATATCGCGAAGTACTTTGATCTTCCGGTTTCCAGCATGAGCAACACCTTCACCTTCCTGAACGCCGGGATCCTGATCTCCATCTTCCTCAACGCCTGGCTGATGGAGATCGTGCCGTTAAAAACCCAGCTGCGTTTTGGCTTTGTGCTGATGGTGCTGGCCGTAGCAGCGTTAATGCTAAGCCACAGCCTGGCGCTCTTCTCCGCCGCAATGTTCGTACTGGGGCTGGTGAGCGGTATTACCATGTCGATCGGTACCTTCCTGGTGACGCAGATGTATGAAGGCCGCCAGCGTGGCTCCCGCCTGCTGTTTACCGACTCCTTCTTCAGCATGGCGGGGATGATCTTCCCGATGGTGGCCGCCTTCCTGCTGGCGCGCAGCATTGAGTGGTACTGGGTCTACGCCTGCATCGGTCTGGTCTACGTCGCCATCTTTGTTCTGACCATCGGCTGCGAGTTCCCGGCGCTGGGCAAACACGCTGCCCCGAGCGATAAGCCACTGGTGAAAGAGAAGTGGGGCATCGGCGTGCTGTTCCTCTCTATCGCCGCGCTCTGCTATATCCTCGGCCAGCTGGGCTTTATCTCCTGGGTGCCGGAGTATGCCAAAGGTCTGGGTATGGACGTTAGCGGACAGGGGAAACTGGTCAGTGACTTCTGGATGTCTTACATGTTCGGCATGTGGGCGTTTAGCTTTATCCTGCGCTTCTTCGACCTGCAACGTATTCTGACCGTGCTGGCTGGCATGGCGACCGTGCTGATGTACCTTTTCATCACCAGCAGCCCGGAACATATGGCATGGTTTATTCTGGCCCTCGGCTTCTTCTCCAGCGCCATCTACACCACCATCATTACGCTTGGCTCTCAGCAGACCAAAGTCGCTTCGCCGAAGCTGGTTAACTTTGTTCTTACCTGCGGCACTATTGGTACCATGCTCACCTTCGTGGTTACCGGCCCTATCGTGGCCAGCAGCGGCCCGCAGGCGGCACTGCTTACCTCTAACGGTCTCTATGCCGTGGTATTTGTCATGTGCTTCGCGCTTGGCTTCGTGAGTCGTCATCGTCAGCACAGCAACACGGCTTCTGCACACTAAGCTATTCCCGCCCCTTTTCGTCCTGAAAAGGGGCTACTCCCTTCCCCTCCCAATGGTTTAATCCCATTAATCTTTAGGGGTAAGCCAGCTCAGGCAAAAACCCTCTTTTTTGTATGTTATTTGCACTATCGCGAAAAGCCAGCTAATTCCGTGACTTAGAAAAATGCTGCCAAATCAGCAATATACTCCTTAGGGAGTAGGTAAAGGTGAACTTGATTTGCATCAATAAACGCTGCAGCTGAATCGTTAAGGTAGGCAGTAATAGAAAAGAAATCGAGGCAAAAATGAGCAAAGTCAAAATCGCTATTATCGGTAACGGCATGGTCGGCCACCGTTTTATTGAGGATCTCCTCGATAAAGCTGACGCTGCCCGTTTCGACATTACCGTATTTTGTGAAGAGCCGCGGAAAGCCTACGACCGTGTACATCTCTCTTCCTACTTCTCACACCACACTGCCGAAGAGCTGTCTCTGGTACGGGAAGGCTTCTACGAGAAGCACGGCGTCAAGGTGCTGGTGGGTGAACGCGCTATTACTATCAACCGTCAGGAGAAGGTGATCCACTCCAGCGCTGGCCGCACGGTCTATTACGATAAGCTGATTATGGCCACCGGCTCCTATCCGTGGATCCCGCCGATCAAAGGTTCAGAAACCCAGGATTGCTTTGTTTACCGCACCATTGAAGATTTGAACGCTATTGAAGCCTGCGCGCGCCGTAGCCGCCGGGGCGCGGTGGTGGGCGGTGGCCTGCTCGGCCTGGAAGCCGCCGGGGCGCTGAAGAACCTCGGCGTAGAGACCCACGTCATTGAGTTCGCGCCGATGCTGATGGCCGAGCAGCTTGATCAGATGGGCGGCGAGCAGCTGAAGCGCAAAATTGAGAGCATGGGCGTGCGCGTGCACACCAGCAAAAACACCCAGGAGATCGTCCAGGAGGGCGTTGAGGGGCGTAAGACCATGCGCTTTACCGATGGCAGCAGCCTGGAGATCGATTTTATCGTCTTCTCAACCGGTATTCGCCCGCGCGACAAGCTGGCGACCCAGTGCGGCCTGGCAACGGCCCAGCGTGGCGGCATCATGGTGAACGACACCTGCCAGACCTCCGATCCGGATATCTACGCTATCGGTGAGTGCGCCAGCTGGAATAACCGCGTCTACGGCCTGGTCGCCCCTGGCTACAAAATGGCGCAGGTCGCCGTAGACCACATTCTCGGGACGCCAAACGCCTTTGAAGGGGCGGATTTGAGCGCCAAGCTGAAACTGCTGGGCGTGGACGTCGGCGGCATTGGCGATGCCCATGGCCGCACCCCGAACTCCCGCAGCTACGTCTACCTGGACGAGAGCAAGGAGGTCTATAAACGCCTGATCGTCAGCCCCGATAACAAAACCCTGCTCGGTGCGGTACTGGTGGGCGACACCAGCGACTTTGGCAATTTACAGCAGCTGGTGCTGAACGCCATCGAGCTGCCGGAGAACCCGGATGCGCTGATCCTGCCTGCCCACGCGGGCAGCAACAAACCCTCTATCGGCGTCGATAAGCTGCCTGACAGCGCGCAGATCTGCTCCTGCTTCGACGTGACCAAAGGCATGCTGATCTCGGCGATCAACAAGGGCTGCCATACGGTGGCGGCGCTGAAGGCGGAAACCAAAGCCGGTACCGGCTGCGGCGGCTGTATCCCGCTGGTGACTCAGGTGCTGAACGCCGAGCTGGCGAAACAGGGCATCGAGGTGAACCACAGCCTGTGCGAGCACTTTGCCTACTCACGCCAGGAGCTGTACCACCTGATCCGCGTGGAAGGGATCAAAACCTTTGACGAGCTGCTGGCCAAACACGGTAAAGGCTACGGCTGTGAGGTGTGTAAACCCACCGTTGGCTCCCTGCTGGCCTCCTGCTGGAACGAATATGTGCTGAAGCCGCAGCATACGCCGCTGCAGGATACCAACGATAACTTCCTTGCCAACATCCAGAAAGACGGCACCTACTCGGTGATCCCGCGCTCTGCCGGGGGCGAAATTACCCCGGAAGGGCTGATGGAGGTGGGGCGTATCGCCCGCGAGTTTAACCTCTACACCAAAATCACCGGCTCCCAGCGTATCGGCCTGTTCGGCGCGCAGAAAGATGACCTGCCGGAGATCTGGCGTCAGCTGATTGAAGCCGGGTTTGAAACCGGCCATGCCTACGCCAAAGCGCTGCGGATGG
This sequence comes from Pseudescherichia sp., assembly GCA_032055545.1. Taxonomy (GTDB): domain Bacteria; phylum Pseudomonadota; class Gammaproteobacteria; order Enterobacterales; family Enterobacteriaceae; genus Pseudescherichia. The sequence continues at coordinate 3,903 of DAMBQR010000061.1, read as the reverse complement.
CGAAAACCTGCGTCGGTTCGACCTGGTGCCGCTACGGCGTGGGCGACAGCGTGGGCTTCGGCGTCGAGCTGGAGAACCGCTACAAAGGCATCCGTACCCCGCACAAAATGAAGTTTGGCGTCTCCGGCTGCACCCGCGAATGTGCGGAAGCTCAGGGCAAAGACGTGGGCATTATCGCCACTGAAAAGGGCTGGAACCTCTACGTCTGCGGTAACGGCGGGATGAAACCGCGCCATGCGGACCTGCTGGCAGCGGATCTCGACCGCGACACGCTGGTGCGCTATCTCGACCGCTTTATGATGTTCTACATCCGCACCGCCGACAAGCTGACCCGTACCGCATCCTGGCTGGATAATCTGGAAGGCGGCATTGACTACCTGAAGTCCGTGATTATCGACGACAAGCTTGGCCTGAACAGCCAGCTGGAAGCGGAGATGGCCCGCCTGCGCGACGCCGTGATCTGCGAGTGGACCGCCACCGTCAACGATCCGCAGGCGCAGGTGCGCTTCAAACACTTTATCAACAGCGATCGCCGCGACCCGGCAGTACAGAGCGTCCCGGAACGTCAACAGCATCGCCCGGCCACGCCGTATGAGCGTATCCCGGTCACCCTGGTGGAGGAAACCGTATGAGCCAGTGGAACACCGTCTGTCAGCTCGCTGACATTGTCCCGGCAACTGGCGTCTGCGCCCTGCTGAACAACCAGCAGATTGCCATCTTTCGTCCGCGGGCGGATGAGCAGGTCTACGCTATCAGCAACATTGATCCCTTCTTTGAGGCCAGCGTGCTGTCACGCGGCATCATCGCCGAGCACGATGGCGAGCTGTGGGTTGCCAGTCCGCTGAAGAAACAGCGCTTCCGTCTGCGTGATGGTCTGTGCATGGAGGATGCGGAGCGCTCCGTGGCGCGCTTCGATGCGCGAGTTAAAGACGGCGAAGTACAGATTAAAGCGTAATACCCCGGCGGGGGTGCAATGCCCCCGCCTGTTAACCTTTTCTTTTTTAACTTTTTCTTTTTTAACTTTGGATGATCAACTCTATGTTTACCGACACTATCAACAAGTGTGCGGCTAACGCTGCGCGCATTGCACGCCTCTCTACGCATAATCCGCTGGGCTTCTGGATCAGCTCCGCGATGGCCGGAGCCTACGTGGGCCTGGCGATTATCCTGATCTTTACCCTCGGCAACCTGCTCGACCCGGCGGTGCGTCCGCTGGTGATGGGTGCTACGTTTGGCATCGCACTGACGCTGGTGATCATTGCTGGCTCCGAGCTGTTTACCGGCCACACCATGTTCCTGACCCTGGGCGTGAAAGCGGGTACCATCAGCCACGGCCAGATGTGGGCGATCCTGCCGCAAACCTGGCTGGGCAACCTGGTGGGGTCGGTGCTTGTGGCCCTGCTCTACTTCTGGGGCGGCGGCAGCCTGCTGTCGGTAGATACCAGCCTGGTGCACACCGTAGCGCTGGCGAAAACCAGCGCCCCTGCCAGCGTACTGTTCTTCAAGGGCGTGCTCTGCAACTGGCTGGTTTGCCTGGCGATCTGGATGGCGATCCGCACTGAAGGCGCGGCGAAGTTCCTCGCTATCTGGTGGTGCCTGCTGGCATTTATCGCCTCCGGCTACGAGCACTCGGTTGCCAACATGACCCTGTTCGCTTTATCGTGGTTCGGCCACCACAGCGAAGCCTATACCCTTGCCGGTATCGGTCATAACCTGTTGTGGGTTACGCTGGGGAATACTTTATCCGGGGCCATATTTATGGGGCTGGGATATTGGTATGCTACTCCTCGCGCAGAGCGTCCTGTTCCTGCTAAAAATGCCGCGCAGGAAACCGTTAACCCTTAGAGCGAGTTAGCGCTTAAAACTATAACGAGGTTATGTCGTGCACCATCTTCCTATTTTTTGCCAGTTACGCGGTCGCGACTGCCTGCTCGTCGGCGGTGGCGATGTCGCTGAGCGCAAAGCCCGCTTGCTTCTTGAAGCCGGTGCGCGGCTTACCGTCAATGCGCTGCACTTCGATCCGCAGTTTACCGTGTGGGCGGACGAAGGCATGGTCACTCTGGTTGAGGGCCACTTCGATGAGGCGCTGCTCGATCCCTGCTGGCTGGTGATTGCCGCCACCGACGACGATGCGGTTAATCAGCAGGTCAGCGATGCGGCAGAGGCGCGCCGCATCTTCTGTAACGTGGTCGATGCGCCGAAAGAGGCGAGCTTTATCATGCCCTCGATTATCGACCGCTCGCCGCTGATGGTGGCGATCTCCTCCGGCGGTACCTCTCCGGTACTGGCACGCCTGCTGCGTGAAAAACTGGAGTCGCTGCTGCCGCTGCACCTTGGTAAAATTGCTGGCTATGCCGGAACCCTGCGCGGACGGGTGAAAGCCACCTTCGCCAGCATGGCCGAGCGACGCCGCTTCTGGGAGAAGTTTTTTACTAACGACCGTCTCGCCCAGTATCTGGCCAACAGCGATCGTCTCGCCATCGACAACGAGACGGAGTCGCTGTTTAACGCGCCGCTCGATAACCGGGGAGAAGTAGTGCTGGTCGGCGCGGGGCCGGGCGATGCCGGGCTGCTGACGCTGAAAGGCCTACAGCAGATCCAGCAGGCGGACGTAGTGGTCTATGACCGTCTGGTCTCGGACGATATCATGAACCTGGTGCGCCGCGACGCCGATCGTATTTTTGTCGGCAAACGCGCGGGCTACCACTGCGTGCCGCAGGAGGAGATTAATCAGATCCTGCTGCGCGAGGCGCAGTCCGGCAAGCGCGTGGTGCGCCTGAAAGGCGGCGATCCGTTTATCTTTGGCCGCGGCGGCGAAGAGCTGGAGACGCTGTGCCACGCGGGGATCCCCTTCTCGGTGGTGCCGGGCATTACCGCCGCCTCGGGCTGCTCCGCCTACTCCGGTATTCCGCTGACCCACCGCGATTACGCCCAGAGCGTGCGGCTGATCACCGGTCACCTGAAAACCGGCGGCGAGCTGGACTGGGAGAACCTGGCCGCAGAGAAGCAGACCCTGGTGTTCTATATGGGGCTAAATCAGGCCGCAACGATCCAGCAGAAGCTGATCGAGCACGGGATGCAGGCGGATATGCCGGTGGCGCTGGTGGAGAACGGCACGGCGGTACAGCAGCGGGTCGTGAGCGGAGTCCTGAGCGAACTGGGGACGCTGGCGCAGCAGGTTGAGAGCCCGGCGCTGATTATCGTTGGCCGCGTCGTCGCCCTGCGCGACAAACTGAACTGGTTCTCGAACCACTAACGGCGAGTTTAATCGTAGGCCGGGCAAACGCAGTGCCGCCCGGCGTTGCGGCATCAGCAGAGTAACGCCCGGTGGCGCTTCGCTTACGCGGGCCTACAAACCGCACCGTGCCACCGTAGGCCGGGCAAGGCAACGCCGCCGCCCGGCACAACGAGCAACGCCTGATGGCGCTGCGCTTATCAGGCCTACGGCAGCGACATACGGGAATTACGGCTTGGCGACAAAGCCAATGGCTTCATATACCGCTTTCAGCGTCTCTGCCGCGCGGGCGCTGGCTTTCTCGGCACCCTCTTTCATGATGCGCTGCAGGAAAGCTTCATCGTTACGATAGCGATGGTAGCGCTCCTGAAGCTCGGTCAGCATGCCGGAAACCGCTTCCGCCACCTCACCTTTCAGATGGCCATACATTTTGCCTTCGAAGTGCTGCTCCAGCTCGGCAATGCTCTGCCCGGTGACGCCAGAGAGGATATCCAGCAGGTTAGAGACGCCCGCCTTCTCCTTCACATCGTAGCGCACCACCGGCGGCTCTTCGGAGTCGGTTACCGCACGCTTGATCTTCTTCACTACCGACTTCGGATCTTCCAGCAGGCCAATAACGTTGTTGCGGTTATCGTCAGACTTGGACATCTTTTTGGTCGGCTCCAGCA
>DAMBQR010000060.1:0-22451 GCA_032055545.1 Pseudescherichia sp. | reverse complement strand
AGCCTACAAAAAATCTGCCCGTGTCGTTGGTGACGTAATCGGTAAATACCATCCCCATGGTGACACGGCGGTGTATGACACCATCGTCCGTATGGCGCAGCCGTTTTCGCTGCGTTACATGCTGGTCGATGGCCAGGGTAACTTCGGCTCGGTAGACGGCGACTCCGCCGCGGCGATGCGTTATACGGAAATCCGTATGTCGAAAATTGCCCACGAGCTGATGGCCGATCTGGAAAAAGAGACGGTCGATTTCGTTGATAACTACGACGGTACCGAAAGGATTCCGGACGTCATGCCGACCAAAATCCCGAACCTGCTGGTTAACGGCGCGTCCGGTATCGCAGTCGGTATGGCAACCAACATTCCGCCACACAACCTGACGGAAGTGATCAACGGCTGCCTGGCCTACATCGACGATGAGAACATCAGCGTTGAAGGGCTGATGGAGCACATTCCGGGGCCGGACTTCCCGACGGCGGCGATCATCAACGGTCGTCGCGGTATCGAAGAGGCCTATCGCACCGGCCGTGGCAAGATCTACATTCGCGCACGCGCGGAAGTCGAAGCCGATGCCAAAACCGGTCGCGAAACCATTATCGTGCACGAAATTCCGTACCAGGTGAACAAAGCGCGCCTGATCGAGAAGATTGCCGAGCTGGTGAAAGACAAACGCGTTGAGGGCATCAGCGCCCTGCGCGACGAGTCCGATAAAGACGGCATGCGCATCGTGATTGAGATCAAACGCGACGCGGTAGGGGAGGTGGTGCTGAACAACCTCTACTCCCAGACGCAGCTGCAGGTCTCCTTCGGCATCAACATGGTTGCGCTGCACCATGGCCAGCCGAAGATCATGAACCTGAAAGATATTCTTTCTGCGTTCGTGCGTCACCGCCGTGAAGTGGTGACTCGCCGTACCATTTTTGAACTGCGTAAAGCCCGCGACCGTGCGCACATCCTTGAAGCGCTGGCGGTTGCGCTGGCGAACATCGATCCGATTATCGAGCTGATCCGCCGCGCGCCGACCCCGGCCGAAGCGAAAGCAGGCCTGGTGGCGCAGGCGTGGGATCTGGGCAACGTGGCGGCCATGCTGGCAGGCGCCGGCGATGACGCCGCGCGTCCGGAGTGGCTGGAGCCGGAGTTCGGCGTACGTGACGGCAAGTACTACCTGACCGAGCAGCAGGCCCAGGCGATCCTTGACCTGCGTCTGCAGAAGCTGACCGGCCTGGAGCACGAGAAGCTGCTCGACGAGTACAAAGAGCTGCTGGCGCAGATCGCCGAGCTGCTGCACATTCTCGGCAGCGCCGATCGTCTGATGGAGGTGATCCGCGAGGAGCTGGAGCTGGTCCGTGACCAGTTTGGCGATGCGCGCCGCACCGAAATCACCGCCAATAGCGCCGATATTAATATTGAAGATCTGATCAGCCAGGAAGACGTGGTGGTTACGCTGTCGCATCAGGGCTACGTTAAGTACCAGCCGCTGACCGACTACGAGGCCCAGCGCCGCGGCGGGAAAGGCAAGTCTGCCGCCCGTATTAAGGAAGAGGACTTCATTGACCGTCTGCTGGTGGCCAACACCCACGATACGATCCTCTGCTTCTCCAGCCGGGGCCGTCTCTACTGGATGAAGGTCTACCAGCTGCCGGAGGCGAGCCGTGGCGCACGCGGCCGTCCGATCGTCAACCTGCTGCCACTGGAAGCCAACGAGCGTATCACCGCGATTCTGCCGGTGCGCGAGTATGAAGAGGGCGTGAACGTCTTTATGGCGACCGCCAGCGGTACGGTGAAGAAAACGGCGCTGACCGAGTTCAGCCGTCCGCGCTCGGCTGGGATCATCGCGGTGAACCTGAACGAAGGCGACGAGCTGATTGGCGTTGACCTGACCTCCGGCGACGACGAAGTCATGCTCTTCTCTGCTGCCGGTAAGGTGGTTCGCTTCAAAGATAACGCGGTGCGTGCGATGGGCCGTACGGCCACCGGCGTGCGCGGTATCAAGCTGGCAGGCGAAGATAAGGTTGTCTCCCTGATCATTCCACGCGGCGAAGGCGCTATTCTGACCGTGACCCAGAACGGCTATGGTAAGCGTACGGCGCAGGAAGAGTACCCTACCAAGTCGCGTGGTACCCAGGGCGTTATCTCTATCAAGGTCACCGAGCGTAACGGCTCCGTTGTCGGCGCGGTACAGGTTGACGACTGCGACCAGATCATGATGATCACCGATGCTGGCACCCTCGTGCGTACCCGCGTGTCGGAGATCAGCGTGGTTGGGCGTAACACCCAGGGCGTGATCCTCATCCGCACGGCGGAAGATGAGAACGTAGTGGGCCTGCAGCGCGTGGCCGAGCCGGTAGATGACGAAGAGCTGGACGCTATCGACGGTACGGTCGCCGAGGGTGATGATGATATCGCCCCGGAAACCGAAGCCGACGATGATGCAGCGGACGACGGCGAAGAGTAATTCGGCGCATTAAGTCAGAGCATTGATGAAAGGGCCGGTAATCCGGCCCTTTTTCTTTGCGGTCTGCCCGTTTTACCGCTACCTTATCGACATCCTTTTGTGACCCTGACGGCGGAGCATCGCCACGTTGAAATACCTCGTCTCTTTTCGTACCACTCTCAAAGTTTCACGCTATCTGTTCCGGGCGCTGGCGCTGCTGCTCTGGCTGCTGATTGTCCTCTGTTCGGTGTTCTACATCGTCAATGCCCTGCACCAGAAAGAGTCTGAAATCCGCAAGGAGTTTAACCTCAGCTCCGATCAGGCCCAGCGCTATATTCAGCGCACCTCGGACGTGATGAAAGAGCTTAAGTACATCGCGGAAAACCGCCTGACGGCAGAGAACGGCATCATGGCCTCTCGCACCCAGAGTGCGCAGCGCGACGTCCCCGATTTTCAACCCCTGTTCCCGGACTCCGACTGCTCGGCGATGGGCACGGCATGGCGCGGGTCGCTGGAGTCGCTGGCGTGGTTTATGCGCTATTGGCGGGACAACTTCTCTGCCGCCTACGATCTCAACCGGGTATTTTTAATCGGTAGTGAAAATCTCTGCATGGCCGACTTTGGCCTGCGCGACGTGCCGCTGGAGCGGGAGAGCACCCTAAAAAACCTGCACGAGCGCATTATGAAGTACCGCACCGCACCGCAGGAGGAGCGCGGCAACAACATCTTCTGGATAAGCCAGGGCGCGCGTCCCGGTATCGGCTACTTCTATGCCCTGACGCCGGTCTATCTCGCCAACCGTCTGCAGGCGCTGCTGGGCGTCGAGCAGTCTATCCGCATGGATAACTTCTTTACGCCAGGCAGCCTGCCAGTAAGCGTGACCATTCTGGACGAGAACGGCCATGCGCTGATCTCCCTCACCGGGCCGGACAACCGTCCGGAGATCGATCCACGCTGGATGCAGGAGCGCTCCTGGTTCGGCTACACCTCCGGCTTCCGCGATCTGGTGCTGAAGAAGAGCCTGCAACCCTCCTCCCTGAGCGTGGTCTACTCGGTGCCGGTGGATCTGGTGCTGGAGCATATCCGCATGCTGATCCTCAACGCGGTGCTGCTTAACGTGCTGGTGGGGATCGCGCTCTTTACCCTGGCGCGAATGTACGAGCGGCGCATCTTTATTCCGGCGGAGGTGGATGCCCAGCGCCTGGAAGAGCATGAGCAGTTCAACCGCAAGATTGTCGCCTCTGCGCCGGTGGGGATCTGTATTTTACGTACCCAGGATGGCACCAACATTCTGAGTAACGAGCTGGCGCATAATTATCTTAATATGCTGACCCACGAGGATCGGCAGCGGCTGACGCAGATTATCTGTGGTCAGCAGGTCAACTTTGTCGATGTGCTCACCAGCAACAACACCAACCTGCAGATCAGCTTTGTCCATTCGCGCTACCGCAATGAGAACGTGGCTATCTGCGTGCTGGTGGACGTCTCCGCCCGCGTCAAAATGGAGGAGTCGCTGCAGGATATGGCCCAGGCGGCGGAGCAGGCAAGCCAGTCGAAATCGATGTTCCTCGCGACCGTTAGCCATGAGCTGCGCACGCCGCTCTACGGCATTATCGGTAACCTCGATCTGCTGCAAACCAAGGCGCTGCCGAAAGGGGTAGATCGCCTGGTCACGGCCATGAACAACTCCTCCAGCCTGCTGCTGAAAATCATCAGCGATATTCTCGATTTCTCTAAAATTGAGTCTGAGCAGCTGAAGATCGAGCCACGAGAGTTCTCCCCGCGCGAGGTGATGAACCATATCACCGCTAACTACCTGCCGCTGGTGGTGCGCAAGCAGCTCGGGCTGTACTGCTTTATCGAGCCGGACGTGCCGGTGATGATGCACGGCGATCCGATGCGCCTTCAGCAGGTGATCTCTAACCTGCTGAGCAACGCCATCAAGTTTACCGACGTGGGCTGTATCGTGCTGCATGTGCAGCGGGCAGGGGAGTATCTCTCAATTCAGGTTCGCGATACCGGCGTCGGTATTCCGGCCAAAGAGGTGGTGCGCCTGTTCGATCCCTTCTTCCAGGTGGGCACTGGCGTACAGCGTAACTTCCAGGGAACCGGGCTGGGGCTGGCCATCTGCGAGAAGCTGATCAGCATGATGGATGGCGATATCTCCGTAGATACCGAGCCGGGGATGGGGAGCCAGTTTACCGTGCGGATCCCGCTCTACTCCGCTCAGTCGCCGCAGGCGATCGACGTCGATGGCCTGGCGAATACCCGCTGCTGGCTGGCGATCCGCAACGCCTCGCTGTGCAGCTTCGTGGAGTCGCTGCTGGCGCGCAATGGTATTCGTGCCGAGCGCTACGAAGGGCAGACGCCGGACGCAGACGATATGCTGCTTACCGATGACGCCCTTGAGGCGCCCTGGCAGGGCAGGGCGGCCGTGATCTTCTGCCGTCGGCATATCGGCATTCCACAGGAGCGCAAGCCCGGCGAGTGGACGTACAGCGTTGCGTCACCCCATGAGCTGCTGGCCCTGCTGGCACGCATCTACAGCGTCAAGGTAGATACCAGCGAAACCGCGCCGGTGCTCTCCGCCGCTGGGGCGCAGGAAGCCCATAATGACGACATGATGATCCTGGTGGTGGACGATCACCCCATCAACCGACGGCTGCTTGCCGATCAGCTTGGCTCTCTGGGCTACCAGTGCAAAACCGCTAACGACGGTGTGGATGCCCTGAACGTCCTGAGCAAAAACCATATCGATATCATCCTGAGCGACGTTAACATGCCAAATATGGATGGCTATCGCCTGACGCAGCGCATTCGCCAGCTGGGTCTTACCCTGCCGGTGGTGGGCGTCACGGCCAACGCGCTGGCGGAAGAGAAGCAGCGCTGTCTGGAGTCGGGTATGGATAGCTGTCTGTCGAAACCGGTGACGCTGGACGTACTGCAGCAGACGCTGGCGTTATATGCGGATCGGGTGAGGAAGACACGAGGATAAAAAAAACCCATTTCTGGGCTTTTTTATTATTGCCGGGTGGCGCTGACGCTTACCCGGCCTACATTATCCGTAGGCCCGCGCAAGCAAAGCGCCGCCGGGCATGTCGCTATCAATCTTTGTCCGCCGGGCTGAGGGTCACGGAGGAGAGGTAGTTCAGCAGGGCAATATCATTATCGACACCCAGCTTCATCATGGCTGATTTCTTCTGGCTGCTGATGGTTTTAATGCTGCGGTTCAGCTTCTTGGCGATCTCGGTGACGAGGAAGCCTTCGGCAAACAGACGCAGCACTTCACTCTCTTTCGGTGACAGGCGTTTGTCGCCGTAACCACCGGCGCTGATCTTCTCCAGCAGGCGGGAGACGCTCTCCGGGGTAAATTTCTTCCCTTTCTGCAGCGAGGCCAGCGCTTTCGGCAGGTCGGTCGGTGCGCCCTGTTTCAGGACGATCCCTTCAATATCCAGCTCCAGCACCGCGCTGAGAATAGCCGGGTTGTTGTTCATGGTCAGCACGATCACCGACAGGTTCGGGAAGTGGCGCTTGATGTATTTAATCAGGGTAATGCCGTCGCCATATTTATCACCGGGCATGGAGAGATCGGTGATCAGGACATGAGCATCCAGTTTTGGCAGGTTATTGATAAGCTGTGTTGAGTCTTCAAATTCGCCGACTACATTCACCCACTCGATCTGTTCAAGTGACTTGCGAATACCGAACAGTACAATCGGATGGTCATCGGCAATAATTACGTTCATATTGTTCATGTATAAGGCTACCTTGCTACAGCAAGCTTTTGACGTAGGCGTCAATGTCGCTGATGTATTTTTCTATGCCTGAAACATCCTTCTCACGAATTAAATGTTCCAGCGTTTCACATAACTGCTTGCCGGGAACCAAATTTAGCATGGCAAACACCCCTTTGAGGCGGTGCGCTGTCTGTGCCAGCGCCGCGAAATCGCTTACAGCCGCTTCAGTATACAACCTCTTAACATCGTCGGGTACTGTATCGACAAACAGCGCATAATAGCCGCTGGCATGCAGTTCGGCATTTTCATTTCCGCCCATCGGTGAGGGAGAGACCTCATCCTGCGCCAGCTGTTCTTCGATAAGTTGCAGTATCGCTTCCTGCATCGCATTACTGATATTAAAGTTCACGCGCAGCTGGCCTGGGCCAATTTTCCGCACGGCGGCCTCATCATCGCTTAAAAGCAAGCCCGAGGCTGTAAGATTAGACGGATTATCAGTTAAAAAGAGATCGTACTCTTGACTAATTAACCTTTCATCCGGCGTGATGCAGCTTGCCCCCCAATTTTCCAGCTGACGAACCACAATATGGCGGATTTCGCTGGAGGTAATATCGATCATTGCTACCACGTCATCCAGCAGCTTCTCGTCAGATTCAACCTCCTGCGCCTGGGCCGCCATCTTCACGTGCAGCGTATAGCGGGTGCCTAAGCTTTCGCGTGCCTTAATGTTCAGATGTCCGCCTAGCTTACGCGCCAGCTGATCGCACAGCCAGAAGGTGAGGGCGTTAGCCTTGCCGTAGCGATCGCCCTGGGTATCGTTGAGGAACGGGAAGTGCAGGTTGTCCACCTCGCTGGCGGTGACCCCCTCGCCGGTATCAAGGATACGGAAGGTCAGGCGATCGTCCGCCGACTCGTCGGTATCGACCTCAAGCGTAATTTTGCCGATATGCGTGGTGGTCACCGCATACTGGATCAGCATCAGCAGGATGCGTCTCAGCGCCTCGCGATCGCCGTGCCGCTCTTCGTTAGCGGGCAGGTTATTATTGATCAGCAGCTGTAACCCTTTACGTTTGATGGTCGGCAGTACCTCCGGCACCACTTCATCAATCAGATCCTGAATGGAGAACCGGGTCAGCGTCCCCTTCCAGCTGTCGGTCTCCAGCATGTTTGCCAGCTGAATATCTTCAACCAGCTGCACCAGCGTCTGGGCATGCCGTGCCAGGTGGCGGCTCTCTTCGCTATCAATTGTCGCAGCCTCGCCGGCCAGCGTCTCAGCTGGCAGGCGGAGCGCCTCGCCAATATGCTGCATAAACGCCGAGCGGCCCTGCTGGTTTTTCTCATACAGACGCTGAGCCTGCTTGAGCTTTTTGTTAACCAGCACCTCACGGTCCTGATCGCGAATAATGAAGATCTGCGTTCTGGGTACCACCTGGCTGCGGAACTGGCGGATCTCATACAGCTCGTTGTTTACCGTCGCCTGGATCACCCCCTGGTGCTGATCCGCCATGCTGGTGATGTTTTGCAGGTTAAGATGCGGCAGCAGGTGGTCCGCGATTTTGTTGCTGATGACCGTCCGGTTGGCTTCCTGATCGTGCACCAGCAGTCCCAGCGGCAGAACCGAGACAATCTCTTCATTTAGTGCCCGCAGCAGGCGAAGCTCGTTATTGGCTCCCGGCGAGGGCTGGCCATCAAGCTGGCGGCCCGGCTGGTGGCGAAAGGTGGTAAAGCCAAACAGCGCCAGCGCCAGCAGGCCAATATTGAGCAGCAGCGGCAGAACGATATTCTGCAGCGTCTCCAGCAGCAGGGTACCGAAAGGTACCTGCCACACCAGGCGCATATCGGTAGAGTTCAGCGAGGCGGAGATCTCAATTTTTGCCCCGCTAAAGTTGACCGAGACGCTGTCCGCCGACTCCTTGTCCGAAGCGCGCAGGGTTGTTGGCCCGTTATCTGGCTCGAGGCGGAAGCTATCCATCGGCATGCCGGGAGGAATAAGATCGTTAATAGGCAGATCGAACGCCACTACCGTCGCCAGATGTCCCGGCTGATTAAACGTGGTGCGCAGGGTGAAATAGTACCCATTCTGCCAGCTTAAGCTGCGCAGCGGAGAGAAGCTCTCCCGCTCGTCGAGGGCGTTAGCCTGCTGCAGCATCTCTGCCCGGCGTGAATCGACAATGTTGTCGATGCTCGACTCCTTGAAGCCCGAAGAGAGATCCTTAAGCGGCAGGGTAGAGACCAGGATCATGCTGTTATCCTGGCCATTAAGATAGTACATCGACCAGGGGACGGTCTCCGCGCCCCATAGCGTGTCAAGGTAGGTAGAGATGCGCTGCGTCATCTCCAGAGTGGAGCTGTCGTGGGAGCCGAAGATCAGCGCTTCGGTTTTACGTCGCGGCTTCTCGAGGTAGTAGACGTCCTGCTTTAAGCGCGTCTCCTGAAGACCGTCAGCGGGGGCAGCAGGGGCAGCGGCAATATTGTCGTAGATCTGCCACGTCGCGTAGCGCCAGGTGTCGATACGCTTGTGCATCGCATGGGTGATATCAACGATTTGATAGCTCTTATCTTTCAGCCACGCATTGACGGCACTTTGCACCATGACGCCCAGGGTTACCAGCAGAACGATAATCAGTAATAGAAAGAAACGGGTAATGTTGCCTGGTATCAGGGAAAACTTGCCAGGGATCATGCTGTCGGATCGACTCATCAGTGTGTCATCAGGCTGGTAAAAGTTAGGCTACTGGGTGGCGTACAGCAGGCAGTATAAAGGGTAATGACTGAATTTCCAGACTCTCTTCACGTCTTGAGAGCAACTTAGCCCACAAAAGGCTATTCTGCGGCAGCGAAGCGGTAAATCTGTACAGCGTGCCCGCTATGGTATAAATAGTCGCCGACATTCTCCGAGAAATAGCACGAAATAACAAGATATTGACCATGACTTGTGCGCACTGAAATGTATTTACATTCAGCCATTATTAGTTAATAGTCGTTATCATTACGGGGCGGTAGCACAAATAGGGGCAGGCAACGTAAAGAAAGGTAAAAAAAAGCCGAATGCAGAGCATCCGGCGAGAATTGGGGTAAACGGACATTCAGAGTCGAATGACGGTAATAAATAAAAGTTAATGATGATAGCGAGGGTTATTTTAGTAGCCCATCCACGATTTGTTTTGTCTTTCAGTGCTATGATTTCAAAATCACATAACATAATGATTTTTATCATAAAAAATAAATGCTTGATTATTAGTGCTTTATTTTTTAACCCTTTATGCTGAAAAAAGTTCCCTGAAATTTACAAAATGAAACATATATAAGTCTTTCTGAAACAGATTAAAAGTTTTAGTAGCATTTTCTTGTTGGATTATTCTGTATTTTTTAGGAGAATGGCTTGGCCGACTGATTTGACGCTCAATCAGTAAGCAGTGGCAATAATAAAAGCATATAAATGAGGGTTAATAACATGAAAGTTAAAGTACTGTCCCTCCTGGTACCGGCTCTGCTGGTAGCAGGCGCAGCGAACGCGGCTGAAATTTACAACAAAGACGGCAACAAATTAGACCTCTACGGTAAAGTTGATGGCCTGCACTATTTCTCTGATGACGACGGTAGCGATGGCGATCAGACCTACATGCGTCTCGGCTTCAAAGGCGAAACTCAGGTTAATGACCAGATCACCGGCTACGGCCAGTGGGAATACCAGATTCAGGGCAATACCGCTGAGAGCGAAAACCAGTCCTGGACCCGTCTGGCGTTTGCCGGTGTGAAATTCGGCGATGCAGGCTCCTTCGACTACGGTCGTAACTACGGCGTGACCTATGACGTTACCGCCTGGACTGACGTGCTGCCTGAGTTCGGTGGCGACACCTACGGTTCCGACAACTTCCTGCAGTCCCGCGCTAACGGCGTGGCGACCTACCGCAGCACCGACTTCTTCGGCCTGGTTGACGGCCTGAACTTTGCCCTGCAGTACCAGGGTAAAAACGGCAGCACCCGCGGCGAAGACGTTGGCGGCCGCAGCCTGCTGCGTCAGAATGGCGACGGCTACGGCGGCTCTCTGACCTACGATATGGGTGAAGGCTTCAGCGTTGGTGGTGCGATCACCTCCTCTAAACGTACTGCTGACCAGAACGCCATCGGCGTCTACGGCAGCGGCGATCGTGCAACCGTTTACACCGGCGGCCTGAAATATGACGCCAACAACCTGTACCTGGCTGCGCAGTACTCCCAGACCTACAACGCAACCCGTTTCGGTTCTCGCGGCGATGACCAGCCGGCCTACGGCTTTGCTGACAAAGCACAGAACTTCGAAGTGGTTGCTCAGTACCAGTTCGACTTCGGCCTGCGTCCGTCTATCGCCTACCTGAAGTCCAAAGGCAAAGACATCAACGGCAACGGTATTCCGGGTAGCGCTAACTACGGCGACCAGGATCTGCTGGAGTACATCGACGTTGGCGCGACCTACTACTTCAACAAAAACATGTCCACCTACGTTGACTACAAAATCAACCTGCTGGATGACAACGACTTCACCCGTCAGACCGGTATCAGCACCGATGATATCGTAGCGCTGGGCCTGGTTTACCAGTTCTAAGACGTTATCTGTCTGCATGAAGGGGCCGCGTTGGCCCCTTTTTTATCGACTTTTTCCTGAACAGGCCCGCTTTTGGTGTACTCTTGCGCGCACTCAGCAAGGGGATCATTGCTATGAATACGACTCTTTTTCGCGCCGCGCTGCTGGCGCTGACCCTGACTATTACCGGTTGCGATCCAACCCCCCCGGCAGCACAGCCAGGCGCAGCCGTCACCGTTCTCGACGGCAAAACCATGGGCACCTCCTGGCGCGTCAGCGTTGTGGATATCGATAAGGCCCAGGCCGATGCGCTGCGGGAAAAAATTGCCGCCCAGCTCGCCGCCGATGATATGCTGCTCTCGACCTGGAAGAGCGACTCGGCCCTGAGCCGGTTTAACGCCTCCACCAGCACCACGCCCTGGCCGGTCAACGCCGCGCTGGCGGATATTGTTACCCTTGCCCTGCGTGTTGGCGTTAAAACCGACAGCGCGATGGATATCACCGTCGGCCCGCTGGTGAACCTGTGGGGCTTCGGCCCGGATAAGCAGCCGGAAACCACCCCAACGCCGTCGCAAATTGACGCGGCAAAAATGCGCGTCGGTTTACAGCACCTGTCGGTCTCTTATCTGGCGGGGCAGCAGTTTATACAGAAGGATATCCCTGACCTGTATGTCGATCTCTCCACGGTAGGGGAGGGCTACGCGGCCGATCACCTGGCGCAGCTGATGGAGCAGGAGGGGATCCCCCGCTATCTGGTCTCGGTCGGCGGGGCGCTGGTAAGCCGGGGCATGAACGGCGAAGGCAAACCCTGGCGGGTGGCGATCCAGAAGCCGACCGATCGCGAGAACGCGGTGCAGGCGGTGGTGGACATTAACGGGCACGGGATCAGCACCTCCGGCAGCTATCGCAACTATTACGAACTGGACGGCAAACGCCTGTCGCATGTGATCGATCCGCACACCGGGCATCCTATCGAACATAACCTGGTGTCGGTCACGGTAATCGCCCCGACGGCGCTGGAGGCCGATACCTGGGATACCGGCCTGATGGTGCTGGGCCCGCAGAAGGCCCGCGAGGTAGCAATGCGTGAAGGGCTGGCGATCTATATGATCGTTAAAGAGGGAGATACCTTTACCCCCTGGATGTCGCCGCAGTTTGCCGCCTTTTTACAAGGTAAATAAAATTAAAGCGCAAGATTTCAGGTGAAGGCTACACCAGCCCAGGGCATAGTCAGGCTAAGCTGAATAGAGGAGCCTGATATGAGCGTAACACCCTTTATTGAAGACGAGCACCGCTGGCAGGCGGTGCTTGAACGGCGTACCGACGCAGATGAGCGTTTCGTCTTTGCCGTCATTACCACCGGTATCTTTTGCCGCCCCTCATGCCGGGCGCGCCATGCCCTGCGCGAAAACGTGCGCTTCTTTCCCGATGCAGAGGCGGCAGCGCAGGCGGGTTTTCGCCCCTGCAAGCGCTGCCAGCCTGACCGGTCTGCCGATGAGAGCAGCCTGGCACAGAAGATCGCCGCCGCCTGCCGTCTGCTGGAGCAGGAGACGCCAATAACGCTGGAGGCGCTGGCGCAAAGGCTAGGTCTCAGCCCGTACCATCTTCACCGCCAGTTTAAAGCCATCACCGGCATGACGCCTAAGGCCTGGCAGCAGGCCGCCCGGGCGAAACGTCTGCGCAGCATGCTGCCCAACAGCGCAACGGTTACCGACGCGGTGCTGGCCGCCGGTTTTCCGGATACGGCCAGCTACTACCGCAAGGCGGATGCGTCGCTGGGCATGACGGCCCGGCAGTATCGTCAGGGCGGGGAGGGGGCGGCGATCCGCTACGCGCTGACGCACTGTGAGCTGGGGCGCTGCCTGGTCGCCGAGAGCAATCGCGGTATCTGTGCGATCCTGCTGGCCGACTGCGAGTCGCTGCTCACCGCCGAGCTGAACACCATGTTCCCTCACGCTCAGCTGGTGCAGGACGACACCGAATTTAGCGCCCGGGTTGCTGAGGTCGTGGCGACAATTGAACACCCTGGCCGCCCGCTGGCGCTGGCGCTGGATCTTCGCGGCACCGCCTTTCAGATGCAGGTCTGGCAGGCACTGCAGGCGATCCCGGCAGGAGAAACTGCCAGCTATAGCGCCATCGCCAGCGCCATTGGCAAACCGCAGGCGATCCGCGCCGTAGCCAGCGCCTGCGCGGCCAATCGTCTGGCGATTGTTATCCCCTGTCATCGCGTGGTACGCGGCGATGGCATGCTCTCTGGCTACCGCTGGGGGGCAGCGCGCAAGGCCCAGCTGCTGGCGCGCGAGTCGTTGAAAGAGGAGACCTGATGCTCGATCTGTTTGCCGATGCCGAACCCTGGCAGGAGCCGCTGGCGCCGGGGGCGACAATCCTGCGCCGCTTTGCCCTTGCCGACGCCGATGCGCTGCTGGCGGCAATCAATGCGGTCGCCAGTGCATCACCGTTTCGCCAGATGATTACCCCCGGCGGTTACACCATGTCGGTGGCGATGACCAACTGTGGCGGCCTGGGCTGGACGACCGATGCGCGTGGCTATCGCTACGCCCCCATCGATCCGCTCAGCGGCCAGCCGTGGCCCGCCATGCCGCAGGCCTTTGCCGCGCTCTGCCAGCGGGCTTCGACGGCGGCGGGCTACAGCGACTTTCAGCCGGACGCCTGCCTGATCAACCGCTATCTGCCGGGCGCGAAGCTCTCTCTGCATCAGGATAAGGACGAGCCGGATCTGGCTGCGCCTATCGTCTCGGTCTCGCTGGGCCTGCCCGCCATTTTCCAGTTTGGTGGGATCCGGCGCAGCGATCCGCTTAAGCGCCTGCTGCTGGAGCATGGCGACGTGGTGGTGTGGGGCGGCCCGTCCCGGCTCTTCTATCACGGCATCCAGCCCCTTAAGCCAGGCCACCATCCGGCCACCGGTGAATGTCGCTACAACTTAACCTTTCGCCGGGCAGGTAATTAAGAATATAAATCAGAATTATTCTTGATCCGTCACAGCAGCAGTTTACACTGCGGGCTGATTTTTCTTGCCGGATCGCTCTCATGGAACTTCTTCTTCTTGTCTGGCGGCAGTACCGCTGGCCTTTTATTGCCGTCATCCTGTTGACCCTGCTTAGCGCAGCGCTGGGCATCGGCCTGATCGCCTTTATCAACGCGCGGCTGATCGAGAACGTGGATATCTCCCTGGCGGTACTGCCGGAGTTTCTCGGCCTGCTGCTGCTGCTGATGGCGGTGACCCTCGGCTCGCAGCTGGCGTTAACCGCCCTCGGCCACCACTTTGTCTACCGCCTGCGGGGAGAGTTCATCAAGCGCATCCTCGACACTCAGGTAGAGCGGGTGGAACAGCTGGGCAACGCCGCGCTGCTGGCCGCGCTGACCAGTGACGTGCGTAACATCACCATCGCTTTTGTGCGACTGCCGGAGCTGGTGCAGGGGATCATTCTTACCGCCGGGTCGGCGGCCTACCTGGGCTGGCTCTCCGGCAAAATGCTGCTGGTCACCGCCCTGTGGATGGCGCTCACCATCTGGGGCGGCTTTGTGCTGGTGTCACGGGTGTATAAGCATTTAGCGAGACTGCGTGAAACCGAAGATAAACTGCACCATGACTACCAGACGGTGCTGGAGGGGCGTAAAGAGCTGACCCTCAACCGCGAGCGTGCCGAGGCTATCTTCAACAACGCTTACCTGCCGGATGCCCGGGAGTATCGCCACCATATTATTCGCGCCGACACCTTCCACCTCAGCGCCGTCAACTGGTCAAATATCATGATGCTGGGAGCGATTGGCCTGGTGTTCTGGATGGCTAACGGTCTCGGCTGGGCGGATACCAACGTCGCGGCGACCTTCTCTCTGACGGTGCTGTTCCTGCGCACGCCGCTGCTCTCGGCGGTGGGGGCGCTGCCCACCCTGCTCAGTGCCCAGGTGGCGTTCAACAAGCTGAAGCAGTTCTCCCTTGCCCCCTATGAGCCTGAATTTCCGCGCCCAACGGCCTTTACCGGCTGGCAGACCCTGGAGCTGCGCGACGTCACCTTTACCTATCAGGAGGGGGCCTTCTCCGTCGGGCCGATCAACCTGACCCTGAAACGCGGCGAGCTGGTGTTCCTTATCGGCGGCAACGGCAGCGGTAAATCGACCCTCGCGATGCTGCTGACCGGGCTCTACCAGCCGGTGTCAGGCACCATTCTCATCGACGGCCAGCCGCTGGCCGCCGGACGGGAAGAGGACTATCGCAAGCTCTTCTCGGCGGTATTTACCGACGTCTGGCTGTTTGACCAGCTGATTGGCCCTGAAGGGCAGCAGGCGGATCCGGCTATCGTTGACAAATGGCTGGCGCAGCTGAAGATGGCCCACAAGCTGGAGCTGGATAACGGCAAGATCCTTAACCTGAAGCTGTCGAAAGGGCAGAAGAAACGTGTGGCGCTGCTGCTGGCGCTGGCAGAGGAGCGGGATATTATTCTGCTGGATGAGTGGGCGGCCGATCAGGATCCGCACTTCCGCCGCGAGTTTTACCAGACCATCCTGCCGCTGATGCAGGCCGAAGGGAAAACCATTTTTGCTATTAGTCACGACGACCACTACTTTATACATGCCGATCGTCTGCTGGAGATGCGCAGCGGCGTGCTCACAGAGCTGACAGGAGAAGAACGGGCGCTCGCTTCACGCGACGCCGTTTCACGCACAGCGTAAGGATAAGGAGTCGTTAATGTCCGCCACCCCTAAAAATAGCGCCCGCCTACGTGACGAGGAGCGGGCGCGCCTCATCTGGCTGCTGAATACCAACAGCGCCATTACCTCTCAGATCCTCGGTAAGCTGACCCTGGTCGAGCAGTTCGACGGCAGCGCGCTAAACGACGATATAGCGGAAGTTGGCGTGCTGGTCTCCCATCTTCCGGCCCCGGACCTGGCCGATACGCTGGAGGCGCTGCCCACCGAAGAGCGCCGGGCGCTGTGGCGTCTGGTCGAGGATCTCAAGCGCGGCGAAGTGCTGGTTGAGGCTTCAGATAGCGTGCGCGAGGATCTGATTGAGGAGATGAGCGACAAGGCGCTGCTGGAGGCGCTACGCGGGCTGGATATCGACGAGCAGATCTATCTGGTTAAGCGCCTGCCGCGCAACCTCACCGGGCGGCTGGTGGCCTCGCTGCCGCCGGACGATCGCGCCCGCGTGCATCAGGTGATGAGCTACGAGCAGAACAGCGTGGGCGCGCTGATGGAATTTGAGGTGATCACCGTCCGTCCGGAGGTGACCCTTGAAACGGTGCAGCGCTACCTGCATCGCCTCGGCAGCATGCCGCAGAACACCGATAAGCTATTTGTCACCGACCGCGAAGAGCAGCTGCTGGGCGAGCTGCCGCTGCAAACGATTCTGCTCAGTGATACCCAGGCGTTAGTTAGCGAGGTGATGGAGGCCGATCCCGTCACCTTCTCCCCTCATGATGATGCGGAGAAGACCGCCCGTACCTTTGAGCGTGACAATCTGGTAAGTGCGCCGGTGGTTAACCCCGACGGCAAGCTGCTGGGACGCGTGACCATCGATGAGATCGTTAACGTGGTCTATGAGGAGAGCGATAACGACATGCGCCTGATGGGCGGTCTCAGTCCGGAGGAGGATGTCTTTGCGCCGGTGGGCAAAGCGGTCAAAAACCGCTGGGCGTGGCTGGCGATCAACCTCTGCACGGCCTTCATCGCCTCGCGGGTGATCGATGGCTTCGAGCATACCATCTCCCAACTGGTGGCCCTGGCCTCGCTGATGCCTATCGTCGCCGGGATCGGCGGTAACACCGGCAACCAGACCATCACCATGATCGTGCGCGCGCTGGCGCTGCAAAACATTCAGCCGGGAAACTACCGGTTCCTTATCTTCCGCGAGCTGGGCGTGGCGCTAATCAACGGCCTGGTGTGGGGCGGGATCATGGGCGGCGTGACCTGGTGGCTCTATGACGACATGGCTCTCGGCGGAGTGATGACCCTGGCGATGGTGCTAAACCTGCTGCTGGCCGCCACCATGGGGGTGCTGATCCCGATGATTATGGTACGGCTGGGGCGCGACCCGGCGGTCGGCTCCAGCGTGATGATCACCGCCCTGACGGATACCGGCGGCTTCTTTATTTTTCTGGGTCTGGCGACGCTGTTTCTGCTTTAGCGCGCTTTTTACGGCTAAAGACCGGGGGCAGCACGAACATCAGCGCCACGCCAGCGACTACGCCAATCGCCAGGTTCCCGGTGGTGACGGTGGCAATCACCGTTACCAGCATCACCAGCGTCTCGGCTACCGGGGCGCGTTTTAGCTGCGCAGGCTGAATGCTGTGCCAGTTGAAGGTCTTCACCGCCACAATCACCATGATCCCGGCCAGCACCGCCATCGGGATCTTCGCCATCACGTTGCTCAATGCAGTTACCAGCAGCAGCAGAACCAGCCCCGCCGCGACGGTCGAGACGCGGCTGCGCCCTTTGCCCATCTCCACGTTGACGATGGTCTGGCCGATCATCGCGCAGCCCGCAATCCCACCGTAGAGACCCGCCAGGATATTAGCGATACCGAGACCCGCGCTCTCGCGGCCCTTGTTGGACGGCGTCTCGGTGAGATCGTCCACCAGCTTCGCCGTCAGCAGCGACTCCATCAGGCCGACAAAGGCGATGCTCAGCGCGCAGGGCCAGATGATACTCAGCGTGGTCAGGTTAAACGGCACCAGCCACTGGGTCAGGCCGGGTAGGCCACCCTGCATCGGGCCTTCATCACCCACCACCGGCAGGATCTGCCCTGAAAAGACGGTAAAGAGGGTCAGCACCACGATGGCCACCAGCGGGGAGGGGATGCTCTTCAGCACCTTCGGCAGCCAGAGCACAATCAGCAGCGTCAGGACAAACAGCCCGAGGATCAGCGGCTCGCGGGTCCAGAAATGCGGCACCTGGGCGAAGAAAATCAGGATCCCCAGGGCGTTAACAAACCCGGTCATCACCGTGTGCGGAATAAAGCGCATCAGGCGCGCCATCCCCGTCAGGCCGAAGACGATCTGAATTACCCCTGCGAGCAGGACGGCAGGCAGGATGTACTCCACGCCGTGCTGATGCACCATCGGGCCGATCACCAGCGCCACGGAGCCAGCCGCGGCGGTGACCATCGCCGGACGTCCGCCAAGGAAGGACATCCCCAGACAGAGCACCACAGAGGCGATCAGGCTTACGGTTGGATCGACGCCAGCGATCACCGAGAAGGAGATCACTTCCGGGATCAGCGCCAGGGCAGTCATCACCCCGGCAAGGGTTTCGCGCATCAGCAGCGACGGCGAACGCAGCACTGTGTCAACGCTTCCCGCTTGTACAGGAGTTAACGCTTTTTGGGTATCAGGCATAGGGTTCACTGAGTTAAAACGGACGAAAAAGTGTGCAGTATGGCAAAGGAGGGCAATAGTAGCGGTGCGGCGCAGGAGATACCAGTTTTTTTGTCATAGCCGTTATAAAAATCTAACTTTTTGTTAACATCTATCAACTTGCTGTGTACTATCTCAACAATATTTAAATTGCCCGACGATGGTGGTAGGTTAGGTGTCCGGGTAAATTTACTCCAATAAATTCCAATAAAGCAGTACTAATTGTAGGGCATTAACATTATGAAAAAAATGCGTGCCGTGCTCTCTTCTGTGGCTACGGGTAGTCGCGCTGCCTCACGGACAGGGAAAACCACTGCGGCGAAGAAGCGAGAAACTGATGTACTCCTCCTGGGTGGCGGCATTATGAGCGCCACGCTGGGAACCTATCTGCAGGCGCTGGAACCAACGTGGTCGATGACCATGATTGAGCGCCTGGATGAAGTCGCAAAGGAGAGCTCCGAGGGCTGGAATAACGCCGGCACCGGGCACGCTGCATTAATGGAACTGAACTACACGCCGCGAAAGGCCGACGGTAGCGTAAGCATTGAGAAAGCCGTTGAGATTAACGAGGCGTTTCACCTCTCCCGCCAGTTCTGGGCGCACCAGGTGAAAGCGGGCGTGCTGAACAACCCCCGCTCCTTTATCAACACCGTGCCGCACATGAGCTTTGTGTGGGGCGAAGAGAACGTTAACTTCCTGCGCGCCCGCTACGCCGCCCTGCAGCAGAGCAACCTCTTCAACGGCATTCGCTACAGCGAAGACCATGCGCAGATCAAGCGCTGGGCACCGCTGGTGATGGAGGGGCGCGATGCGAAGCAGAAGATTGCCGCCACCCGCACCGAGCTGGGGACAGACGTCAACTTTGGTGAGATCGCCCGCCAGCTGGTGGCCTCCCTGCAACAAAGCGATAACTTCTCCCTGAGTCTGAGCACCGAGGTGCGTGGCATCAAGCGCAACGCCGATGGCCGCTGGGCGGTCACTGTTGCCGACGTCAACCATCCCCGCAGTACGCGGACTATCATCGCAAAGTTTGTCTTTATCGGCGCGGGCGGCGCGGCGCTGAAACTCTTGCAGGAGTCCGGTATCCCCGAAGCGCGAGATTTCGCTGGTTTCCCGGTGGGTGGACAGTTCCTTGTGTCCGACAATCCGGACGTGGTGAACCGCCACCTGGCGAAGGTCTACGGCCAGGCGTCGGTCGGCGCACCGCCGATGTCAGTCCCGCATATTGATACCCGTATCCTTAACGGCAAGCGCGTGCTGCTCTTCGGACCGTTCGCTACCTTCTCGACTAAATTCCTCAAGAACGGCTCCCTGTGGGATCTGCCGCGCTCTACCACGCCGTCTAACCTGATGCCGATGGTGAAGGTGGGGTTGACCAACTTCAGCCTGGTGAAGTATCTGGTGGGCCAGGTGCTGCAGAACGACGATGCGCGCTTTGCTGCCCTGCGCGAGTACTATCCGCAGGCGAAAAAAGAGGAGTGGCGTCTGTGGCAGGCGGGACAGCGGGTGCAGATCATCAAGCGCGATCCGCTGCTGGGCGGCGTGCTGCGCCTGGGTACCGAAGTAGTAAGCGATCGGCAGGGCACCATTGCCGCGCTGCTCGGCGCGTCGCCGGGGGCCTCTACCGCAGCACCCATTATGCTGGAGCTGATGAAGAAGGTCTTTGCAGCGCAGTTCGCCTCGCCCGCGTGGCAGGCGAAGCTGAAAGAGATTATCCCGAGCTTTGGTATGCAGCTTAACGGCAACGTCGAAGCGACCCAGCGGGTACTGCAGCAGACCAGCGAGGCGCTGGGGCTGGCGTATGAGCCGCAGTTGGTAGTGGATGTGGTTCCTGTGCCGAAGGCCCAGAAGCAGCCGCAGGTTGAGGCGGTGACGGAGCCAGCTTGATGTAAAAAAGCTGCGCTGGACGTATGACCAGCGCAGCCCGTTATATAAAATAAAATTATTCAGCTTACGCTTGAAAGCGAGAGAGTAGGACTATTACCAGCACCGACTTCAATATAGACTGGATTGCCAAACTGGTCGTAAGCAGTAAACTTAGCACTTGCACTGTCTTTGAAAAGATTGTCCCCTTCGGTATTGGTCCATTCTACGTCTACGTCAAAATTAATAAAAATGATCTGGCCGGTTTCTTGTTCTACAGTTACATCCATTCCAGCTATTTCCCCTTCGGGCTCTCCGGTGTCTGGACTTGTATCCATTACTCCTAAATCAGCGATATAAGATTCCCCCTTGCTCTTTACATCATTGTCTATGAGCAGGAAGCCTTGAGATAAATGATAGCCGGGAGTATGTCCAGCTGAATAATCACTCTCTATGATTTGGCGAAATGGCACAGGCGATAAACGAGTATCTGGGGCTTGGTAACTAATAAATCTGAAATAAGAGTCATCAATTGATAGCCCATAAATATACACACTATGCACATTAAATGTATTTACAAAGCTGCTGGATCGTGTTGTATAACTTGGTTTATCATTAAGAGTTTTAAAAATGACGGCTGTCGTGGGTGAACCCGACATGCCATATTTCTTTGGCGGATACACCGTTACCGCCACATAGCTTTGTGACTTGCTGCCGCTTCCCGTCGGGATATCGGTTTTTTTTCCAGTGGAGTCCGTATAGGACAACAGTAGAGCGACTTGTTCTGACGCATAATTAGCATTGATAGTACTGTCACTTGAAATGTAGTAATTAATTTCATACTGATAGGCGAGGTCATTGCTCGATTCAAGAGCTTTGATTGTCGCTGGCATATTGGGCTGGTATACATATCCGTACCCCCCGTTATCGCCTGTTTTAAGAAAACGAAGTTCCGCACCGGTATCAAAGTCAATTAATGACAGCCCTGCTTTAACCTCGTCTTCTGTAGGGCCAGGCTGAGTAGGATCATTTAAGTTTATACCCACACCAACGGTCAGTTTGACCTGATGGTTACCGTTGGCAAACAGCCAGGCCTGTGTCATATCCGGGTTGTCCGTCCAGATACGGAGGGCACTAACCCCTTTTACATTATCCCATGACATAATTATCACCTTAATATGAGTAAATTGACTATTAACTTACACTTTTTATAAAGTTAAAGTTGTAATTGTGATAGGCAACGATATAGGCGGAATTACCAAATTGATCAAATACACGCAGATAGATAAGTTGATCTGTGCCTGAAAAATCATGCAGACTTTGAACATCAGTGCTTATCTCAATAAATGTAACCTGGTTTTCTTTCTGCTGCACATCAACATGTGCATAATAAACATGGTCACCCTGATTATTAACATTTCGGATTATAGCCTGAACTGTATAATTCATTTCGCCACATTTCATATTAGGGAAGAATGTGTTATAAATATAATCCCACTCAGGGCTGTCTTTGGATTTATCAATAAAGAAAGGCTCAACTTCTCGGTCCGGATCTGGCTCTTGCCCCCCTTGCAGATAGAATAATTTGAAATAGGAGTGGTCAATTGATAAAGAAACAACCCAGAATGCACTGTCTTCATGAGTATAGCGATTATTACTATCTTTATTGTTCGTTTCAGCCGCAACTTTTGAGCAATTTATATTTATACGGTTTTCACCCGGCGCACCGTAAAGCATGGACGGGTAGCACAAAACACTGACATAGGTTTTCGTATAATAATTCCCCAGGGCTGAGGTCTCTTTAACCACCTCTTTGGTTGTGCCATCCGCATTGGTAGTGGTATACGCAAGCTTCAGCGCCACGGATTCTGCGTGGGTTTCTGCGTTAATACTTGAAGGGCTGAAGACGTAGTAAGTAAAGACAAAATCATAGATACTATCGTCTGCATTATCGTTGGTCCCGGTAGAGACATGATAT
This sequence comes from Pseudescherichia sp., assembly GCA_032055545.1. Classification (GTDB taxonomy): domain Bacteria; phylum Pseudomonadota; class Gammaproteobacteria; order Enterobacterales; family Enterobacteriaceae; genus Pseudescherichia. The sequence goes on along the minus strand of DAMBQR010000060.1, from coordinate 502 downwards.
GGGTCATACACCGCAACGTATATCCCTTCTTCTACCACGCTAAGATATTTCAACGGGCCGCTGTCCTGATTGTTAATAAGCGACAGCGCATTTTTAACTTCATCTTCCGTAGGCCCCTCTGTGGTCCCGCTGTTCAGCGTAAAGCCGATCCCAACGTTCAGCTTCAGCTGATGGTTACCATTGACAAACAGATGCCCCTGCGTTTCGTCAGAGTAGTCCGTCCATATTTTGATATTTTTAATATCGTTAACATTATCCCATGACATAATAAATACCCCATATTGATAGCGTTTGATGAAGAGAGAGCGGCTCCTTCAGCTACAGCATGGGGGAGATGGAGCGATTAGAAAATGCACTATTAAGAGTCGGTGAGGCGAGGTTTTTTATACGCAGGCAAAATTCAGGCATAAAAAAACCAGCCGTAAGAGGCTGGTTTTTTCTGGGATTATTTGGTCGGCACGAGAGGATTTGAACCTCCGACCCCCGACACCCCATGACGGTG
>DAMBQR010000059.1:0-23027 GCA_032055545.1 Pseudescherichia sp. | reverse complement strand
GCAACGTATCAAGTACGGTACCCTGCATTTCAATATTGTCTTCTTTGGCCATCTAGTCCTCGGGGGTATCACTACCAAAATTTTTTGAACCGGCAAGATAATGCCGAAGTTCGTCTGTTAAGTAAAGATTTGTGCTGATAAAACGCAGCAAAGCAACCTTGGCGTATTGCCCTCGCGCCGGCGAAGCGGCGCAAAAAAAAGCGCAAACCTGAGGGGGAGCGATAAGATAAACGATGGGCGTTACCTGATTCGAGCTATTCCCAAGCGGCGGCGGGGCAACAGGCAGAAGCTACTCTGCGTCGCTATTATAACACTCTGGCAGAAAATATGCCGAAAACATTCATCGGGCTGGCGTAAATAAGGTGCGTGGTAGCCAGCAGCGTGAAGAGAGCGGCCGATGACGCAGGCGATCGAGATGCTGCAGATATTCCCGACGCGGCATTTCGCCTACGCCCAGCGAGGCGGTATGCTCGTTCAGTACCTGGCAGTCGATCAGCTCGCCCCCCTGACGTAAAAACTCGGCGCAGAATACCAGCAGGGCGGTCTTGGAGGCGTTGACCCGGCGGCTGAACATCGATTCGCCGCAGAACAGTGCCCCCTGGGCGACGCCGTACATCCCTCCGACCAGCTCGTCTCCCTCCCAGACCTCAATAGAGTGGGCATGGCCCAGCTCGTGCAGACGATGGTAGGCCAGCACCACGGCGGGGGTGATCCAGGTACCTTCATGGCGATCGGCAGCGCAGCCGTCAATCACCCGGCCAAAATCGTGGTTTAGCGTCACGCGGTAGGGCGAGTTTTTATGAAAGCGCTTCATGCTGCGGCTAACGTGAAAGCGGTCAGGCCACAGCACCGCTCTCGGATCGGGAGACCACCAGAGGATCGGGTCGCCAGGAGAGAACCAGGGGAAAATGCCCCGCTGGTAGGCCATCAGCAGGCGAGCCGGACTGAGATCGCCTCCCAGCGCCAGCAGTCCGTTTGGTTCACGCAGCGCCCCTTCCGGGGAGGGAAAAGCAAGAGAGTGATGAGATAGCTGAACCAGGCGCATGGCGACAACGCTCCGCAACGCAACAATTATTGATCCATAGAACCAGGCACCCGCCCGGTCAGTCGTCTACAGCCGCTGCTTAAACTGGTAATAACGCCCCTGTTTGGCCAGTAACGCTGTGTGATTACCTTGCTCAATTATTTGACCATTGTCCATCACAATAATGCGATCGAAGCGGGATAATCCACGCAGGCGGTGGGTGACCATCAGCACGGTTTTGCCCACGGTAACACGCTCAAGTAAATCAAGAATTTGGCTCTCGGTGGTCGCATCCAGCCCCTCGGTGGGTTCGTCCAACAGCAGCAGCGGGGCATCATGCAGCAGCGCCCGCGCCACCGCCAGTCGCCGTAGCTCGCCGCCGGAGAGTTGACGACCGCCTTCACCGAGCCAGCTGTTCAGCCCGCTCTCATCAAGCAGCTTTTCCAGTCCTACCTGAGTGAGCACCGCCGCCAGGGTTTCATCCGTCGCCGTCGGCGAAGCCAACCGCAGGTTGTCGCGGAGGGTGGCGCTAAACAGATGCACCCGCTGGGGCACGACGCTGATGGACGCACGCAGGGTCGGCTCGCTCAGGGAGGCAAGCGGCTGGCCGTTAACGGCTATCTCACCGGCGGCAGGATCCCAGGCGCGGGTCAGCAGCTGCAGAAGCGTGGATTTACCGCAGCCGGTGCGGCCCAGAATAGCGACGTGCTCCCCGGCGTTAATCTGCAACGATATGCCGTCCAGCGCCTTCTGCGGCTGCTGAGGATAGCTAAAGCTAACGTTATCGAGAGTCAGCGCCACCTGCGCAGGGGTTGACGTCTGGCTATCACTAAAGCGCACTTCGGGCGGGTACTCGGTAATCTGCGTGATCCGCACCGCCGAGGCGATGACCTGGCCCAGATGCTGGAAAGCGCCCGTTACCGGTGCCAGCGCTTCAAAGGCAGCCAGCGCACAGAAGACAAACAGGGCGATCAGCGCGCCCGGCTGGGTATCGCCCCCGACACCGCCTGCCGCCAGCCACAGCATGGCGAGCACGGCGACCGCGTTGATCAGCAGCATCACCGCCTGCGACAGCGCGGTAAGCTCAGACTGACGACGCTGGGCATCGTGCCAGCTTAGCTCGGTATTCTCCATCTGCGCACGATAGCGCTCGCTTGCGCCGAAAATTGTCAGCTCCGCCTGCCCCTGGAGCCAGCTGGTGACCTGCTGGCGGTACTCGCCGCGCAGGGTGGTCAGCTTCTCACCCGTGGGCTTACCGGCGCGATAGAACAGGGGAGGGAGCAGCAGCAGCGTCAGCAGCATAATGCCGCCGAGGGTTAATGCCAGCGTCACATCGAGAATGCTCAGGCCAATGGTCACTACCAGGATAGCGATCAGCGCCCCCACCAGCGGGGAGATCACCCGCAGGTAGAGATGATCGAGAGTATCCACGTCCGCCACGATGCGGTTAAGCAGCTCGCCCTGGCGAAAGCGCGCCAGCCCGGCGGGGGAGAGGGGCAGCAGCTTGCTAAAGGTTGAAACGCGCAGGTGCTGAAGCACCCGGAAGGTGGCGTCGTGGCTCACCAGCCGCTCAAAGTAGCGTCCTGCCGTACGGGTAATCGCCGCACCGCGCACCCCGGCGGCGGGCAGCATGTAGTTGAAGCTGTACAGCCCGCTCACGCCCACCACCGCCGAGGCGGAGAGGAACCAGCCCGAGAGGGTGATCAGCCCGATGCTCGCCAGCAGGGTAACAATGGCCAGCACGACGCCGAGCGTCAGCAGCCAGAAATGGCGCCTGTAGAGCGCAAGAAAAGGGATAAGCGCGCGCATTTAAATCTCCTCCTGACGGTGGGCGAGCAGGGCGGCAAAGGCGCCGTTGGCGGCGGAAAGCTCGGCAAAGGTACCCTGTTCGACGATCGAACCATTCTGCATCACCCAGACGGCGTCCCAGTCGGCAAGCCCCTCCAGCTGGTGGGTGACCATCAGCGTGGTCTGGCGCAGAGAGGCGGCGTTTAACGCCTGCATCACGCGCTGTTCGCTGTGGGCATCCAGGCTGGCGGCAGGCTCATCCAGCAGCATGAGCTGGCATGGGTTGAGCAGGGCGCGCGCCACCGCCACCCGCTGGGCCTGACCCACGGAGAGCCGGGCGGCCTGGTCGCCAACCGGCGTGTCGATCCCCTGCGGCAGCAACGGCAGAAATTCGCTGACCCAGGCACTGTCCAGCGCGGCATTCAGCTCTGCGTCACTGGCATCAGGCCGCGCCAGCAGCACGTTTTCGCGCAGCGTGGCCGCCGGAAGCTGCGGGTTTTGCCCGACCCAGCTCAGGTGCTGCCGCCAGGCCTCCGGGTTGAGATCGCGTAGCTCGGTACCGTTGATCTGCAACGACCCCCGGTAAGAGAGGAAGCCGGAGAGGGTATTTATCAGCGAGCTTTTACCCGAGCCGCTCTGACCCACCAGCACTACGCGCTGCCCGGCGGCAAGGGTAAAGTTGAGCGGACCGGCCAGCACCGCGCCTTCCGGCGCGGTGATCCACAGATCGCGGGCGCATACGCTAATGCCGTCGCTGTCATCAGGCAGCGCTTCGCCCCCCTCAGGATGGGCCAGCGGCGTCTCGAGAAAGGTCTTCAGGCTATCCGCCGCGCCGACGGCCTGCGCTTTCGCATGGTAGAAGGTGCCTAAATCACGCAGCGGCTGGAAAAACTCCGGGGCCAGGATCAGCGCCAGGAAACCGGCAAACAGCGTTACCCCGGTACCGTAGTGGCCGAAGTTCAGCTCGCCCAGGTAGGAGAAGCCAAAGTAAACCGCCACCAGCGCGATGGAGAGCGAGGTGAAAAACTCCAGCACGCCGGAGGAGAGGAAGGCGAGGCGCAGCACCTCCATGGTACGACTGCGAAAATCTTCTGACGCTTTACGGATATTGTCCGTCTCTGCTGCGCCACGGCCAAAAATACGCAGCGTCTCCATCCCCCGCAGGCGATCGAGAAAGTGACCGCTCAGGCGGGCCAGCGCCTTGAAGTTGCGACGGTTAGCGTCGGCAGCACCCATGCCCACCATTGCCATAAAGGTGGGGATCAGCGGGGCCGTCGCCAGCAGGATCAGCGCAGCCGCCCAGTTAAAGGGGAAGATCACAATCACAATCAGCAGCGGCACGCTCACCGCCAGCGCCATCTGCGGCAGGTAGCGGGCGTAGTAGTCATGCATATCGTCAATCTGCTCAAGGATCAGCGTCGCCCAGCTGCCCGCCGGTCGTCCCTGGATCCACGCCGGGCCAGCCTGCTGCAGGCGATCCAGCACCTGGCGGCGGATCTCATAGCGGATATGCAGGCCTGCATGGAAGCCGACGCGCTCGCGCAGCCAGACCACCCAGGCGCGCAGCACAAACACCAGCACGAGCTGAACGAAAGGCAGCAGCAGCGCCTCGCGCGGGATATTTTCGATGATCAGATAGTTGAGAATGCGCGCCAGCAGCCAGGCCTGGGCGACAATCAGCAAACCGCTGGCCAGGCCGAGCAGGCGTGACGCCAGCAGCCAACGGCGGGAGAAAATACTTTGCTGTTTTAACCAGCGGGTTAATTCTTGTTGACGGGTTTTATTCATTACGCGCTTAGCAGGTAGCCTGTCAGATTTTTGAGCTGCGCAATGTTACAACGGGACAAAAATAAAGGCGACTTATAGTCGCCTTTTTTACCTTTGTTACTGACTTGTAAAGATTATTTAGAAAGTTCAGCCAGTCCGTCGAGATAGCGCTCTGCGTCGAGCGCGGCCATGCAGCCGGTGCCCGCAGAGGTGATCGCCTGACGGTAGATATGGTCCATCACATCCCCGGCGGCAAAGACGCCCGGGATGCTGGTCTGGGTAGCGTTGCCGTGAATACCGGACTGCACCTTGATGTAGCCATTTTCCAGCTCAAGCTGGCCCTCGAAAATTGCCGTGTTCGGGCTATGGCCGATGGCCACGAACAGCCCCGCAACCTCTAACGACTCAACGTTGTCGGCATTCTGCGTATCACGCAGGCGCAGGCCGCTCACGCCCATCTGATCGCCGGTCACCTCTTCCAGCGTGCGGTGGGTGTGCAGCACGATGTTGCCGCTGGCGACTTTGTCCATCAGGCGTTTGATGAGGATCTTCTCCGCGCGGAAGGTGTCGCGGCGGTGGATCAGGTGCACTTCAGAGGCGATGTTCGCCAGGTAGAGCGCTTCCTCAACTGCGGTGTTGCCGCCGCCGATGACCGCAACTTTCTGGTTACGGTAGAAGAAGCCGTCGCAGGTTGCGCAGGCGGAGACGCCGCGGCCTTTAAACGCCTCTTCTGACGGCAGGCCAAGGTAACGGGCAGACGCGCCGGTCGCGACGATCAGCGCATCGCAGGTGTACTCACCGCTGTCGCCGGTCAGGCGAAATGGACGAGTCTGCAGATCGACCTTGTTGATATGATCAAACAGAATTTCAGTCTCAAACTTCGCCGCGTGCTCGTGCATACGCTCCATCAGCAGCGGACCTGTCAGATCGTGCGGATCGCCCGGCCAGTTTTCCACTTCGGTGGTGGTAGTAAGCTGACCGCCTTTTTCCATACCGGTCACCAGAACCGGCTGGAGGTTAGCGCGTGCGGCATAGACCGCGGCGGTGTAGCCGGCAGGTCCAGAACCAAGAATAAGCAGCTTAGTATGTTTAGCTGTGCCCATGAGATCCCCATAGTTGGTGGCAGACAATGGGCTGGATTGTAGGGAATTTACGGCGGTAAAAAAAGGGCATGGCACTTTTGTTAACGATATGTGTAATAGGCGGGGCCAATAATCTACAACCTTTCATTTATTGCGACCATAACTAATTCTACTGAAATTGGTAGTTTTATAAGAAGATTACATGAGTTTTAGGCAGGGTCGATGATGAATATCTGGCATGTTGTACTAAAAAAAGATGTTTTACTTTGACAATCCGCTGCGCATTTGCGAAAACATTCGAAGAAGACAAGAGCAGCGCTTGGCGCGTGGGACAAAATCACGCACAAAGATGCCCTTAACCGGGCCAGTAAACGGTCCAGTGACAGAGTACAGGGCGTGGACAGACACCCTTTGCACTCTCACCGGCTGCGCCTGGCAACCGTCTTCTTAATGCAGGCCCCCAGTATGCTCCGCGCAAATAACGATAATGCGGAACGTATGGCGACGGGCAAAGACTCTGAACAGTGAAGTGCACAGGGTCAAGACAGGAGTAGGGAAGGAATACAGAGAGACAATAATAATGGTAGATAGCAAAAAGCGCCCTGGCAAAGATCTCGACCGCATCGATCGTAACATTCTGAATGAATTGCAGAAGGATGGGCGCATCTCTAACGTCGAGCTTTCAAAGCGAGTGGGACTTTCTCCGACGCCGTGCCTTGAGCGTGTGCGCCGACTGGAAAGACAGGGTTTTATTCAGGGCTATACAGCGCTGCTGAACCCGCATTATCTGGATGCATCACTTCTGGTATTTGTTGAGATTACTCTGAATCGCGGCGCACCGGACGTGTTTGAGCAATTTAACGCCGCAGTACAAAAACTTGAAGAGATTCAAGAGTGTCATCTGGTCTCCGGTGATTTCGACTACCTGTTGAAAACCCGCGTGCCGGATATGTCGGCCTACCGCAAACTGCTGGGTGAAACCCTGCTGCGTCTGCCGGGCGTCAACGACACGCGTACCTATGTGGTGATGGAAGAGGTCAAACAGAGTAATCGTCTGGTTATTAAAACCCGCTAACACGGAACAGGTGCAAAATCGACGCAGTTTGATTACACTCCTGGTAATCCATACAGCAGCAGTGTCGGGGCAACCTGACACTGTTCTCCGTTTTAGCAACAAGGACCTGGAGAGCCTTTCTTGAGCCAGGAATATACTGAAGACAAAGAAGTCACACTAACCAAGTTAAGCAGCGGACGCCGGCTCCTTGAGGCGTTACTGATACTTGTCGCCCTTTTTGCAGTCTGGCTGATGGTCGCGCTGCTCAGCTTCAACCCTTCCGATCCCAGCTGGTCACAAACCGCATGGCATGAGCCTATCCATAATCTGGGTGGCGCGCCGGGTGCATGGCTTGCCGATACGCTATTTTTCATCTTTGGGGTCATGGCCTACACCATCCCAGTGATGATCGTCGGCGGCTGCTGGTTCGCCTGGCGGCACCGCACCAATGATGACTACATCGACTACTTCGCCGTCTCGCTGCGTCTGATTGGCGTGCTGGCCCTGATCCTCACCTCCTGCGGCCTGGCGGCCATCAACGCCGATGATATCTGGTACTTTGCCTCCGGCGGCGTGATCGGCAGCCTGCTCAGTACGACCATGATGCCGCTGCTGCACAGCAGTGGGGGCACTATCGCGCTGCTCTGCGTCTGGGCTGCCGGACTGACGCTGTTTACCGGCTGGTCCTGGGTCAGCATCGCCGAGAAAATCGGTAGCGTGCTGCTCAATATTCTGACCTTCGCCAGCAACCGTACCCGCCGGGATGATACCTGGGTCGATGACGAAGAGTACGAAGATGATGAAGAGTACGACGAGGAACCGGCTGCGCAGCGGCGCGAGTCTCGCCGTACCCGCATCATGCGTGGGGTGCTGGCCCGCCGTAAGCGTATGGCAGAGAAGTTTGCCAATCCGTTGGGCCGTAAAACCGATGAAGCGCTCTTTTCAGGCCGCCGCATGGACGATGAAGAAGAGGTACAGTATAGCGCTCGGGGCGTAGCCGCCGATCCGAACGACGTGCTCTTCTCCGGCCATCGCGCGACCCAGGGGGAGCAGTATGATGAGTACGATCCCCTGCTGAGCGGCCCGAGCGTGGCTGAACCGCTGGCTGCTGCCGCGCTGGCAACCGCCGATGCCCAGGCGTACATTGCGCCGTCGCAGCCGGTCATGCCAACGCCGCCGGTGACCCACACTACTCCGATCCCGGCCGCAGCAACGCAGCCTGAGCCTGTACCTGAAGTCCAGTGGCAGCCTGCCGCGCCTGAGCCACAGCAGCACTATGTTCCGCCGATGCAGGCGCAGAATCCACCTGAGATGCATGTCGCCAGCGTCGCGCCGCAGCCGGAGCCTGTCTGGCAGCAGGAGCCGGTAGCCGCTGAGCCGGAGCCTGTCGCACCCGCGCCTGAATCAGAGCCGGAGGAAGAGGTTAAGCATACCCGTCCGCCGCTCTACTATTTTGAAGAGGTTGAAGAGCGACGCGCCCGTGAACGCGAGCAGCTTGCCGCCTGGTATCAGCCTGTTCCGGAACCTGCTGCACCAGAGCCGGTTGCCCCAGCACCTGCCGCGCCTGCGATGACGCCGCCGTCGGTCGCAGAGCCAGCCTTTGCCCCAGCCGTACCGGATGTTAAACAGGCAGCGGCGGCGGTTACTACGGCTGCTGCATCCGCTGCTGCTGCACCTGCCTTCGGCCTGGCCGACGGGGGTGCGCCGCGTCCGCAGGTCAAAGAGGGCATTGGTCCGCAGCTGCCGCGCCCGAACCGGGTACGCGTGCCAACCCGCCGTGAGCTGGCCTCCTACGGGATTAAGCTGCCTTCACAGCGTATCGCAGAGGAGCGTGCCGCGCGTGAAGCTGAGCGTCAGCAGCCTGAGTCCTTTAGCGATGATGAAGCCGATACGCTGCATCAGGACGAGCTGGCGCGCCAGTTTGCCGCCTCCCAGCAGTCGCGCTATGGTGAAGAGTATCAGCATGAGGCTCACGCCGGGGCATTGCAGGAGAATACCTGGCAGGACGATGAGGATGATGCCGCCGAAGCGGAACTGGCCCGCCAGTTTGCCGCCTCGCAGCAGCAGCGCTATGCCGCAGAGCAGCCGCCGTCAGCAAATCCGTTCTCGCTGGCCGATTTTGAATTTTCCCCCATGAAAACGCTGGTGGACGATGGCCCGAGCGAGCCGCTCTTTACGCTGCCGCCGGAAGAGCCTGCCCGGCCGTCGGCTTCTGTCCCGCCGCCGCAGCAGCACTATCAGCAGCCTGCTGCACCGGTACAGCAACAGCCGCAGCAGCACCATCAGCAGCCTGCTGCACCGGTACAGCAACAGCCGCAGCAGCACTATCAACCTGCGCATCAGCCCGCCGCCGTGCCCGTACCGCCGCAGCCCGCTGTGCAGGAGAGCCTGATCCATCCGCTGCTGATGCGTAACGGCGACAGCCGCCCAACGCAGCGACCAACCACGCCGCTGCCATCACTGGATCTGCTGACCCAGCCGCCGTCAGAGGTGGAGCCGGTAGATACCTTTGCCCTGGAGCAGATGGCGCGCCTGGTCGAGGCTCGCCTGAACGATTTCCGCATCAAGGCCGACGTGGTGAACTACTCGCCGGGTCCGGTGATCACCCGCTTCGAGCTTAATCTGGCGCCGGGCGTGAAGGCCGCGCGTATCTCTAACCTCTCACGCGATCTGGCCCGCTCTCTGTCAACGGTGGCCGTGCGCGTGGTGGAAGTGATCCCCGGCAAGCCTTACGTGGGCCTGGAGTTACCGAATAAAAAGCGCCAGACCGTCTACCTGCGAGAGGTGCTGGACTGTGCCAAATTCCGTGAAAGCCCGTCACCGCTGACCGTGGTACTGGGGAAAGATATCGCGGGCGATCCGATTATTGCCGACCTGGCTAAAATGCCGCACCTGCTGGTAGCGGGTACCACCGGCTCGGGTAAATCGGTAGGGGTCAACGCCATGATCCTCAGCATGCTCTATAAAGCACGACCGGAAGACGTGAGATTCATCATGATCGACCCGAAAATGCTGGAGCTGTCGGTCTATGAGGGCATTCCGCATCTGTTGACCGAGGTGGTCACCGACATGAAGGACGCTGCCAACGCCCTGCGCTGGAGCGTCAATGAGATGGAGCGTCGCTACAAGCTGATGTCTGCGCTCGGGGTACGTAACCTTGCTGGCTACAACGAGAAGATTGCGGAAGCCGCACGCATGGGCCGTCCCATCCCCGATCCGTACTGGAAGCCGGGCGACAGCATGGACGCCACCCATCCGGTGCTGGAGAAGCTGCCGTATATCGTTGTGCTGGTAGACGAATTTGCCGACCTGATGATGACGGTAGGGAAGAAGGTCGAAGAGCTGATCGCCCGTCTGGCACAGAAGGCGCGTGCGGCCGGTATCCACCTGGTGCTGGCGACCCAGCGTCCGTCGGTGGATGTGATCACTGGCCTGATCAAGGCTAACATCCCGACGCGTATCGCCTTTACCGTATCAAGCAAAATTGACTCCCGCACTATTCTCGACCAGGGCGGTGCCGAGTCGCTGCTGGGCATGGGGGATATGCTCTACTCCGGGCCTAACTCCTCCTCGGCCCCGGTGCGCGTACACGGTGCCTTTGTTCGTGACGAAGAGGTCCATGCTGTGGTGCAGGACTGGAAAGCACGCGGTCGTCCGCAGTATGTTGAGGGGATCACCTCTGACAGCGAAAGCGAAGGCGGTGGCGGCGGGCTGGACGCCGGCGAGGAGCTGGATCCGCTCTTCGACCAGGCGGTCAACTTTGTTACCGAGAAGCGCAAGGCCTCAATCTCTGGGGTTCAGCGTCAGTTCCGCATCGGCTACAACCGCGCTGCGCGTATCATTGAGCAGATGGAGGCCCAGGGTATTGTCAGCGAGGCGGGCCATAACGGCAACCGTGAGGTGCTGGCTCCGCCGCCGTTTGAGTAGCGCCTTCGAGTGCAAATTTGGGTAAATTCGTCAAAAATCAGCTTTTTCCTCTTTCACTCTTTGCCGGTTTAGCCTGCAATGAGTGTCAGAGGTTCTCCCGGATCGGGAGCGACGTAGCAGACGTAGCAAAAGGACTAACAATGAAAAAAATCGCAATGACCTGTGCATTACTCTCTTCACTGGTAGCGAGCAGCGTCTGGGCTGATGCCGCCAGCGATCTTAAAAGCCGCCTTGATAAGGTGAGCAGCTTCCACGCCAGCTTCACGCAAAAAGTGACCGATGGCAGCGGCGCGGCAGTGCAGGAAGGTCAGGGGGATTTATGGGTTAAGCGCCCGAACCTGTTTAACTGGCACATGACGCAGCCGGACGAAAGCATTCTGGTCTCCGACGGTAAAACCCTGTGGTTCTATAACCCATTCGTTGAGCAGGCCACAGCAACCAATCTTAATTCGGCTACCAGCAATACGCCGTTTATGCTGATCGCTCGTAACCAGACCAGCGACTGGCAGCAGTACAATATCAAACAAACCGGTAACGACTTCGTGCTCACGCCGAAAAGCAAAAATGGTAACCTGAAGCAGTTCACCATTAACGTGAGCCAGAACGGTACCATTAACCAGTTCAGCGCCGTTGAGCAGGACGATCAGCGCAGCCTGTACCAGCTGCAGTCTCAGCAGAATGGCGCTGTCGATCCCGCTAAATTCACCTTTACCCCGCCGCAGGGCGTAACGGTGGACGATCAACGCAAGTAGAGGCCTGAGTGAGCAACCTGTCGCTCGATTTTTCAGACAACGCGTTTCAACCTCTGGCCGCCCGGATGCGGCCAGAAAACTTAGCGCAGTACATCGGGCAGCAGCATTTGCTGGCGCCGGGCAAGCCGCTGCCCCGGGCTATCGAAGCCGGGCAGCTGCACTCGATGATCCTCTGGGGGCCGCCAGGCACCGGCAAGACAACCCTTGCTGAGGTCATTGCCCACTATGCTAACGCCGACGTTGAACGCATCTCGGCGGTAACCTCCGGTGTTAAAGAGATCCGCGAGGCCATTGAGCGTGCTCGCCAGCGCCGCAACGCTGGCCGCCGCACCATTCTGTTTGTGGATGAGGTCCATCGCTTCAACAAGAGCCAGCAGGATGCCTTCCTGCCGCATATTGAAGATGGCACCATCACCTTTATCGGGGCTACCACCGAAAACCCCTCCTTCGAGCTTAACTCGGCGCTGCTCTCCCGCGCCCGCGTCTACCTGCTGAAATCCCTCTCCGTTGAAGATATCGAGCAGGTGCTGGATCAGGCCATCAGCGACAAGACTCGCGGCTACGGCGGGCAGAATATTGTCCTGCCGGACGAGACCCGGCTGGCGATTGCTCAGCTGGTCAACGGTGATGCCCGACGCGCCCTGAACACGCTGGAGATGATGGCCGATATGGCCGAAGTCGATGACGGCGGCAAGCGGGTGCTTAATCCCGAGCTGCTCACCGAAATTGCCGGGGAGCGCAGCGCGCGTTTCGATAACAAAGGCGATCGCTTCTACGATTTGATCTCCGCTCTGCATAAATCGGTGCGCGGCAGCGCGCCGGATGCGGCGCTCTACTGGTATGCACGCATCATTACCGCCGGGGGCGACCCGCTCTACGTCGCGCGCCGCTGCCTGGCGATCGCCTCTGAAGACGTCGGCAACGCCGATCCCCGGGCCATGCAGGTTGCGCTCTCCGCATGGGACTGCTTTACCCGCGTCGGCCCGGCTGAAGGGGAGCGCGCCATCGCCCAGGCGATCGTCTATCTCGCCTGCGCACCGAAAAGCAACGCCGTCTATACCGCCTTTAAAGCGGCGATGGCCGACGCCCGCGACAAACCGGATTACGACGTGCCGGATCATCTGCGCAACGCACCAACCAGGCTGATGAAGGAGATGGGCTACGGTCAGCAGTATCGTTATGCCCACGACGAGCCTAACGCCTATGCCGCGGGTGAGGAGTACTTCCCGCAGGAAATAGCACAAACGCGCTATTATCACCCGACCAGCAGGGGCCTTGAGGGCAAGATTGGTGAAAAGCTCGCCTGGCTGGCTGAGCAGGACAATAAAAGCCCCACAAAACGCTATCGCTAATTGAGGCGTTGCGGTAAGGTTACCTGTGAATTCTTGTGGCTGCGTCTGCGGCCACTCCCTCTAATATCAATTCGATAAGCACAGGATAAGCATGCTCGATCCCAATCTGCTGCGTACCGAGCCAGACGCAGTCGCAGAAAAACTGGCACGCCGGGGCTTTAAGCTGGATGTAGATAAACTGCGCGCTCTTGAAGAGCGTCGTAAAGTTTTGCAGGTCAACACTGAAAACCTGCAGGCGGAGCGTAACTCGCGATCGAAATCCATTGGCCAGGCGAAAGCGCGTGGGGAAGACATTGAGCCGTTACGTCTGGAAGTGAACAAGCTGGGCGAAGCGCTGGATGCAGCTAAAGCCGAGCTGGAGACGCTGCTGGCAGAGATCCGTGACATCGCGCTGACCCTGCCGAACCTGCCGGACGACTGTGTGCCGCTGGGTAAAGACGACAGCGAAAACGTGGAAGTGAGCCGCTGGGGTGAGCCACGTAAGTTTGATTTTGAAGTGCGCGATCACGTTACGCTGGGCGAGATGGCTAAAGGCCTCGACTTTGCCGCGGCGGTTAAGCTGACCGGCTCCCGCTTTGTGGTAATGCAGGGGCAGATTGCCCGCCTGCACCGCGCCCTGAGCCAGTTCATGATCGATCTGCATACCGAGCAGCACGGCTATATCGAGAACTACGTGCCGTACCTGGTCAACCAGGACACGCTGTACGGAACCGGTCAGCTGCCTAAATTCGGTGGCGATCTCTTCCATACCCGTCCTCTGGACGAAGAGGCCGAGAGCAGCAACTACTCGCTGATCCCAACGGCAGAAGTACCGCTGACCAACCTGGTGCGTGACGAGATCCTCGAAGAGGAAGCGCTGCCGCTGAAGATGACGGCCCATACGCCGTGCTTCCGCTCTGAAGCAGGCTCCTACGGTCGTGACACTCGCGGCCTGATCCGTATGCATCAGTTTGATAAAGTTGAGATGGTGCAGGTAGTGCGTCCGGAAGAGTCCATGGATGCGCTGGAAGAGATGACCGGCCACGCTGAGAAGGTGCTGCAGCTGTTAGGCCTGCCGTACCGTAAAGTGCTGCTGTGCAGCGGCGACATGGGCTTTGGCGCGCGCAAAACCTACGATCTGGAAGTATGGCTGCCGGCGCAGGATACCTACCGTGAAATCTCCTCCTGCTCTAACATGTGGGATTTCCAGGCGCGCCGCATGCAGGCTCGCTGCCGTAGCAAAGCCGACAAGAAAACCCGTCTGGTGCATACCCTGAACGGCTCTGGTCTGGCAGTAGGGCGTACCCTGGTCGCGGTGCTGGAGAACTACCAGCAGGCCGATGGCCGCATCGAGATCCCTGCGGTGCTGCGTCCGTATATGAAAGGTCTGGAGTACATCGGTTAAGTTAAGCCACTCTCTCTTAAAAAAGCGCCTACGGGCGCTTTTTTTATGCCTGTTTGATATCAAACAACAATTCTTACTCCCTTAGGGGTAATACTGCCTTCGTATGAAAGCCAGAGCTTACAACTGGCTTTACCTCGTTTCGGTACATAAAAAATTACATAACGACAGTTTGCTTTTTTATTTACTCCAGGCAGCAAAGTGAGCCCCCTATGAAAAAGAAGATCTCCGATGCACTACTGACAGCAGAGGTGAGCCGACGCAGTTTAGTCAAGACAACGGCGATAGGTGGACTGGCCCTTGCCAGCACTACCTTCACCGCACCATTCACCCGCATCGCTAACGCCGCAGAGAGCCTCAGCCCGGGCAGTGAAAAAATTATCTGGAGCGCCTGTACCGTCAACTGCGGCAGTCGGTGCCCGCTGCGTATGCACGTTGTCGACGGCGTGATCAAATACGTCGAGACCGATAATACCGGTGACGATAATTATGACGGGTTGCATCAGGTTCGCGCCTGCCTGCGTGGACGCTCAATGCGCCGTCGCGTCTATAACCCGGATCGCCTGAAATACCCCATGAAGCGCGTCGGCCTGCGCGGCGAGGGCAAGTTCGAACGCATCAGCTGGGATGAAGCCTTCGACATCGTTGCCGACAGTATGAAACGTCTTATTAAGGATTACGGCAATGAATCTATCTACCTGAACTACGGCACCGGTACCCTCGGCGGGACCATGACGCGTTCGTGGCCACCGGGAAAAACCCTGATTGCGCGCCTGATGAACTGCTGTGGTGGCTACCTGAATCATTACGGGGACTACTCCTCGGCGCAAATTGCGGCAGGCCTGAACTACACCTATGGCGGCTGGGCCGATGGTAACAGCCCGTCTGATATCGAAAACAGCAAGCTGGTGGTGCTGTTTGGCAATAATCCTGGCGAAACGCGGATGAGCGGCGGCGGGGTAACCTACTACCTTGAGCAGGCCCGCGAGAGGTCAAACGCCCGCATGATCATCATCGATCCGCGCTATACCGATACGGGCGCAGGGCGCGAGGATGAGTGGATCCCCATCAAGCCGGGGACGGATGCAGCGCTGGTTAATGCCCTGGCATGGGTATTGATTACTGAAGATCTGGTCGATCGGGCGTTTCTTGATCGGTACTGTATTGGCTACGATGAGAAAACCCTCCCCGCCAGCGCGCCTGAAAACGGCCACTATAAGGCCTATATTCTCGGTCAGGGCAGGGATGGGATCGCAAAAACGCCAGAGTGGGCCGCGCCGATCACCGGTATTCCTGCCGATCGCATCATCAAGCTGGCGCGTGAAATTGGCAGCGCTAAACCGGCCTGGATCAGCCAGGGCTGGGGACCGCAGCGGCGTGCCAATGGTGAAATAACGACCCGGGCTATCTCTATGCTGGCCATTCTCACCGGCAACGTCGGCATCCATGGCGGCAACAGCGGTGCGCGTGAAGGGTCGTATGAGCTTCCCTTTGAGCGTATGCCAACGCTGGAGAACCCGGTCGCGACCAGTATCTCAATGTTTATGTGGACGGATGCGATAGAGCGCGGCCCGGAAATGACCGCCCTGCGCGACGGCGTGCGTGGGAAAGATAAGCTCGATGTGCCTGTCAAAATGATCTGGAACTATGCGGGCAACTGTCTGGTTAACCAGCATTCGGATATCAATCGCACCCATCAGATCCTGCAGGATGATAAAAAGTGCGAGATGATCGTGGTCATCGACTGCCATATGACCTCTTCAGCCAAATATGCCGATATTTTACTTCCGGACTGCACTGCATCAGAGCAGATGGATTTTGCGCTGGATGCCTCCAGCGGCAATATGTCCTACGTCATCTTTACTGAACAGGCGGTCAAGCCGCGTTTTGAGTGTAGGACTATCTACGAGATGACCACTCAGCTGGCGAAACGAATGGGCGTTGAGCAGCAGTTTACCGAAGGCCGTACCCAGGAGGGGTGGCTGCGCTATCTGTATGAGCAGTCACAGAAAGCGATACCCGAACTGCCATCCTTCGAGGCGTTCCGCCAGCAGGGGATCTTTAAGAAGCGCGATCCCGACGGGCATCACGTCGCCTACAGGGCGTTTCGCGAGGATCCGCAGGCCAACCCGCTCTCTACCCCCTCGGGTAAAATTGAGATCTACTCTGAGGCGTTGGCAGAGATCGCCGCAACGTGGGATCTGTCAGAGGGAGACGTTATCGATCCGCTGCCTGTCTTTACGCCAGGGTTCGAAAGCTATGGCGATCCCTTAATAGAAAAATATCCGCTTCAGCTCACCGGCTTTCACTATAAATCCCGCGTTCACTCTACCTACGGCAACGTTGACGTGCTGAAGGCTGCCTGCCGCCAGGAGATGTGGATCAACCCGATTGATGCGCAACAGCGGCAAATCGGCAACGGCGACAAGGTGCGTATCTTTAACGGTCGCGGCGAGGTGCATATTGAGGCGAAGGTGACGCCGCGCATGATGCCTGGCGTCGTGGCGTTAGGTGAGGGGGCCTGGTATGCCCCGGATGGCAAAGGCGTGGATCGCGGCGGGTGCATTAACGTGTTGACCACCCAACGCCCCTCTCCGCTGGCGAAGGGGAATCCGTCCCATACCAACCTCGTTCAGGTGGAAAAGGTTTAAGGAGTAACCGATGGCAACACAGTATGGATTTTTTATTGATTCCAGCCGCTGCACCGGGTGCAAAACCTGCGAGCTGGCCTGCAAAGACTATAAAGATTTAACGCCGGAGGTTAGCTTTCGCCGCATCTATGAGTACGCAGGCGGCGAGTGGCAGGAGGATAACGGCGTCTGGCAGCAGAATGTCTTCGCCTACTATCTCTCTATTTCATGCAATCACTGTGAAGATCCTGCCTGCACTAAGGTGTGTCCGAGCGGAGCAATGCACAAGCGTGAAGATGGTTTTGTTGTCGTCAACGAAGAGGTCTGCATCGGCTGCCGCTACTGCCATATGGCCTGTCCCTATGGCGCGCCGCAGTACAACGCCGATAAAGGTCATATGACCAAATGCGACGGCTGTCACGACCGCGTGGCAGAGGGGAAAAAACCGATCTGCGTCGAGTCCTGCCCGCTGCGCGCGCTGGATTTTGCTCCCATAGAGGCGCTGCGTAAACAGCACGGTGAACTGGCCGCCGTTGCCCCGTTGCCGGGCGCGCACTTCACAAAACCCAGCATCGTTATTAAACCCAACGCCAACTGCCGCCCAATCGGGGATACCACGGGCTATCTGGCGAACCCGGAGGAGGTGTGAGATGGGAAGCGGATGGCATGAGTGGCCGTTAATGATCTTTACGGTTTTCGGGCAGTGCGTGGTGGGCGGTTTTATCGTTCTGGCATTTGCCCTTTTGAAAGGGGGGCTTGCCCCCGAGGCGCAGCGGCGGGTTATTGCCGGAATGCTGGGGCTATGGGTGCTAATGGGCGTGGGTTTCATCGCCTCGATGCTCCACCTTGGCTCGCCGCTGCGCGCCTTTAACTCCCTTAATCGGGTAGGTGCGTCCCCCTTAAGCAATGAGATTGCCAGCGGCTCTCTCTTCTTTGCCGTTGGCGGGATAGGCTGGCTGCTGGCCACGATGCGTAAGCTGGCTCCGGGGGTACGCACGCTCTGGCTGGTGGTCACGATGGTACTGGGCGTCGTTTTTGTCTGGATGATGGTGCGCGTCTATAACAGCATCGATACGGTACCAACATGGTACAGCATCTGGACACCGCTGAGCTTCTTCCTGACCCTGCTGATGGGTGGACCGCTGCTGGGCTACCTGCTTTTGCGTATTGCCGGAATCGATGGTTGGGCAATGCGCCTGCTGCCTGCGGTCTCCGTCGTGGCGCTGATGGCCAGCGCTATCGTGTCCGTTATGCAGGGCGTAGAGCTGGCGACGATCCATAGCGCCGTACAGCAGGCGTCTGCCCTGGTACCTGACTACGGCTCGCTGATGGCCTGGCGTACCGTGGTGCTTACGGTGGCCCTGTGCTGCTGGATCGTGCCGCAGGTTGCAGGAAAAATCCCTGCGCTGCCGCTGCTCTCAATGGCATTTATACTGCTGCTGGCCGGGGAGCTGATTGGGCGAGGGGTATTTTATGGCCTGCATATGACCGTAGGCATGGCGGTTGCTGGCTAAAGGTGAGAAAGCCGCAAAAAAGAGGCGGCTTCAACCATGAAATTTTTCTACTAAACGCAGGCCCGGGATATTTCGTTATTTATAGTAGAATCATGTGATTAATGATTTTATCCCGCTGCGTTTCACTTCTGATAATCAGTATTTCAAATCGATCGTGCAAAAAGGGCGTATTGCGGCTATTCAGGCAGATTGACAATGTTTTTGCTGGTGGCATGATGCGCTCGAAATCAGAACTTCCTCACGGTTTATATCCATGCCTATCTATACCCGCCCGGTGCTAATGTTGCTCTGTGGGCTGCTGTTGTTGACTCTGTCAATCGCGACGTTAAATACGCTCGTGCCGCTTTGGCTCGCCCATGAAAACTTGCCGACGTGGCAGGTAGGTATGGTTGGCTCCGCCTTTTTCACCGGTAACCTGTTAGGCACGCTGCTCTGCGGAAGCCTGATTAAACGCTTCGGGTTTAACCGCAGCTATTACATCGCCTCGCTGATTTTTGCCGCGGGCTGCGTCGGGATGGGCCTGATGGTAGGCTTCTGGAGCTGGATGGTATGGCGGTTTGTGGCTGGCGTCGGCTGCGCAATGATCTGGGTAGTGGTAGAGAGCGGCCTGATGTGCAGCGGCACCTCCCGCAACCGTGGCCGCCTGCTGGCTGCCTATATGATGATCTACTACGTCGGTACGGTGCTGGGCCAGCTGATGGTTAGCAAACTGCCGACCGGGCTGATGCAGGTTCTCCCCTGGGCTACCGCACTGATCCTGGCGGCGATCCTGCCACTGCTCTTTACCCGCATCGTCAACGCGCATAGCGAGCATCAGGAGGCAACAACAATGTGGCCGATGCTGCGCCTGCGCCAGGCGCGCCTGGGCGTCAACGGCTGCGTTATCTCCGGCATTATCCTTGGCTCGCTGTATGGCCTGATGCCGCTGTGGCTGAATCATCACGGCGTTAGCGATGCCGGAATCGGTTTCTGGATGGCGGTGCTGATCAGCGCCGGTATTTTCGGTCAGTGGCCGGTGGGCAAGCTGGCGGATCGCTTTGGCCGCCTGCTGGTGCTGCGCGTGCAGGTCTTTGTGGTGATCGTCGGCTGTCTGGCGATGCTCGGCAACGCCGCGATGGCTCCGGCGCTGTTCGTGCTGGGTGCGGCGGGCTTTACCCTCTACCCGGTAGCGATGGCCTGGGCCTGTGAGAAAGTGGAGCCGCATCAGCTGGTGGCGATGAACCAGGCGCTGCTGCTCAGCTACACCGTAGGTAGCCTGCTAGGGCCGACGCTGACCTCCATGCTGATGCAGAGCTACTCCGACAACCTGCTGTTTGTGATGATCGCCAGCGTGTCGTTTATCTACCTGATGATGCTGCTGCGCAAAGCGGGCCATCATCCGACCCCTGTGGCACACGCCTGAATTTATTTGCCCGGCGGCGCTCTGCTTGCCGGGCCTACGAACCGCACCGTGCATATCGTAGGCTGGGCAAACGCAGTGCCGCCCGGCGTTGTTGCAGCGTCAGCACATTAACGCCCGGAGGCGTTAATACATCACCTTGTGACCGTACTGCTCAAGGATGCCTTTCACGCGATCCATGGTCTCTTTCTTCGGCGGGTGAACGCCATCAAGCTTGTACTCCTCGCCCATCGCCACCCATTTATGCTTGCCCAGCTCGTGATAGGGCAGCAGCTCGATCTTCTCAACGTTACCCATATCGCGGGTAAACTCGCCCAGGCGGTGCGCGGAATCATCGTCGTCTGACCAGCCCGGTACCACCACGTAGCGGATCCAGACGTTAATGTTCTTCTTCGACAGATACTGGGCGAACTCCAGCGTGCGGTGGTTGGAGACGCCGACCAGGTTCTGGTGGATCTCATCGTTCATCTGTTTGAGATCGAGCATGACCAGATCGGTGACCTCCAGCAGCTCGTCGATGACCGGATCGTAACGACGTACGAAGCCGTTGGTATCCAGACAGGTGTGAATGCCCTCCTGATGGCAGGCGCGGAACCAGTCGCGCACAAATTCGGCCTGCAGGATAGCCTCACCGCCGGACGCCGTTACGCCGCCGCCGGAGGCGTTCATAAAGTGGCGATAGGTCACGACCTCTTTCATCAGCTCCTCAACGGTGATCTCTTTGCCGCCGTGGGTGTCCCAGGTATCACGGTTGTGGCAGTAGAGGCAGCGCATCAGGCAGCCCTGAAAGAAGGTGATAAAGCGGATCCCCGGGCCATCAACTGTGCCACAGGATTCAAAGGAGTGAATGCGACCGATAACTGACATTGCGAGGTTCTCCGGATATGGCCCGTCCCGGGCCTGTATTTGCACAGCTTTCCGCTGTGTTTAAGTCTGTTTTGCCAGATGCCCCAGGCAGGACAGTTGGCAAAGCAGGCTCGAAGGAGAGGGCGCGTTTACTAAAAAGGCCCCACAATCGTGGAGCCTTTATTGTACGCTTTTTCAGTCAACCATTACATGGTTTGCGTGAAGGTACGGGTGATAACGTCCTGCTGCTGCTCTTTGGTCAGGGAGTTAAAACGTACCGCGTAACCGGAAACACGGATGGTCAGCTGCGGATATTTTTCCGGGTGCTCCATCGCATCGAGCAGCATTTCACGGTTCATAACGTTGACGTTGAGGTGCTGACCGCCTTCAATGGAAGACTCGTGATGGAAGTAACCATCCATCAGGCCTGCCAGGTTGGTTTTACGCACTTCATCGTCTTTACCCAGCGCGTTCGGCACGATAGAGAAGGTGTAGGAGATACCATCTTTCGCGTAGGCAAACGGCAGTTTAGCAACGGAGGTCAGAGAGGCAACGGCACCTTTCTGGTCACGACCGTGCATCGGGTTAGCACCTGGGCCAAACGGCGCGCCAGCACGACGACCGTCCGGGGTGTTACCGGTTTTCTTACCATACACGACGTTAGAGGTGATGGTCAGAACGGACTGGGTCGGGATAGCGTTGCGGTAGGTGGTCAGTTTCTGAATTTTCTTCATGAAACGTTCAACCAGGTCAACCGCCAGGTCATCAACGCGTGAATCGTTGTTACCAAACTGCGGATATTCACCTTCGATTGCGAAGTCAGTCGCCAGACCGTCTTCGTCACGAATTGGTTTTACTTTCGCATATTTGATAGCAGACAGGGAGTCAGCCGCAACGGACAGGCCAGCGATACCACAGGCCATGGTGCGGATAACGTCACGGTCGTGCAGCGCCATCAGCGAGGCTTCATAGCTGTACTTGTCGTGCATGTAGTGGATGATGTTCAGGGCGGTGACGTACTGTTTCGCCAGCCAGTCCATGAAGTGATCCATGCGCTCCATGACTTCGTCGAAGTTCAGCACATCGCCTTTGATCGGTTCAGATTTCGGACCGACCTGCATTTTCAGTTTTTCATCAACGCCGCCGTTGATCGCGTACAGCATGGTTTTCGCCAGGTTAGCACGCGCGCCGAAGAACTGCATTTGCTTACCAACAACCATCGGGCTTACGCAGCAGGCGATAGCGTAGTCGTCGTTGTTGAAGTCAGGACGCATCAGGTCATCGTTTTCATACTGCAGGGAAGAGGTGTCGATAGAGACCTTGGCTGCGTATTTTTTGAAGCCCAGCGGCAGTTTTTCTGACCACAGTACGGTGATGTTCGGCTCCGGAGACGGCCCCATGGTGTACAGGGTGTTCAGGAAGCGGAAGCTGTTTTTGGTCACCAGCGTACGGCCGTCTACGCCCATACCGGCGATGGATTCGGTTGCCCAGATCGGGTCACCGGAGAACAGCTCATCGTACTCAGGGGTACGCAGGAAGCGAACCATACGCAGCTTCATGACCAGATGGTCAATCATCTCCTGCGCGTCCTGCTCGGTGATTTTACCGGCTTTCAGGTCGCGTTCGATATAGACGTCAAGGAAGGTAGAGACGCGGCCAAAGGACATGGCGGCACCGTTCTGGGATTTCACCGCGGCCAGGTAGCCGAAGTAGGTCCACTGAACCGCTTCCTGCGCGGTGGTTGCCGGACCGGAGATATCGCAGCCATATTTTGCTGCCATCTCTTTGATCTGGCCCAGCGCACGGTACTGCTCGGAGATCTCTTCGCGCAGACGGATAGTCGCTTCCAGATCTTCGCCGTTTTCCAGCTTCTCTTGCAGAGAGACGAACTGGGCGTATTTGTCTTTCATCAGGAAGTCGATGCCGTACAGCGCAACGCGACGGTAGTCACCGATGATACGGCCACGGCCATAGGCGTCCGGCAGACCGGTCAGCACGCCAGACTTACGGCAGTTCAGGATATCTTTGGTGTAGACATCAAAAACGCCCTGGTTGTGGGTCTTGCGGTATTCGGTGAAGATCTTTTTCAGCATCGGGTCCAGTTCGCGATTGTACGCTTTGCAGGAACCTTCAACCATTTTGATACCGCCAAACGGGATAATGGCACGTTTCAGCGGCGCTTCAGTTTGCAGACCAACGATTTTCTCCAGCGCTTTGTTGATGTAGCCAGCGTCGTGAGAGGTGATGGTGGACGCAACGGAGGTGTCGAAGTCAACTGGCGCATGGGTGCGGTTCTCCAGTTTGACGCCTTCCATTACTTTGTCCCACAGCGTGGTGGTAGCTTCAGTGGCACCGGCCAGGAAAGATTCGTCGCCCTCGTAAGGAGCGTAGTTTTTCTGGATAAAGTCACGGACGTTGACCGCGTTCTGCCAGTCACCTTCAACGAAACCTTCCCATGCTGTGGCTAACTTTTCATTAAGCTCGGACATGTAACACCTACCTTCTTAAGTG
>DAMBQR010000058.1:0-23987 GCA_032055545.1 Pseudescherichia sp. | reverse complement strand
TCTCCTACTTCTGGCAGCTGGTGATCAAAGGGGCGGTGATCATCATTGCGGTGCTAATCGATAAATACCGTACCCGTCACCATCAAAGTGCATAACAACAATACCCTACACATAAGGAACAAAATATGCGTTTGAAACCTTTAGTCACCGCGCTCTGTGCTGGCGCCCTGCTTGCCGCAACGCCGTTTGCGCAGGCGAAAGACCTGAAGTCCATCGGCGTGACGGTGGGCGACCTGGCGAACCCGTTCTTTGTCCAGATCACCAAGGGCGCAGAGCTGGAGGCACGCAAGCTGGCCGGAGATAACGTGAAGGTGACGCTGGTCTCCAGCGGCTACGATCTCGGCCAGCAGGTATCGCAGATCGATAACTTTATTGCTGCCAAAGTGGACATGATCATTCTTAACGCGGCGGACTCCAAAGGTATCGGTCCGGCAGTGAAGCGCGCCAAAGATGCCGGGATCGTGGTAGTGGCGGTTGACGTGGCGGCCGAAGGGGCCGATGCCACCATCACCTCCGATAACACCCAGGCGGGCGAGATCGCCTGTAAGTACATCACCGATCGCCTGAAAGGCAAAGGTGACGTGGTGATCATCAACGGGCCGCCGGTCTCTGCGGTACAGAACCGCGTAGAGGGCTGCCAGACCGAGTTCAAACGTCATCCGGACATCAAGGTGCTCTCCTGGAACCAGAACGCCAAAGGCAGCCGCGAGGGTGGCCTGGAGGTCATGACCTCCCTGCTGGCGGCGAATCCGAAGATCGACGGCGTATTCGCCATTAACGATCCTACCGCGATCGGCGCCGATCTGGCAGCGAAGCAGGCTCAGCGCAGCGAGTTCTTTATCGTTGGCGTAGATGGCTCGCCGGACGGGGAAGAGGCCCTGAAGCGTGAGAACTCGCTGTTTGTGGCGACCCCGGCGCAGGATCCGCAGGTCATGGCGGCGAAGGCGGTGGAGATTGGCTATGACATCCTGCAGGGCAAGCCCGCCCCCAAAGAGCCGGTGCTGATCCCGGTCACAATGATCGATAAGCAGAGCGTGGCAAACTACAAGGGCTGGACGGTTAAATAACGTAAACGCCGGGTGGCGCACCGCTTACCCGGCCTACGCTTCTGGAGGCCTGCAATATGAAACGCTCCGCGATCAACGAAATCCTTGGCTATACGCGGCAATTCTTCTCCATGCACGACGTTCACCTGCCGGCGTTTGCCAGCTTTGCTCCCTCCAGATGGCGACAGCTGCCCGCTGATGCCTGGCAGGAGGTGTTCGATCTCCGGCTGGGCTGGGACGTCACCGCCTTTGGCGGGACAAACTTTGCGGCGCAGGGGCTAACGCTCTTCACCCTGCGTAACGGCTCTCCCAACGGGTCGCCCTGGCCCAAATGCTATGCGGAGAAGATCATGCACGTCCGCGACGGCCAGCTGACGCCGATGCATCTTCACTGGCTTAAGCGCGAGGATATTATCAACCGCGGCGGCGGTAACCTGATTATCGAGATGTGGAACTCAGGGGCCGACGAGCAAACCGAGCATAGCGACGTGACGGTCGCTATCGATGGCTGTTTACAAACCCATATGGCTGGCAGCCAGCTGCGTCTGTCGCCCGGCGAGAGCATCTGCCTGCCGCCGGGGCTGTATCACAGCTTCTGGGGCGAGCACGGCTTTGGCGACGTGCTGGTGGGCGAGGTCTCCTCCGTCAACGACGATGACAATGACAACCACTTCCTGCAGCCGCGCGCTCGCTATAACAGCATTGAAGAAGATGAGCCGGCGCAGCTGGTGCTCTGTAACGAATACTCCCTGTTTCTTCACCCGGTTCCCTAACCAAGGAGGCTGCAATGCCGCTGATCTCTCTCGCCGATGGCCTGAAACATGCCCGCGTGCACCAGTATGCGCTGGGAGCCTTTAACGTACTGGATACCCACTTTCTACGGGCGCTATTTGCCGCCGCCCAGCAGCAGCGCTCACCGTTTATCATCAACATTGCCGAAGTGCACTTTAAGTATCTGTCGCTGGATACGCTGGTTGAGGCGGTAAAGTATGAAGCCGCCCGGCACGATATTCCGGTGGTGCTTAATCTCGACCACGGTCTGCACTTTGAGGCAGTGGTGCAGGCGCTGCGCCTCGGTTTTACCTCGGTGATGTTTGACGGATCGACGCTGGACTATGACGAGAACGTGCGTCAGACGCGGGAGGTGGTGAAGATGTGCCACGCGGTGGGCGTCTCGGTCGAGGGTGAACTGGGCGCGGTAGGCGGCGACGAAGGCGGGGCGCTGTACGGCCATGCCGATGAGGCCTTCTTTACCGATCCAGCCAAGGCCCGGGACTTTGTTGACCGCACCGGCATCGATGCGCTGGCCGTGGCGATCGGCAACTCTCACGGCAAATACAAAGGTGAGCCGAAGCTCGATTTTGCGCGCCTGGAGGCGATTCGCCAGCAGACTGGCCTGCCGCTGGTACTGCACGGCGGCTCTGGCATCAGCGATGCGGACTTCCGCCGCGCCATCAGCCTTGGCATTCATAAAATCAATTTCTACACCGGTATGTCCCAGGCCGCGCTGGCAGCGGTAGACAAAAGCATGACCGCGCGGGATCAGATCTACGACGAGTTCGCCGAGCTAATGCTCAGCATCGAGCAGGCGATCACCGACATTGTTGCCGAGCAGATGCGCATCTTTGGCAGCGAGGGGAAAATCTGATGACACGCAGAGGCATCATCGCGGCGGGCAATATGCTGGTGGATCATGTCCACCAGATCGTGCAGTGGCCGGAGCGCGGCTGGCTGGCCGAGATTGTCCACAGCGAGCGCTCCACCGGCGGCGCGCCGCTGAACGTTTTGCTGACGCTGGCGAAGATGCGCACTGGCCTGCCGCTGCAGGCCGTGGGGCTGGTAGGCGAAGACAACGACGGCGACTACATCATGGCGATGCTGGAGCAGTATCACGTCAACCGCCAGCATGTACAGCGCACTACCTTTGCCCCTACCTCCATGTCGCAGGTGATGACCGATCCCAGCGGGCAGCGCACCTTTTTCCACTCTCCTGGCGCGAACCGCCTGCTGGATCTGCCCGCTTTCGATCGTCTCGACAATACGATGAAAATTTTCCATCTTGGCTATCTGCTGCTGCTGGATAGCCTGGATATGCCAGACGAGGAGTTTGGTACGCGCAGCGCCCGGCTGCTGGCCCAGATGCATAACCTGGGCTTTGAGACTTCGCTGGATCTGGTGTCGCGCAAAGGCGATCCCCGCTATCGTCCGCTGGTTAACCCGGCCCTGAAACACCTCGACTATCTGGTGATTAACGAGCTGGAGGCGGGGGAGTTTAGCGAGCTGGCGATCCGCCACGAAAACGGCGAGCCGCATATTGAGCATATCGCCCAGGCGGCGGCCCAGCTTTTGGCCGCGGGCGTGAAGCAGCGGGTGGTGATCCACTGCCCTGAAGGTGCCTGGGGGCAAACACCCGAGGAGCCGGGATTCTGGCTCCCCTCCTGGCACCTGGCGCAGGAGGAGATTGTTGGTAGCGTGGGGGCGGGAGATGCGTTCTGCGCCGGGTTCCTCTACGGCTGCCATGAAGGCAAATCGCTAATAGAGAGTATTCAGCTCGCCCACGTCTGCGCCCGGGCCAGCCTGCTTGCCGCCAATGCCATCGACGGAGCGAAAAGCCTGGATGAGCACCGGGCGTTTATCCGCGATAACGCTCAGGCCGCGATTTCGTTATGAACCACGTCGGCGGCAAAAACGTAGCCCAGGCCACGGATGGTTTTAATCAGCACGGGCTGGTGCGGGTTCAGCTCGATTTTGCGCCGCAGCCGCATAATCAGCACGTCGATAGTGCGGTCAAACACCTCCATGCTTTCGCTGTGGGTGAGTGTGAGCAGCTGCTCGCGGTTCAGCACCCGTCGCGCATTTTGCACCAGCGCCAGCAGCAGACCATACTCGCCCTGGGTGAGCGGCGTCAGCTGGCCATGCGGATCGTGCAGTTCACAGCGGGTCGTATTCAGGCTCCAGCCGTTAAACGCTATATCAGCCCCTTTCGGCACCGGAACATCGGCCGCCAGCGCGCCGGTGCGCCGCAGCACCGCCTTCAGGCGGGCCACCACCACCCGTGGGTTAAAGGGCTTAGCGATGTAGTCGTCAGCTCCCATCTCAAGGCCGACCACGACATCCGACTCGCTGCCCAGCCCGGTAAGCATCACCACCGGCAGCGCCGGACGCAACCTTTGCAGCTGCTGCAGGACGAGCAGCCCGTTGGTATCCGGTAGCACCATATCCAGCAGCACCAGCGCTATGTCGGGTTGCTCAGCGGCAAGCGTCAGCGCCTCCCGGCCACTATGGCAGACGTGCACGGCAAAGACATGCTCGTTAAGCACGTCCTGCAAGAGTTCGCAGACTGCCGCATCATCATCCACTATCAGAATTGCCGGTTTCATCATCTACGCCTGCCCGAGAGACATGCCCTAAGTGTTAGCCATTCTGGTAAGGATCGGCAGCAAATCACACTGCGACGTGCTGGATCTTTAACCGCTGTCACACCCCTTCGCTTTTCGACACGTCAAATGTGTCGATGCTCTGTTTATCGACAGGGTTTTGCCCCGCATTCGCCTCTAACTTCTGCTAATGCCCACAATAACAATATGGCATGCAAGATGCATAGTGGGGCCAGGAGCGCAAATGCGCGCTGTGTTTAACTGGAGCAGAAGCGATGAAAAAAGTCGTCACGGTTTGCCCGTACTGCGCATCAGGTTGCAAGATCAACCTCGTGGTGGATAACGGAAAAATCGTTCGCGCGGAGGCGGCGCAGGGGAAAACCAATCAGGGAACCCTGTGCCTGAAAGGCTACTACGGCTGGGATTTTATCAACGATACCCAGATCCTCACCCCGCGTCTGAAAACACCTATGATCCGTCGCCAGCGTGGCGGCAAGCTGGAAGCGGTCTCCTGGGATGAAGCGCTGAACTATGTCGCCGACCGCCTGAGCGCCATCAAAGAGAAGTATGGTCCGGACGCGATCCAGACCACCGGCTCGTCGCGCGGTACCGGCAACGAAACCAACTATGTGATGCAGAAATTTGCCCGCGCCGTTATTGGCACCAATAACGTCGACTGCTGCGCACGCGTCTGACACGGCCCCTCGGTTGCAGGTCTGCACCAGTCGGTCGGTAATGGCGCAATGAGTAATGCCATCACGGAAATTGATAACACGGATTTAGTCTTTATCTTTGGCTATAACCCGGCAGATTCCCACCCTATCGTCGCCAATCATGTGATCCGTGCGAAGCGTAACGGGGCGAAAATTATTGTCTGCGATCCGCGCAAAATTGAGACCGCGCGCATTGCCGATATGCACCTTGCGTTGAAGAACGGCTCGAACATCGCGCTGCTCAACGCCCTTGGGCATGTCATTGTTGAAGAGAAGCTCTACGACGCGGCGTTCGTGGCGAACCGCACCCAGGGCTTTGAAGAGTATTGTAAAATTGTTGAAGGCTACACGCCAGAGTCCGTCGAGGAGATTACCGGCGTTAGGGCTCAGGCGATCCGTCAGGCCGCGCGGCTCTATGCCGGGGCGAAAACGGCATCAATCCTGTGGGGCATGGGCGTGACCCAGTTCTATCAGGGGGTTGAGACGGTGCGCTCCCTCACTAGCCTGGCGATGCTCACCGGCAACCTGGGCAAGGCGCACGTCGGCGTCAACCCGGTACGCGGGCAGAACAACGTGCAGGGCGCGTGTGATATGGGCGCGCTGCCGGACACCTATCCAGGCTACCAGTACGTGAGCGATCCGGCGAACCGGGAGAAATTCGCCCGCGCCTGGGGCGTAGAGAGCCTACCGGCCCATACCGGCTACCGCATCAGCGAGCTGCCGCATCGGGCGGCGCATGGCGAAGTGCGGGCGGCCTATATCATGGGTGAAGATCCGCTCCAGACCGATGCCGAGCTTTCGGCGGTGCGCAAAGGGTTTGCGGATCTTGAGCTGGTCATCGTGCAGGATATCTTTATGACCAAAACCGCGGCGGCGGCGGATGTGATTTTACCGTCAACGTCATGGGGTGAGCATGAGGGTGTCTACACGGCGGCGGATCGTGGCTTCCAGCGCTTCTTTAAGGCGGTAGAGCCGCAGTGGGATCTGAAAACCGACTGGCAGATTATCAGCGAGATCGCCACGCGGATGGGCTACGCCATGCACTACGATACTACCCAGCAGATTTGGGATGAACTGCGCCATCTCTGTCCGGACTTCTACGGGGCGACCTATGAGAAGATGGGCGAGCTGGGCTACATTCAGTGGCCCTGCCGCGACGTTTCCGAGGCCGACCAGGGAACGTCATACCTCTTTAAAGAGAAGTTTGATACCGACAGCGGGCTGGCGAAGTTCTTTACCTGCGACTGGGTGGCCCCCATTGATAAGCTTACCGACAACTACCCGATGGTGCTCTCCACGGTGCGCGAGGTAGGCCACTACTCCTGCCGCTCAATGACCGGCAACTGTGCAGCGCTGGCGGCGCTGGCCGATGAGCCGGGCTATGCGCAGATCAACACCGCCGATGCTGCCCGGTTGGGCGTTGAAGATGAGGCGCTGGTGTGGGTCAACTCGCGCAAAGGGCGGATCATCACCCGGGCGCAGGTTAGCGATCGCCCCAATAAAGGGGCAGTTTACATGACCTACCAGTGGTGGATTGGGGCCTGCAACGAGCTGGTAACGGAGAACCTAAGTCCGATAACCAAAACGCCGGAGTATAAGTACTGCGCCGTGCGCGTCGAGGCGATTGACGATCAACAGGCCGCCGAGCGGTATGTCATCGACGAATATAATAAGCTTAAATCCCGTCTGCGGGAGAGCGCCTCAGGATAAAACAGTGCTGTTAATTAATAGCGGGTTCAAATAAGAACCCGCTATTATATATTCATATGCATTATTATTTATAAAGCGCTGTGAGTGTGCTCGAAGAAAAATGCAATTATCTCAATGGAATTACATTGCTATTTCTCTTCCCTTTTACTCAGAGGGAGATATCATTATTGGCGGGTGCTTAAGGCTTTCTGTCTTAAGCACGCTCAGCGTTATTCCGAACAACCTTGAGAGTGTTGTGGCAGAGAGTTGAAAGCCCCGGGCAATGTTTCCATTAACCCGAGGCTACTCTACACAACTTCAGCAAGTTGAGAGTAGCCTCTTACCCTTTTTTTTGCAAGGAGTAAAAGGCATGACGCCATTGAAATATCTGTTAGCCATTCTGTTAGTGGTTTGTCTAACAATCCTGGCCTTTTCTTTTATTAACCGTGGAAGGTTATGCGAGTTTAATATCAAAAACGAGCGTCAGGAGGTGGCGGCTAAATTAGCCTGTACATCAGGTTAACTCAACGGGCGGGGTCACCCGCCCGAATTGCCAGAGTTGTGTCCTTAATGCACCCTTTTATAATTCTCACAAATATATTTACGCGATTCAAATAATAAAAAACCCGCCGAGGCGGGTTTTTTTAGCAATAATTAACCACTACTGGTTGGCGGTGGTTTTAAATTTGCCCAGCGTCTCACGCTCGTAGGCCAGCGCTTTTTGGCTGTCGAACTTGCGTTCCCACTTGGCGATCACCAGCACCGCCAGTGCGTTACCCACCACGTTCAGCGCGGTGCGCGCCATATCGAGGATACGGTCAACGCCTGCGATAAACGCCAGCCCTTCCAGCGGAATACCCACGCTGCCCAGGGTTGCCAGCAGCACCACAAACGACACGCCCGGTACGCCAGCGATGCCTTTCGAAGTCACCATCAGCGTCAGCACCAGGATGATCTCCTGGCCCAGAGACAGATCAATGCCGTAGAGCTGGGCGATAAAGATAGCGGCGATGCTCTGGTAGAGCGTAGAGCCATCGAGGTTAAAGGAGTAACCGGTTGGCACTACGAAGCTGGTGATAGACGCCGGTGCGCCATAGGCTTCCATCTTCTCAATAATACGCGGCAGCACGCTCTCCGAGCTGGCGGTTGAGTAGGCCAGGATCAGCTCGTCCTTCAGGATGCGGATCAGCGTCCAGATGCTCAGTTTGCACATCCGCGCCACCGCGCCCAGCACCACCAGCGCAAAGAACAGGATCGCCACGTAGACCAGGATAACCAGCTTGGCGAGGGGCCACAGCGAGGCGAAGCCGAAGTTGGCTACCGTCACCGAGATCAGGGCAAACACGCCTACCGGCGCGTAGCGCATCACCATGTGGGTGACTTTAAACATGGTCTCTGAAATAGAGCGGAATACGGTCACCAGCGGATCGCGGTGCGCAGCAGGCAGGGATGACAGTCCGAGGCCAAACAGCACCGAAAAGAAGATGATCGGCAGCATGTCGCCCTTCGCCATAGAGGCGACGATATTCGTCGGCACCAGCGACAGAATAGTACCCATCAGCCCGTGGGCATGGCTCTGCACTTCCGCCGTGGTGCTCTGATATTTTGAAATATCCACCGTCGCCAGCTGCGTCATATCAATGCCCGCTCCCGGCTGGAACACGTTAGCCAGCGTGATACCCAGCACGATGGCAACGGTAGTGATGATTTCAAAATAGAGAATGGTTTTGACACCGATACGTCCAAGCTGCTTCGCGTCACCCACGCCTGCGATGCCCACAATCAGCGTGGAGATCACAATCGGGACCACGATCATCTTGATCAGGTGGATAAAGATATCGCCCGCCGGTGAGAGCAGGTTTGCAATCAGCCACTCACGGCTATCGCTTTGGTAATGCAGGTAACTACCCAGCAGAATACCCAGCACAAGGGCCAGCAAAATCTGCCAGGCCAGGCTGACTTTCAAATTTTTCATAACTACAGACGTCCTCAATGAAGCACCATTCCGTGTACCGGAGCGATACATACTGAAAGGGGTGTGATTAGCGTTGCTTAGTCAAGCGGGGTTTTATAACGCGCATTATCAGTATCATTTGCATGGTATCAAGTGCAACCCTTTAAGATGAGGGTCTTTCACCACTAAAGTGCATAAGAAGCACTTTTTATCGCACTATTAATGCATAACTATATGTTATGGATGAGCTTTTCATCACACTTTCCACAAACATCACCAATAGTGATTATTTACCTTCAAAGATTCATTTGCTGAATTTTCAACCATTCAAACAATGCGTGATCTTCCGCCCAAAAAGTAAACAAAGCCGCGCCAGGCTCTTCCCTTAACGTTTCCGTGACATATCCTTAACATCTTACAAGGAGAACAACAGCTATGAGCCAAATACATAAACACTCTGTTCCCGCCAATATCGCGGAAAATTGCCTGATTAACCCGGAGCAGTATGAGGCGAAGTATCAGCAATCCGTCAGCGATCCCGATGCCTTTTGGGGCGAAGAGGGCAAAATTCTTGACTGGATCCGGCCCTATGAGAAGGTGAAAAACACCTCCTTCGCGCCGGGCAACGTCTCTATTAAATGGTATGAGGATGGCACGCTCAACCTGGCCGCTAACTGCCTCGACAGGCATCTGGCCGAACGCGGCGACCAGACGGCGATTATCTGGGAGGGTGACGACGCCCAGCAGAGCAAGCATATCTCATATCGCGAACTGCATGCCGACGTCTGCCGCTTCGCCAATGTCCTGCTGGCGCTTGGCATTAAAAAAGGCGACGTGGTGGCTATCTATATGCCGATGGTGCCGGAGGCGGCCGTGGCGATGCTCGCCTGCGCGCGCATCGGTGCCATTCACTCCGTGATCTTTGGCGGCTTCTCACCGGAAGCCGTGGCCGGGCGCATTATCGACTCCAGCTCGCGGCTGGTGATCACCGCCGACGAGGGCGTTCGCGCCGGGCGCAGCATCCCGCTGAAAAAGAACGTTGACGATGCGCTGAAGAACCCCAACGTCACCACTATCGAACATGTGGTGGTGCTCAAGCGTACCGGGGGCAATATTGAGTGGCAGGAAGGGCGCGATCTCTGGTGGAGCGATGTAATGGCGCAGGCCAGCAGCGAGCATCAGCCGGTAGAGATGAACGCGGAAGATCCCCTCTTTATCCTCTATACCTCCGGCTCCACCGGTAAGCCAAAGGGGGTGCTGCATACCACCGGCGGCTATCTGGTCTACGCAGCGACCACCTTTAAGTATGTCTTTGATTACCATCCGGACGAAATCTACTGGTGCACCGCCGACGTGGGCTGGGTCACCGGCCATAGCTATCTGCTCTACGGCCCGCTGGCCTGCGGGGCGACTACCCTGATGTTTGAGGGCGTGCCGAACTGGCCTACCCCGGCGCGCATGGCACAGGTGGTTGATAAACATCAGGTTAATATTCTCTATACCGCGCCGACGGCGATCCGCGCCCTGATGGCGGAAGGCGACAAGGCGATTGCCGGTACCGACCGCTCGTCGCTGCGCATCCTCGGCTCGGTAGGCGAACCGATCAACCCGGAAGCCTGGGAGTGGTACTGGAAGAAGATTGGTAACGAAAAGTGCCCGGTGATCGACACCTGGTGGCAGACCGAAACCGGGGGCTTCATGATCGCCCCGCTGCCGGGGGCCACCGAGCTAAAAGCCGGCTCCGCTACCCGTCCCTTCTTTGGCGTCCAGCCTGCGCTGGTGGATAACGAAGGCACACCGCTGGAGGGGGCCACCGAAGGCAACCTGGCGATTGTTGACTCCTGGCCGGGCCAGGCGCGGACGCTGTTTGGCGATCACGAGCGCTTCGAGCAGACCTACTTCTCCACCTTTAAAAACATGTACTTCAGCGGTGACGGCGCACGACGCGACGAGGATGGCTACTACTGGATCACCGGCCGCGTCGATGACGTGCTCAACGTCTCCGGCCATCGCCTCGGCACGGCGGAGATCGAATCCGCGCTGGTTTCGCATCCAAAAATTGCCGAAGCGGCGGTAGTGGGCATCCCCCACACTATTAAAGGCCAGGCGATCTACGCCTACGTCACCCTGAACCATGGCGAAGAGCCATCTCCGGCGCTCTACACCGAAGTGCGAAACTGGGTCCGCAAAGAGATTGGCCCGCTGGCCACGCCAGATGTGCTGCACTGGACCGACTCGCTGCCGAAAACGCGCTCCGGCAAAATCATGCGCCGCATTCTGCGTAAGATTGCCGCTGGGGACACCAGCAACCTCGGTGATACCTCAACGCTGGCCGATCCGGGCGTAGTGGAAAAACTGCTCGAAGAGAAGCAGGGTATCACCATGCCATCGTAACGATTTCACCCTCACCCTCTCCCACACGGGAGAGGGAATAATAAAACCCCTCCCCTACAAAATACGTCTGGAGACTCTGTGATGAATAACGATATTTGTCAGCAGATTGAGAATAGTGCGCACTACAGGGAGCTCGTCGAGAAGCGGCAACGGTTTGCCTTTATCCTCTCACTTATCGTCCTGGTCATGTATATCAGCTTTATCATGCTGATCGCCTTTGCGCCAGGCTGGCTGGGCACCCCGCTGCATCCGGGAACCAGCGTGACGCGCGGTATCCCTATTGGCATCGGCGTTATCCTGATCTCCTTTATCCTGACCGGCGTCTACGTCTGGCGCGCAAACGGCGAGTTCGATCGCCTCAACAGTGATGTTGTCCGCGAGGTAAAAGCATTATGAAAAGGATCCTGATAGCGCTGCCCGCCGCGCTCCCTTTTACCGCCGGTGCAGCGGATGCGCTTACCGGTGCGGTACAGCGCCAGCCGACCAACTGGCAGGCGATTATCATGTTTGTCATCTTCGTGGCCATGACGCTCGGCATCACCTGGTGGGCCTCAAAGCGCACCCGGACGCGAAACGACTACTACACCGCTGGCGGTAACATTACCGGCCTGCAAAACGGCCTGGCTATCGCCGGGGACTATATGTCCGCGGCATCGTTTTTAGGTATCTCCGCGCTGGTGTTTACTTCCGGCTACGATGGCCTCATCTACTCCCTCGGCTTCCTGGTCGGCTGGCCGATCATTCTGTTCTTAATCGCTGAGCGTCTGCGCAACCTGGGACGTTACACCTTTGCCGACGTTGCCTCTTACCGGCTGAAGCAGGGACCTATCCGTATTCTCTCCGCCTGCGGCTCGCTGGTGGTGGTCGCCCTCTACCTCATTGCCCAGATGGTGGGCGCGGGCAAGCTGATCCAGCTGCTGTTCGGTCTCAACTACCACATTGCGGTGGTGCTGGTCGGCGTGCTGATGGTGATGTACGTTCTGTTCGGCGGCATGCTGGCCACCACCTGGGTACAGATTATCAAGGCGGTGCTGCTGCTGTTTGGCGCGAGCTTTATGGCCTTTATGGTAATGAAACACGTCGGCTTCAGCTTCAATAACCTGTTTAGCGAGGCGATGGCGGTGCATCCGAAAGGGGAAGCCATCATGAGCCCCGGCGGGCTGGTGAAGGATCCTATCTCGGCCCTCTCTCTCGGCCTGGGTTTGATGTTTGGTACTGCCGGGCTGCCGCACATCCTGATGCGCTTCTTTACCGTTAGTGACGCCCGCGAGGCGCGTAAGAGCGTCTTCTATGCCACCGGCTTTATGGGTTACTTCTACATCCTGACCTTTATCATCGGCTTTGGCGCTATCATGCTGGTCGGTGCCAACCCGGTATTTAAAGATGCGGCAGGCGCGCTGATCGGCGGTAACAACATGGCGGCGGTGCATCTGGCTAACGCAGTAGGTGGCAGCCTCTTCCTGGGCTTTATCTCTGCCGTGGCCTTTGCCACCATTCTGGCGGTAGTGGCTGGCCTGACGCTGGCAGGCGCATCGGCGGTATCGCACGACCTCTATGCCAACGTCTTCCGCAAAGGGGCCTCCGAGCGTGACGAGCTGAGAGTATCGAAAATTACCGTACTGGTGCTCGGCGTAGTGGCGATCCTGCTCGGCATTCTGTTCGAAAATCAGAACATCGCCTTTATGGTGGGGCTGGCCTTCTCCATTGCTGCCAGCTGTAACTTCCCTATCATCCTGCTCTCCATGTACTGGTCGAAGCTCACTACCCGTGGCGCAATGATCGGCGGCTGGCTGGGTCTGCTGACCGCCGTGGTGCTGATGGTTCTCGGCCCGACGATCTGGGTGCAGATCCTTGGCCATGAGAAAGCCCTCTTCCCGTATGAGTACCCGGCACTCTTCTCTATCGCCGTGGCGTTTATCGGCATCTGGATCTTCTCTCTGACCGACAACACGGCGGAAGGCAAGCTGGAGCGCGAGAAATTCCGCGCCCAGTTTATTCGCTCGCAAACCGGGCTAGGTATTGAGCAGGGCCGCGCGCATTAATCCTCTTATCCCCGGTCATTCTGGCCGGGGATCACAGTTCTCCTCTTATATCCGCGATACAGTATCTGACCTATTTGAAACGTTGTTTTAATTCGAGAGGATACGATGAAGCGATATGCCCTTGTCGGAACCGGTGGTCGGGCCGGACTGTACATCTCTGCTATTGGCGGTCAGTGGCGCGAAACGGCGCAGCTGGTGGCCTTCTGCGATACCAACCAGACACGCATGGATTACGCCAACCAACTGCTGCACAGCAGTGACAGCGAGCCGGTATCAACGTGGAAAGCAGAGCAGTTTGCAGAGATGATCCGCGAAACGCACCCGGACACGCTTATCGTCACCACCATGGACCGCACCCACGATGACTATATCGTGCGGGCGCTGCAGGCCGGGTGCGACGTCATCACCGAAAAACCAATGACCATTGATGAGCAGCGCGCCCTGCGTATCCTCGACGCTATTGAAGAGACGGGCCGCAGCGTGCGCGTGGCCTTTAACTACCGCTATGCCCCGCACCATAGCAAGGTACGCGAGCTGCTGATGAACGGTACGATTGGCGAGGTCTACTCCGTTCATTTTGAGTGGCTGCTCAACACCGAGCACGGTGCGGACTACTTCCGCCGCTGGCATCGGGAGAAGCGCAACAGCGGCGGCTTGCTGGTGCATAAATCCACCCACCACTTTGACCTGATGAACTTCTGGCTGGGAAGCTATCCTGAGCGCGTCTACGCCGAGGGCGGGCTGCGCTTTTATGGTAAAGAGAATGCCGAGCGGCGCGGCGTCACGCAGTTCTATCCCCGCGCTCACGGCTATGCACAGGCGAAAGCGGATCCCTTTGCGCTGCAGATGGCCGACAACGCCCAGCTGAAAGCACTCTATCTGGATGCTGAGCATGAGGATAACTACTTCCGCGACCAGAGCGTGTTTAGCGACGGTATTACCATCGAAGACACCCTGTCAGTGCTGGTGAAGTACCAAAACCAGGTGCAACTGACCTACTCCCTGAATGCCTACCTGCCCTGGGAGGGCTTGAACGTGGTGTTTAACGGCAGCGCGGGACGGCTGGAGATGAAGCTGGTGGAGAAGTCCTACGTTAACGCCGGCGGCGCACGCGAGAACGAAGGGAGCCTGGAGGGGTGCGATATCACAGTCTTTCCGATGTTTGCCGCACCGTGGAAGGCAGAGTTCACCGTTGGCGAAGGCGGCCACGGCGGCGGGGATAACGCCATGCTGGCGGATCTGTTTGGCGAGCCGGGAGACGATCCCCTCAAGCGCGCTGCTGACCATCGGGCGGGGGCGATGTCGATCCTCACCGGTATTGCCGGGAATATCTCGATGCAGCAGCAGCGCCCGGTTAGCTTCCGCGAGTTTGAACTGGTCGCCCGCCTGAAGTAGCCTCTACGCCGCTGGTCAGAACATCACTCTGGCGGCCAGCGGCATCAGGGGCAGCGTGCGAAAGCGGCGATAGCGTTTTTTATTGACCAGGCAAGAGCCTTCATAGCGGGTTGAAATGAATTAAACTCATCGCAAGCATGGTCTAAAGGAATAATCATGGACATCAGAACGCTGCGCTATTTTGTGGAGGTCGTGCGCCAGCAGAGTTTCACCCGCGCAGCGGAGCGGCTGTTCGTCACCCAGCCTACCATCAGCAAAATGCTGAAAAACCTGGAGGATGAGCTGAACGCTACCCTGCTGATCCGCGACGGGCGTAGGCTGCTGCTTACCGATACGGGTCGGGTGGTCTTTGAACGTGGCCAGGCAATCCTTGCCGAGTTCCGCCAGCTGGAGGCCGAACTGGACGATATTCAGCACCTTAACAAGGGGGTGCTGCGGCTGGGCATACCGCCGATGGTAGGTATGTTGATGGCCGGACCCATCAGCCTGTTTCGCCAGCGTTATCCCGGCGTGGAGCTAAAAATTGCCGAGTTTGGCGGTCTGACCGTCCAGCAGGCGGTAATGAACGGCGAGCTGGATCTGGCGATGACGGCGCTGCCGGTAGAGGAAGAGAGCGCCCTGACTACCTTGCCGCTGTTTAGCCACCCGCTATGCGTGCTGGTCCCCCGCTCCGGCGACTGGCTGAAGTGCGAGGCGGTGACGCCCGGAATGTTGGCCGGGCATCCGCTGCTGATCTACAACGAGGACTTTGCTCTCAGCCAGCAGCTAATGCGGCTCTTCAACCAGCACAACGTGAAGCCGCGCATTGCCGTGCGCAGCGGGCAGTGGGATTTTCTTGCCGCAATGGTGCAGGCGGGAGTCGGCATTGCGATTTTGCCGGAGCCGATTTGCCAGCGGCTGGACAAGCAGACGCTGCGCTGGATCCCCTTGCAGAGCGATCTGCAGTGGCAGTTGGGAATGATCTGGCGGGAGGGAGTCTATCTGTCGCACAGTGCCCAGGCATGGCTAACGTGCTGTGAGGGGTTTTGGCTGCCGCCGAACCCGGAAACGCCGGGTGGCGGCTTCGCCTGACCCGGCCTACAACGACATTATGCTTCCGTAGGCCCGGTAAGCGTAGCGCCACCGGGCAATACAATCACTTATTTTCTATCAGCAGCGCTTCCAGCAGGTCGAGATCGTGCAGCATCTTCTGCATCGTCTCATTGCTGATTTGTCGCGTGGCCCGCAGGTGGTACAGCTCGGCACGCTCGGAGCGCAGCGCTGCCAGGCGGAAACGCCGCTCGAGGTTCTCTTCCTGCATCGTACCTTCGGCATTGTTACGGCCGTCGGCCCGGCGGCGCAGGTTACCGATCACGCGTGAGCTAACCTCGGTCAGCAGCTGATTATCGATATTCTCTTCGCTATTGGTGGCAAGACGCTCCTGCATCTTCTGGATTGCCACGATTGCCACCTCGGCGGTGACGGAACGTGCCAGCCGCTCCTCTTTCGCCTGCTGAATATGGTCGCCCACCTCCATATGCTGAAGCAGGATCGGCAGCATCACCACGCCAACAAACAGCGAGAAGAGGATCACGCCAGCAGCCAGGAACACCAGTTCGTAGCGGGCCGGGAAGACGTTACCGTCCGGCAGCAGCAGCGGGATAGAGAGCACGCCCGCCAGGGTAATCGCCCCGCGTACCCCGGCAAAAGAGGCGATCAGCAGTTCGCGGGTGCTCCAGGATCCGAACTCCATCGGCTTCTTCGTTAAGAAGCGCTGGCTGAACTTTTTCATCGTCCACAGCCAGCCAAAACGCACCAGCATCAGCGCGGCATAGATCAGTACGATGTCGGTAAACAGCATCCAGGTTTCGACGTTCGGGTCCGCCTCGGCGGCTACCAGCGAGGACTCAAGGATCCCCGGCAGCTGCAGGCCCAGCAGCAGAAACACCATGCCGTTGAAGACAAACTCCAGCATCGCCCAGGTGCTGTTGGCACGCAGGCGCATCGCCAGCGGTGCGCGGCGCATTACCCCGGAGCGGGTAATGGTCATCCCCGCCGCGACGGCAGCCAGAATGCCCGAGAAGCCGATATGCTCTGCAATCAGATAGGAAGCAAACGGCAGCAGGAACAGCAGTACGATCTGCGTCGCTGGCTCATCGCCGCCCCAGCGGCTGAGGAAGCGCAGCGAGCGCCCGTACAGCCAGCTCACGATAAAGCCCGCCAGAATACCGCCCACGGCCACCTTCAGGAACTCCACCGAGGCGCCGCCAACGGTAAATACCATAGTGCCCATCGCCACCGCGACGGCAAACTTCAGCGATACCAGGCCAGAGGCGTCGTTCATTAACGCCTCGCCCTGCAGAATGCCCATGATTTTCTTCGGAATGCGCCCCTCACCAACGATGCCGGAGAGCGCCACGGCGTCGGTCGGCGACAGCACGGCCGCCAGCGCTAACGCGGGTACCAGCGGAATGCCCGGCACGATCCAGTAGATGAGAAAGCCGATGCCAACAACGGTGACCAGCACCAGCGCCAGCGCGAGACCGAGGATCTCCCGTCCGTGTTCAAGGAACTCCCGCGTTGGCGTTTTCCAGCCGTCGGCGAACAGCAGCGGCGGGATAAACAGCACCAGAAACAGCTCTGGATCGAACTCAACGTGCAGGCCAAACGTCGGCAGCGCCAGCATCGCGCCGATGGCAATCTGCATCAGCGGCAGCGGGATCTGGAACGGCAGAACGCGTGTGATGACGCCGGAGAGAGAGACCACAAGGGTCATGATGAGAATGGTAAAGAATATTTCCATGCGTTCCCTGTTTGCGATGTTTTCTTATAGTCGAGAAGTGACGAGCGATGACGAGGCATCATGATTCTCATAATAGAACATGCAGGTTAACGCAAAGGAAACAGGATGTGCCTTAAAAAATAAAAATGGGCGGCCAAAGCCACCCATTTTAAGGGGCAGTGAAGCTTAGATTGCCCAGCCACCCGCATAGAAGGCAACCAGCGCGATAGCGATCACCACCGTACCGATATTCAGGCGACGCCATTCGCCGGAAACAATACGGCCAATCACCAGCGAGGCGAAACCGATCATGATGCCGGTAACGATGTTACAGGTCAGCACGATAAAGACAGCGGTGATCAGACCGGCCATCGCATCCACGAAATCGGCAAAGTCGATTTTCGCCACGTTGCTCAGCATCAGCAGGCCAACATACATCAGCGCCGGTGCGGTGGCGTAGGCCGGGACCAGGTAGGAGAGCGGAGAGAGGAACAGGATCAGCAGGAACAGCACGCCGACGGTAATCGCCGTCAGGCCAGTTTTACCGCCCGCCGCCGTACCGGCCGCCGATTCAATATAGACCGCTGCCGGCGCCGCACCCACCAGACCGGAGAAGACGCTGCTCAGGGAGTCGGTAGTCAGCGCTTTGCCGCCGTCGATAATCTGACCGTCTTTATCCAGCAGGTTAGCCTGCCCGGCTACCGCGCGAATGGTACCGGTAGCATCGAATACCGCGGTCATCACCAGCGCCAGCACGCTCGGCAGTACCAGCGGGTTCAGCGCGCCAACGATGTCGAGGCTGCCAATCAGCGAGTTGCCTTTATCGTCGCTCAGGGACGGCATGGCGAAAATGCCAGAGAAGTGCACGCTCGGATCGAAAATCAGACCCACAATCGATACGCCGATGATGGTCAGCAGAATGCCGCCCGGCACCTTCAATTTTTCCAGGCCAATAATGACGGCCAGGCCAATCAGGGACATGATCACCGGGAAGCTGGCAAAATTGCCCAGCGCCACCGGCAGGCCTTCAATCGGGTTTTTTACCACCAGGCCGACGCCGTTAGCAGCGATCAGCAGCAGAAACAGGCCGATACCGATACCGGTGCCGTGCGCCACGCCCTGCGGCAGGTTGCGCAGGATCCAGCTACGAATGCCGGTGGCGGAGATGACGGTAAACAGCACGCCCATCAGGAACACCGCGCCGAGAGCAACCGGGACGCTGATCTGCTGCCCCAGCACCAGGCTAAACGCGGTGAAGGCGGTCAGCGAGATGGCACAGCCAATTGCCAGCGGCAGGTTCGCCCACAGCCCCATCACGATAGAGCCAACACCGGCCACCAGGCAGGTAGCAACGAACACCGCGGCGGGTGGGAAGCCCGCTTTCCCTAACATGCCTGGGACGACGATGACGGAGTAGACCATCGCAAGGAAGGTGGTTAAGCCGGCGACCACTTCCTGACGGACGGTGCTGCCACGAGCAGAAATTTTAAACAAAGCGTCAAGCGAACCGCCGGTACGCGCCGAAGGCGTAGACATAGAAAACATCCCCTGAAGAGTTTTATTTTTCGTTGGTTAGCGCGGTGGACAATCCACTGCCCGTTAAACGTCATCATTCCGAAACAGGTTATGGCTAAGCAGAGCCACAAAAAGCAAACGTTTAACTCCACGCAAACAAAACGGCTGTAAAAAAGGCAAACGATTATCTAGCCTTCACAGGGGGTATTTCAACTTAACTTTGCCGGTTTTTACTAAATTTCCCTTATGACGCTGAAAAACCAGGCAGAGGATGCGCAAACGTTATCGTCTATGCGCAACCTTGCAACATTTTTAGCCAGGTCCTGCCTGCTCGCCTGAACCCACGCTATCGAGAATGATTATGCGCCGGGCAGCTCAAAAGGGCCGCCCTGGGCGATGGCGCGCTGCCAGGCCGGGCGAGATTCAACGCGGGTTTTCCATGCCTGCAGGTTGGGCAGATGATCGACGCCGCCACGCGCCAGCAGGGCGAATACCGGGAAGCTCATCTGGATATCTGCCATGCTGGGCTGCTCGCCGGTAAACCACGGTTGGCTGCCGAGCTGCGACTCAATGTAGCGGGCATGGGTCTCAATCTGTTTATTAAGGTATGCCTTCTGCACACCCTCCCCCAGCGCTTTGCCAAGGGTGCGCAGGCCAAAGGGCACCGGCGGTTTACCGAGGCTGCCAAAGACCAGCTTCATCAGCAGGAGCGGCATCAACGATCCTTCGGCATAGTGGAGCCAGAAACGGTACTGGAGCTTTTGCTGGGTATCAGTCGGCTTAAGCTGGCCCCGGGTATCATAGGTCTCCTGTAAATGTTCGAGGATCGCACCGGATTCGGCGATTATCGTGCCGTTATCATCCAGCACCGGTGATTTTCCCAGCGGATGCACCTTCTTGAGCGCTTCCGGCGCCATCATGGTTTTTTCCCGCTGGTAGCGAACAATTTGATAGGGCAGCCCCAGCTCTTCCAGGGCCCAGAGGATGCGCTGCGAACGCGACTGGTTAAGATGATGAACGGTGATCACGGTTGTCTCCCGGTTTTATGTCTGCAATGCACTGTCTTGCCAGCGGTCATGTCTACTAACTATAGAAAACTGCGCATGATGCGCGAAAAATTTCGGCAAAACTGGCGGCGATCCCGCTGGCAATCCAGGCCGGGTGGCATAGACTAAAAGTGTCAACACAAACCGGAACCTCAACAACGCGTTCGAGCGAGGGGTGTCGATGTCGGGGGAAACCCTCCTGTAAAATGAGCGGGATAGAGTGAAAGACAAAGACCGGAAATAACTAAAGCGCCCTTGTGGCGCTTTAGTTTTATTTGTCGTTTACGTCATCCTCTAACAGCCGGGCGCCGGTTCCCTGCTCTCCCAACCTGTCGCCCGGGTTACGCAGCGGACAATCTTTGCGCGATAAACAACCGCAGCCGATACAGCCGTTAAGATCGTCGCGCAGCGCCTCAAGCGTATGAATACGCCGATCCAGCTCCTCCCGCCACTGAGAGGAGAGCTGCTCCCACGTTTTGGCACTCAGCGTATGGCCCGCAGGCAGCACGCTCAGGGCTTCACCAATGGTCGCCAGCGGGATACCGATGCGCTGGGCGATTTTAATAATAG
This sequence comes from Pseudescherichia sp., assembly GCA_032055545.1. Classification (GTDB taxonomy): domain Bacteria; phylum Pseudomonadota; class Gammaproteobacteria; order Enterobacterales; family Enterobacteriaceae; genus Pseudescherichia. The sequence goes on along the minus strand of DAMBQR010000058.1, from coordinate 3,485 downwards.
CCACGTAGCGCAGCACGTCACGGGTATAACGCCGCTGATTACCCTCATTACGTACGCTTTTAATTAACCCTTTACTCTCATAAAAGTGCAGGGCTGAGACCGCTACCCCGCTACGCTTAGCCACCTCACCGGGCGTCAGCATGGCTTTAATACGCGGCAATTTCTTTTCCATAAAGCGCTTTACCTCAAGTTAACTTGAGGAATTATACTCCGCTTCAGACCAAACGACGACTTCAGCACTGAAAAAGAGGCAGCAATATGTCCCATCAGCAAATTATTCATACGCTTACCGAATGGATTGATGAACATATCGACCAACCCCTGAACATTGATGTAGTGGCGCAGAAATCCGGATACTCCAAGTGGTATCTACAGCGGATGTTTCGTGCGGTGACTCACCAGACGCTTGGAGACTATATCCGCCAGCGGCGTCTGCTAATGGCAGCGGAAGCGCTACGTACGACGCAGCGGCCAATTTTTGATATTGCGATGGAGCTGGGGTATGTGTCGCAGCAGACCTTTTCCCGCGTGTTTCGCCGGGAGTTTGACCGGACGCCAAGCGACTACCGGCATCAGATGTAGCGAGGGCGGATCAGCGCAGCGGTTGCCGCAGCCACTCCATAAAGTCCTGCGGCGACAGCGCCTTCGCGAAGTACCAGCCCTGGCAATACTGCACGCCACGTTTTAATAGCCAGGTCACCTGCTCTGACGTTTCAACGCCTTCGGCGATAATTTTCAGGCGTAGACTCTGTGCCATCTCGATGATGTGTTCCGCAATCAGGTGGCTGGTGCTGTTGGTGGTAAGCGTATCGATAAAGGATTTATCGATTTTCAGAATATCGACGTTCAGCGAATAGAGATTATGCAGATTGGAATAGCCGGTGCCAAAATCATCAATCGCAACTTCATATCCGGCCTGACGGAATGCCTGGATCACAGGCGTTGTTTTCGGCACATCAATAAATCCACGCTCGGTAACCTCAATCTTAATTTGCTGTGCCCGCACGTCATGCTGCTGGGCTTTATCGGAAATTAAGGCGATCAGGCGTGAAGAGTGAAAGTCTGAAGCGGACAGATTAATGGAGATATAGAGCTGCGGATTTTCTGACAAAAAGCGGCCTAAATCAGCAAAAACTTCCTCAACGGCATAATCAGTTACCCGCTCAATTAGCCCCTCTTTCTCCGCTAACGGAATAAATTCCGCCGGACTCATCACCGGTCCCTCAAAGCCTGGCCAGCGTAGCAGGGCTTCTGCGCCCACGCACTGCCCGGTCTTAATATCAATAATCGGTTGATAATTGAGCCGCAGCTGGCGTTTTAACAGGGCGCGATGCAGCAAGCGGCGCGGCGAATTAAATTCCTGCTGGGTTCGGGACCACATCAGGAGAATAATAATGCTGCAAATCATCCCCAGCGGCAGGGTGAGCGTTGCCTGATGATAGAGAAACTGGAAATAGCGATCGCTGGAGGTCGAGACAATAATGGCAATGGGGCGCTTTTCTGAGTTGGCAATGGTATAGAAGCGTCCGTCCTGCTGGAAGGTAAAATCATTATTCTGTATCAGACCCGCCAGTACCCGGGCATCCGCCGTCGGGCTAACCGAAAAGAATGCCTTGGTTATTGTGTCATATACGCCGTAGGCCAGCGAGGGATCGTCCGACATGACCTCGCTATAGGCCAGCGGATTGACCACCATTGCATAGTGGCCGCGCTGCATATAGACCATCTTATAGCCAGCATAAAACGGGGTGTCTCGATAATAGTAGTTGGAGATATCCGGAGAGCGCGTATATTCCGCTGCGTGAATAATATAGGGTTCGGCGGGCGCCATTGAGGTAGAGCATAAAAAGCGATTGCCGTTGGCGTATATTATATCGGCAACGTAGAGCTGCCCACGAATAATATTGAGCATATTATAGCGATGCGCCGGCGAGCAGATCCTGCCGTTGAATTTTTCTGCTTCGCTGCGGGCGATATCAACCTGCTGGATAACCAGCTCGGTTTTATCCAGCACCAGCTGAGCAAATGAACGCAGCTGAATGCCGGTCTCTTTAACGGCGCGGATGTGAGCAAACCATAGCGCCAGCATCACAGGTAGCAAAACTACCATGATGATCCCGACAATCCTTAGCGCCTTGCGGCGTGCGCTATGATTCATTTCCGCCCTATATCCCTGCTTTATGTGTGCCTGCATTGTTGGCAGGAAGCTTTGATAAACAGGTGATTACGTTGCATGAATCATCCAACATTAGCAACTGACTTTTATCATTAATAACCTAATATTTGGTTATGACGATAATATTTGTCCGTAAGCCAAACTAAAAGTGTTCGCCTTGTTTATATTAAGAGAAATAATTATCCAGCTACCGTTGGGGGTTTTCCGTTAACGCAACAGGGGATCGCTGATTAAGGTAAACTGTCAGCTTGATTAAAAAGGTCCTTCCCGCGTCTGTTTTTTCATCTAAAGAAACCCACGTTGGACAAATAATATCCTCACCCCATTCACGCAGTCTCAGCAAGGTCAAAGGCGGTCAAAAAAGCCACGCCACAGCTGGCTAATAAAACAACAAATGTGATATAGTTCACATATCTTGTGATACAGCTGATGAAACAAAGTACAGAAAATGGCTACCTTTACGACCAGCGTTGTCCTGCTGCGCTGGCAGCTTATGAGTGCGATCCTGATGTTTTTAGCCAGCTCGCTGAACATCAAATTCCGTAAATCCGACTATATCGGGCTGGCGATCGTCAGCAGCGGCCTTGGCGTTGTCGCGGCTTGCTGGTTCGCCACCGGCCTGCTCGGCATCACCCTGATGGATGTTGCCACTATCTGGCACAACATTAAAAGCGTGATGATTGAGGTCGTCAGCCATGCGCCGCCGGAATGGCCGATAGTGCTGACCTGAGTTAAAAACAAAAAACCCCGACGCGTCGGGGTTTTTTTATGGCTTACGCTGGTCAGCGCAGGATCAGAACGGGATGTCGTCGTCAAAGTCCATCGGCGGCTCGTTAGACGGCGCCGGAGCAGACTGCTGCGGACGCTGCTGTGCGCCGCCGCTGAACTGGTTCTGGTTGCCGCCCTGCGGCTGCTGAGGCTGACCCCAACCGCCCTGCTGGCCACCGCCCTGCTGACCGCCTGCAGGTGCACCGCCGCCCTGACGGCCGCCGAGCATCTGCATGGTGCCGCCCACGTTCACCACCACTTCAGTGGTGTATTTTTCCACGCCGGACTGATCGGTCCATTTACGGGTGCGCAGAGCGCCTTCGATGTAGACCTGAGAACCTTTACGCAGATACTCACCGGCCACCTCGGCCAGTTTGCCAAACAGCACAACCCGGTGCCATTCGGTCTGCTCTTTCATCTCACCGGTCGCTTTATCACGCCAGGATTCGGAAGTAGCCAGCGTAATGTTGGCTACTGCGCCACCATTCGGCATGTAGCGTACTTCCGGGTCCTGGCCCAGATTACCGACGAGAATCACCTT
>DAMBQR010000057.1:0-25296 GCA_032055545.1 Pseudescherichia sp. | reverse complement strand
ACTACGGTGACCCAACAGGGCTTTAACATCGCTGGACTTCGGCTTAACCAGCGCAAACTTCGCGGCAAAGGCAGGCCAGTGCGCCAGAATCTCTTCCCCACGCGAGGAGCCGGTATGCTGTACATGCTCGGTGATCAGACCGCGCAGGTGCTCTTCGTGGATCGCCAGATCATCGACGCTCAGCACTTCCACCAGCTCCGGGTTCACGCGGTTGCGGAATTCGCCGTCTTCATCCAGCACGTAGGCGAAGCCGCCGGTCATGCCTGCACCAAAGTTGACGCCGGTCTTGCCGAGAATACAGACGATGCCGCCGGTCATGTACTCACAGCCGTTGTCACCAATCCCTTCCACCACGGTGATTGCCCCGGAGTTACGTACCCCGAAACGTTCGCCCGCGCGGCCTGCGGCATACAGACGACCCCCGGTGGCGCCGTACAGGCAGGTGTTACCGATAATGCTCGCCTCGTGGCTACGGAAGGCCGAGCCGACCGGCGGGCGTACCGCCAGCTGACCGCCCGCCATGCCTTTACCGACGTAGTCGTTGGCATCCCCGGTCAGGTACAGCTCAACGCCGCCGGCGTTCCACACGCCGAAGCTCTGGCCTGCGGTGCCGCTGAAGTGGGCTTTAATCGGATCCGACGCCAGACCCTGATCGCCATGCGTCTGGGCAATGTAGCCGGAGAGCGACGCGCCTACCGAACGGTCGGTGTTGCGAATATCAAACCAGAAGGTTTTACTCTGGCGCTCATCGACAAACGGCTTCGCCTGGTTTAGCAGCTGGGCGTTAAGCACACCGTTATCAAACGGCGGGTTATGCTCGGTGCAGTGGAGCGCTTTGCCCGGATGCGGCTCGGCGGTCTCCAGCAGCTTAGAGAGATCCAGCTTCTGCTGTTTGGCGGTGAAGCCCTCCAGCGCGGTGAGCAGATCGGTACGGCCAATCAGGTCCACCAGGCGGGTCACGCCCAGCTGCGCCATCAGCTCCCGGGTCTCACGGGCGATAAATTCAAAGTAGTTGGTCACTTTGAACGGCAGGCCGTGATAGTGGTTCTTACGCAGCTTGTCATCCTGGGTTGCAACGCCGGTTGCGCAGTTGTTCAGGTGGCAAATACGCAGGTATTTACAGCCCAGCGCCACCATCGGGCCGGTACCGAAGCCGAAGCTCTCTGCACCCAGAATCGCCGCTTTGATGATGTCCACGCCGGTTTTCAGGCCGCCGTCCACCTGCAGACGGATCTTGTGACGCAGGCCGTTCGCCACCAGCGCCTGCTGGGTCTCAACCAGCCCCAGCTCCCACGGGCAGCCCGCGTATTTCACTGAGGAGAGCGGGCTTGCGCCGGTGCCGCCGTCGTAGCCGGCGATGGTGATGAGATCCGCATAGGCTTTTGCCACGCCGGTGGCGATGGTGCCGACGCCCGGCTCGGAGACCAGCTTCACGGAGATCATCGCCTTCGGATTGACCTGTTTCAGGTCAAAAATCAGCTGGGCCAGATCTTCAATCGAATAGATATCGTGGTGCGGCGGCGGGGAGATCAGCGTCACGCCCGGCACCGAGTAGCGCAGCTTAGCAATGTACGGGGTGACTTTATCCCCCGGCAGCTGGCCGCCTTCCCCAGGCTTCGCACCCTGGGCCACTTTAATCTGGATCACGTCCGCGTTCACCAGGTAGGCCGGAGTCACGCCGAAGCGGCCGGAGGCAACCTGTTTGATACGCGACACTTTGTTGGTGCCGTAGCGAGCCGGATCTTCTCCGCCTTCGCCGGAGTTAGAGTTGCCGCCGATGCTGTTCATCGCTTCGGCCAGCGCCTCGTGGGCCTCCGGACTCAGCGCGCCGATTGACATCGCTGCGGTATCGAAGCGTTTAAACAGCTCGCTGGCGGGCTCCACGTCATCAACGTTCACCGCGTCCGCAGGCGGGTTGATATGCAACAGATCGCGCAGCGTGGCCGCCGGACGCTCGTTGACCAGCTTAGCGTACTGCTGATAGTCGCTGTACTCGCCGCTCTCTACTGCCTGCTGCAGGGTGCGCACCACGTCCGGGTTGTAGGCGTGGTATTCACCGCCGTGGACGTACTTCAGCAGGCCGCCCTGCTCCAGCGGCTTACGCGCCAGCCAGGCTCGTTTCGACAGGTTCAGCAGATCCTGCTGGAAGTCAGCAAAGCCCGCGCCGCCGATGCGGCTGATCACACCCTGGAAGCAGAGATCGGCCACCTCATCATGCAGGCCAACCGCTTCGAACAGCTTCGAGCAGCGGTAGGAGGCGATGGTGGAGATGCCCATTTTGGACATGATCTTGTACAGACCTTTGTTGATGCCGTTACGGTAGTTCAGCATCACGGTACGGTAGTTCTTATCGATGGCGTGGGTATCCACCAGCTTCGCCAGCGTCTCATAGGCGAGGTACGGGTAGATAGCCGTCGCGCCGAAGCCCAGCAGCACGGCGAAGTGGTGCGGATCGCGGGCGCTGGCGGTCTCAACGATGATGTTGGCGTCGCAGCGCAGGCTCTTCTCCACGAGGCGGGTCTGGATAGCCCCCACTGCCATCGGAGCCGGAACCGGTAGACGATCTTTGGCGATGTTGCGGTCAGAGAGCACCAGCAGCACCGTGCCGTCGCGCACCATCTGCTCTGCTTTATCACAGAGCGCGCTCACCGTGTCTTCCAGCGACGCGGTGTTAACGTCAAAGGTGATATCCAGCGTGTCGGCGCGGTAGTGGTGCTCCGACATAGTGGTCAGCTGTTTAAAGTCAGAGTAGAGCAGGATCGGTGACTTAAAGGTCAGACGATGCGCCTGGCCCTCGGCTTCACAGAAGACGTTCATCTCCCGACCGATGCTGGTGGCCAGCGACATCACGTGCGCTTCACGCAGCGGATCGATTGGCGGGTTGGTCACCTGCGCAAACTGCTGGCGGAAGTAGTCATAAATAATGCGCGGCTGGCTGGAGAGCACGGCGAACGGGGTATCGTCACCCATTGAGCCGACCGCCTCCTGGCCGTTTTCACCCAGCACGCGGATCACGGAGTCCAGCTCTTCGGCGCTGTAGTTAAACTGCTTCTGGAAGCTGGCGAGCAGGTCATCGCCCATCTCACGGCTGCCCACCGCCTCATCCGGCAGATCTTCAAACGGCACCAGCCGGCGGACGTTCTTCTCCATCCACTCTTTATAGGGGTGGCGGCTCTTCAGATCGTTATCGGTTTCGCCGGAGTGCAGGATGCGGCCGCCGCGGGTGTCGATCACCATCAGCTCGCCCGGTCCAACGCGGCCCTTCTCGACCACTTCATCTGGCTGGTAGTCCCAGATCCCCACTTCAGAGGCGCAGGTGATCAGCTTATCTTTGGTGATGACGTAGCGCGCCGGACGCAGGCCGTTACGGTCCAGGTTACAGGCGGCAAAGCGGCCGTCGGACATGACGATGCCCGCCGGGCCATCCCATGGCTCCATGTGCATGGAGTTGAAGTCAAAGAAGGCGCGCAGCTCCGGATCCATATCCGGGTTGTTCTGCCAGGCCGGCGGCACCAGCAGGCGCATGGCACGAACGATGTCCATCCCGCCCGCCAGCAGCAGCTCAAGCATGTTATCCAGCGAGCTGGAGTCGGAGCCGGTTTCGTTAACGAACGGCGCGGCATCGTGCAGATCCGGGATCAGCGGCGTTTTAAATTTATAGGTACGCGCGCGCGCCCACTGGCGGTTACCGGTGATGGTGTTGATCTCACCGTTGTGGGCCAAATAGCGGAACGGCTGGGCCAGCGGCCAGCGCGGTACGGTGTTGGTGGAGAAGCGCTGGTGGAACAGGCAGATGGCCGACTCCAGACGCAGGTCCGCGAGGTCCAGGTAGAAGCGCGGCAGATCCGCCGGCATACAGAGACCTTTATAGATGTTCACCAGGTTAGAGAGGCTACAGACGTAGAACTCTTTGTCCTCCTGGAGGCGTTTTTCGATACGGCGACGCGCAATAAACAGACGGCGCTCCATATCACGCGGACGCCAGCCCGCAGGGGCGTTAACAAAAATTTGCTCAATACGTGGCAGCGAGGAGAGGGCGATTTCACCGAGCACCCCTTCGTTGGTCGGCACATCGCGCCAGCCCACGATAGAGAGGGTCTCTTGCTGAAGTTCTTCTTCGACGATGCGGCGCGCAGCAGCGGCCTTTTCAGCGTCCTGGTTCAGGAACAGCATGCCCACGGCATAATTTTTGGCTAAGCGCCAGCCGCGCTCTTCGGCAACCAGGCGGAAGAAACGGTCAGGTTTTTGCAGCAGCAGGCCGCAACCGTCGCCGGTTTTACCATCGGCAAGGATCGCACCACGGTGCTGCATTCGGGCCAGTGCGTGAATAGCGGTACGCACTACCTTGTGGCTAGGTTCGCCTTCTATGTGGGCGATCAGGCCGAAACCACAGTTATCTCTCTCAAGAGATTTATCGTACAACATATCAGTGAACCTCCCCAGGCTCTACGTGACTCTCTCATGACCGTGGCGCACAGGCGCAGAAAGGGCGTGGCGACGGAGCCTACAGGCCTCGCATGTCGCCCTCTATCATCCTTTTCGCGTAGGTCAAACAAGTGTTGAGGACTTGCTTCAGAGGGAATCTACATTACTGCATAAATATGGTGAGCAGACTGCTCACCCAGAAAGCTTCCAGCGGATATCCAACTTATCGGGAATCGACACACAGGTCAAATCACAATCTTATTTATGCAAAAATGTGCTAACACAGGGTTAACCGTCTGATGTTAAAGATTATTTAGCTATTTTACAGCCGTGTTACAGCTACGGCGGGCGAGGGCAGAGTGTGATCTCTCTCACTATAAGAAAGCGCTATTGTTATTGGTATCGCCTGTTTTTTTACCCTAAAGCGCTATTTTTCGCTGGTTGCGCAGAGTAACCCGCATAAAGACACTGTTTTACATATGAGCCAAAATAGTAGAAAAACTGGCTGGCAATATAAGGAAAAGTAATCAACCCCGCGATGAATGAAATAGCGGTAATTGTGCTTGATTATGCAATGGGTGTAGTCCCGCTATGACGATTGATCCAGGTCATCGCCGACGGAGGCTAAAAATGGCAGGCTTGGCCCTTTCTTCAGGGCGGCCTTTCAGATTATGCAGTTACAAAAATTAGTCAACATGTTTGGTGGCGATCTTGCCCGCCGCTATGGTGAAAAAGTCCATAAGCTTACCCTGCACGGCGGCTTTAGCTGTCCGAATCGCGATGGCACGATTGGTCGCGGCGGCTGCACCTTCTGCAACGTTGCCTCCTTTGCCGACGAGACCCAGCAGAATCACGCCATTGCCGAGCAGCTCGCATACCAGGCGACGCGGGTAAACCGCGCCGGGCGCTACCTTGCCTACTTCCAGGCCTATACCAGCACCTGGGCCGAGGTGCAGGTGCTGCAGGCCATGTACCAGCAGGCGGTGAGCCAGGCCAATATTGTCGGGCTGTGCGTCGGGACGCGTCCGGACTGCGTCCCGGAGGCGGTGCTGGATCTGCTCAGCGACTACCAGCAGCAGGGGTATGAGGTCTGGCTGGAGCTGGGCCTGCAAACGGCCCACGATAAAACCCTGCACCGCATCAACCGCGGCCATGACTTCGCCTGCTACCAGCATACCACCCGGCTGGCCCGCCAGCGTGGGCTGAAGGTGTGCAGCCATCTTATCGTTGGCCTGCCGGGGGAGGGCGAGGCAGAGTGCCTCGCGACGCTCCAGCGGGTGGTGGAGACCGGCGTTGACGGCATCAAACTGCATCCGCTGCATATCGTTACCGGCAGCACGATGGCGAAGGCCTGGCAGGCTGGCAGGCTGGCCGGTATTGAGCTGGACGCCTATACCCTGGCCGCCGGGGAGATGATCCGCCATACGCCGCCGGAGGTGATCTACCATCGCATCTCCGCCAGCGCCCGCCGTCCCACCCTGCTCGCGCCGCTGTGGTGCGAAAACCGCTGGACCGGCATGGTCGCGCTCGATACGTACCTCAACGCCCATGGGGCGCAAGGCTCCGCGCTGGGTAAGCCCTGGGCAGTCGCGTAACGGCGGACGGTGCGGGCGACATTTTTTGCACAACCTTCAACGCTTTGCTCAGAATTGAGTATTATTGTGCGACGTTGTGGTGAAGGAACTCGTTAATGAAGCAAATCCGCTTACTCGCGCAGTACTATGTCAATCTGATGATGAAGCTTGGCCTGGTGCGCTTCTCCATGCTGCTGGCCCTTGCGCTGGTGGTGCTGGCGATTGTCGTCCAGATGGCCGTTACCATGGTGCTGCATGGCCGGGTTGAGAGCATCGACGTCATCCGCTCGATCTTCTTCGGGCTGCTGATCACCCCCTGGGCGGTCTACTTCCTGTCGGTGGTGGTTGAGCAGCTTGAGGAGTCCCGCCAGCGGCTGTCAAAACTTGTCGAAAAGCTCGAAGAGATGCGCGAACGCGATCTCAAGCTCAACGTTCAGCTCAAAGAGAATATCTCCACGCTCAATAAGGTGATCAACGATCGCGCTATCGCCGAGGCCGAGCGCCAGGCGACCTTTGAGCAGCTCAAAATTGAGATGAAAGAGCGCGAGCAGACGCAGATCCAGCTGGAGCAGCAATCCTCGTTTCTGCGCTCGTTTCTCGATGCCTCGCCGGATCTGGTCTTCTACCGCAACGAAGACAGGGAGTTCTCTGGCTGCAACCGGGCGATGGAGCTGCTGACCGGCAAAAGCGAGAAGCAGCTGGTTAACCTGAAGCCGGACGAGGTCTACTCGCCGGAGGCGGCGGAGAAGGTCAACGAAACCGATGAGAAGGTCTTTCGTCACAACGTCTCCCTGACCTACGAGCAGTGGCTGGAGTACCCTGACGGACGCAAAGCCTGCTTTGAGATCCGTAAGGTTCCCTACTACGACCGGGTGGGTAAACGCCACGGACTGATGGGCTTTGGCCGGGATATTACCGAGCGCAAGCGCTATCAGGACGCGCTGGAGCGGGCCAGCCGGGACAAAACCACCTTTATCTCCACCATCAGCCACGAGCTGCGTACGCCCCTTAACGGCATCGTCGGCCTGAGCCGCATTCTGCTCGATACCGAACTGAGCGACGAGCAGGAGAAGTACCTGAAGACCATCCACGTCTCTGCGGTAACGCTGGGTAATATCTTCAACGATATCATTGACATGGACAAGATGGAGCGCCACAAGGTGCAGCTGGATAACCAGCCGGTAGACTTCACCAGCTTCCGGGCCGATCTCGAAACGCTCTCTGGCCTCCAGGCGCAGCAGAAGGGGCTGAGCTTTGTCGTCGAGCCGACGCTGCCCCTGCCGCATAAGGTGATCACCGATGGCACCCGGCTGCGGCAGATCCTGTGGAATCTCATCAGTAACGCGGTGAAGTTTACCCAGCAGGGCCAGGTAACGGTGCGCATTCGCTATGACGATAACGAGATGCTGCGCTTCGAAGTAGAGGACTCCGGCATCGGCATCCCGCCGGCCGAGCAGGATAAAATTTTCGCCATGTACTACCAGGTTAAGGATAAGCACGGCGGCAAACCGGCGACCGGGACGGGGATTGGCCTCGCGGTCTCGCGGCGGCTGGCGAAAAGCATGGGCGGTGATATTACGCTCAGCAGCCAGCCGGGCAAAGGCTCGCGCTTTGTGCTGACGGTGCACGCCCCTGCCGTGGCGGAGGAGGTAGAGGACGGCTTCGACGATGACGATATGCCGCTGCCAGCCCTTAACGTGCTGCTGGTGGAGGATATTGAGCTGAACGTGATCGTGGCGCGATCGGTACTGGAAAAGCTGGGCTGCAGCGTCGATGTTGCCATGACCGGTACCGAGGCGCTGGCGATGTTTACGCCGGGCGAGTATGACCTGCTGCTGCTGGATATCCAGCTCCCGGACATGACCGGGCTGGATATCTCCCGCCAGCTAACGCAGAACTTCGCTCGGGAGGATCTGCCTCCGCTGGTGGCCCTGACCGCCAACGTGCTGAAAGATAAAAAAGAGTATCTTGATGCAGGGATGGACGACGTTCTGAGCAAACCGCTGGCCGTCCCGGCGCTGACTGCGATGATCAAGAAGTTTTGGGATACCTGCGACGACGAAGAGGAGAGTACGGTGAAACCTGTCGATAACGATAAGGCAGAGACGTTATTAGATATTGCGATGCTGGAGCAGTACCTTGAGATCATCGGCCCGAAGGTGATTGTTGATGGCATCGCGATGTTTGAGAAGATGATGCCGGGCTATATCGCCATTCTCGAATCGAACCTGACCGCCCGCGACAAGAAGGGTATCGCAGAAGAGGGGCATAAGATCAAAGGCGCGGCGGGATCGATTGGTCTGCGTCGCCTGCAACAGCTGGGCAAGCAAATTCAGTCTTCGGATCTGCCAGCGTGGTGGGATAACGTGGGCGAATGGATTGAAGAGATGAGGCTGGTCTGGCAGGACGATATTGCCGTGCTTAAGGCGTGGGTAGCGGCGGCCGGGAAAAAATGACCCCGGATAGACCGGGGTGCGCGAATACTGCGCCAACACCAGGGAAATAGTGGCTGTGCCGGTATTTTTTGTGTTGGTTATCTGCTGGGCACAGGCGGAAATAGTGGTAAGCCCGCAGATAAGATAGCAAATCTTAAATTATTTGTTATATGAATCGACGAAATGTGTGAGGCATAGCGCCCTTATCAAAATTTTTAATAATCGTCAGCATCTTGCAGGAAAGGATCATCAAAATGAAAAAAGTGGGAGTAGTACTGAGCGGCTGCGGCGTTAACGACGGGGCTGAAATCCATGAGGCGGTGATTACCCTGTTGGCCATCGCCCGTAGCGGTGCGGAGGCGGTCTGTTTTGCCCCGGATAAGCCTCAGGCCGACGTGATCAACCATTTGACCGGCGATGCGATGGCGGAGAGCCGTAACGTTCTCATCGAAGCGGCGCGTATTGCCCGCGGCGCGATCCAACCGCTCAGCCAGGCCTCTGCCGACGCGCTGGATGCGCTCATCGTTCCTGGCGGCTTTGGCGCAGCTAAAAACCTCAGCAATTTTGCCAGTCAGGGCGCAGAGTGCAGCGTTGATAGCGGGTTGAAGCAGCTGGCGCTGGCGATGCACGCCGCCGGTAAACCGTTGGGGTTCATCTGTATCGCTCCGGCGATGTTGCCGAAAATTTTTGATTTCCCGCTGCGCCTGACGATTGGTACAGATATCGACACCGCTGACGTGCTGGAGGAGATGGGCGCGGAGCATGTGACCTGCCCGGTAGACGACATTGTGGTGGATGAAGAGAACAGGGTGGTGACCACCCCCGCCTATATGGTGGCGCAGAATATCGCCGAGGCCGCCAGCGGCATAGAGAAGCTGGTCACGCGCGTGCTGGTGCTGGCGTAATGGCGTTACGCAGTACCTCATTGAAGACGAAAATAAAGCGCCTGCTGCTGCGTACCCTGCTGGGGCTGGCACTGCTCTGGGGCGGCGGTATTCTGCTGTTCAGCTTTATGCCGGTTCCCTTTTCGGCGGTGATGGCGGAGCGTCAGATATCGGCCTGGCTGGGGGGCGATTTCAGCTATGTTGCCCACTCCGATTGGGTGGGCATGGACGACATCTCTCCATGGATGGGGCTGGCAGTGATTGCCGCTGAGGATCAGACCTTCCCCGCGCACTGGGGTTTTGACGTTGATGCCATCCAGAAAGCGGTCTCCCATAATGAGCGTAACGGCAGCCGGATCCGCGGCGCGTCCACGCTCTCTCAGCAGACGGCGAAAAACCTCTTCCTCTGGGACGGGCGTAGCTGGCTGCGCAAGGGGCTGGAGGCCGGGCTGACGCTGGGAATGGAGACGGTGTGGAGCAAGCGGCGGATCCTGACGGTTTATCTCAACGTCGCTGAATTTGGCGAGGGGGTATTTGGCGTCGAGGCGGCGGCACAGCGCTATTTTAATAAGCCCGCCAGCCGCCTGACGATGTCAGAGGCCGCGCTGCTGGCGGCCGTGCTGCCCAATCCGCTCCGCTTCAAGGCCAGCGCACCGTCGGGCTACGTGCGCAGCCGCCAGGCGTGGATTATGCGCCAGATGCGCCAGCTGGGCGGAGAGGGGTTTATGACCCGGCATTCGCTGCACTAAGCCCGCTGGCGAGCGCGGGCTGAGCAATAAAGCGCTGCCACAGGCGGGCCTGCTTACGGGCGCAGGCCCAGCCTGACCAGGTTGCCAGCGGGATCAGCGTCCCTTCGCCAATGTTATCGCACACCACCGGCACCACCTCATCCGGGCTGATGCGGCGGCAAAGCACGTTCTGCGGCTTCAGGTTCATAGTGACGATGCGGTTTTTACGCAGATAGCTTTTCAGCGTTCTGAGCAAAGGATAGAGCGCACCGCTGTTGCCCGCTTTACGGCACTGGGCAGCATATTCCGTCAACGTTTTTGACGGAGAGCCGTCAAAATCGGTAATGATGTCGTAGACGTATCCTGTCCCCAGATCGGTCTCCACCGTGCCGTAGTAGCGCGGCAGTCCGCTCCAGTCTGTTAAACGGCGTGACAGATGGGCGTAGTAGCTCAGCTCGCGCTTGATCTCTTTATCGCCGCCGCTCTCGTAGTTGTAGATAATCTTGATGCAGCGCTGGGCATTGTCCGGATGCGCATAGCATTGACGGTGCCGACCGGTGCCCAACGGGGTGAGATGGGATAAGCGAATCATAAGTTGTCCTGCTTTTCTGGAAATTGTTCTGGAAACAATTCAAGTATGGCCAGGCAACTTAAATGGAAAATCAACGGCTCGCTTAAGGCTATCTTAAGGAAAGATGAGCAGGGGTTAAGCGCACGAAAAGTACAATTTGCCTGAGCTGTAGGCCGGGAAAGGCGTAGCCGCCACCCGGCGCAACCGGCAGTTAATCTTCGTCAAAACCGGCGTTAAACAGGGCGATCACGGCGGCCAGCGCCTCCTGCTCCTGTGGGCCGCTGGCTTCAATCTCTATCTGGCGGCCTTTGGCGGAGTCGAGCATTAGCAGTGCAATCACGCTGCTGGCTTCCGCCTCGGTGCCTTCATCATTGCGCAGCAGCACTTCCGCATCAAACCCCTGGACCAGCTCGAACAACTTCATCGCCGGGCGGGCGTGCATGCCCAGCGTGTTGGTGATCTCAACGGTCTGTTTGACGGTCATGTTTTGCGTTTTTCCAGCGTGCGGTGACGGGACTGCACGTTTTTACCCCGCGAACGGAAGTAGTCCGCCAGCTGCTCGGCGATATAGACCGAGCGGTGCTTACCCCCGGTACAGCCAATGGCAACGGTGAGATAGCTGCGGTTGTTGGTCTCCAGCATCGGCAGCCACAGTTCCAGATAGCTGCGGGTCTGGTAGATAAAGTTGTGCACCTCGGTATGCCGATCAAGAAACGCCGCTACCGGTTTGTCGAGACCGGTCATCGGGCGCAGCTTCGGATCCCAGTGCGGGTTCGGCAGAAAGCGGACGTCAAAGACGTAGTCGGCATCAATGGGAATACCGTGCTTGAAGCCGAACGACTCAAAGACCATGGTCAGCTCGCGTTCGCGCTTGCCCAGCAGGCGGGTACGCAGCATCTCCGCCAGCTCGTGCACCGACATCTCTGAGGTATCAACGATCAGATCCGCCCGCGAGCGCAGCGGCTCCAGCAGGTCGCTCTCTTCGTCAATGGCGCTCTCCAGCGACAGATTTTTGCTGGAGAGAGGGTGCAGGCGTCGGGTGTCGCTGTAGCGACGGATCAGCGTATTGCGATCGGCATCAAGGAACAGCAGCTGCGGCGAAAAGGCCGTCGGCAGATTGTTCATCGCCTGTTCAAAAATTTCCGGCGACTCCGGCATGTTGCGCACGTCAATGCTGACGGCCGCGGAGATCTGGCGGTCCACCAGCGATTTCGCCAGTTCGGGCAGCAGCACTACCGGCAGGTTATCCACGCAGTAGAAGCCCATGTCTTCCAGCGCTCGCAGGGCAACTGATTTCCCCGAGCCCGAGCGACCGCTGACGATCATCAGTACCATGTACCGTTTCTCCTCAGGAGAGCAAAAAGAAAAGCGTTTTCCCGGTTACGCGTCATCGTGGCTGCCTTCGCTATCCGTAATAATCTGATACAGCTCTTCATCGCTCTGTGCGGCGCGCAGGCGTCTACAGATGGTTTTGTCCGCCAGGCGGCGAGCAACGAGGGAGAGCGTGTGCAGATGCGTCTTTGTCTGATCGGCTGGCACCAGCAGGGCGAAGAGCAGATCGACCGGCTGGTTATCGATAGCATCAAAGGCGATAGGCGTCTCCAGCTGCACAAAGACGCCAACGGCGCGCAGGGTATCTTCTTCTACCTTGCCGTGGGGGATCGCGATACCGTTACCGATACCGGTACTGCCCATTTTCTCACGGGTCAGGATGGCTTCAAAAACCACCTGCGGCGGCAGGCTGAGCTGCTTTGCAGCCAGCTCGCTGATAATCTCCAGCGCACGCTTTTTACTCTGGCAGTGCACGCCGCTGCGGGTACATTCCTGGTTAAGGACATTGCTCAGTTGTAGAGCGGAATCGTTGTTCATCATAAATTCACCTAAGCGTTTTTCGCGCAGACAACCTGCTGCGTTGCCACAGCAGGTTGCTAAATGCCGTCAAACGCCCGGACAATTAGTATTGTTTCAGTTTATCTTTATGTTTGGTTAACTGTCGCGCCAGTTTATCAATTAAACCGTCAATGGCCGCATACATGTCTTGCCCTTCCGCACTGGCATGGAGTTCGCCACCGTTTACGTGCAGTGTGGCGTCCGCGACGTGCGTCACTTTCTCCACTTTTAACACAATGTAGACCTGATTGATCCGCTCGAAGTACTGCTCCAGCTTAGCAAATTTTGTACTGACAAAATCGCGCAGTGCTTCAGTAATTTCGACATTGTGCCCTGTAATGTTGAGCTGCATAGTGTCTTCCTTATCGGTTGGGTCACACCAGCTGCTTGCGCTGGTTAGACGGCGGGATGGATAAAGACTCTCGGTACTTCGCAACGGTGCGGCGAGCCACCATGATACCCTGGTCGGACAGCAGGGTGGTCAGCTTACTGTCGCTCAGTGGTTTCGCAGGGTTTTCTGCGGCTATCAGCTTCTTCACCAGCGCCCGGATCGCCGTTGACGAGGCTTCGCCGCCGCCTTCGGTATTCACATGGCTGGAGAAAAAGTATTTAAGCTCAAAAATGCCCCTCGGGCTGTGCAGGTACTTCTGGGTTGTGACACGTGAAATCGTGGATTCGTGCATCTCGACGGCCTGGGCGATGTCCGCCAGCACCATCGGTTTCATAAACTCTTCGCCCTTGTCGAAAAAGGCCTGCTGCTGTTCGACGATGCAGCGGCTGACCCGCAGCAGGGTATCGTTGCGGCTCTCCAGGCTCTTAATCAGCCACTTGGCCTCCTGAAGATTGCTGCGGATATACTGGCTGTCGGCATCGTTGCGCGTGCCGCTGCACATGCCGGCGTAGTGCTGGTTGATCTGCAGGCGCGGAATGCTGTCGGCATTCAGCTCCACCGTCCAGCGGCCGTTATGCTTACGCACCAGCACGTCGGGGATCACATACTCCGGCTCGCCGGTCTGGATCGACTGGCCCGGGCGCGGATCTAGGGACTGGATCAGGTTTACCGCCTCTTTCAGCACCTCTTCCTTCAGGCGGGTAACGCGCATCAGAGTGCGGAAGTCATGATTCGCCAGCAGATCGAGGTGATCGCTGATGATTAGTTTTGCTTCTGCCCGCCACGGCGTATCGCTGGCGAACTGGGAGAGCTGGATCAGCAGACAGTCGCGCAGATCCCGTGCCGCCACGCCCACCGGATCGAAACGCTGGACGCGTTTCAGCACTGCCTCGACCTCGTCCAGCCCGACGTTGCCGTCGCCCATGCTGTCGAGAATATCCTCAAGAGAGACGGTCAGATAACCGGTCTCATCCACGGCGTCAACAATGGAGGTGGCGATAGCGCGATCGGTATCGGAGAAGGGGGTCAGCTCCACCTGCCACATCAGGTAGTCCTGCAGCGACTGGGTGGTTTCGCCCTGGTAGACGGGAAGCTCGTCATCCTGATAGTCCACGCCGTTGCCCGACGGCGTACCGGCGGTGTAGATCTCATCCCAGCTGGCGTCCAGCGGCAGCTCCTCGGGCATATCTTTCTGCTCAAGGGCGTCGGCGGTGTCTAACGCTTCGGTGTCCTGGGTCTGCTGCGCGTCTATCTCGTCGTGAATATCGGTCTGCTCCAGCAGCGGGTTGCTATCCAACGCCTGCTGAAGTTCCTGCTGAAGTTCCAGCGTAGAGAGCTGCAGCAGACGAATAGCCTGCTGCAGTTGGGGCGTCATGGCGAGCTGTTGGCTTAGCCGCAGTTGCAAACCTTGCTTCATGTTCAGAACACTTCTCTCCCGCTAAAACAGTACAGTGACTAACCCTATCAGAGTCTGAAGTCTTCCCCAAGATATACGCGTTTAACCTGTTCGTCTTCAAGGATTTGCTGCGGCGTACCGTGGGCAATCAAATGCCCCTGGCTGACGATATAGGCGCGCTCGCACACGGCCAGCGTCTCACGCACGTTGTGGTCGGTGATCAGCACGCCCAGGCCGCTGTCGCGCAGGTGCTCAATGATGCGCTTAATGTCGATAACGGAGATGGGGTCAACGCCGGCAAAGGGTTCATCCAGCAGGATAAACTTAGGGTTCGCCGCCAGCGCACGGGCGATCTCAACGCGACGGCGCTCACCGCCGGAGAGAGCCTGGCCGAGGCTGTCGCGCAGGTGCTCGATGTGAAACTCCTCCATCAGCTCATTGGCGCGGTCTTCGCGCTGCTCAGAGGAGAGGTCGTCACGGATCTGCAGTACCGCCATCAAGTTATCATAGACGCTCAGGCGGCGGAAAATAGAGGCCTCCTGCGGCAGATAGCCGATACCACGACGTGCGCGGGCGTGCAGCGGCAGCAGGCTGATATCTTCGTCATCAATAATGATGTTGCCCGCGTCGCGAGAGACAATGCCTACAACCATGTAGAAGGTGGTGGTTTTACCCGCCCCGTTAGGGCCAAGCAGGCCCACAATTTCGCCGGAGTTAACGGTCAGGCTGACATCCTCGACCACGCGGCGGCCTTTATAGGCTTTAGCAAGATTTTTTGCAGTTAACGTTGCCATAACGAATTAGTTACTCTTCTTCGGTGCCGGTTTATTGCCTTTGTCCTGCAGCTGGGATGGTACCAGGACGGTGGTCACGCGCTTGCCTTTTTCGCTAAACGCCTGCATTTTTTGCTCTTTGACCAGATAGGTAATTTTGTCGCCGGTGATATTGCTATCCTGCTGCTCAAGGAAGGCGTTGCCGGTCAGCACCACGAAGTCATTCTGCAGCTCGTAGTGCAGCTGGCCAGCATGACCCTGCACCGGCTTGCCGTTATCCTGCATCTGGTAGAAGGTGGCCGGGTTGCCGTAGCCGTCAATGATCTCTTTGCCCTGCTCGCCGCCCGGACGGGTAACGACCACCTTATCGGCGTTGATTTTGATCGTGCCCTGGGTGACCACCACGTTGCCGGTGAAGGTCACCACGTTGCCCTGCATGTCCAGCGACTGCTGGTCAGATTCGATATGGATCGGCTGATCGGTATCGCCGGTCACGGCCAGCGCCGGGACAGAGGCGGCCAGAAGTACGCTGGCAAGCGCAAGATTAAGGCTGAGTTTGTTTATTTTGAATTTCATAGGAGGTTCTAACCTTTTCAATCAGCTCGGCGTTTTTGCTGCGTAAGTTGCCGCGCATTTTCAGGCCGCTGGAATTAAATGTTGTACCGTATAACGTGACCAGATCGTTCGAGGTAACATCCTGAGTAATCAGGTTAATCTGAGCGTTATCCGTCGTAATTTTCCGCAGTTGGGACTCTGCAGTCAGGGCATTGACCTCAACATGTCCATAAAGATACAGCATACGGTCATCAGTCAGTTTGGCTTTATCTGACCTAATCGACCAGGTCGGCACCTTATTTTCGTCAAACGTGGTTAATACCGGCTGGGTAAACCACGAGACCGCCTGGTCAGAGAAGTACTCAACGTGCTGTGCGATCAGGCGATAGTTCAGCGCCCCTTCCGGGCTATAGACCACGGTATCGGTATGCTCGCTGCGGTAGGTCGGATCGCTATTGTTGACAGTGACCTGGCTATCGTCGTCCCGATCGGTCAGGTTGACGCCAATCAATACCAGCACCGCCAGCGACAGCAGAATGATAACCCAACGTCTGGTTTTACTCATATCGATTGCCCTTTGGCCTCTTCCAGTTTGCCCTGCGCCAGCAGCAGCAGATCGCAGACTTCACGTACCGCGCCGCGTCCGCCCTGAATCCTTGTCACGTAGTTTGCGCGCGGCAGCAGCAGCGGGTGCGCATCGGCAACGGCCACGCTTAAGCCCACGTCTGCCATGACCGGCCAGTCGATCAGGTCATCGCCGACGTAGGCGACCTCATCGGCGCTGACGGCGAGGGTGGCGAGCAGCTCCCGGTAGGCAATCAGCTTGTCCGACTGCCCCTGGTAGAGATGCGTGATACCCAGCGTAGCGCAGCGGTCTTCCAGCAGTTTAGCCTTGCGGCCGGTAATAATTGCCACCTCGATACCCGAGGTCAACGCGCAGCGGATGCCATAGCCGTCGCGCACGTTGAACGCTTTCAGCTCTTCACCATTATTACCCATAAAAATCAGGCCGTCAGACATTACGCCATCAACGTCCAGGATCAGCAGGCGGATCTTCTCGGCCTTAGCCATCACTTGCGTACTGACCGGCCCGTAGCAGGTCGCCAGTGACGCAGCAGCATTACTCATTCTCGTATCCTTTTTACACCACGCCTGCGCGCAGCAGATCGTGCATATGTACCACACCCAGCAGCTGGTCGCCATCGGCAACCATCACCGCCGTAATGTGGCGAGACTGCATCAGGTTCAGGACGTCAACCGCCAGCGTGCCTGCGCGAACGCGGATGCCGCCGGGCGTCATCACGTCCGCAATACCTAAGTTTCTGACGTCGGCACCCATATCAAACACGCGGCGCAGGTCGCCGTCGGTAAAGATGCCTTCAATTTTCATCAGGTCGTCGCACACCACCGTCATGCCCAGATTTTTGCGGGTGATCTCCAGCAGCGCGTCGCGCAGGGAGGCCTCTTTACTGACGTGAGGGATCTCATCCCCGGTGTGCATAATATCGTTTACCCGCAGCAGCAGCTTGCGCCCGAGCGCGCCGCCGGGGTGGGAGAGGGCAAAGTCCTCTGCCGTAAAGCCGCGTGCCTTCAGGAGCGCCACTGCCAGCGCGTCGCCCATCACCAGCGCCGCCGTGGTGCTGGAGGTGGGGGCCAGTCCCAGCGGACAGGCTTCCCGCGGCACCTTAACGCAGAGATGGATATCCGCCGCCCGCGCCATGCTGCTCTCCGGACGGCTGGTGACGCAGATAAGCGGCACCTGCAGACGTTTCAACACCGGAATAAGCGCGAGGATCTCGTTAGATTCACCGGAGTTCGACAGGGCGATAACGATATCCTGCGGCGCGACCATGCCGAGATCGCCGTGGGCGGCCTCGCCAGGGTGAACGAAAAACGCTGGCGTGCCGGTGCTGGCGAAGGTCGCCGCCATCTTGCGTCCGATATGGCCAGATTTGCCCATGCCCATCACCACCACTTTACCGGCGCAGTAGAACATCTTCTCGCAGGCTTCGGTAAAGTCCTGGTTGATATAGCGGTCAAGCTCGGCCAGGCCTTCACGTTCAATAGCCAGTACATCCTTGCCCGCCTGTTGAAAGTCAAAGCCCGGCGGCAAATCTATGTGCGACATAATAGGTTTCCGATTATCCAGTAATATACGGCGACAGCCAGTAGAGCATCGCCATCCATATGATAAAACCGCCAAGTAACAGCACGCCTGCGCCTCTGCCCGTCTGGCTCTGCCGACGCCAGCACAGCAGGGCAAAGATCACGCTGACCGCCAGCATCACGCCGTAGTCACGGGTACAGGCCAGCGGGTTAAACGAGCCGGGTACAATCAGCGCGGGCAGGCCCAGCACAATGGCGATATTAATAATGCTGGAGCCAATAATATTACCAATGGCGATATCATCTTCACCTTTACGTGCCCCGGCGATAGCGGTCGCCAGCTCCGGCAGGCTGGTGCCAATGGCAATTACCGTCAGGCCGATGGTCAGCTCGCTCATGCCCAGCACGTTAGCCAGCACCGTGGCGTTATCAATGACCATCCGGGTCGCCATCGGCATGACGATCAGCGCAACCCCCAGCCAGAGAAACGCCACCGACAGGCTACCCTCACGGGGCAGCTCCGCCAGCTGCTCCCGGGTCAGGCTATCGTTGCCCTGGCGGCCAATCTTAACAATGAATACCAGCCAGAGCACGGCTAACAGCAGTAAAAAGAGGCCGTCCGCCCGCGTGAGTTGACCATCGTACAGCACCACGCCGGCGAGGGCACTGACGATCAACATTAGCGGTAATTCGCGGCGCAGAATATCAGAATGCACGGTAAATGGATGGAACAGGGCGGCTAAACCGAGGATTAACAGTATATTTACGATGTTAGATCCCAACGCCGTCCCAATAGCCAGATCCATCTGTCCGTGCAGGGAGGCGGCCATTGAGACAATGATTTCGGGCAGGGAGGTGCCGATGGTGACCACCGTCATGCCGATGATCAGCGGCGGGATCCCGATGTTACGACAGAGAATAGACGCGGCAAACACCAGACGATCGGCACTGTAGACCACCAAAAGTAAACCAATAATTAACAGCGCCATCGCTAAAAGCATCTAAAGTCCTTTCTTCAGGTATAATCGCCGGTCCGCAGTCAGCGATCGCCAGGCGAAGAGAGGATCGGTTAGACACAGCGAGTCCTGATTTTGACTTTAAGCGGCTTAAAAGTAAAACAAATGCCAGCTTTAGCTAACCTATGCACACAATATTCTGTAAAAATATCGTGACCAGGCGTAATGACGCGCCCTGGTTACACCTAACAAGGCAGAAGGAAAAGTAAATGAGCCAGACGATGGCGAATTTAGTCGATGTCCGTGGCGTCAGCTTCTCCCGTGGCAATCGGTGTATCTTCGACAATATTACCCTGACGGTACCGCGCGGAAAGATCACCGCGATCATGGGACCATCAGGGATCGGTAAAACCACGCTGCTGCGCCTGATCGGCGGGCAGATCCCACCGGACACCGGTGAGATCCTCTTCGATGGCGAAAACGTACCGGCGATGTCGCGCTCCCGCCTCTACACCGTGCGCAAGCGCATGAGCATGCTGTTCCAGTCCGGGGCGCTGTTCACCGACATGACCGTGTTTGATAACGTGGCCTATCCGCTGCGCGAGCACACGCATCTGCCGCCGGCGCTGCTGAAGAGTACGGTAATGATGAAGCTGGAGGCCGTTGGCCTGCGCGGCGCGGCGAAGCTGATGCCGTCCGAGCTATCCGGCGGCATGGCCCGTCGTGCGGCGCTGGCGCGGGCGATTGCCCTTGAGCCGGATCTGATCATGTTTGATGAGCCTTTTGTCGGTCAGGATCCCATCACCATGGGGGTACTGGTCAAGCTTATTTCAGAGCTGAACAGCGCGCTGGGGGTGACCTGCATTGTGGTCTCCCACGACGTGCCCGAGGTATTGAGTATTGCCGATTACGCCTATATCGTGGCCGACAAAAAGATCGTCGCCCACGGCAGCGCCCAGGGCTTACAGGAGAATGCCGATCCCCGGGTCCGCCAGTTCCTTGACGGCATTGCGGATGGCCCGGTGCCGTTCCGCTATCCGGCGGGTGACTATCTTCATGATTTATTAGGAACAGGGAGCTAAGCCACTCATGCTGTTAAATGCACTGGCATCGCTTGGGCATCGCGGGATCAAAACGATCGCGACGTTCGGGCGCGCCGGGTTGATGTTATTCAATGCGCTGGTCGGCAAGCCCGAGTTTCGCAAGCACGCCCCGCTGCTGGTTCGCCAGCTCTATAATGTGGGCGTGCTCTCGATGCTCATCATCCTCGTCTCCGGGGTGTTCATCGGCATGGTGCTGGGGCTGCAGGGTTACCTGGTGCTCACCACCTACAGCGCCGAAACCAGCCTCGGGATGCTGGTCGCGCTGTCGCTGCTGCGCGAGCTGGGACCGGTGGTTGCCGCGCTGCTGTTCGCCGGACGGGCAGGATCGGCGCTGACCGCCGAAATCGGCCTGATGCGTGCCACCGAACAGATCTCCAGCATGGAGATGATGGCGGTGGATCCGCTGCGCCGGGTGATTTCGCCACGCTTCTGGGCGGGGGTGATCTCACTGCCGCTGCTGACCATTATGTTTGTCGCGGTCGGCATCTGGGGCGGCTCGCTGGTGGGCGTGAACTGGAAAGGCATCGATGCCGGTTTCTTCTGGACGGCGATGCAAAACGCCGTCGATCTGCGCCTCGATCTGGTGAACTGCCTGATCAAAAGCGTGGTATTCGCTATTACCGTTACCTGGATCGCGCTGTTCAATGGTTATGACGCGATCCCCACTTCGGCAGGGATTAGCCGGGCCACCACACGTACCGTTGTGCACTCATCGTTGACCATTCTCGGCCTCGATTTTGTGCTCACCGCTCTGATGTTTGGGAACTGAGTAGATGCAAACGAAAAAAACAGAAATTTGGGTGGGTATTTTTCTTCTGATTGCCCTGCTGGCGGCGCTCTTTGTCTGCCTGAAGGCGGCGGACGTTGCCTCTATGCGCACGGAGCCTACCTACCGCGTGACCGCCACCTTCGATAACATCGGCGGCGTGAAGGTTCACTCGCCGGTGCGCATTGGCGGCGTCGTGGTTGGGCGCGTGGCCGATATCGAGCTGGATCCAAAAACCTATCTGCCGCGCGTGTCGCTGGATATCGAAGAGCGCTATAACCAGATCCCCGATACCAGCTCGCTGGCGATTCGTACCTCTGGCCTGCTGGGCGAGCAGTACCTGGCGCTCAACGTCGGGTTTGACGATCCCGAGCTGGGAAGTTCTATGCTTAAAGACGGCAGCACCATTCAGGACACCAAGTCTGCAATGGTACTTGAGGACCTGATCGGACAATTCCTTTACAACAGCAAAGGTAGCGACAATAAGAGTTCAGGTGATGCGCCAGCGCCGGGCGCTGCCGATACTGATATTGCACCGTCCGCTACCCCGACGAATCCATGAGGAGAAGTGACGCATGTTTAAACGACTGTTAATGATTGCCGTACTGGCTATCGCTCCGCTGACGGCAGCGACCGCCGCTGACCAGAGCAATCCCTATAAGCTGATGCAGGAAGCGGCGCAAAAGACGTTCGATCGCCTTAAAACCGAGCAGCCGAAAATCCGCGCTAACCCTGACTACCTGCGCGACGTTGTCGATCAAGAGCTGCTGCCCTACGTGCAGGTAAAATACGCTGGTGCACTGGTACTGGGCCGCTATTACAAAGAGGCAACCCCGGCACAGCGTGATGCCTACTTTGCCGCGTTCCGCGAATACCTGAAGCAGGCCTACGGCCAGGCGCTGGCGATGTATAATGGCCAGACCTACCAGATTGCGCCGGAGAAGCCGCTGGGCAATGCCTCTATCGTGCCGATCCGCGTCACTATCAACGATCCAAACGGTCGTCCACCGGTACGCCTGGACTTCCAGTGGCGTAAGAACAGCCAGACCGGTAACTGGCAGGCCTATGACATGATTGCCGAAGGCATCAGCATGATCACCACCAAACAGAATGAGTGGAGCGACCTGCTGCGTACTAAAGGCATCGAGGGTCTGACCGCGCAGCTGAAATCGATCTCCCAGCAGAAAATTACCCTGGACGAGAAGAAATAATGGCTGACCAGCTCCGCTGGACGCGCAATGGCGAACGACTGGCTCTCGAGGGAGAGCTGGATCAGGACGTGCTGAACGGCCTGTGGGAGGCGAGGGCGCAGGCGCTAAACGGCGTTGACGTGATCGACTTGACCGGCGTCGCTCGCGTTGATACCGCCGGTGTTGCCCTGCTGGTTCACCTGGTGGCCTTTGCCAGAAAACAGGGGCGCCCGGTGGTGCTGGAGGGCGTCAGCGACAAGGTTCGCACGCTGGCGCAGCTCTATAACCTTCCCGCCGATGCGCTGCCACACTAATATTTTCAGTACGTTACTACTCATAGCCTCGCTTGATTGACAAGCGAGGCTTTTTGCTTATTTAAGACAGCGCCACTTTCCTCTAAGATGTTGGACTGTTTTCACTACCAGATGAATTAGAGCCCATGGAAAATCATGAAATCCAGACCGTGCTGATGAACGCACTCTCCCTTCAGGAAGCCCACGTTAGCGGCGATGGCAGTCACTTTCAGGTTATTGCGGTGGGTGAAATTTTTGCCGACATGAGTCGCGTGAAGAAGCAGCAGGCCGTCTATGCCCCGCTGATGGAGTATATCGCGGACAACCGCATCCACGCCCTGTCGATCAAAGCCTACACGCCTGCCGAGTGGGCGCGCGATCGTAAACTCAACGGTTTTTGAGCTGACGGTCATTGACCGGCAGTACGTATGAATTCTTAACAGAGAAGAGATGAATGGATAAGTTTCGTGTACAGGGGCCGACCCGGCTTCAGGGCGAAGTGACAATTTCAGGAGCGAAAAACGCAGCGTTGCCAATTCTTTTTGCCGCCCTGCTGGCAGAAGAGCCTGTCGAAATTCGTAACGTTCCGAAACTGAAAGATATCGATACCACCATGAAGCTGCTGAGCCAGCTTGGCATGAAGGTCGAGCGTAATGGCTCCGTCTGGATGGATGGCAGCGCGGTCAATATCTATCGCGCCCCCTATGAGCTGGTGAAGACCATGCGCGCCTCTATTTGGGCGCTGGGTCCGCTGGTGGCGCGTTTTGGCAAGGGTGAAGTCTCCCTGCCAGGCGGCTGCGCTATCGGCGCACGTCCGGTTGATCTGCATATCAGCGGCCTGGAGCAGCTGGGTGCAGAGATCAAGCTGGAAGAGGGCTACGTTAAAGCTTCCGTTAACGGTCGCCTGAAAGGGGCGCATATCGTGATGGATAAGGTCAGCGTTGGCGCGACCGTCACCATCATGTCGGCAGCAACGCTGGCCGAAGGCACAACGATTATCGAAAACGCCGCCCGCGAGCCGGAGATTGTCGATACGGCAAACTTCCTCAACACCCTGGGCGCGAAGATCACCGGCATGGGTACCGACAGCATCACCATTCAGGGCGTTGAGCGCCTGGGCGGCGGTGTCTATAGCGTGCTGCCTGACCGTATCGAAACCGGGACCTTCCTGGTGGCAGCGGCCATCTCCGGCGGCAAAATTGTCTGCCATAAAGCTCAGCCGGACACCCTGGATGCGGTCCTGGCCAAGCTGCGCGAAGCGGGCGCCGATATTGAGCTGGGCGAGGACTGGATCAGCCTGGATATGCATGGCAAGCGCCCGAAAGCGGTTAACGTGCGCACTGCGCCGCACCCGGCGTTCCCTACCGACATGCAGGCGCAGTTTACGCTGCTGAACCTGGTGGCGGAAGGTACCGGCGTTGTGACGGAAACCATCTTTGAGAACCGCTTCATGCACATCCCGGAGCTGATCCGTATGGGCGCACACGCGGAGATCGAGAGCAATACCGCTATCTGTCACGGCGTGGAAAAACTCTCCGGCGCCCAGGTGATGGCAACCGATCTGCGTGCTTCTGCAAGCCTGGTGCTGGCGGGCTGTATCGCGGAAGGAACCACCATCGTTGAGCGTATCTACCATATCGATCGTGGGTATGAAACCATTGAGAACAAGCTGCGGGCGCTGGGCGCGAATATCGAACGCGTGAAAGGCGAGTAAGGCTTCAGGCTTAATGGAAGGCAGCCCCCTTACCGTCAGGAGAAGGGGGTTGGCTTGCCGGGTTAACGATCGTTACGCTTTAGGCTGTTTCGCTCGCTCCTTGCGGATCAGCTTAGCGCGATCGATAAACTCGTGAGTGATAGGGTCGTGATAGCGCGACGGCCAGATCACCCACGGCTCCGTTCCAATCGCTTTGGCGATGATCTGCTCTCCCTTTGGCCACGGACGCGTTAGCACGTTCGCCAACGTTGAAGAGCTGAGACCACTTCTACGCGACTCTGCCGCCATTGAGGTCCCCTTCTTACGTAGCGCGGCAATAATATCGGCCGGATGCCAGTCAGTCAGTTTCTGTTCCATTTTTCCTCCCTGTGATTGCGATAAGCACTGCGCTAAAACGGTGCGCAGGTCTACTATAATCCTTAGGGAGTGTAAGCTCTAATAAGTTCTACTAAATCTAGGGGTATTTCGGAATTTGCCAGGAGTAATCCCATGGCGTTACTGGATTTAATGGAGCGTGCTTATTGGAACTTTTTGGAATATTCCCGCGCCGTAACGCGGGAGTGCAAGGATCAGCGATCGCGCTGAACGGCGATGTGCGCCAGGCCAATCAAGGCTTCACGCCATGGGGAGTCCGGCAGTACCTGAAGCGCGGCGATGGCTTTATCCGCCTCCTCTTCTGCCCGCTGCCGCGTCCACTCCAGTGAGCCGCAGGCGGCCATGGCTTCCAGCACGGGCGTCAGCAGGTGACGGCCATTACCTTGCTCAATAGCTTCGCGGATCATCTGCGCCTGCTCTGGCGTACCGTGACGCATCGCATGCAGCAGCGGCAGGGTAGGTTTGCCTTCGTTGAGGTCGTCACCGACGTTTTTCCCCAGCGTTTCGCCATCGGCGCTGTAGTCCAGCAGGTCGTCAATAAGCTGGAAGGCAGTGCCCAGATAGCGGCCATAATCCTGCAGCCCCTTCTCCTGCGCCTCGCTGCAGCCCGCCAGAATGCCGGAGCACTGTGAGGCCGCCTCGAACAGACGTGCGGTCTTGCTGTAGATGACCCGCATGTAGTTCTCTTCGGTAATGTTCGGGTCGTTAACGTTCATCAGCTGCAGCACTTCGCCCTCAGCGATCACGTTTACCGCTTCCGACATCACCTCCAGCACCCTGAGCGAACCGAGGCTGGTCATCATCTGGAAGGAACGCGTATAAATAAAATCGCCCACCAGCACGCTGGCAGCATTGCCAAACGCCGCGTTAGCGGTGGCCTTGCCCCGGCGCATGTCGGATTCATCCACCACGTCGTCATGGAGCAGCGTCGCGGTGTGGATAAATTCGATTAGCGCCGCAATCGTAACATGGGCATTCCCCTCATAGCCGACGGCGCGAGCAGCCAGCACGGCGATCATTGGACGGATACGTTTGCCGCCGCCGCTGACAATGTAATACCCCAGCTGGTTGATTAGCTGTACGTCCGAGTCGAGCTGTTGCAGGATTGTCGCATTGACACCCGCCATATCTTGCGCGGTTAACTCATTGATTTTTTCTAAATTCATCGCAA
>DAMBQR010000056.1:0-25619 GCA_032055545.1 Pseudescherichia sp. | reverse complement strand
GGCGGAAGTCGTTCGGGAACGCAACGCCCTGCTCACGCAGCTGCGCCAGCTTCTCGCGGCGGGTTTTTAGTTCACTGTTAAGATCGGATGCCTCGTCGGCATCGTACACCAGTTGTTCGGACATGCTGTCTCCTTATAGAGTTAATCACGACTGGGTTGCTGTATGCAGGGGGCCGGAGACATGAGCGTCAACCTCGCAGCGGCAAGTAGCGCCACAATCAGCGCCACGCAGCCAAAGGTCCACAGCCCCATCTGCGAAAAGAGGTGTTGGTAAGCGGCGAGCGCAGCGGTAGTGGACTGCGGCTCGGTGGTTTGCTGAGCCACGACGCCCGCCAGCCAGTTAGCAACCGCGCCGGTTGCCAGCATATAGATACCGGTCAGTACGCCGGCCACGCCGGGCATGTTAAGGCGGGTAATTTGCGCCATTGCCACCGGGTCGATAAACAGTTCGGCAAAGCCCATCAGCGTCAGGCCAGCAATCATCAGGCTCATCGAGGCATGGCCCTCCTGCTGGCCGCCATGGGCATTCAGCGCCAGCAGCATAAAACCACCAGCCATGAGCACGAGACCAAACGCAAACTTCAGCCATATGCGAAGTGGAGAGTGGACGCCGCCCCGAGGGCTTGCCAGCCACGCCAGCACGACGCCTGCCACCATCACCGCAACGGCGTTTACCGACTGGAACAGCGCGGTCGGGATCTCTGCATGAAAAATATGACGGTTAACAAAGCGATCGATAAACAGGCTGATGGAGCTACCGCCCTGCTGCGCCAGCACCCAGAACAGCGTACCGGTTATCATCAGCAGGACGATCTGCCACAGGGCGCGACGATGCTCTGGAAACTTCACCATAATGCGCGCCACAATCCGGGCGGCGATGGCGCAGACGATGGCCAGCAGGTAGCCAGCCCAGTTATTTTTCAGCAGCAGAGAGAAGAAGAACGGGGCGACGCACAGGAGCAGTACCATCCAGGCCCAGGCGGGCAGCATAACGCTCGCCGCGCAGAGGGCCGGTTTGTTCATGCTTCGGACGTGGCGAAAATGGCGGTGGCCGCTTAAAAAGATGACCAGACCGATAAACATGCCGATGCCCGCCAGCGCGAAACCCGCATGCCAGCCGTACCAGTGTGCTACCAGCCCACAGGCTATCGGCGCGGCTATCGAGCCGACGTTTCCCGCAGCGTAGAGCAGCGCAAACCCGCCGTCCCGACGTGTATCCTCGGGCGTATACATTTCACCCAGCAGGCAGCTGACGTTAGATTTAAACAGGCCATAGCCGCAGATAATGATGGCCAACGCAAGATAGAGGCTTTTTGTGGAGTCAGAACCCAGGCCCAGCACGACGTGCCCAAGCGTCATCAACAGTGCGCCAGCAACAACCGCCGCGCGATTGCCAAGCAGGCGGTCGGCAAGCCAGCCGCCGAGAATAGGAGTAACGTAAACTAACGAAGCGTAGGCGCTAAACAGGCTGATAGCATGCCTGTCACTAAAGCCGAGCTGATGGGTAAGATAGAGGATGAGTAAGGCACGCATGCCGTAAAAGCTAAAGTACTCCCAGATTTGGATCGCAACGATGAAGTAAATCGCGCGCGGCTGTGAGGGTGTTTTCATAGGGGCTCCCTGGGCTGTGAGATTTGCCGGGTGGCGCTACGCTTACCCGGCCTACGATCCCGCAGGCCAGGCAGGCTCCTTTATTATTTATTTATCGTTTTTCAGCACCTTGACGGTGTAACGGCCATCCTTCTGGCGATAGGCTCCGTGAATATCCGTCTCGAAGCCCGGGTAGTGCGCGCCGATTTCACACAGCATCTGCAGGAACTCCAGCACCGGACGGCTCTCTTCGGCGATCATCTCTCCCGGCATCACCAGCGGAACGCCCGGCGGATACGGCAGGATCATGTTGGCATTGATACGGCCAACCATCTCTTCGAGATAGACCTCTTCGGTCTGGCCGTGCAGCTCTTTCTGGAACGCCGCAAACGGGGTCATCACCATAGACGGCAGCACTTCAAAGGCGCGGAACATCAGATCCGGCAGGTTATGCTTCTCAACCAGCTTGTGAATATTCTGGGCCAGCTCCTGAACACGCATATTTTCATAGAATTCAGGATCCTCGCGATACAGCGACGGCAGCAGGTTTTTCACCCGCAGGTTGAGATCGAAGCCGCGTTTAAAATCGGTCAGGGCGCGCAGCAGGCTTAGCGCTTTGGTCTTATCGATACCGATACTGAACAGGAACAGCAGGTTATAAGGCCCGGTTTTTTCGACCACGATGCCGCGTTCATCCAGGTATTTCGCCACGATACTGGCCGGGATCCCGAACTCATCCATCGCGCCGTCTTTTGTCATCCCCGGGGTCAGAATGGTGACCTTGATCGGGTCGAGGTACATGTGCTCGTTATCGATGTTTTTGAAACCGTGCCAGCCGCTGTCAGAGCGCAGCGGCCAGCACTCTGGCTGGTCGATATGTTCCGGCTGCCAGACATCAAAGAACCAGCCTTCAGACTCCCCTTTCAGGCGTTTGATCTCCTTACGGAACTTAATGGCGCGCTGGATAGAGCCGTCAATCAGGCGCTTGCCGGCATTGCCTTTCATCATCGCCGCAGCGGTTTCGGTAGAGGCCACGATGCCGTAGTGCGGCGAGGTGGTGGTGTGCATCATAAATGCTTCGTTAAAGGTCTCTTCATTAACATCACCTTTCACGTGGATCATCGATGCCTGGGAGAAAGCCGCCAGCAGCTTGTGCGTGGACTGGGTTTCATAGATCACCTTCCCTTCCACGCGACCACCGCTCATTCCGCACTTACCGGCGTAGATTGGCGAGAAGTTGGTATAGGGAACCCAGGCAGAGTCAAAGTGGATCGACTTCACGTCGAGGGTTTTCTTGATGTAGTCCGTGTTGTAGAGCAGACCATCGTAGGTGGAGTTGGTGATCACCGCATGCACCGGCCAGCTGGCATTGCGGGTCTCTTTAACGCGCTTAGCGATAGTGGCGTGCTGGAACTCGCTCTGCGGGATCCCGCCGAGAATACCGTAGGCGTTGCGGGTAGGACGGAAATAGATGGGCGTGATATCGCTCATCATCATCAGATGCGTCAGCGATTTATGGCAGTTACGGTCAATCAGCACGGTACTGCCCGCTGGTGCAGAGTACATGCCGACGATTTTATTGGCGGTGGAGGTACCGTTAGTCACCATATAGCTGCGTTCAGCATTGAATACGCGAGCGATATACTCCTCAGCCTCCTTATGCGGGCCGCTGTGGTCCAGCAGCGAGCCCAGCTCGGAGACCGAAATCGACACGTCGGATTTCATGGTGTTCGGGCCGAAGAAGTCATAAAAGAGGCTGCCGACCGGGCTTTTCTGGAAAGCCGTTCCGCCCATGTGGCCTGGGGTGCAGAAGGTGTATTTACCTTCACGGACATATTTGAACAGCGCTTTGGTTAACGGCGGCAGGATGGCGTCGATATACTCATCGGTGTTCTGCTTGATTTTATGTGCGATATCCTCGGCGGCACCCAGCGCATACTCAAAGAAGCGCACCTGCATACGCAGATCGTTCAGGCTGACGTCAAGGGTGGAGTAGGTGTTGGCGAACGCGTACAGCGGCATGTACTCGTTCATCCTGCTGATCTCTTCGCACAACTCGAGATTGTACTTATCCCAGTCGAAGATAACGCCGCACAGGCGAGCATTGTTTTCAATAAGCTTCAGCAAATCGTCACGGTCGTTGGGGTAAACAACACGGAAGTCGAGGCGTTCAAGGGCACGATGCAGTTCACGGATGGGCTCTTCTTTAAAATAAACGCCCATATGATTCATGATAGCAATTACGTTCATAATCAAATCTCCGGGTAGAGCAAGCCCCTCCCGCCATAGGTGACAGGTGAAGGAGGGGCTGCGGGAAAGGGTTAAGGGTTACAGCGCGCTGGCAGTCTCTCTTTTAGCAGCGTCGTTGTCAGGCTGGCGCTGATGCATTTTGCGACCGTAGAACATCAGGATGATCAGGCTGACGATGAAGGTGCCTGCCAGTTCAAAGGAGCTGGCCCCCATCAGAGCGATGAAGCAGAAGCCACAGCCCAGCACGGAGCAGATCAGGCTGATAAGGTTGCGGGTATTAATGCCCTCGAAGCGGATCAGATCCACGCAGGAGTAGAAGTAAGGCAGCATGGTCAGCAGTACCGCGATACCGGTCAGCTCCCCAAACAGGTCGGATGCTTTGCCACCGGCAGAGTTCATCATAGTGATCAGCACCATCAGGACGGTCATTTTTACGGCGGCTAACAGGAGACCTTTTTTTGGAATGCCGTTGCTATCGACTTCGCCATACACTTTCGGGAAGTTGTTATCATTAGCGGCACGCACACCGGCCTGACCGACAAGCATCATCCAGGATCCCAGCGAGGTCAGGCAGGCAAAGGCGGTAAAGCCAGATACGATTGGCGCAGCCCAGCCGCCGAGAATGGTGGAGGCGCTAACGGCGAACGGCGCACCGGATGCGGCCATCTGGGCAGCGGGATACATACCGGCAATCACCTGCGTGGCGGCGATATAGACCACCCCAGCCAGCGCCGTTCCCAGCATGGTTGCCAGCGGGACGGTACGTTTCGGGTTTTTCACCATACCGGTGCTGACCGCGGCGGATTCAACGCCAACAAAGGCCCACAGGCAGAGCAGGATACTTTTGATCACCGCGCGGCTATCGGTGGTGGTAGAGGTGTTCCAGTTTGCCTGATAAGTCGCCATATCAAACCAGTGCCAGCCAACAACCGCCGTCATGACCACCGGGATAAGTACCAGCACCAGACCGATAGTGGTTAGACGGCTGACCCAGGTCCCGCCGAGCATATTGACAAAGGTAAAGAGCCAGACGATGGCAATACAGGCGATGCCAGCAGGAACAGGATTATTTAATACCGGGAAAAAAGTAGAAAGATAAGAAACGGCGGTGATACCAATCGCCAGGTTTCCAATCCAGTTTGCGTGATAGTAGAGAACACCCGTCTGAAAACCAAAGGCGGGAGATATTTCTCCTGCATAAGCGATAGGTCCGCCCTGCTGTGGATTTTTGGTTGCCAGGCGCGCATAGACATAGGCCAGTGACATGGCACCAATAATAGAGATGACCCAGCCCCAGATAGAAATAGCACCAATGCTGGCGAGGTTCGCGGGCAATAATGCAATACCGCTTCCCATCATATTCCCGGCAACAACCCCGGTGCAGGCAAACAGCCCGATCTTTTTGGCAGTACTCATTTTTCGTTGTCTCCTGAGAGTTATTTGGAGGTACGGATCACGAGTGAAAACCTGTTATTGACCCGACCAACTGCCAGCGAGATTACGCATTTGAAGTCACAAAGTCCTAAAGATAAAGTGAAATAAAAACACACTGCAAAAAAGTGAGATCCTGACCTTTTCGTGTTACATCTCAGGATAACCTCTAAAGGTCAGGAAAAAATAAACAATGAGTAATTACAGGCAATTACGTATAGATAAACTCATTTAATAACATTTTATGCATGACGCAATTGCACTTTTAACTAACAAGGAAGACCATTATTTAAACATTAATTTAACGTTAAAATTTGTTATTTACTCTTCTGCAAGGAAATTATCAAGGTAAGGTACCACGCGGGTCACCGACGTTTGAAATACGCTATTTTCGATCCAGTAGAGCGTGTTGTCACCCGGACGTAAATTGAACGCGGTAATATAGGCATCTGCCGCCAGGCGGTTCTGACCTTTCATTTCGTAAACCTTGCCCAACAGCACATAGCTTATCCATGACATCTCCAGATCGATAGATCTACTGATTGTTTTATAAGCCTGATCGACATTGCCTTTCGCCAGCAGATCGACGGTTTCAATCTGATAGAGGATAGCCATCTCTTTCATTCCCGGCGTATCAGCCAGGCTCGTTATCGCGTTATTCAGCGCCGCAAGCTGTTTCTCATTTAACGGCTGCTGGGAGTGACGTAAGGCATCGACCAGCGCTTTTTCCGCTCTCGCGTAGATAAACTCCGGGGACTGTTTCAATACCTCGTCTAAAAGCTCGCTGGCTTTACCTAATGAGTCAACATCCCCTCTCATTAACAGCTGATGAGCCTGGTAAAAAGCCACGAGCGACGTGCTCTGTGCTGGCTGATAATGGGTTAGCATGGTTTGTAAACGTTCCGGCCACGGTTGGGTCAGCGCGTCCGACAGGCTGCTCATAAGATCGTTTTGAATCGAGAGCTGGTTATCACTGGTGACAAAGTAGCGTTTATCAAGCATGGTTGAACCATCGGCGTTATCCACCAGCTTAATTGACATAAAACACTGTTGAGCGCGGTAGTGCCGCTGATTAACAAACTCAATAGTCAGGGTCTTACCTGAGCTGCCTGGCTCATTGATGTTGTAGTTTGTTTTGTCGTGCACCAGAAAGGTTGAGAAGGTATTTAGCGTAGTGGTGATCAGGCTCCCCAACCCCACCGCGTAGGCATGCTGCACGCTACGGTTGGTACAGCCGCTGCCATCGACTAAATGAATGTCAATATCGCGCGGGTTCAGCAGGAGGCGTGTTTTGGTTACCGGTGGGTGAGCATCAATGGTCGCCAGCGCCACCAGCGCCACGCATGAGCCTAGCGCCAGCA
The DNA here is from genome assembly GCA_032055545.1 of Pseudescherichia sp. GTDB lineage: Bacteria > Pseudomonadota > Gammaproteobacteria > Enterobacterales > Enterobacteriaceae > Pseudescherichia. The sequence continues at coordinate 18,987 of DAMBQR010000056.1, read as the reverse complement.
GAAATAGCCCCCATACAACAATCGCGTTAAGCCGACTGTGTAGCGTCACTTTAGCGGGAGGCGGCTCAGCCCTTGCTTCTGGCAACGCCTCTGCCGTCGAGGGCGTCACGACGCTATCCGCCTCCTCCTCTTCTTCACTGCTCCAGACCACCGGTACCGTAAGTTTATAGCCCCGTTTAGGGACCGTAACGATATATTCCGGCGCGTTAGGATCGCTATCTTTTAACGATTTACGCAGCTCGGAAATACTCTGGGTAACGACGTGGCCGGTTACTACACTACGCGTCCAGACATTATCAATCAGTTCATCACGGGTCAAAACCTGTCCCGGATGACGAGCAAAGAAGACCAACAGATCGATTAAACGCGGCTCAAGGGTAAGCTGACGTCCTTGCCGGCTGATTTGGTTAACAGAGGGTGTTACCAGCCATTCACCTACATACACAACGGGCTGTTGCATATAAAAATGCCCCAAAGCGAAAAGAAAAATGAGGGCGGGATTATATCATGATTTAATTCACCTTAAACGGTGGTAGTTTTCAGTAGAAATGCGTTGTGCGGCGCTGCTCGCGATATTTTATATCAGACTTATCTTCCCTTGTTGAAAATTGCCGTCTCGTTTCGTGATATTAAATAGCGCCCCACACCGCCGGACACGGCGGCATAGGGAGCGCTTGTTACTATTACTCTTTGGCTGTCTGCGTCTGCTTTGGCACGGAGACGGTATCGCTAAGCAGAACCCGATAGATGAGCCCGCCTATCAGAGCACCCACGAGCGGCATTACCCAGAATACCCACAGCTGCTGCAGCGCCCAGGTGCCCTGGAAGATGGCAACGGCAGTGCTGCGAGCCGGGTTAACAGAGGTGTTGGTAACGGGAATGCTGATGAGATGAATAAGCGTCAGCGCCAGGCCAATCGCCAGCGGTGCAAACCCTACTGATGCATACCTGTCCGTTGCGCCGAGAATGACCAACAGGAAAAATGCCGTCAGGACGATTTCAGCTACCGCGCAGGCGATAAAAGAGAAGCCGCCCGGCGAATGCTCCCCGAAGCCGTTAGAGGCAAAACCCCCCAGCGTCGCGTCAAAGCCGGTTTTACCACTGGCAATAAGATAGAGCACCGCCGCTCCGGCGATCCCACCAATAACCTGCGCAACAATGTAGGGAATAACATTGCGGGCGGGAGTCCGGCCTGCAATCCAGAGTCCCAGCGTTACCGCCGGGTTAAAGTGGGCACCGGAAATATGGCCAACCGCATAGGCCATCGTCAGCACGGTCAGGCCAAACGCCAGCGCCACGCCGACAAACCCAATTCCCAGCTCCGGAAACGCCGCCGCCAGCACGGCGCTGCCGCAGCCGCCCAATACCAGCCAGAACGTACCAAAACACTCAGCAGATAAGATCCTCAACATAAAAACCTCCACCACAGAACGTTAAATAAGTTCCTGCGTGCGCAGGCATGCTATTTGTAAATAAGAGCAATTGTTAATCAACTTTCAGCCAAAAAAAATGGCCTGAGCGGAAACGTAATTTCCGGAAACAGTATGGATCCCACACGGTGCAACCTATCTTATCAAATGTAATAAACGGTAATGAATTAACCTCATTTCCGGCAGGCTCTGCCAGCACTTGCTTACCCGCAAGGTAATAAGGAGTATTTTATAACGCCAGGTCAATCAATTACGAAACATATATTCAGCAAACTAATATTAAAGTATGATTTAGCAATAAATTGATAAAAGTAATTAAAAGACACAAAAAATTGTAGTTCCCATTGTTATTTTCACTCGTTTACCATTGGTAAAACAAACCTGCGTAGCGCAACGCTTTTAAAACCGTATTCTATAAACGGCCCGCACAGAACGTATTGAAACGCATCTTTCGGCCCTCTACTACGGCAGTAGCGGCAACAGGATCGGCCGCCGCCCTGCTTTTAACTTTGCTTGTTGGACTAAAAATATGAACAAAATTTTGCGTTCCGCTTTACTGGTTTCCGCGCTGGCGCTCTCTTCAGGTGCGGCTTTCGCAGCAAATGTCTCTACGGCACCGGCACCGTCTCAGGATCCTATTGTGCAGCACCTTAAGCTGACTCAGGATCAGGTAACCAAAATTCAGCAGCTGCACCAGCAGCTCACGAGCAATATTGATCATATCAAAGTCGCAGGTGCGAAAGAGAACGCGATCATCGATATGATCCGCTCTGGCAAATGGAGTGATAGCACGGTGAAAACTCAGCTCACCGCGTTCAGCAATGCCGAGCAGCAGGCGCGTTACTACAAGGTGAAATACTACTTCGATCTTAATCAGGTTTTGACCCCCGCTCAGCGCCAGCAGGTGCAGGACGATCTGACCAAAGCGGCAATGGAATAACGCTTTCGCCCGCCCTTCCCCGGCGGGCGTTTTATTCTCTCAATTACGCCTTAAAAAGCGATCTAACGCACACTTTTACGCCAACTATTCCTTATGAATCAAACGCAAAAAAGTCCTCTGCCGTCGCGTTAGCTGCGTCGCTGAAAGGCAAATGATTACGCGAAGAAATAAAAGTGTCGCCGTTCCACGACACACCTAAGTTATTAAAAGTATTTAGAAAAAACCAACTTGCACCCCGTAAAAATTAAGCGTACATTAGCGCCGTCTGGCGTGAGGTACGTCCGAAATTCTGGGGTGATGCTGCCCTCCTGAGCGAGAAAATTCTCAATTTGGCTTTGGTCCAGCGTCATCTCTCTATAATCAGTCCTGATGTTCATTAATGCGTACCCTGGCGTATGCGGAGTGATGAAACGTGAAATATTTTTTTATGGGCATTTCAGTGATGGTCATCGTTTGGGCCGGCACGTTCGCCCTGATGATCTAAGCAGCTATTACGCATAAAAAAACAGGAGCCATTTGGCTCCTGTTTCTATTCTGTCGGCAGAATTTTACTCGCTCTCTTCCGTCGGTGCTTTTAGCGTAGCGGGAAGCAGGCCATCGGCGCGGAACATTGCTTTGATTCCCCGCACCGCCTGACGAATACGGTCCCGGTTCTCAATCAGAGCAAAACGCACGTGGGTGTCACCATATTCGCCAAACCCTACTCCCGGTGAAACGCAGACTTTCGCATCGTTCAGTAGCTTCTTAGCAAACTCCAGCGACCCCATCTCAGCGTAGGCGTCCGGAATTTTTGCCCATACGTACATAGAGGCTTTCGGCATCTCTACCATCCAGCCTGCCTCGTGCAGGCCTTTAACCAGCACGTCGCGGCGGCGCTTATACTGGTCGGCAATATCGCGCACGCACTGCTGATCGCCCTCAAGGGCAGCGATAGCCGCCACCTGCAACGGCGTAAAGGTGCCGTAGTCGTGGTAGCTCTTGATCCGCGCCAGCGCGTTCACCAGCTCCGGATTACCGACCATAAAGCCAATTCGCCAGCCTGCCATATTGTAGCTTTTGGACAGGGTAAAGAACTCTACCGCCACGTCCCGTGCGCCAGGCACCTGCATGATGGAGGGCGCTTTCCAGCCATCGTAAACGATATCGGCATAGGCGAGATCATGCACCACCAGCACGTCATAACGCTTTGCCAGCGCAACGACTTTTTCAAAGAACTCCAGCTCCACGCACTGCGCTGTCGGGTTCGAGGGGAAGCCGAGGATCATCATTTTTGGCTTCGGATAGCTTTCGCGAATGGCGCGCTCCAGCTCGTTAAAGAAGTCAACGCCCTCAACCAGCGGTACGGAGCGCACCTGTGCCCCGGCGATGACCGCGCCGTAGATATGGATCGGATAGCTTGGGTTGGGCACCAGCACGGTGTCACCATGATCGAGCGTAGCCAGCATCAGGTGCGCCAGCCCCTCTTTTGAACCAATGGTGACGATGGCTTCGCTTTCTGGATCGATCTCAACCTGATACCGCTCCTGGTACCAGCGCGAGATAGCCCGCCGCAGGCGTGGAATGCCGCGTGACGTTGAGTAGCCGTGGGTATCCGGACGCTGTGCCACGGTACAGAGCTTTTCAACGATGTGCGGCGGGGTCGCACCGTCAGGGTTGCCCATGCTGAAGTCAATAATGTCTTCGCCGCGCCGACGCGCAGCCATCTTCAGTTCGGCAGTGATGTTAAAAACGTAAGGGGGGAGACGATCGATACGCGAAAAGCGACGTTCAGGACTGAATTCAGCCATAGATTCCTCGGATAACGTGAGCGCCCGGACCGTCCGAGCGACGTCGCCACCTGTCGTGGTGGCATAGCACTGAAAATAGCCTGAAAAATTTCCCGCTGTCGAGAAAAAAAGCAAAATTTGTTTAGCACAAAAAAAGCGGAACCCTTTTCTGGCTGATGATTAACGCCGGCGTTAATTTGAACATTAAACATGTAAATATTTAACATAATGATATCAATGGAATTACCCTAAGGTTACTCTGTACCCCGCCATCAGGATTATCAGCCGCCTGCATTCACTAATCCCCTTTTATTTTAATGGTTTTTCCCTGTTTATCATCAGGGAAGTTAACTGGTCTTCTGTCGCTAATTTTTTTATCATCGCTTTTTCACGTCATTCACAAGAGTTACCCGTGCACGAAATTTTTAATATGCTGCTGGCGGTTTTCGATCGCGCGGCGTTAATGCTTATTTGCCTCTTCTTTCTGATCCGCATCCGCCTGTTCCGCGAGCTGCTGCACAAAACGGCCCACTCGCCAAAAGAGCTGCTGGGCGTTACCGCTATCTTCTCGATGTTTGCGCTGTTTAGCACCTGGTCAGGCGTGCAGGTAGAAGGCTCGCTGGTTAACGTGCGTATTATCGCGGTCATGTCGGGAGGGATCCTGTTCGGGCCGTGGGTCGGCATTATTACCGGCGTGATTGCCGGCACCCACCGCTACCTGATCGATATCGGTGGTGTGACCGCCGTTCCCTGCTTTATTACCAGCATCGTGGCGGGCATTCTCTCTGGATGGATCAACGTTAAAATCCCGAAGGCGCAGCGCTGGCGCGTTGGGATCATCGCCGGCATGCTCTGTGAAACCCTGACCATGATTCTGGTCGTGCTTTGGGCACCCACTACCGGGCTGGGGCTGGATATCGTGTCGAAGATCGGCGTGCCGATGATTTTAGGCACGGTGTGCATCGGCTTTATCGTCCTGCTGGTGCAGAGCGTTGAGGGTGAGAAAGAGGCCAGCGCGGCGCGCCAGGCGAAGCTGGCTCTCGATATCGCTAATAAAACGTTGCCCCTGTTCCGCCACGTCAATAGCGAGTCGCTGCGCCAGGTGTGCGATATTATCCGTCGCGATATTCATGCCGATGCGGTAGCGATTACCAATATCGATCACGTTCTTGCCTACGTCGGCGTCGGCGAGAATAACTACCGCGACAGCGATGACATTATCAGCCCAACAACCCGCCAGGCGATCGACAACGGCGAAATCGTCATTAAAAACAACGATGAGGCGCATCGTACTCCGGAGATCCACTCCATGCTGGTGATCCCCCTATGGGAAAAGGGGGTGGTGACCGGCACGCTGAAGATCTACTACTGCCATGCTCACCAGATCACCTCGTCACTGCAGGAGATGGCGGTTGGCCTGTCGCAGATCATCTCCACCCAGCTGGAGGTCTCGCGCGCCGAGCAGCTGCGGGAGATGGCCAACAAAGCCGAGCTGCGGGCGCTACAGAGCAAGATTAATCCCCACTTCCTGTTTAACGCCCTGAACGCCATCTCATCATCGATTCGAATGAATCCGGATACCGCCCGGCAGCTGATCATCAACCTGTCGCGCTATTTGCGCTATAACATCGAGCTTAATGACGATGAGCAGATCGACATTAAAAAAGAGCTGTACCAGATTAAAGATTACATCGCCATTGAGCAGGCGCGGTTCGGCGACAAGCTGACGGTGATTTATGATATTGATGAAGAGGTCACCTGCGTGATCCCCAGCCTCCTGATCCAGCCGCTGGTGGAGAACGCCATCGTCCATGGGATCCAGCCCTGCAAAGGCAAAGGTGTGGTGACCATCAGCGTCGAGGAGTGCGGCAACCGGGTGCGCATTGCCGTACGTGACACCGGCCACGGCATCGATCCAAAAGTGATTGAGCGCGTTGAAACCAACGAGATGCCCGGTAATAAAATCGGCCTGCTGAACGTGCATCATCGCGTGAAGCTGCTCTATGGCGAGGGTCTGCATATTCGCCGCCTCGAGCCGGGTACGGAGATTGCCTTTTATGTACCGCATCAGCGTACACCGGTTCCCGGACCGGTCACGCTGCTGCGTTAATCAGGAGTGCCAGATTGAAAGTTATCATCGTTGAAGATGAAATTCTTGCCCAGCAGGAGCTGAGCTGGCTTATCAAAGCGCACAGCCAGATGGAGATTGTAGCAACCTTTGATGACGGCCTGGACGTGCTGAAATACCTTCAGCACAACAAGGTGGATGCCCTGTTTCTCGATATCAACATTCCGTCACTGGACGGCGTGCTGCTGGCGCAGAACATCAGCCAGTTCGCGCATAAGCCCTTTATTGTCTTTATTACCGCGTGGAAAGAGCATGCGGTAGAGGCGTTTGAGCTGGAGGCGTTTGACTACATACTGAAGCCCTACCAGGAGTCACGTATCATCACTATGCTGCAGAAGCTGGAGACGGCCTGGCAGCAGCAGTCCGGCGGCGGCAGTACAGTGGCAACCCGTGAGAACGACACCATCAACCTCATCAAAGACGAGCGGATCATCGTGACCAGTATTCACGACATCTACTACGCCGAAGCCCATGAGAAGATGACCTTTGTCTACACCCGGCGCGAATCCTACGTCATGCCGATGAACATCACCGAATTTTGTAGCAAGCTGCCAACGGCGCACTTTTTCCGCTGCCACCGCTCCTACTGTGTCAACCTGAACAAGATCCGCGAGATCGAACCCTGGTTTAACAACACCTATATTTTGCGGCTGCGGGATCTCGATTTTCAGGTTCCCGTCAGCCGCAGCAAGGTCAAAGAGTTCAGGCAGCTAATGCACCTTTAATCAGAGAACATAGCCCAGTGTCTGGCGCATATGCGCGCCTGCGCCCAGCAGGCCTGGGTTGTCATGCACGATCAGATAGACCGGAATGTCCTGCACGTAGGCTTTAAAGCGCCCTTTATCCTCAAAGCCACCGCGGAAGCCGGAGGCCTTAAAGAAGTCGAGGAAGCGCGGCACGATACCGCCCGCAATATAGACCCCACCAAAGGTGCCCAGCGTCAGCGCCAGGTTGCCGCCAAAGCGGCCCATCACTACGCAGAACAGCGACAGCGCACGGCGACAGTCGGTGCAGCTGTCCGCCAGCGCACGCTCGGTCACATCTTTTGGCTGCAGGTTTTCCGGCAGGCGACCATCCGATTTCACAATCGCCCGGTAGAGATTAACCAGCCCGGGGCCAGAGAGTACGCGCTCGGCAGAGACATGCCCCACTTCAGCACGCAGCTCCTCAAGAATGATGGCCTCCTCTTCGCTGTTTGGCGCGAAGTCAACGTGGCCACCCTCGCCCGGCAGGCTGACCCAGCGCTTGTCCACATGCACCAGGTGCGCGACACCGAGGCCGGTTCCCGCGCCGTAGACGGCAATCGGTTTACCCTCGACCGGCTCCCCGCCGCCAAACTGGGTCAGATGCTCTCTGTCCAGCATAGGGATCGCCATCGATACGGCGGTAAAGTCGTTAATGATTTCCAGATGAGCAAAGCCAAGGTTCTGCTTCATCTCGGCGATGGAGAAGGCCCAGGTGTGGTTAGTCATGGCGACCCAGTCACCGGTAATCGGGCAGGCGATGGCAATGGAGCCATCTTCAACACTGACGTTGTGTTCAGCAAGATAGACGCGAACCACGGCTTCAAGGCTGGGATAGTCCAGCCCGGAATAGGTCTTAGCCTGGGAAATTTCGCCGCTGGCGACATCACATAGCGCTAAACGCGCATTGGTGCCGCCTACGTCTCCTACTAAAGCATACTTTGTCATTCTTTTACGGCTCCGCTAAAGTCAGAATAAATCTTTGGCACACTGTAAATTCAAGGCGCTGTAACAACAACGACCATAGCACGAGTGCTGAGGGATTATAGAGCTTCATCACAGAATAACTTTACTCTTTCCGCATCATTTGTATCGATGCCGCCAGGCGAGACGTGCAATAGTGCATTTAAGTGAAAGCAGAAGGAAATCATCATGCTCCATCCGCGAGCCAGAACCATGCTGTTGCTATCGCTCCCTGCGCTGATTATTGGCATAGCGTCGAGCGTTGTGCTGGTGATGGTGATGAAAGTCGCCTCCGTGCTGCAATTTATTCTCTGGTCCACTCTGCCTGCAACGCTGGGTGTCTCCCTGGGCTCGCCCTTCTGGACGCTGCTGATGCTGACCCTGACCGGCGTGGCCGTCGGGCTGGTGCTGCGCTACAGTACCGGCCACGGCGGGCCGGATCCGGCAACCGAGCCGCTGATTGGTGCGCCGGTGGCAACCTCTACCCTCCCCGGTCTGCTTTGCGCGCTGATTATTGGCCTGGCGGGGGGCGTAAGCCTTGGGCCAGAGCACCCTATCATGGTAGTGAATATTGCCCTGGCGGTTGCCGTGGGCGCACGGCTCTTTCCCCGGGTAACGGCGCTTGACTGGACGGTGCTGGCCTCTGCAGGGACCATCGGCGCGCTCTTTGGTACGCCGGTCGCCGCGGCGCTGATCTTCTCCCAGACCCTGGGGAGCAATAGCGATGTCCCGCTGTGGGATCGCCTCTTTGCCCCGCTGATGTCCGCCGCCGCCGGCGCGCTGACCACCAGCCTCTTTTTCCACCCGCACTTCTCCCTGCCGATTGCCCACTACGGACAGATGCAGCTGGTGGATATCTTCAGCGGCGCGGTGGTGGCCGCTATCGCCATTGCGCTGGGGATGATTGCGGTGTGGTGCCTGCCGCGCCTGCACCAGCTGATGCACCGGCTGCATAACCCGGTGCTGATCCTTGGCATCGGCGGCTTTATCCTCGGCATTCTCGGCATTATCGGTGGCCCTGTCACCCTGTTTAAGGGGCTAAGCGAGATGCAGCAGCTGGCCTTTAGCCAGACCTTTACCGTTAGTGACTACCTGCTGTTTGCCGTGGTAAAACTTGCCGCCCTGGTGGTTGCCGCCGCCTGTGGCTTTCGCGGCGGACGCATCTTCCCGGCGGTGTTTGTCGCCGTGGCGTTGGGGCTGATGCTGCATGAGCACGTCGAAGCCGTTCCGGCAGCTATTACCGTATCGTGCGCCATTCTCGGCCTGGTGCTGGTAGTCACCCGCGACGGCTGGCTGAGCCTGTTTATGGCAGCGGCGGTCGTGCCGGACACTACCCTGCTACCGCTGCTATGCATCGTGATGCTCCCCGCGTGGCTGCTGCTGGCGGGCAAACCGCTGATGATTGCGCCACGTCGCAAGGATTAACTCCAGCACGGGTTTTATTGGCCCAGGCGTTGTAATGTTGCTGCTTTTAACAAATTAGAGAGGGTAAGGGCATGGTTTATCAGGCAAATCCTGAGCGCTATCAGGGAATGGAATATCGTCGCTGCGGCGAGAGCGGCATCAGACTACCGGCGATCTCGCTCGGGCTGTGGCACAACTTTGGCGACGCGACGCTGATCGAGACCAGCCGCCAGCTGTTACATCACGCCTTCGATCTGGGTATTACCCACTTTGACCTTGCCAATAACTACGGACCGCCCCCCGGCTCTGCCGAAAGCAACTTTGGCCGTATCCTGCGGGAAGATTTTTTGCCGTACCGCGACGAGCTGATTATCTCCAGCAAGGCCGGATATACCATGTGGGACGGTCCCTACGGCGACTGGGGCTCGCGCAAATATCTTATCGCCAGCCTCGATCAGAGCCTGCGCCGGATGGGGCTTGAGTATGTCGATATCTTCTATCATCACCGCCCGGATCCGCATACCCCGCTAAAGGAGACCATGCGCGCGCTGGATCATATTGTGCGTCAGGGGAAAGCGCTCTACGTGGGGCTGTCGAACTACCCGGCGGATCTGGCCCGCGAGGCTATCGCTATCCTTGAGGATTTGGGCACGCCCTGTCTGATTCACCAGCCGAAGTATTCGATGCTTGAGCGCTGGGTGGAGGATGAGCTGCTGGATCTGCTGGCGGAAAAAGGCGTCGGCAGCATCGCCTTCTCGCCGCTGGCGGGTGGACAGCTCACGGACCGCTACCTGAACGGCATTCCGGCCGATTCCCGGGCCGCCAGCGGCAGCCGCTTCCTCAACCCGGATCAGCTTACCGATGAGAAGCTAGAGAAGGTGCGTAAGCTTAACGCCCTGGCGCAGGCACGCGGACAGAAGCTTTCGCAGATGGCGCTGGCGTGGGTGCTGCGCGGTGACAAAGTCACTTCGGTGCTAATTGGCGCAAGTAAAATTGCCCAGCTGGATGATGCTGTCGGTATGCTGGCTAACCGCCACTTCACCGGGCAGGAGTGTGCCACTATCGATGCGATCCTGAGCGACGCGGGTTAATCGTTTTTTAACAAAAAGTGCTGCCCTTCGCGAATTAGGAGTTAAGCCAATGCTACGGGACTTTACGTCTCGTAATATTTGCTTACAGGCCCTTCTGGCCCGCTCGTGGAGGAAATTCAATATGTTCAGGTCACTTATTCTGGCAGCACTGTTAATGGCTACGACAGCCCCGCTGGTTGCCCACGCCGGTGAGATCACCCTGCTACCGTCTATAAAATTACAGATTGGCGACCGGGACGATCGGGGCCACTACTGGGATGGCCGAGGCTGGCGCGACCGTGACTACTGGAACCGTCACTACCAGTGGCGTGATAATCGCTGGCGTCCACACGATCGCGGTCACCATCGCGGCTGGGACAACCGTAAGGCTTACGAGCGCGGCTACCGCGAAGGCTGGCACGATCGTAACGACCGTCGCGGACCAGGACGCGGTCATGGCCATGGTCACCATCACCATTGATAAGAGCGTAAATAATTTCGTAGGCCGGGTCAGGCGCAGCCGCCGCCCGGCGTTACTATCACATTACATTCCCAGCGCCATTCCGATCAGCAGCCACAGGTTAAGTCCTACCACCAGACCGACAATCACCCAGCCCAGGCGTTTTACCAGCCGGGTATTGACCAGCTCACCCATCAGCTTGCCGTTGCTGGTAAAGATTAGCAGCGGCACCAGCGCCAGCGCGATACCAAAGCTGAGCAGCACCTGGCTCATCACCAGAATACGCGTCGGATCCAGTCCCATCAGGATCACAATAAACGACGGCAGCATGGTGATAGACCGACGCAGCCACAGCGGAATGCTGAAGCGAACAAACCCCTGCATGACCACCTGTCCGGCCAGCGTGCCTACCACCGTAGAAGATAGCCCTGCAGCCACGAGGCTTAGACCAAAGATAGTGGCTGCCGCATGGCTTAACAGCGGCTCAAGAGTGAGATAGGCCTGATCGAGATCGGCAATCCCGGTATGGCCGCTAAAGTGAAACGCGGCAGCAGCGGTGGCCATCATCGCCAGGTTGACGAATCCGGCAATGGTCATTGCAATAGCCACGTCCCACTTGGTTGCCGAATAACGCTCCTTGCGCGATCCGTCGTGCAGGTTCTGCGTTAAAGAGGAGTGCAGGTAGATAACGTGCGGCATAATGGTTGCACCCAGCACGCCCGCAGCGAGAAATACCGCTTCAGTGGTTGGCAGGCTCGGGATCAGCATCCCTTTCCCCAGCTCCGTCAGCTTAGGCTGGGAGAAGATCAGCTCAACAACGTACGCTACAGCGACAAACAGCAGCAGCCCGCCGATCACCTTCTCCAGGGGTTTGTCCCCGCGACGCTGAAGCATCAGGATCAAGAAGGTTGCGATACCGGTCAGCACCGCCCCCTGCAGCAGCGAGACGCCGAGAATGAGCTTAAAACCAATCGCCGCCCCGATAAACTCTGCCAGATCGGTGGCCATGGCGATGATCTCTGCCTGCACCCAGTAGAACCACACTACCGGGCGCGGATAGTGATCGCGGATCTGCTCGGCAAGGTTTTTACCCGTGGCGATCCCGAGCTTGGCGGAGAGCACCTGGATCAGCATCGCCATCAGGTTCGCCCATACCACAACCCACAGTAGCTTATAGCCGAAGCTGGCTCCGGCCTGAATATTGGTCGCAAAGTTACCCGGATCGATATAGCCAATCGCCGCTACAAAGGCCGGTCCCATCAATGCGAACCGAAGCTTCCGCGCTGTACGCCCGCTACTACTCTCAACGCTGCTGTCGTTCATTTTTGCCTCTAATATAGCCTTTGCTATGTTTCATGCTAGCAAAATGCGAATGATTATCAAGTTCGTTTGGGTGGATTTCTTTGATAGATAAAACCGATTACCGGAGTGAACGTCAGGAAAAGAGCAATAATGCGTAGGTGGGTGATCCCATTTGTTACAGTTTAGCAGCGTAAATGGGTTTTACACTTCTTTTATTAACATAACAGAATTGTATCTTTGATCACTATTTTTGAGTCTCGTCACAGGACATTACGATAGTGTGTATTTGATCTCGTTTTATTTACTCTTGTTACATAGAATGTGCACGAAAACTAAATCTGCCTCATGTTTGGAGCAAAAAGTATGTCCCGCGTTCTTCACTTTGTTTTAGCGCTTGCCGTTGTGGCGCTGCTTGCCCTGCTGGTCAGCAGCGATCGCAAGAAAATTCGTCTTCGTTTCGTTGTTCAACTTTTGGTCATTGAAGTCCTGCTCGCCTGGTTCTTCCTGAACTCTGACGTGGGTCAAGGCTTTGTGCGTGGCTTCTCCGAGATGTTTGAAAAACTGCTCGGTTTTGCCAACGAAGGAACAAATTTCGTCTTCGGCAAAATGAATGATGAAGGCCTGGCATTCTTTTTCCTGAAGGTGCTCTGCCCTATCGTCTTTATCTCTGCGTTAATCGGTATCCTGCAGCATATTCGCGTGCTGCCCATCGTCATCCGCGCTATCGGTACCGTACTGTCTAAAGTTAACGGCATGGGCAAACTGGAGTCCTTCAACGCGGTAAGCTCGCTGATTCTGGGGCAGTCAGAAAACTTTATCGCCTATAAAGACATCCTCGGTAAAATGTCGCGCAACCGTATGTACACCATGGCGGCCACGGCGATGTCTACCGTCTCCATGTCAATTGTTGGCGCCTACATGACCATGCTGGATCCGAAGTACGTCGTTGCCGCGCTGGTTCTTAACATGTTCAGCACCTTTATCGTTCTGTCGCTGATCAACCCCTACCGCGTGGATGAGAGCGAAGAGAACCTGCAGATGGCGAATCTGCATGAAGGCCAGAGCTTCTTTGAGATGCTGGGTGAGTATATCCTGGCAGGCTTCAAAGTGGCGATTATCGTTGCGGCTATGCTGATCGGCTTTATCGCCCTCATTTCCGGCCTGAACGCCCTGTTCGCCGCCGTGCTGGGCATCTCCTTCCAGGGTATCCTGGGCTACATCTTCTACCCGGTTGCATGGGTGATGGGTGTGCCAGCAGGCGAAGCGCTGCAGGTAGGCAGTATTATGGCGACTAAGCTGGTCTCTAACGAATTTGTTGCCATGATGGACCTGCAGAAGATCGCCGGTACTCTCTCGCCGCGTGCGGAAGGGATCCTCTCCGTGTTCCTCGTCTCCTTTGCTAACTTCTCCTCTATCGGCATTGTCGCAGGTGCCATCAAAGGTCTGAACGAAGAGCAGGGTAACGTGGTATCACGCTTCGGCCTGAAGCTGGTCTACGGCTCTACGCTGGTGAGCGTGCTGTCAGCCTCTATCGCTGCGCTCGTGCTGTAACCAGACATCGTGCGCGAACAAAACCGGGGCCTGCCCCGGTTTTTTTATATCTAGTCCGCCAGCTTCTCGGGCTTACCCAACAGATATCCCTGCAGATAGTCTACCCCCAGCGACAGCAGTAGATCGCGCTGCTCCTCGGTCTCTACATACTCCGCCACCACCGTCAGGGATTTGGCTTTTGCCATAAAGCAGATCGATTTGACGATCATCGCGTCCAGCGAGTCGGTAAGAATGTCCTTCACGAAGCAACCGTCAATCTTCACGATGTCAGCATGCAGCCGTTTCAGACGCTCAAAGTTAGCGTAGCCGGTACCAAAATCATCAATCGCAACCTTAAAACCGTAGTGTTGCAGGCGCTGTATGTTGAGCATGCTGGTTTCCGAATTGGAGAAGGCTTGCTCTTCGGTGATCTCAATGATGACGCACTGTGGGGCCACACCATAGTTTTTAAACAGGGCCATTATTTGCGTAGCGGACTCTTTTTGCATCAGGGTCAGCGGCATCAGGTTGACGGAGAAACGCGCCTGAGTACCGGGAACAGGATGCGCACGCAGCCAGCGCAGCAGCGTCTCCAGCACCTGCATATCGAAGCGAATGCTCAGGTTAAACTGGGCAATAACCGGCAGGAAACGATCAGGGGTAAGAATTTCGCCCTCCACAGAGAGACGGGTCAGCACCTCATGGTACCCTACCCCATCCGCATTCTGGATCGGCTGGGCATAGAGCAACAGCCCCTCCTCCTCCAGCGCACGCTTAACACGGTTAAGCAATAGCACGCGATCGGTGGTATGCCCGCACACGGTTTCAAGGCTCTGAGTAAGAGCCAGCACATGCGAAGTTGCACAGGCCTGCTCAGAGAGCCAGCTTAGCTGTCCCAGGGTCTGGTGAAATACCTCGCCAGCACCGTCGATAATCCCCCATGAGGCGCCAAATTCAATATCCATAGCGGTGTGATGCCAGAAAATTTTCCGTCCGCTAAGGTAGTCCACCATATGCTGCAGCCGCGCCGTCGGTTCGGCTCCGTTGAGCAGCAGCAGCAGCTCGCTTCCCGGGAGCTGGTATACCTTCTCATTTCTCATCAGCAACGGCTGTAGTTCACGGGTAATGCTGCGCTTGCACTCCACGCGCATCATCATGCCGTAGTGACGGCTAAGAAACTCCAGATTGCTGATATGCAGGCAGCAGACCACCCGGTGCGACTGCTTCTCCAGCTGCTGCTCAAGGGCGCGTAAATTCGGCAGGCCGGTGAGCGGATCGGTTAATGCCTGCGCCTTCCATGCCCGCTTAAGCCACTCGCTGCGCCGGTAGATAGCGGCCATATAGAGAATGCAGATGGTAAAGGAGATCAGCACCGACAGCACAAAAGCCATGGAGTACTCTGTATAAACACCCTGCAAGAAATTTTGATTATTGGCGAGCAGCATCAGAGCGGTAACGGCCCAGCTCAGGCCAATTAAGGGCGGGCTTAGCTTACCGATCCCTAAGGTAAATAGAATAAAGATGACCGGTACCAGATACCCGGCGATATAGTCAGATTGATAGGGTGAACAGACGATGATAAGAAAAAGAGTTAATGTTAGCAGCCAGCCTAAAGTGAAATTTCTTCTTCGCCGCGACAAAAATGGCCTGAAGCTTTTTCGCCACAGCGTCCGGGCATAGCGAGGATTAACGACCATCCGCAACGGATAATAAAACATCATTGTAAAAATCAGCGCCGCACAAATCAGGCTTTGTATGTCAATGATGCTGTAAATTACCGAACTCGCATCAAAAAACCTGGCCACCGGGGCGGGAAATGTCAGCTGGCTGCCCGCAGCGTACATGGCTGCCTTAATACCGGCAGGCGCGACAAACGCCAGCCAGACGGTTCGCACGCCCATATTCTTGTTCGGTAAGCCGTGTCGCCAGCGTTTGCCTAGCTGCCAGCGAACAACGGTACACGACAGCAGGAGGGGAAAGAAAACGCAAAGAAGCAGTACGCTCGTCTGCTGGAAGGTTAAATCCAGCAGCCACTCATAAACAAATGCAAATCCTGCCACCAGCGGAAAGACTGCCCGGCGGCCAAATAACAGTATCATCGCCAGCGATACGCTGAGGGGTAACCATGCCAAAAAGATTTCACTTGCATCCACCAGCGCGCGCGGAGAAATAAAACGGGAAGCGGGGACAATGGCTATGCACATTATTAACGCAAGTAAAAACGCTTTTACATGATTGTATATTTTCATTTTCATTTGAGTTAATTAAATGTGCTCTTGCTGCCGGGATTGCTGGACAGGAATAATAGGTTTATTCACCAGGTGAATCAAGTTAGCGCAATGATAATGAACGACTGCTTAACGAGCGTTAAGCAGGGCCTTAATTGCACCGGGAATGATAAAAATGGTATCGAAACAGGGATAAGGGCATAAAAAAACCCCCGCTAAAAGCGAGGGTCTGAATAGTGGTGGAGCTAAGCGGGATCGAACCGCTGACCTCTTGCATGCCATGCAAGCGCTCTCCCAGCTGAGCTATAGCCCCGTTGCGTAAAGCTGTCGTGTTGACGGGCGGCATAATATGAATTCCTTTGTCAGGTGTCAACGGCAAAATCTCTCCCTGCCTCTCAACCGCTGAAAAAGCAAACAAATGAAAGACATTGCGGGCTCGCTCGCAGTCAGGAGTTAAACCCATCACACTTTCGCGTAAAATGGTGCTATAAAATGAACCACTAATTATCCCTACTGCTCGTCAGGAAATCGTATGATCAAGGAACGAATGACGCCGGAAGAGTTAGCCAGGCTGACAGGCTATAGCCGTCAAACAATCAACAAGTGGGTACGCAAGGAGGGCTGGGTAACGTCACCCAGGCCGGGCGTACAGGGTGGAAAAGCGCGCGTGGTGCATATTAATGAGCAGGTGCGTGAGTTTATCCGCAACGCTCGCCGGGCTGCCGACGCGACTTTCTACTCTGAGTCGAATATGGATACCTCACTCGACGTGCTGCTGGTGACGCTGGCAAAAGAGATGACCCCTTCAGAACAGAGACTGCTGACCTCGCTGCTGATGCGCGAAGGGATCAGCGGCTTACTTCAGCGGCTCGGCATTCGCAGTAGGGAACAATAAGATGAAGCTACCTGATAAAATGACGCCCGAAGAGATGGCGGACTACCTTGGCGTTGCCAGGCAAACCGTTAACCGCTGGATCCGCGAACAGAGATGGACAACTGAGACGTTGACCGGGGTGAAAGGCGGTCGGGCACGGCTTATCCATATCGACGAGCGCGTGCTGGCCTATATGCGTAAAACGCCGGTGGTGCGTCACCGTCAGTCGGCCTGGTCAATGGCGGAACCCTCTGCAGACTACAGCACGCTTTTTCAAACGGCCTCGCTGCGCCAGATTGGCAACGTCCTGCAGAATATGACGCCCGCAGAGCAGGAGCGTCTGAAGCGCTTTCTGGCGCGTGAAGGCCTGCGTGGGTTTTTGACCCGGCTGGGCATTGCCGATGATGCTAAGGCATAAAAAAACGGCAGGTTAACCCTGCCGTTTCTGTTTAGCACGACTCTCGCAAACTTACTGTTGGCTTTCGCGCTCTGCAATAAAGCCCAGCGCGCGATTGATACGCTCAACGCTGCGGGTTTTACCAATCGCATGTACGGTAACGTCCAGCGCAGGTGACTGCCCTGCCCCGGTCACGGCAACGCGCAGCGGCATCCCGACTTTACCCATTCCCACTTCCAGCTCATCGGCTGTCGCCTGAATCGCATGGTGGATATTTTCTGCCGTCCAGTCGGTCAGAGCGGCCAGCTTGTCGCGCACCACTTCCAGCGGCTGACGCGCGACCGGACGCAGGTGCTTCTTGGCAGCGTCGGCATCAAACTCGGCAAACTCCTCATAGAAGTAGCGGCAGCTCTCGGCAATCTCTTTCAGCGTTTTGCAGCGCTCGCCCAGCAGTCCGATCAGCTCTGACAGCTGCGGGCCGATGCGGGTGTCGATATTTGCCTGCTCGATATGCCACTGCAGATGGGTGGCAACGTACTCCGGCGCCAGGGTGTTGATGTAGTGGTGGTTCAGCCACAGCAGCTTATCGGTGTTAAAGGCGCTGGCCGATTTGCTTACCGCACCCAGCGAGAAGAGGTTGATCATCTCTTCGCGGCTGAAGATCTCCTGATCGCCGCTGGACCACCCCAGACGCACCAGGTAGTTAAGCAGTGCTTCTGGCAGATAGCCGTCATCACGATACTGCATAACGCTCACCGCACCATGGCGCTTGGAGAGCTTTTTGCCGTCGTCGCCGTTGATCATGGAGACGTGAGCATATACCGGCACCGGGGCGTTCAGCGCTTTCAGAATGTTAATCTGGCGCGGGGTGTTGTTGATGTGGTCTTCACCGCGGATCACGTGAGTGATCTGCATATCCCAGTCGTCAACCACAACACAGAAGTTATAGGTTGGGGAACCGTCGGTGCGGCGGATAATCAGATCGTCCAGCTCCTGGTTGCTGAATTCGATCGGGCCACGGATCTGGTCATCAAAGATCACTGAGCCATCCTGCGGGTTCGCAAAGCGTACGACGCAAGGCTCATCGGCAGCGTGTTCGCTGTGGTCATGGCGGCAGCGGCCGTCATAGCGCGGCTTCTCGCCGTTGGCCATCTGCTCTTCACGCAGCGCATCCAGACGCTCTTTAGAGCAGTAGCAACGGTAGGCGGTGCCCACTTTCAGCATGTCGTCGATCACCGCATTGTAGCGGTCGAAACGTTTGGTCTGGAAATAGGGGCCTTCATCCCACTCCAGATTCAGCCAGTTCATGCCATCCATAATGGCTTCGATAGCCTCTGGCGTAGAGCGTTCGAGATCGGTGTCTTCAATACGCAGCACAAACTCACCGTTCTGGTGACGTGCGAAAAGCCAGGAGTAGAGAGCGGTACGCGCACCACCGACGTGCAGATAGCCGGTCGGGCTTGGCGCGAAGCGAGTTTTGATTTTCATGAAATGGCCTTACGTTGATAACGATGCCGACAGCCGGCAAGTCCTGGAAAACAGAATGGGCAATATTCTATCACCCTGCGCTGATTCCTCAATGTTGTTACTACTCTGGGCGAGTCAAAGCCGTTTTTTGTTTAGAAATCATGCGGACGCAGCGATTTATGCGCCGCTTTGTCTAAATTTACGACGAACAAACAAAATCTTGAGAAAAGGCGTTGACTCATTTTCAACTCTCCCTATAATGCGACTCCACACAGCGGGGGTGAT
>DAMBQR010000055.1:0-25860 GCA_032055545.1 Pseudescherichia sp. | reverse complement strand
CCGCCGCGGTGCCGCTACCGCTCGCCACCGCAAGCGTGGTCTCGCAGCCGATGATTGCCCTGCTGCTGCTCGCCTGCCCGCTGCTGCCGTTCCTCATCATGCTGCTGTTTAAGGGCCATCGACTGCCGTCGCGCTCGCGCGGTGCGGCCTGGGCGTGTGGCTACGCGCATGAGCCGTCGATGGTCATCACCGCCCACGGTTTTGCGCTGCCGGTGAAAGAGGCTTTTGCGCCGCTGCTTGGCCTGCGTAAGCGGCTCAACCCGGTGGCGCTGCTGCCGGTCTGGCAGCGTACCGCTCCGGCGCTGGTTCGCCGCCTGGCGCTGGTGGAGCTGGCGGTGCTGGTGGTTATTGTTATCTCTCGAGGAGCCTGAACATGAGCGTTCTCTATCCGTTACTTCAGGCGCTGGTGCTCTTTGCCTTTGCGCCGCTGCTGTCCGGGATAAGCCGCGTCACCCGCGCCCGACTGCATAACCGCCGTGGGCCTGGAGTGCTGCAGGAGTACCGGGATCTGATCAAGCTGCTGGGTCGGCAGAGCGTCGCCCCGGCGGATGCCAGCTGGGTATTCCGCCTGATGCCCTTTGTAATGATCGGCGTGATGCTGACCATCGCCACCGCGCTGCCGGTGGTGACCGTGGCCTCTCCGCTGCCGGCGCTGGGGGATCTGATCACCCTGATCTACCTCTTCGCCATTGCCCGCTTCTTCTTTGCCATCGCCGGGCTTGATACCGGCAGCCCCTTCACCGGCCTCGGGGCCAGCCGTGAGGCGATGCTCGGCGTGCTGGTAGAGCCGATCCTGCTCCTCGGCCTGTGGGTGGTGGCGCTGGTGGCGGGTTCGACCCACATCAGCAGCATGACCGCCACGCTCTGGTTCTGGCCTGTTGCACACACTCTTCCGCTGCTGCTGGCGCTCTGCGCCTGCGCCTTCGCCACCTTTATCGAGATGGGCAAGCTGCCGTTCGATCTCGCGGAAGCGGAGCAGGAGCTACAGGAAGGTCCATTGACCGAGTACAGCGGCTGTGGCTTCGCCCTGCTGAGGTGGGGCATCAGCCTCAAGCAGCTGGTGGTATTGCAGCTGTTTGTTGGCCTCTTTCTGCCGTGGGGGCAGATGGTGATCTTTAGCGCGGGTGGCCTGCTGCTGGCGCTGGGGGGGGCCGTCGTCAAGCTGGTGTTGGGCGTGCTGGTGATTGCCCTGTTTGAGAACAGCATGGCGCGGCTGCGCTTCTGCGCGACCTCCCGCGTGACCTGGGCCGGGTTTGGCCTGGCATTCTTAGCCTTCGTCTCCTTGCTGGCGGCGTGATGAAAGAGAGTTTGAACATGTCTGAAGAAAAATTGGGTCAGCACTACCTGGCGGCGCTGCACCAGGCCATTCCCGGCGCGGTGCTTGATGAGGCCTGGCAGACCCGCGATCAGCTGACCATTACCGTGAAGGTGAACGCCCTGCCGGAGGTGGTGGAGTATCTCTACTATCAGCAGGGGGGCTGGCTGTCGGTGCTGTTTGGCAACGACGAGCGCCAGCTCTGCGGCCGCTATGCCGTCTACTACGTGCTGTCGATGGAGCAGGGTACCAAATGCTGGATCACCGTGCGCGTAGAGGTTGACGCCAACACGCTGGAGTTCCCGTCGGTGACGCCACGCGTGCCGGCCGCCGTCTGGGGCGAGCGTGAGGTGCGCGATATGTACGGCCTGATCCCGGTTGGCCTGCCGGACGAGCGTCGGCTGGTGCTGCCGGACGACTGGCCGGATGAACTCTATCCGCTGCGTAAAGACAGCATGGACTACCGCCAGCGCCCCGTGCCGACCACCGACAGCGAGACCTACGAGTTCATCAACGAGCTGGGCAGCAAGAAGAACAACGTGGTGCCGATTGGCCCGCTGCACGTCACCTCCGATGAACCGGGCCACTTCCGCCTGTTTGTCGATGGGGAGAACATTATCGATGCCGACTACCGCCTCTTCTACGTCCATCGCGGCATGGAGAAACTGGCGGAGACCCGGATGGGCTACAACGAGGTGACCTTCCTGTCGGATCGCGTCTGCGGCATCTGCGGCTTCGCCCACAGCACGGCCTACACTACGTCGGTAGAGAACGCGATGGGCATCGTGGTGCCAGAGAGGGCGCAGACGATCCGCGCCATTTTGCTGGAGGTGGAGCGTCTGCACAGCCACCTGCTGAACCTCGGCCTGGCCTGCCACTTCGTCGGCTTCGACTCCGGCTTTATGCAGTTTTTCCGCGTGCGTGAGACCTCGATGAAGATGGCGGAGATCCTCACCGGGGCGCGGAAAACCTACGGTCTGAACCTGATCGGCGGCATTCGTCGCGACATGCTGAAAGAGGATATGATCCAGACCCGTCAGCTGGCCCGCCAGATGCGCCGCGACGTGCAGGAGCTGGTGGACGTGTTGATGAGCACGCCGAATATTGAGCAGCGCACGGTAGGGATTGGCCGTCTCGATCCGCAGATCGCCCGCGACTTCAGCAACGTCGGCCCGATGGTGCGCGCCAGCGGCCACGCCCGGGATACCCGCGCCGATCACCCCTTTGTCGGCTACGGCCTGCTGCCGGTAGAGGTGCACAGCGAGCAGGGCTGCGACGTTATCTCCCGCCTCAAGGTGCGCATTAATGAAGTGCTTACCGCTCTGAATATGATCGAGTTCGGACTGGATAACCTGCCCGGCGGCCCGCTGATGGTGGAGGGCTTCACCTACATTCCCAACCGCTTCGCCCTTGGCTTTGCCGAAGCGCCGCGCGGGGACGACATTCACTGGAGCATGACCGGAGATAACCAGAAGCTCTACCGCTGGCGCTGCCGGGCGGCGACCTACGCCAACTGGCCGACCCTGCGCTATATGCTGCGGGGCAATACCGTCTCCGACGCGCCGCTGATCATCGGCAGCCTCGACCCCTGCTACTCCTGCACCGACCGCATGACGGTGGTGGATGTGCGCAAGAAGAAGAGCAGGGTCGTGCCTTACAAAGAGCTTGAGCGCTACGGTATTGAGCGTAAGAACTCGCCGCTGAAATAGGGAGTTGTCATGTTTACCTTTATCAAAAAAGCGATCAAGACCGGCACACCGACCGCAGCTTATCCGCTGGCGCCCATCGCGGTGGATAAGCACTTTCGCGGCAAGCCGCAGCACGATCCCCGCCAGTGCATTGGCTGTGCGGCCTGCGTCAACGCCTGCCCCTCTAATGCGCTGTCGGTAGAGACCCTGCTGGCAAGCAGCGAGCAGGCCTGGCAGTTTAACCTTGGGCGCTGCATCTTCTGCGGGCGCTGCGAGGAGGTCTGCCCCACGGCGGCGATTACGCTCTCCCAGGAGTATGAGCTGGCGGTGTGGAGGAAAGAGGATTTTTTACAGCAATCGCGCTTCGATCTGTGCCACTGCCGGGTTTGCGAGCGGCCTTTTGCGGTGCAGAAGGAGATCGACTACGCCATTGCGCTGCTGGCACATAACGGTGACAGCCGGGCAGAACATCACCGCGAGGGCTTCGAAACCTGTCCGGCGTGCAAACGGCAGAAGTGCCTGGTGTCGTCCGATCGTATTGAACTTACTCGCCATATGCAGGAGGCCAGCTGATGAACAACCTACTGGGGCCGCGCGATGCCAACGGCACTCCCGTGCCGATGACGGTGGAAGAGTCCATCGCCAGCATGAAAGCCTCGCTGCTGAAAAAGATCAAGCGCTCGGCCTACGTCTACCGGGTTGACTGCGGAGGCTGCAACGGCTGCGAAATCGAGATCTTCGCCACGCTTTCGCCGCTGTTTGACGCCGAACGCTTTGGTATCAAGGTTGTGCCCTCTCCGCGTCACGCGGACATCCTGCTGTTTACCGGGGCGGTAACCCGGGCGATGCGCTCCCCGGCGCTGCGGGCCTGGCAGTCGGCTCCCGATCCAAAAATCTGCATCTCCTACGGGGCGTGCGGCAACAGCGGTGGCATCTTCCACGATCTCTACTGCGTCTGGGGCGGCACCGACAAAATCGTTCCGGTGGATGTTTACATTCCCGGCTGCCCACCAACGCCCGCCGCGACGCTCTACGGCTTTGCCATGGCGCTGGGGCTGCTGGAGCAGAAAATTCACGCCCGCCTGCCGGGCGAGCTGGATAACCAGCCGGCGACGCTGCTGCATGAGGATATTGTTCAGCCCCTGCGGGTGCGTGTCGATCGCGAGGCGCGGCGGCTGGCGGGCTACCGCTACGGGCGCGAGATCGCTGACAGCTACCTGCGCCTGCGGGCGCTGGGTGAGCACCAGGTGGCGCGCTGGCTGGCGGCAGAGGACGATCCGCGTCTGAACGAGATTGTGGCGCACCTTAACGCCGTCGTCGATGAGGCGCGGATCTCATGAGTGAATCCGTGGTTTTCAGCCAGCTGAGCCGGAAGTTTATTGACGAGAACGACGCCACCCCCGCCGAGGCGCAGCAGGTGGTCTACTACAGCCTCGCCATCGGTCATCACCTGGGAGTGATCGACTGTCTGGAGGCGGCGCTGACCTGCCCGTGGAATGACTATCTGGCGTGGATCGCTACCCTCGAGGAGGCAAGCACTGCCCGGCGCAAGATGGCGGGCGTGCCGAAGTATGGCGAGATCGTTATCGACTATTCGCATATCGCGATGCTGGCCGCGGCCTTTGACCGGGCGCTGGCGGTGCAGTCCCCACAGCAGCAGACGTGGAGCCGCGTGCTGCTCAGCCTGCTGCATGATATTCATCAGGAGAGCGCCATCTATCTGATGGTGAGGAGAGTCCGTGACTGACGTTTTACTCTGCGTAGGCAACAGCATGATGGGCGACGATGGCGCAGGCCCGCTGCTGGCGGAGATGTGCGCCGCCCGACAGCCGGGCGCGTGGCAGGTGATTGACGGCGGCAGCGCGCCGGAGAATGACGTGGTGGCGATCCGCGAGCTGCGTCCGGATCGGCTGCTGATCGTCGACGCCACCGATATGGGGTTAAACCCCGGCGAGATCCGCATTGTCGATCCCGACGACATTGCCGATCTGTTTATGATGACTACCCATAACATGCCGCTGAACTACCTTGTGGATCAGCTCAAAGAGGATGTGGGGGAGACGATCTTTCTCGGCATCCAGCCGGATATCGTTGGCTTTTATTACCCGATGACCCCGCCGGTAAAAGCGGCGGTGGAGGAGGTTTATTCACGGCTTGCGGAGTGGGCCGGGGAGGGCGGTTTTCCTCAACTCTGAGCAGTGCCCGGTGGCACTGCGCTTACCGGGCCTACAGGATCGTAGGCCGGTGCAAGCGCAGCGCCGCCCGGCGAAAACCTAGTCCAGATCCGCCCCGTTGCTGGCGATCACCTTCTTATACCACCAGAACGACTTCTTGCGGACGCGGTCCAGCGTGCCGTTGCCGTGGTCATCGCGATCAACGTAGACAAAGCCGTAGCGCTTGCTCATCTCTCCCGTTGAGGCCGCCACCAGGTCGATGCAGCCCCAGGAGGTGTAGCCGAGCAGGGGGATCCCATCCGCCACCGCCTCGCCCATGGCACGAATATGCTCCCGCAGATAGCTGATACGGTAGTCGTCGTTAATCTCGCCGTTAGCGTCGAACGCGTCCCGCGCCCCCAGCCCGTTTTCCACCAGAAACAGCGGCTTCTGGTAGCGGTCGTACATCATGTTCATGGTAATGCGCAGGCCGAGAGGATCGATGCCCCAACCCCACTCGCTGGCCTCGATGTACGGGTTTTTCAGCGATTTGACGACGTTGGCCGCGCTGGTGTTACCCGCGTTCATCTCCGCCGAGGCGCAGCGGGAGGCGTAGTAGCTGAACGACACGAAATCGACGGTGTGCTTGAGGATCTCATCGTCGCCGGGCAGGATCTCGATAGCGATCCCCTTCTCGCGGAACATGCGCCCCGTCCACGCCGGATAGGCTCCCCGCGCCTGGACATCAATGAAGAACAGGTTCTCGCGATCCTTCTCCAGCGCCGCCCAGACGTCCTCTGGCTTGCAGGAGTAGGGATAGAAGTTGCCGCCCGCCAGCATACAGCCGACCTGGTTGTTTGGGTTCACCTCGTGAGCAATCTGGGTGGCCAGCGCGCTGGCGATCAGCTCGTGATGCGCCGCCTGGTACTTGACCCACTCCGGGTTCTCCCCCTCCTCGAACACCAGCCCCGCCCCCGAGTAGGGGCTGTGCAGCATGATGTTAATTTCATTGAAGGTCAGCCAGTACTTCACCAGCCCGTCGAACGCTTCGAAGCAGGTTCGGGCGTAGCGGGCGAAGAACTCCACCATCTTACGGTTACGCCAGGAGCCATACTCGCGCACCAGGTGCATCGGCACGTCGAAGTGGCACAGGGTTACCAGCGGCTCGATGTTGTACTTTCGGCACTCCTCAAACACCGCCCGGTAGAAGGCAATTCCCTCGGGATTGGGCGTCAACTCGTCGCCGTTGGGGTAGAGGCGCGCCCAGGCGATGGAGGTGCGAAACACGGTGAAACCCATCTCCGCCATCAGGGCGATATCTTCCTTATAACGATGATAGAAGTCGATCGCCTCATGGCTGGGATAGAACTCATCCTCGCGCAGGGCGAAGCGCTTCTCCAGGCCCAGCTTGACCGGCAGACGGTTTGCGCCGTGCGGAATGGTATCAACGGTGGTCAGCCCCTTGCCGCCTTCGCGATACGCCCCCTCCGACTGGTTGGCGGCCAGTGCGCCGCCCCATAAAAATCCCTCTGGAAATACAGACATAGTTTACCTCTTGTTAAATCAGGCTCTGGCCGCTGCCGCTGGCTTTGCCGCCTGCAATGCCCGCGCTTTGGCTGCCTCATCCTCGACGGGCAGATCCTCAAAGCCCAGCAGCAGGGTGAGCACAAATGAGAGCACTACTGCCAGCCCCATCACGGCAAAGACCCAGACAATGCTCATTGGATTAGCGGGGTCGAAAAATTGGACGCTGGTAAAGAGCCCTGGCGCGGCCATCGAGTGGCTGGCAAGACCGGCAATGCCAGCCACCGCGCCGCAGATAAAGCCGCTGATCAGGCTGGCGACCAGCGGACGCTTCAGGCGCACTGCCACCCCGTAGAGTGCAGGCTCGGAGATACCGGCCAGAATGGCCGAGGCCGCCGCCGCCAGCGCCGTCTGGCGCAGCTCCGGGTTTTTGGTTTTCCACGCCACCGCCAGCGACGAGCCGCCCAGCGACAAGTTTGCGCCGATCTCCGACGGCATTACCATGCCCTCTTTGCCGGTCTCGGCGATGGTCTGGATGATGGTTGGAGTAAAGACGCGGTGCATACCGGTCATCACCAGCAGCGGCCAGAGGGCGCCCATGATCGCTACCGACAGCCAGCCCAGGTAGCTGTGAATGGTGTAGACCAGCGAGGAGATGCCGCTGCCGATCCAGATCCCGATCGGGCCGATCAGCAGGATGGCGAGTGGGGCGGCGATCAGCACGATCAGCATCGGCTTAAGGAAGTTTTTTGTCACCGCCGGGGTGATGCGATCCACCCAGCGTTCAATATACGAGAGGCACCAGGTCATCACCAGCGCCGGGATCACCGTATAGGTGTACTTCACCGCCGTCACCGGGACCAGGGCGAACTCTACCGGCTGGCCCTGCGCCGCCTTCGCCATCAGCTCAATAAAGCTCGGATGCACCAGCACTCCGGCGATAGCAATCGCCAGCGACATGTTGGTTTTAAACTTCACCGCTGCCGAGGCCGCTACCATCAGCGGCAGGAAGAAGAAGGCCCCGTCGCCAATCACGGTGAGGATCGTCAGGGTGGAGGAGCCTTTCTCCAGCACGCCGGTCATCTCAAGGATCATTGCCAGCAGCTTGACCATTGAGCCGCCGATGATCGCCGGGATCAGCGGCGACATGGTGCCGATCAGCGCATCGAGAATGCCTGCGCCAATGCGCCGCAGGGTCAGCTTCTGCGGTCCGCTGTCGGCCACCGGCTGCATATCGGCCGGCAGCAGGCGCACCACTTCGGCATAGGCCTGCGACACCGTATTGCCGATGATCACCTGGCACTGGCTGTCGCTGCGCACCACGCCCATCACGCCCGGCGTGCTCTTCAGCGTGGCGCTGTCGATCTGCGTCTCATCTTTCACCACAAAACGCAGGCGCGTCATGCAGTGGGTGACGGCGGCGATATTGTCCGCCCCGCCCAGCGCGGTGACCACGGTCGTCGCCAGCGCGGCATAGTTTTTGGCCATCGGATTTTTATCCTGTTTTAGTATGGGGTTACGGCTGCACCATGAACGGTGAGACGTGATGCAGGAAACCGGTTCCACAAAATCATGCTGAGTTTCATTTTTATATTCAATGACGGATGTTTAGATTCGTGAGGACGATCACCATGATCGTCCGTGGGCAAAGCGCTGCAAATCCGCTCCGGGTGCAGTAAACTGCGGATAGTCAAACGAAAGGAAAGTAAATATGACCACGATGCTGGAGGTAGCGAAGCGGGCAGGGGTATCGAAGGCAACAGTGTCCCGCGTGCTGTCAGGCAACGGCTACGTTGGCCAGGAGACCCGGGAGCGTGTATTTAAAGCTATTGAGGAGAGCGGCTACCGGCCGAACCTGCTGGCGCGTAACCTGGCGGCAAAAACCACCCAGACTCTTGGGCTGGTGGTGACCAACACGCTCTACCACGGGGTCTACTTCAGCGAGCTGCTGTTTCACGCGGCGCGGATGACGGAGGATCGCGGCCGGCAGCTGATCCTCGCCGACGGCAAGCACAGCGCCGAAGAGGAGCGGCAGGCGATCCAGTATCTGCTCGATCTGCGCTGCGATGCGATCGTGATCTACCCGCGTTTTCTCAGCGTCGATGAGATCGACACGATCATCGACGGCCATACCCAGCCCATTATGGTGCTCAACCGGCGGCTGCGTAAAAACAGCAGCCACTGCGTCTACTGCGATCAAAAGGCCACCAGCCGGGCGGCGGTAGAGACGCTGCTGGCCCAGGGGCATCGGGATATCGCCTTTATCACCGGCTCCCTCGACTCGCCAACCGGTAACGAGCGCCTCTCCGGCTACAGAGAGGCGCTGGCGCGTCACGGCGTGGCGGTGCGCAACGAGCTGATTGTCGAGGGTAAGTGGACGCCCGCCAGCGGCTCGGCAGGCGTCGCGACGCTGCTTTCACGCGGGGTACGCTTCAGCGCGCTGGTGGCCAGCAATGATGATATGGCCATCGGGGCTATCAGCCAGCTGCACAGCAGCGGCATTCCCGTTCCGCAGCAGGTGTCGGTGATTGGCTTTGATGATATCGCCATTGCCCCCTATACCGTCCCGCCTTTAGCCAGCGTTAAAATCCCGGTGACGGAGATGATCAAAGAGACCATCAACCGGCTTATTTTTATGCTCGACGGCGGAGAGTTTGCCTCCCAGCCGACCTTTACCGGAGAGCTGATCCTACGCGGATCCGTCAACCCTGGCCCGCACGTCTGACGTCGTCATCTGTCATCGTCACAAGTGTCGATGACAGTTTTTCCGCTGTAAAAAAATATAAAAATCAATCATCTAAGTTCTGGCACGATTCGTGAATACTCCCGCACACTACCGTTAATGCTGGAGAATTTGATGAACCGTTTCATCATGGCCGACGCCAGTAAATGTATTGGCTGCCGTACCTGTGAAGTTGCCTGCGTGGTCTCCCATCAGGCGCAACAGGATTGTGCCTCTTTAACCCCCGACACCTTCCTGCCGCGTATTCACGTTATTAAAGGCGTGAACGTCTCTACCGCCACCCTCTGCCGCCAGTGCGAGGACGCCCCCTGCGCCAACGTCTGCCCCAACGGTGCCATCAGCCGGGATAAAGGCTTTGTTAACGTCATGCAGGAGCGCTGCATCGGGTGCAAAACCTGCGTGGTTGCCTGCCCCTATGGCGCGATGGAGGTCGTTGTTCGCCCGGTGATCCGCAACAGCGGCGCGGGCCTGAACGTGCGGGCGGAGAAAGCCGAAGCCAACAAGTGCGACCTCTGCCATACCCGTGAGAGCGGACCGGCCTGTATGGAGGTCTGCCCAACGAATGCGCTGGTCTGTGTTGACAGGGCGCGGCTGGAGCAGCTTAGCGCCGAGAAACGCCGCCGTGCGGCCCTCGATACCGCCGCCTCACTTCTCTTTTAACTGAACAGCATTTCAACTTTTAACAGGTCTGTTACTGATGAAAAAAATTACGAGCGTTTGTCCCTACTGCGGCGCAGGCTGCAAGCTGAAGCTGGTGGTCGATAACAACAAAATTATTCGTGCCGAAGCGGCGGAAGGGGTCACTAACCAGAACCAGCTCTGCCTGAAGGGCTACTACGGCTGGGATTTCCTTAACGATACCAAACTCCTGACCCCGCGCCTGACCCAGCCGATGATCCGCTATCAGAGAGGCGGCAAGCTGACGCCCGTAAGCTGGGAGGAGGCCATTCGCTACACGGCCAAACGACTGGGGGAGATCAAGGCCCAGTACGGCGGTAGAGCGATCATGACCACCGGATCTTCACGCGGGACCGGCAACGAAACCAACTACGTGATGCAGAAGTTTGCTCGCGGCGTGCTGCACACCAACAACGTCGACTGCTGCGCCCGGGTCTGTCACGGCCCGTCGGTAGCGGGCCTGCAGGAGGCGCTCGGCAACGGGGCGATGAGCAACTCTATCGGCGATATTGAACACTCCCGCTGCCTGCTGGTATTCGGCTACAACTGCGCCGACTCGCATCCGATCGTTGCCCGCCGGGTGATCCAGGCCAGACAGAACGGGGCGAAGATCATCGTTTGCGATCCGCGACGGATCGAGACCGCGCGCATTGCCGATCAGCATCTGCAGATCAACAACGGCTGCAATATGGCGCTGGTTAATGCCTTCGGCTACGTGCTGCTGGAGGAGGAGCTGTACGACCGGGAGTACGTCGCCAGCTTTACCAGCGGACTCGATGCCTACCGCGAAGTCGTCAAAGACTACGCGCCCGAAGCGGTTGAGCACCTGACCGGGGTCAGCGCCCAGCAGATCCGCCAGGCGATGCGCACTTACGCCGCAGCCCCGTCGGCTACCATTATGTGGGGCATGGGCGTGACCCAGTTCGGCCAGGCGGTGGACGTGGTGAAAGGCCTGGCAAGCCTGGCGCTGCTCACCGGCAACCTCGGTCGGGAGCACGTCGGCGTGGGGCCGGTGCGCGGGCAGAACAACGTCCAGGGCGCATGCGATATGGGGGTGATCCCCAACCAGTTCCCTGGCTATCAGGATGTGGTGGACCCGGCGGTACGGGAGAAATTCGCTCACGCCTGGGGAATTAACGCTGCGGATATGGATGACCAGGTAGGAGTGCGCATTACCGAGGTGCCGCACCTGGCGCTGGAGGGCAAGGTCAAGGCCTACTACATCATGGGGGAGGATCCGCTGCAGACCGAAGCCGACCTGGGCCTGGTCCGCAAGGGCTTCGAGGCCCTCGACTTCGTGGTGGTGCAGGATATCTTTATGACCAAAACCGCCGAGCAGGCGGATGTCCTGCTGCCCGCAACCTCATGGGGCGAGCACGGGGGCGTCTTTACCTGCGCCGATCGTGGCTTCCAGCGCTTCGAGAAGGCGATAGAGGCGCAGTACAACGTCAAGCGCGACTGGGAGATCATCAGCCTGATCGCCACCGAGATGGGCTACCCGATGCACTACGACAGCAACCAGCAGATCTGGGACGAGCTGCGCGAGCTGTGCCCGCTCTTCTACGGCGTCACTTACGAGAAGATGGGCGATATGGGGCACGTGCAGTGGCCCTGTCCAACCCTGGATCATCCGGGAACGCCCTATCTTTACCAGGACAACAAGTTCGATACCCCGGACGGCAAAGGCCACCTGTTTGCCGCGCAGTGGCGTGCGCCTGCTGAAGTGCCAGACGCCGACTTTCCGCTGGTGCTCTGCACCGTGCGCGAGGTAGGGCACTACTCCTGCCGCTCGATGACCGGCAACTGCGCGGCGCTGCAAACCCTTGCCGACGAGCCGGGCTTTGTGCAGCTCAACCCGGACGATGCGCAGGCGCTCGGTATTCATGACCGGCAGCTGGTGTGGGTCGAATCCCGGCGCGGGAAGGTGATCAGCCGTGCTGACGTCAGCGAGCGCATTAATCGCGGCAGCGTCTACATGACCTATCAGTGGTGGATTGGGGCCTGCAACGAGCTGACCCAGGACAACCTTGACCCGGTTTCCAAAACGCCGGAAACCAAGTACTGCGCGGTGAAGGTCAGCGCCATTGCCGATCAGCCCTGGGCGGAGAACTATACCCAGACCACCTATCAGGCGATGAAAACCCGCCTGCGCGACGCGGCGGTGTAGAGGCATGAGCGGCAGCGGCGTCCTTATCCGCGTGCGGGGCAAAGTTCAGGGGGTGGGCTTCCGCCCCTTTGTCTGGCAGCTGGCGCAGCGGCTCCGGCGTACCGGCGACGTCTGCAACGACGGCCAGGGCGTAGTGGTGCGGCTCTGGGGAGAGGAGGCCGGGTTTATGGCGCAGATGCGGCAGGCCTGCCCGCCGCTGGCGCGCATCGACCAGGCTGACGCCGTGCCGTTTCACTGGCCGCAGCGGCCCACGGCGTTCACTATTCTGCCCAGCGCAGGGGGCGGAATGGATACCCAGATCGTGCCGGATGCGGCCACCTGTCCAGCCTGCCTGGCAGAGATGAACGATCCCACCGATCGCCGCTATCGCTACCCCTTCGTCAACTGTACCCACTGCGGGCCGCGCTTCACCATTATCCACACAATGCCCTATGACCGCCCGCAGACCGCCATGGCGGCGTTTCCGCTCTGTCCGGCCTGCGAGGCGGAGTATCGCAACCCGACGGATCGCCGCTTTCACGCCCAGCCGGTGGCCTGCCCCGAGTGTGGCCCGCAGCTGACGTGGCATGCGGCGGGCGAGACGCTGGCAGCAGGGGCGGCGTTGTCAGCGGCGGTGGCTGCGCTGGACGCTGGCGCCATCGTGGCAGTGAAGGGCCTCGGCGGCTTTCATCTCGCCTGCGATGCGTGCAACCCGCAGGCGGTGGCACAGCTGCGGATGCGCAAGCAACGTCCGGCGAAGCCGCTGGCGGTAATGATTGCGGATGCAGAGAGGTTGCCGGAGCAGGCCCGCGCCGCCCTGGAGACCTCCGCCGCTCCGGTGGTGCTGGTGGATAAAACCCTGCTGCCAGAGCTGGATGCGGCCATCGCCCCAGAGCTTAACGAGGTGGGCGTGATGCTGCCCGCCAATCCTCTCCAGCATCTGCTGATGCAGCGCATTAACCGCCCGCTGGTAATGACCTCCGGCAACCTCAGCGGTCAACCGCCCGCGTTGACCAACCACGAGGCGCAGCGGGATCTCGTCGCCATCGCCGACGGTTTTCTGCTGCATAACCGCGATATCGTCCAGCGGATGGACGACTCGGTCGTGCGGCCCGACGGGGAAGTGCTCCGGCGCTCGCGTGGTTTCGTGCCGGACGCGCTGCCGCTGCCGCCGGGTTTTAGCGACGTACCGCCGCTGCTCTGCATGGGCGCGGATATGAAGAATACCTTCTGCCTGGTGCGCGGTGGGCAAGCGGTGATGAGCCAGCACTTCGGCGATCTCGGCGACGAGGGCGTCGAGGCGCAGTGGCGCCAGGGGCTGGATCTGATGCAGGCCATCTATCACTTCTCTCCTCGCCAGATTGTCTGCGATGCCCATCCGGGCTACCGCTCCAGCCAGTGGGCAGCCGAGAGCGAGCTGCCGCTCACGCGGGTGCTGCACCACCACGCTCACGCGGCGGCCTGCCTGGCCGAGCACGGCTGGCCGCTGGCGGGCGGGGACGTTATCGCCCTGACGCTGGACGGCATCGGCATGGGTGCCGATGGTGCGCTGTGGGGTGGGGAGTGCCTGCGGGTGAACTACCGCGAGTGCGAATGGCTGGGCGGTCTGCCCGCCGTGGCGCTCCCCGGCGGGGATCTGGCCGCACAGCAGCCCTGGCGGAACCTGCTGGCGCACTGCCTGGCGTTTGTCCCCGATTGGCAGGGCTATGGTGAAACCCAGCTGGTGCAGGCGCAAAACTGGCCGCCGCTGGCGCGGGCAATCGAGCGGGGGATTAATGCGCCGCTGGCCTCCTCCTGCGGGCGTCTGTTTGATGCCGTTGCCTGCGCGCTGGGGTGCGCCCCGGAGAGCCTGAGCTATGAAGGGGAGGCCGCCTGTCGCCTGGAGGCGCTGGCCGCACGCTGCCCGGGCGTGGCGCATCCGCTTACCCTACCGCTGCATGGGGACAGGCTCGATCTGGCGCGCTTCTGGCCGCAACTCCTTGACTGGCAGGCTGAACCGCAGGCGCGGGCGTGGGCTTTTCATGACGCGCTGGCCCACGGCCTGGCAGAGCTGATGCGCCACCATGCCGACGCGCTCGGGATCCGCACCCTCTGCTTTAGCGGCGGGGCGATCCATAACCGGCTCCTGCGCACCCGCCTGAGTTTCTATCTTCACGATTTTACGCTGCTGTTTCCCTGCAGGTTGCCTGCGGGAGATGGGGCAATTGCCTTTGGGCAGGCGGTTATCGCCGCTGCCAGACTCTTATAAATAAGGAACCTGATGATGTTGATGCGAATGTTACGCAGTGAGCCGCGCGCGGCGCTGCTGATGCTGGGGCTGACTATGGCTAATCTGCTGGCCTGGGGCTGGGCGTGGCACGCCTTTGCCAGCAGCCCGGCGCTGATGGCCGCCAGCCTGCTGGCCTGGGGCTACGGGCTGCGCCACGCGGTCGATGCGGATCACATCGCCGCCATTGATAACGTGACGCGCAAAATGATGCAGCAGGGCAAGCGTCCGTTTGGCGTCGGGGCCTGGTTCTCGCTGGGGCATTCGACCATTGTTGTGCTGGCCTCTGCGGCCATTGCCGCCACGGCAGCAGCGTTCCAGCACCGGATGGCGTGGTTTCATGAAACCGGCGGCATGATTGGCACGGCGGTGTCGGCCATCTTTCTGCTGGCCATGGCGCTGGTGAACCTGGTGATTTTGCGCGGCGTATGGCGTAGCTTCCAGGCTCTGAAGCAGGGTAAGGCGGTGGATGCCGAAAGCGCCACGCCGGGCGGGGTAATGCACTGGCTGTTTAGCGCCGCTTTCCGCCTGGTGGGCAGGAGCTGGCACATGTATCTGGTGGGCTTTCTCTTTGGCCTCGGCTTCGATACCGCAACGGAGATTGGCGTGCTGGGGATCTCTGCCGCCAGCGCCTCCAGTGGTATCTCTATCTGGTCGATTATGGTCTTCCCGGCGCTGTTTGCCAGCGGCATGGCGCTGGTGGACTCGCTGGATAACCTGCTAATGGTCAACGCCTACGGCTGGGCCTTTGCTAAACCCCAGCGCAAGCTCTACTACAACATGACCATCACCGGGACGTCAGTGGTGGTGGCCCTGTTTATCGGCGGGCTGGAAGCGCTGGGGCTGCTGGCGGATAAGTTTAGCCTGAGCGGCGGCGTGTGGAACGCCATAGCCACCCTGAACGATAACCTCGGCGACGCCGGTTTTATCGTGGTGGCGATTTTTATCCTCTGCTGGCTGGCCTCGATTGTTAACTACCGGGTGCGGGGGTATGACTCGCTGATGGGAGCTGCTTCAGCAGAGTAAACGCCTCTTTCATGCGATCCTCACTGACCACAAAGGCGCAGAGCTGACCGCTGTCATCAAACCCCTGAGCGACCATCCCCGCTGCGCTGGTCTCTATCTGCCAGCGCAGATCGCGCCGCCCGGACTCGCCTGCCAGCTGTAAGGGCAGCTCAGGGGTTTTGATCTTTACCAGCATCGCGGGCAGCTTAAGCGGAACACGGGCACCGAGCAGGTTTTTCGCCAGATACATGGCGCTAAGCTGAATCGGCTGGAGAAACGGCAGCACGTCGCCGTTGATCTCTGCGCAGTCGCCAAGCGCATAGATATCCGGCTGGGTGGTTTGCAGGTAGCCGTCGACCTTCACTCCGCGATGCGTTGCAGCGCCGGCGCGCTGCGCCAGCGCGGTTTCCGCCCGCAGGCCGGTGGCGGCCACCACGGCATCCACCTCCACGCTGCGGCTGCGATCCAGATGAACGCGAATACCGTCAGCGGTTTTCTCCAGGCGTTGCAGCTGCGACTTCAGCAGCAGCTGCACACCCATATCGGTCAGGCAGTGCTGTAAGCGACCGCTCACTTCAGGCGGCATCAGCATCGGCAGAATGCTGGCAGCCTGATCAATAAGGGTAACCGTTTTTCCGGCGCGGCAAAAATCCATTGCCAGCTCGGTGCCAATCAGACCGCTGCCGACAATCATCACCCGCTGCGCGTCGCAAAGCGCGGTTTCACAGGCGCGATACTCCCGCTGGCTGTTGAGAGTCAGCATCAGCTCGCGTCCCTCAACCGGCGGCACAAAGGCGGATGCACCCGTCGCCAGCACCAGCTTATCGTACGACCAGGATCGTTCTCCCGCTTTCACCACATGCGCGGCGGCGTCAATAGCGGTTACCCAGGTATGAGGGAACAGCCGCAGGTTAAACTGTTCGGCAAACTCCCCCGCCGTCTGGCGGGTGAGGTCGTCTGCACGCTGGCTCTGGCTGATAACGTGGCTTAAGTCCGGTTTGTTGTACTCATCGATACTGTCGGCCGCGATCAGCGTCAGCGGCACGTTCGCATCAAGCTTGCGGATATTTTTCACCAGCTGGCGGGCGGCAAAGCCCGAGCCAATAATCACGATGCCGTGGTTCATTTAACCTCCGTAGCCAGTTCATCAAAGACCTCTTTACCCAGGGAACACTCCGGGCAGAGGAAGTTGTCCGGCACGTCGCACCATGGCGTTCCAGGGGCAACGTCCTGCATCGGCTCGCCTTTAGCCGGATCGTAGATCCACTGGCAGACGCTGCACTGCATGCTCGGCCCCAGATCGGCGGCAGTTGCACAGGGGCTGGCATCTGGCGTCGTTGCGGCTGCGGGGGCGGCGACAGGTAATGGAGT
The DNA here is from genome assembly GCA_032055545.1 of Pseudescherichia sp. Lineage (GTDB taxonomy): Bacteria > Pseudomonadota > Gammaproteobacteria > Enterobacterales > Enterobacteriaceae > Pseudescherichia. The sequence continues at coordinate 8,971 of DAMBQR010000055.1, read as the reverse complement.
AAGTGCCCACTGACGTGCAATATCGCGGCCGTGCTGGCGGCAAATTTCCAGCGCATCAAGATCCGGACGCCATTTCGCCTTCAGGCTCAGGGACATCTCAAACCCGGCATCCTGCAGACGCGTGGAGAGGCGGTCTACCGCGCCGCCGCTCCAGCCGTGGGAGCCAAAGGCGCTGGCGCGTTTATTGCGGAAGCGCAGGCCGGTCATCTCCTCCACCAGACCGGCAATTTTCGGCATCATCACGTTGTTCATAGTGGAAGTCCCCACCAGCACCCCTTTAGAGCGGAAAACGTTGGTTAATACCTCGTTCTTATCGCTGCGCGCCACGTTGAAGATTTTTACCGCCACGTTGGGATCGACTTCGTTGATCCCCTGAGCAATGGCGTCTGCCATCATGCGGGTATTATTGGACATGGTGTCGTAGAAAAGGGTGATGCGGTCTTCCTGATAGTCCGCCGCCCACTTCAGATACAGCTCAACGATTTGGGTCGGGTTTTCACGCCACACCACGCCGTGAGAGGTCGCAATCATATCCACCGGCAGGTTGAAGCCGAGGATCTCGGTGATTTTTGGCGTCACCAGACGGCTGAACGGGGTCAGGATATTGGCATAGTAGCGCTGGCACTGCTCGAACAGCTCGCCCTGATCCACTTCATCGTTGAACAGGCGTTCATCGCAGTAGTGTTGGCCGAAGGCGTCGTTGCTGAACAGCACCGCGTCACCGGTCATGTAGGTCATCATGCTGTCCGGCCAGTGCAGCATCGGGGTTTCAACGAAAATCAGCTGCTTGCCGTTGCCGATATCTAAGGTATCGCCGGTTTTCACGGTATGGAAGTTCCACTCCGGATGGTGGTGATGACCGTTAATGGAGTCGATGGCATTGGTGGTGCAGTAGATCGGCGTGTTTGGGATGTGGGACATCAGCTCGGTCAGCGCCCCGGCATGGTCCTCTTCAGCATGATTGATAATGATGTAGTCGATAGCGTTAAGGTCGATCTCACTGCGCAGGTTCTGCACGAATTCACGGCTGAATTTGTGATCGACGGTATCGATCAGGACGTTTTTGCCTTCGCGAATGAGATAGCTGTTGTAGCTGCTGCCGCGCAGCGTTTTATATTCGGTGCCGTGGAAATCACGAACTTCCCAGTCACGTTGGCCAACCCAATGAATGTTATTTTTAACCAGAATAGACATAGCAACCTCAATTTTAATAAAGCAAATTTGACTCAGATGCTTTGCTTATATCAAGTTGCGTGCCAGGTATTTAAGTTAATGAAATTTAAGGCAATATTAATAAGGTAACTCCAGGTGGGTAGTCATTATGACTACTGTTATCGTTGTCAATATGACACTATACGTTGTCAAAATGACAGCGAGGCAAAGATGAGTTTTTCAGTTGAGGTTTTAGCGGGGATCGCCATTGAGCTGCAAAGCGGCATCGGCCATCAGGATCGCTTTCAGCGGCTAATTGCCACCCTGCGCCAGGTGTTAGGCTGCGACGCCTCGGCGCTGCTGCGCTACAGCGCGCGTGAGTTTATTCCGTTGGCCATCGACGGCCTGGCCCCGGACGTGCTGGGGCGACGTTTTACGCTGGAAGGACACCCGCGGCTGGAGGCCATCGCCAGGGCAGGGGACGTGGTGCGCTTCCCGGCGGATAGCGACCTGCCCGATCCCTATGACGGACTCATTCCGGGCCAGGAGGATCTGAAGGTGCACGCCTGCATCGGCCTGCCGCTATTTGCCGGGCAGCACCTGATTGGTGCCCTGACCCTTGATGGCATGTCGCCGGATCGCTTCGATAACTTCAGCGATGAGGAGCTGCGGCTGATTGCCGCTCTGGCGGCAGGGGCGCTCAATAACGCCCTGCTGATAGAGCAGCTGGAGAGCCAGAATATGCTCCCGGGCGCGCCTGCGATCTTCGAGCCGGTGACCACCACCCGGATGATCGGCCTGTCGCCGGGCATGACACAGCTGAAAAAGGAGATCGATATTGTCGCCGCCTCGGATTTGAACGTGCTGATCGGCGGCGAGACCGGCACCGGCAAAGAGCTGGTGGCGAAAGCCATTCATGAAGGCTCTCCGCGTGCAGACCAGCCGCTGGTCTATCTTAACTGCGCGGCGCTGCCGGAGAGCGTGGCGGAGAGCGAGCTGTTTGGTCATGTGAAAGGCGCATTCACAGGGGCGATCAGCAACCGCAGCGGCAAGTTTGAGATGGCCGATAACGGCACGCTATTCCTCGATGAGATTGGCGAGCTGTCGCTGGCATTACAGGCCAAGCTGCTGCGCGTATTGCAGTATGGCGATATTCAGCGCGTCGGGGACGATCGCAGCCTGCGGGTGGACGTTCGGGTGCTGGCGGCCACCAACCGCGATCTGCGGGAAGAGGTGCTAACCGGACGCTTCCGCGCCGATCTGTTCCACCGCCTGAGCGTCTTTCCGCTGGCGGTGCCGCCGCTACGCGAGCGCGGTGAGGACGTGGTGCTGCTGGCGGGGTACTTCTGCGAGCAGTGCCGGCTGCGCTTTGGCCTCACGCAGGTGCTATTAAGCAGCGGAGCGCGTTCGCAACTGCTACAGTATGGCTGGCCGGGCAACGTGCGCGAGCTGGAGCACGCCATCCACCGTGCCGTAGTGCTGGCGCGCGCCGCACGGGCAGGGCAGGAAGTCACGCTGGAGGCGCAGCACTTTGCCTTTGCTGACACGCCTCTGCCGCAGATACCAGACGCCGCACCCTCCGTGCCGGGCAGAAACCTGCGCGAGGCGACGGAGGATTTTCAGCGCCAGGCTATCCGCCAGGCGCTGGCGCAGCATAACCACAGCTGGGCCGCCTGTGCCAGGGCGCTGGAGATGGACGTTGCCAACCTGCACCGGCTGGCGAAGCGGCTGGGCTTGAAAGGCGATCTCTAACGCCGGACGGCACTGCGTTTGCCCGGCCTACGGTTCTGGCGAAGCGGCTGGGCTTGAAAGGCCAGCCAGATGATTTACCATGATTCTCTCAGGTCGATTTTGTATTAGGGACAACCCATGTTTAAGCGTCGTTACATCACTCTTCTCCCCGCGCTTGTTTTGCTCTCTGCCTGCAGCAGCAAACCCAAAACGCCTGAAGCGCCCCCGGCCACCACCGGCACGCCCTCCGGTGGTTTCCTGCTTCAGCCACAGCATAACGTCACCATGTCAGGCGGCGACTTTGCCAATAACCCGGCGGCAGAGCAGTTCATCAACAAAATGGTCAGCAAGCATGGTTTCGATCCCCAGCAGCTGCATGAGATCTTATCCCAGGCGAAGCGCCTCGATTACGTCCTGCGCCTGATGGATCGCCAGGCCCCTACCGGCCCCGCTCCTGTTGGCCCGAACGGCGCATGGCTGCGTTACAAGAAGCAGTTTATTACTCCGGACAACGTGCAGAACGGTGTCGCATTCTGGAATCAGTATGAAGACGCTCTTAACCGCGCCTGGCAGGTCTACGGCGTACCGCCGGAGATTATCGTGGGCATTATCGGGGTTGAGACCCGCTGGGGCCGCGTGATGGGGAAAACCCGTATTCTGGATGCGCTGGCAACCCTGTCGTTTAACTACCCGCGCCGCGCCGAGTACTTCTCCAGCGAGCTGGAGACCTTCCTGCTGATGGCGCGTGACGAGCAGGACGATCCGCTGGAGCTGAAAGGCTCCTTTGCCGGGGCGATGGGCTACGGCCAGTTTATGCCTTCATCCTATAAAAAACTGGCGGTCGATTTTAACGGCGACGGGCACATTAACCTGTGGGATCCGGTGGATGCCATCGGCAGCGTAGCGAACTACTTCAAGGCGAATGGCTGGGTGAAGGGCGATCCGGTGGCGATCCCGGCTAGCGGCCAGGCGCCTGGCCTGGCGAACGGCTTTAAAACCAAATACAGCGTGTCGCAGCTGGTGGCCGCGGGCCTGACGCCGCAGCAGCCGGTAGGCAACCATCAGCAGGTGAGCCTGCTGCGCCTTGATATTGGTACCGGCTACGAATACTGGTACGGCCTGCCAAACTTCTACACCATCACCCGCTACAACGCGAGCACTCACTATGCGATGGCGGTCTGGCAGCTGGGTCAGGCGGTATCGCTGGCCCGCGTGCAGTAATCTTTTCTTCCCCTCCTGCGGGAGGGGATTTTGTAACTCTGGTTTATATATATTTAGTGGTTTCAGCGAATTAATAATTAACATTAATGATTAATTTTTAGAATGTATCACTGAGTTAAATAATTGAAGGGGCAGTCTTTAATAATTCAAATGCGCACATTTTGCCTCTTATATTCTCTTTATGTGAGCTTATACTTTCATCACTTTAAACATAAAAGGAGATTGATAATGGCAATTCCCGCTTACTTATGGCTCAAGGATGATGGTGGTGCGCATATCAAAGGCTCCGTTGACGTCAGAGATCGTGAAGGCAGCATTGAAATTTTAGAGTTCGCTCATGGGTTATTTTTACCAACAGATAATAATACTGGCAGAATCACTGGAACACGAGTGCACAGCCCAATAACCTTTGAAAAAGAGTTTGATTCTTCTAGTCCATATCTCTATAAGGCTGTTGCCAGAGGGCAGACGCTAAAGTCAGCAGAGTTTAAATGGTATAACATAAATTATAACGGACAAGAAGCTGAGTACTTTAATATGTTTTTAGAAAGTGTGAAAATTGTGGCGGTTTGCCCGGTAATGCATGATATAAAAAATCCTTTGATGGAAAAGCATAATCATCTTGAATCAGTTTCGCTAAGATATGAAAAAATCACCTGGAAACATTGCGATGGAAACATCATATTCTCCGACTCATGGAATGAAAGATGATTAGATGTACGTTCAGGCTCAATGGTCAGGGGATGAGCGTTCTGAGCTGTCCTGGGGTAGGTTTTTTCCGTGCATATTCTGGGTATTCAGGTTCAACACGCAATAATCCGCTTAATACCGCCGTTCCGGATGCGGGGCCATTACCTGTGGGACGATATTATATTGTTAGCAGGCCTGAGGGTGGGGCTCTCGGGCCTCTTCGTGATCTCACTGCATCAATAATTAGCGGTTCTAATCGCGCTGTGTGGTTTGCACTTTTTCGTGACGACGGCAATATTGATGATTTGACGTTCATTGACAAGGTGCAGCGTGGGCATTTTCGATTACATCCTGCTGGTTACAGAGGCATAAGTGAAGGTTGTATCACTTTTCCAAGCCGTGCTGAGTTTGAAATATTAAGGCAGGCATTGCTTCAGACGGCAACGACAAAAGTAAGAGCATCGTTAACCGCTTTTGGAACGGTACAGGTATATTAATGAAGGCTGTTACTTATATATTGTCATGGCTCTTTTTTGCTGCCTCGTATGTCATATTTTACGGGCTGACATTTGCCTTTTTCCCTGAACGATGGTTATGGGATAACGTGCGTGAAAGCTATAAATATTTTATCGATGAAGGGACCTGGAACAATATTTACATGAGTGTCGTTTTAGTGTTAGCTTTGCTACTTAATCTCATCTTTATGTTTCTTCTCCTTTCTATTGTTCAACACGGCAAAATAAAGCGTTGTCTGTAGACGCTCCCGACGTTCAGCCATTCTCTCTCCCTCCTGTGGGAGGGGATTTTGTAACATTTTGATGCACTCCGTTTTTAAGCTCCTGTTTACATCTGCGTTCCGCCTGGTTAATGTTACGTTATAACATATTAATCCCGATTTTCAGGCCAGCTAATGACTTCCTATTCTCTCTTCTCCCTTTCCGCAGGTCTGCGATTAGCGATCGCCGTGCTGCTGCTGGCTCTGTTGTGGGCCTTTACGCTCTGGGCGGTTGCGCTGCCATGATAGAGCTTGATCATCTGGTTGCCGGTTACGGCGGACAGGCTGTGACACCAGCGCTGAGCGGCGTTATTGATGCGGGCAGCATGACCGCCATCGTCGGGGCTAACGGCTGCGGCAAATCGACCCTGTTAAAAACCCTTGCCGGTTTTCAGCCAGTGGTGAGCGGTACCCTGCGCTGGCGTAAGACGCGCCCGACAATCGGCTGGCTGGCGCAGCGCCACGCATTGCAGTCAGATTTCCCCGTCACGGTGCAGGATGTGGTGAGCATGGGCTGCTGGCCGCGTACCGGCCTCTTCTCCGGACTGGGTCGTAGCGCCCGTCAGCGCGTAGCGGCGGCTCTCGAGCGCGTCGGCCTGCTGGCGCTTGCTGGCGCTACCATCGATCGTCTCTCCGGGGGGCAGTTTCAACGCATGCTTTTCGCCAGGGTATTGGTGCAGGAGGCTCCGTTGGTGATGCTCGACGAACCCTTTACCGGCATCGACGAGAATACCAGCCAGCTGCTGATGGAGGTAATGGTCGATATGCACCAGCAGGGACAGACCGTGCTGGCGGTGCTGCACGACAGCGAACGAGTTGCACGCTACTTCCCGCAAACTCTGCGTCTGGATACGGATAACGTCTACTGGGGCGCAACGGCGGAGGCAGCATGATCTGGCATCATCTGTTCCAACCCTTTATTGAGTTTGGCTTTATGCGCCGGGCGCTGGTGGTCTGTCTGGCCCTGTCGGTAAGCACTACCGCGCTGGGCGTTTTTCTGCTGCTGCGGCGCATGAGCCTGATGGGTGATGCGCTGTCGCATGCCATTCTCCCCGGCGTGGCCGTGGGCTACCTGCTGAGCGGCATGTCGCTGCTGGCGATGACCATCGGGGGCTTTATCGCCGGGATCGCCGTGGCGCTGATCGCTGGCCTGGTTAGCCGCCGCACGCCATTGCGGGAGGATGCCAGCTTCGCCGGATTCTACCTCGGCTCGTTAGCGCTGGGCGTCACCCTGGTCTCGCTTCGCGGCTCCAGCGTCGATCTGCTGCATCTGCTGTTTGGCTCCATCCTGGCGGTGGACAGCGACGCTGCGCTCTTTGTCTGCGGGGTAGCAAGCCTGACGCTACTCTGCCTGGCGATCTGCTATCGCGGACTGGTAAGTGAAGCTTTTGACAGCGCCTTCCTGGAAGTTAATGCCCGTCGCCTGCCGTCGCTGCTGCATGGGCTGTTTCTCGCGCTGCTGGTGCTTAATCTGGTCGCCGGTTTCCAGGTGCTCGGCACGCTAATGGCGGTCGGCGTGATGATGCTGCCCGCCGTGGCTGCACGCTGCTGGGTGCGGACGCTGCCCGGTCTGCTGCTGCTGGCGGCGCTCGGCGGCGCGCTCAGCGCCTGGCTGGGGCTGAGCCTCTCCTGGTCAGCGGGGCTGCCCGCCGGGCCTGCGATTGTCCTCACCGCCAGCCTGCTCTTTTTTATCTCGGTTTTATGTGGCACGCGCAGCAGGCTCGCAGACGGCCTGCGCGCGATTTTTAATTAAAAGAGGAAAATAGATGAAACGTACAGGGGTAGTTCTGGCGCTAACGCTGGGCATGATGGCACAGAGCGCAATGGCAAAGACGCTGAACGTGGTCGCCAGCTTCTCGATTCTGGGCGATATGGTGAGTCAGATCGGCGGCGAGCATGTAAAGGTCACGACGCTGGTAGGGCCGGATGGCGATCCGCACACCTTTGAGCCATCGCCTAAAGATAGCGCGGCGCTGGCAAAAGCGGACGTGGTGGTGGTTAACGGTCTGGGTCTTGAAGGCTGGCTGGATCGGCTGGTGACCGCCTCCGGGTTTCACGGTCCGCTGGTGGTGGCCTCCCAGGGTGTAGAGACCCATACCCTAAACGAAGATGGCGAGACGGTAACCGATCCCCACGCATGGAATAGCGCGGCCAACGGGGTGCGTTATGCACAGACTATTTTGGCGGCGCTGGTGAAGGCCGATCCGCAAGATGCCGCGGCGCTGAACGCCAGCGGCCAGCGCTACATAGCTCAGCTCCAGCAGCTCGATAGCTGGGCAAAGCAGCGTTTTAGCGCCATTCCAGAGGCAAAGCGCAAGGTACTTACCAGCCATGACGCCTTTGGTTACTTTGGCCGCGCCTATGGCATACAGTTTATGGCGCCGCAGGGTATCTCGTCGGAGAGCGAGGCCAGCGCGGCGAAGGTAGCGGGGCTTATCCAGCAGATCAAAGCCGACGGCGTCAAAACGTGGTTCCTGGAGAACCAGCTCGATCCGCGCCTGGTGAAGCAGATTGCCAGCGCTACTGGCGCACAGCCCGGCGGTGAACTCTACCCCGAGGCGCTTAGCCCGAAAGGCGGCGTCGCAGATACCTACGCTAGCGCGTTTCGTCACAACGTCGAAACCATCGCTAACAGCATGAAGTAAGCTATACAGAAAACAGACCGGCCAGCGCACGCTGGCCTTTTTTCTGAATCCGCCTCGTAAAATCCCGCCTTCGTCCCCATATTAAGAGAGAAAGTGCTATCTTATCTCACTCATTTCAGCCGTTTACGGAGCGGTTATGACTGACAGTGAATTGATGCAGCTGAGCGAGCGCATAGGCCTGGCGCTGAAGGCACGCGGCGCAACCGTGACCACGGCCGAGTCCTGTACCGGCGGCTGGGTAGCCAAAGCCATTACCGATGTTGCCGGCAGCTCCGCCTGGTTTGAACGGGGGGTTGTCACCTATTCTAATGAAGCCAAGGCGCAGATGATCGGCGTCAAACCCGAGACGCTGGCCCAGCATGGCGCAGTGAGTGAGCCAGTGGTGGTTGAGATGGCGATCGGTGCGATTAAGGCCGCCCGCGCGACCTATGCGGTATCGATCAGCGGCATCGCAGGCCCCGACGGCGGCAGCGAAAGCAAGCCGGTCGGCACGGTCTGGTTTGGCTTCGCCAGCGCGGCGGGAGAGGGGATCACGCGGCGGGAGTGCTTCGCCGGCGACCGTGAAAACGTGCGCCGTCAGGCCACTGCGTATGCCCTGCAAACCCTGTGGCAACATTTTCTACAAAGAGCTTGATACTGTATGCGTATACAGTATAATGAGCGCAACAAAACAGTAATCCCCGGCGAGCATCACCTGCTTTACCCGGCATGACAGGAGTAATAATGGCTATCGACGAAAACAAACAGAAAGCGTTGG
>DAMBQR010000054.1:11899-26537 GCA_032055545.1 Pseudescherichia sp. | reverse complement strand
GCGTTCTTGATGCACTTTCCATCAACGTCAACAACATCATTAGCTTGGTCGTGGGCACATACTCCCTCTGGACCCGACAGTGTCAAAAACGGTTGTCATCCTACCCATTTTAACAGCAACATAACAGGTTAAGACGCACCAGACACCCAATAAAACTACGGTTCGTTGACATATATCAAGTTCAATTGTAGCACGTTAACAGTTTGATGAAATCGTCGCATCTTATTACTAGCTTTTATAACATTTTTTCAATAAACAGGTAGTTACAGGCGTTAATTAATAAATTTACTGAATCCAGTAACGGATCGCGATTTTCACAACGATTATCATGATTAAACATAGGGATAATCCTGTTCTGTTAACATACTGGCAGCTCATTAACCCAGTAAACAGTGTAGTAATTTTTAAGCTTTGCCTAACACAAATTCAGTGATTGCTGTTACGTTTTTGTAAATTTGTGCTGCGTAATAACTTGACGTTGATTGTCTTTTTACCCCACCACAGGGGACACCAGAGAGTAACCCATGCGTGTATCAATAGTATTAGTTTCACCTGCCAGGCCTGAAAACGTCGGCGCGGCGGCCCGCGCCATGAAGACCATGGGTTTTAGCGATCTGCGCATTGTTGACAGCGAGGCGCACCGGCAAGAGAGTGCACGTTGGGTTGCCCACGGCTCCGGCGATATAATTGATAACGCAACGGTTTTCGCTACGCTCGCTGACGCCCTGGCCGACGTCGATTTTACGGTCGCCACCACTGCCCGCAGCCGGGCAAAATTTCACTACTACGCCACGCCTGCCGAACTGGTGCCGCTGCTTGAGGAGAAGCGTCAGTGGATGAACCATGCTGCGCTGGTGTTTGGCCGGGAAGATTCGGGCTTAACCAACGACGAACTGGCTCTCGCCGACATCCTTACCGGCGTGCCGATGGTAGCCGACTATCCGTCGCTCAATCTTGGCCAGGCGGTGATGGTTTATTGCTATCAGTTAGCCTCATTAATGCAACAGCGCAACGAGCCGGTGATGACCCATGATGCAGAGCAGCTTAAGGCGCTGCGTCTGCGGGCGCGATCGCTGCTGGGGACGCTGGGCATTGCCGATGACCTTAAGCTGGCAGACTGGCTGGATCAGCGGCTGGGTCTGTTTGAGCAGCGGGATACCGCCATGCTGCACCGTTTGCTGCATGATATCGAAAAAAAACTCGCAGAATAAAATCCCGCCATAGCTTTTTGTTATGGCGAAAGCATCTGATATCGCTTTTTCCGCTGGCAAGAGTGCGGAGTAAAATACGGCCAACGCAGCGCGACCTGCGTTGATGGTGAAAAGGGCAAAAAGCAAAAATTCATTGACTCAGGCAGGGATATACTTTAACCGTATAGCTATACAAGACAGACAGATAAAAACTACAGAGCACACAACATCCATGAATCGCATCAGCACGCTGACAATTATTACCACCACCATTACCACAGGTAACGGTGCGGGCTGACGCGTACAGGAAACACAGAAAAAAGCCCGCACCTGAACAGTGCGGGCTTTTTTTTCGACCAAAAATCAAGGGGTAATACCATGCGAGTGTTGAAGTTCGGCGGTACGTCAGTGGCAAATGCAGATCGTTTTCTGCGTGTTGCCGAAATTCTGGAGAGCAATGCCAGGCAGGGGCAGGTTGCGACCGTGCTGTCTGCCCCGGCTAAAATTACCAACCACCTGGTGGCGATGATTGAGAAGACCATCGGGGGCCAGGATGCCGTACCCAACATCAGCGACGCAGAGCACATTTTTGCCGACCTGCTTGCAGGCCTGGCCGACGCCCAGCCCGGTTTCCCCCTTGTCCGGCTGAAGCAGTTGGTTGAGCATGAGTTCGCGCAGATCAAACACGTTCTGCACGGCATCAGCCTGCTGGGCCAGTGTCCGGACAGCATCAACGCTGCCATCATCTGCCGGGGAGAAAAGCTCTCCATCGCCATTATGGCCGGGCTGCTGGAGGCCAGAGGGCACAAGGTTTCGGTGATCGACCCGGTGGAAAAACTGCTCGCTGTAGGCCACTACCTCGAATCCACCGTTGATATCGCCGAATCTACCCGTCGTATTGCCGCCAGCCAGATCCCCGCAGACCATATGATCCTGATGGCAGGGTTTACCGCCGGTAATGAGAAGGGCGAGCTGGTGGTCTTGGGGCGTAACGGCTCCGACTACTCTGCCGCCGTGCTGGCCGCCTGCCTGCGCGCCGACTGCTGTGAAATCTGGACCGACGTTGACGGCGTCTACACCTGCGATCCGCGCCAGGTGCCCGATGCCCGTCTGCTAAAGTCGATGTCCTACCAGGAGGCGATGGAGCTCTCCTATTTCGGTGCCAAAGTGCTGCATCCGCGAACCATCACCCCTATCGCCCAGTTTCAGATCCCCTGCCTGATTAAAAATACCGGTAACCCACAGGCGCCCGGTACGCTGATTGGTGCCACCTCTGACGATGACGGCCTGCCGGTTAAGGGCATCTCTAACCTTAATAACATGGCAATGTTTAGCGTCTCCGGCCCCGGCATGAAAGGGATGGTCGGCATGGCGGCGCGGGTATTTGCGGCCATGTCACGCGCCGGGATCTCGGTGGTGCTGATCACCCAGTCCTCATCCGAATACAGCATCAGCTTCTGCGTACCGCAGGCCGACTGCGCCCGCGCGCGTCGGGCGCTGGGGGACGAGTTCTATCTTGAGCTGAAAGAGGGGCTGCTGGAGCCGTTGGCGGTGATGGAGCGGCTGGCGATTATCTCCGTCGTCGGCGACGGCATGCGTACCCTGCGCGGTATTTCGGCGAAATTCTTTGCCGCGCTGGCCCGCGCCAATATCAATATCGTGGCCATTGCCCAGGGCTCCTCCGAGCGCTCAATCTCGGTGGTGGTAAGCACCGATGATGCCACCACCGGCGTGCGCGTCACCCATCAGATGCTGTTCAATACCGACCAGGTGATTGAGGTATTCGTGATTGGCGTCGGTGGCGTCGGCGGCGCGCTGCTGGATCAGCTCAAGCGTCAGCAGAGCTGGCTAAAGGGCAAGCACATCGACCTGCGGGTCTGCGGCGTAGCGAACTCAAAGGCACTCCTGACCAACGTGCACGGTCTGAACCTCGAGAACTGGCAGGCGGAGCTGGCAGAGGCGAAAGAGCCGTTCAATCTGGGCCGCCTGATCCGCCTGGTAAAAGAGTATCATCTGCTCAACCCGGTGATCGTTGACTGTACCTCCAACCAGGCGGTGGCCGATCAGTACGCCGACTTCCTGCGTGAAGGTTTCCACGTGGTCACCCCGAACAAGAAAGCCAACACCTCGTCGATGGACTACTACCACCAGCTGCGCCATGCTGCCGCCGGATCGCGCCGCAAGTTCCTCTACGACACCAACGTTGGGGCAGGGCTGCCGGTCATTGAAAACCTGCAAAACCTGCTTAACGCCGGGGATGAATTACAGCGATTCTCCGGGATCCTCTCCGGGTCGCTCTCCTTTATTTTCGGTAAGCTGGACGAGGGGATGAGCCTCTCGGAAGCAACCGGCATCGCACGGGACCTGGGCTATACCGAGCCGGATCCGCGAGACGATCTCTCCGGCATGGACGTAGCGCGCAAGCTGCTGATCCTCGCCCGTGAGACGGGGCGCGAGCTGGAGCTGACCGATATTGTTATCGAGCCGGTGCTGCCAACAAGCTTTGATGACAGCGGCGACGTAAGCGGCTTCATGGCTCGCCTGCCGCAGCTCGACGACGCCTTTGCTACCCGCGTGGCGAAAGCGCGTGATGAGGGTAAAGTGCTGCGCTACGTGGGCAATATCGAAGAGGATGGTGTCTGCCGGGTGAAGATCGCCGAGGTAGACGGCAACGATCCGCTCTATAAAGTGAAAAACGGTGAGAACGCACTGGCGTTTTACAGCCACTATTATCAACCGCTGCCGCTGGTGCTGCGCGGTTACGGTGCAGGCAATGATGTGACGGCGGCGGGCGTTTTTGCCGATCTGCTGCGCACCCTCTCATGGAAGTTAGGAGTTTAACATGGTGAAAGTGTATGCCCCGGCCTCCAGCGCCAATATGAGCGTTGGCTTCGACGTGCTCGGGGCGGCGGTAACGCCGGTGGATGGCTCCCTGCTGGGCGACGTGGTGACGGTGGAGGCGGCCGATGGTTTTAGCCTGCATAACGTGGGGCGCTTTGCGGATAAGCTACCCCCGGAGCCGCGGGAAAATATTGTCTATCAGTGCTGGGAACGTTTCTGCCAGGAGCTGAATAAAACCATTCCGGTGGCGATGACGCTGGAAAAAAATATGCCGATTGGCTCGGGATTAGGCTCCAGCGCCTGCTCCGTGGTCGCCGCGCTGGTGGCGATGAACGAGCACTGTGGCAAGCCGCTCAACGATACGCGCCTGCTGGCGCTGATGGGCGAGCTGGAGGGGCGCATCTCCGGCAGCATTCATTACGATAACGTGGCCCCTTGTTTCCTCGGCGGCATGCAGCTGATGATCGAAGAGAACGGCATTATCAGCCAGCAGGTGCCAGGCTTTGATGAGTGGCTGTGGGTGCTGGCCTACCCGGGGATCAAGGTCTCTACGGCCGAGGCGCGGGCGATTTTACCCGCGCAGTACCGTCGCCAGGACTGCATCGCCCACGGGCGGCATCTGGCCGGGTTTATTCACGCCTGCTACTCTCGTCAGCCGCAGCTGGCTGCGAAGCTGATGAAAGACGTGATTGCCGAGCCGTACCGCGCCCGGCTGCTGCCGGGCTTTAAAGAGGCGCGCCAGGCGGTAGCAGAGATTGGCGCGCTGGCGAGCGGTATCTCCGGGTCGGGGCCGACGCTGTTCGCGCTCTGCGACAAGCCGGACACCGCGCAGCGCGTAGCAGACTGGCTGGGTAAACACTATCTGCAAAATCAGGAAGGCTTTGTTCATATTTGCCGGCTGGATACAGCGGGCGCACGCGTACTGGGATAATTAATGAAACTCTACAACCTTAAAGATCACAACGAGCAGGTCTCCTTTGCCCAGGCGGTAACGCAGGGGCTGGGTAAGCAGCAGGGGCTTTTCTTCCCGCACGATCTGCCCGAGTTCAACCTGACTGAAATCGACGAGATGCTGGAGCAGGATTTCGTCAGCCGTAGCGCAAAGATCCTCGCGGCCTTCATTGGGGATGAGATCCCGCAAGAGCTGCTGGAGGAGCGCGTGCGCACGGCCTTTACCTTCCCGGCCCCGGTGAGCAAGGTCGAGGATGACATCGGCTGTCTGGAGCTGTTCCACGGTCCGACGCTGGCGTTTAAAGATTTCGGCGGCCGCTTTATGGCGCAGATGCTGACCCACATCAGCGGCGATAAGCCGGTGACCATTCTCACCGCCACCTCCGGCGATACCGGTGCGGCCGTGGCTCACGCCTTCTACGGCCTGAAAAACGTGCGCGTGGTGATCCTCTATCCGCAGGGCAAAATCAGCCCGCTGCAGGAGAAGCTCTTCTGTACTCTCGGCGGCAACATCGAGACGGTCGCTATCGACGGCGACTTCGACGCCTGCCAGGCGCTGGTCAAGAAAGCCTTTGATGATGAAGAGCTGAAGCAGAAGCTGGGGCTGAACTCGGCGAACTCCATCAACATCAGCCGCCTGCTGGCGCAGATCTGCTACTACTTCGAGGCGGTGGCACAGCTGCCGCAGGACGCACGTAACCAGCTGGTGATCTCCGTACCGAGCGGTAACTTTGGCGATCTCACCGCTGGCCTGCTGGCAAAATCGCTGGGCCTGCCGGTGAAGCGCTTTATTGCTGCCACCAACGCCAACGACACCGTGCCGCGCTTCCTGCAGGCAGGGGAGTGGAGTCCGAACGCGACCCTCGCGACCCTCTCGAACGCGATGGACGTCAGCCAGCCGAACAACTGGCCACGCGTGGAGGAGCTTTTCCGCCGCAAGATCTGGCGTCTGAACGAGCTGGGCTACGCGGCCATTGATGACGAGGTGACCAAAGCCACTATGCTGGAGCTGAAAGAGAAGGGGTATCTCTCCGAGCCGCACGCGGCGGTGGCCTACCGCGCCCTGCGCGACCAGCTGCATCCAGGCGAGTACGGCCTGTTCCTCGGCACCGCGCATCCGGCCAAATTCAAAGAGAGCGTGGAGGCGATCCTTGGCGATACCCTGGATCTGCCTGCCGCGCTGGCGGAGCGTGCGGACCTGCCGCTGCTCTCCCACAGCCTGCCGGCTGATTTCGCCGCGCTACGCGAGCTGATGATGCAAAAAGCGTAAAGCGTGTTGCTGTCTCTCCAGGCCCGGTAAGGCGTCGTCGCCACCGGGCTTTTTTACACCCAAATATGAAGAAAATGTGCAGGAATATTGCAGAGAAAAAGCAGAAATTCCCAATAAATGCGCTAACTTACAGATTAGGATTGCAGAGAATAACAACCCGGTAACGGATTGCGTAATCTCTTTACATCAGCCCACAACGGGCCAAAAAAGAAGTAAGGAGTTACCCATGTTGAAGCCCATTTTAAAACCTCTGATCCTCGCCTTCTCTATGCTGGCCGTTGTCCCCATGGCGGCCCAGGCGGCAGAGCTAACCCTGCTGCCGTCGGTGAAACTGCAGATTGGCGATCGCGACAAAGGCGGCAACTACTGGGATGGCGGCCACTGGCGTGACCACAGCTACTGGAAAAAACACTACGAGTGGCGGGAGAACCGCTGGCAGCCACACCGTCCGGACCGTCGTGACTTCTATCATCACGACAACGGCCACCATCGCGGCCATGGCCCGGATCGCCATCATCACTAATATTTAGCGCGCCGCGATTAACGCTCGCGGCGCTTAAAGACCAGTTCGTTTTTCGCCGATGCCTCTTCATCAAAGGCATAGCCGTCCACATCAAACGCCTTAAGCTGCTCCGGCGTCGTCAGGCGGTTTTCAATAATGTAGCGGCTCATCAGCCCGCGTGCCTTCTTGGCATAGAAGCTGATCACCTTAAAGACACCGTTTTTCTCATCGAGGAATACCGGTTTCACGATCTCGCCAGCCAGCAGCTTCGGCTTCACCGCCCGGAAGTACTCATCCGACGCCAGGTTAACGATGATGTTATCGCCCTGCGCCGCCAGCGCCTCGTTTAGCGTCTGGGTGATGGTATTGCCCCAGAACTGATAGAGATCGCTGCCGTTAGGGTTCTGCAGGCGGATCCCCATCTCCAGACGGTAGGGCTGCATCAGGTCGAGCGGACGCAGCACGCCGTAGAGGCCCGAGAGCATCCGCAGGTGCTGCTGGGCGAAGGTAAAATCGTCGTCGCTGAAGGTCTCAGCCTGCATTCCGGCATAGACATCGCCCTTAAAGGCCAGTATCGCCTGACGCGCGTTGTCAGGGGTAAAGTCCGGCTGCCAGTCGTGAAAGCGGGTGGCGTTAAGATCGGCCAGCTTATCGCTGATGCCCATCAGGGTTTTGATTTGCGGCGCGGAGAGCTGCCGGGCAACGTCAATCAGCTGCTGGGCGTGATCCAGCAGCACCGGCTGCGTGTAGCGCTGGGTTGCCAGCGGGCTTTGGTAATCCAGCGTCTTGGCCGGCGAGATCAGGATCAGCATGTCCACTCCTCTGGGAAATATGCGCAGACTTTAGCAAAAAAAGCGTCTGCATTGATCGATAGTTGCGATTGCTATCCTAACGGTCCGGCAGATTATCCCACGCGCCGGGGGCCAGCTGGCGTTGGATCTCCGGGTAGCGCTGGGGATTAAACACCGGTCGCACGCCCAGCCTGCGCTGGCGCAGATAGTCATTGGCGATGATGCGCACTACCGGCGACAGCAGCAGGATGGCGCTGAGGTTAACAATCGCCATCAGTGCCATTATCACGTCCGCCAGCTGCCAGACCATCGGCAGGCTCAGCAGCGATCCGGTTAGCACCATTAACAACGTGCCAGCGCGTAGCAGCCAGAGGCTCCACCTGTTGTGCAGGCGCAGGAAAATGAGGTTGTTTTCGGCGTAGATATAGTTCACCACAATGGTAGTGAAGGCAAACAGCGCGGTAATCACGGCAACGAACCCGGCGGCCCAGCTGCCGGTCAGGGAGACCATCGCCTGCTGCACTAGCTCAATGCCGTTTAATGTATCGTGCGCCGCCGACTCGTCGGCCAGCAGGACGAGGAGCGCGCTGGCGGTGCAGACGATAATGGTATCGGTAAAGACGCCAATCATCTGCACAATCCCCTGGGCAGCCGGATGCGGAGGCCAGGATGCCGCAGCCGCTGCCGCATTGGGCGTGGTACCCATCCCTGCCTCATTCGATAGCATTCCGCGCTGAAAGCCGCTGGTCAGTGCCTGGCTGACGGTGTAGCCAAGCGCGCCTGTCGCCGCCTCGTGCCAGCCGAAGGCACCGCGAAAGATAGCGTTGACGATGCCGGGGAGCTGCTCAACGTGCCAGGCACCGATCAGCAGGCAGGCGAGCACCCACACCAGCATCAGGACCGGGACCAGCCACTGCATCATACGGGCAACGCCGCGAATGCCGAGTCTCATCGCCAGCAGCGCAGCGATCGCTAAAATTACACCGCTGATCGGCTGCGGTATCCCCCATGCGTAGTGCAGGGCATGAGCCACAGAGTTAGACTGGACAGTGTTGAAAATGAGACCGTAGACCAGCAGCAGGAAGAGGGCGAACACGATGCCCATCCAGCGCATGCCCAGGCCACGGGTGATGTACCAGGCGGGGCCGCCGCGAAACTGATTATGCTCGTCACGCTCTTTATAGAGCTGGGCCAGCGCGCACTCGCCAAAGGCGGTGGCCATGCCGATCAGTGCGGCGACCCACATCCAGAACACCGCGCCCGGCCCGCCAGCGGAGATCGCCAGCGCCACGCCTACCAGGTTGCCGCTGCCGACGCGGGCAGCGAGGCTGGTGCAGAGCGCCTGGAATGAGGTCAGGCCGCCCGGCTGCGGCATCACGCTGTTTTTCAGACTCTTGCCGACGTGGCGCAGATAGCGAAACTGGATAAATCCACTGCGCACGGTAAACCAGATCCCTGCTCCTATAAGCAGATAGATCATTACCGAGTCCCAAAGTATATCGTTGATAAAAAGCAAGAAATCCGGCATTCACATTCCTCTTGTTCATGCCCTTGAACCCATTCAAACGCGGCTATTTTCAGGCGGCGTTTCGCGTCGTTGACCGAGTCTACCATACTCCAGGTTTGGGCACTGTCTGCGGTTGCGCTGACAGTGCGGCGTGATATCATCAGGGAAGACCGGTTACATCCCCCTAACAAGCTGTTTAAAGAGAAACACGATTATGACGGATAAATTGACCTCCCTGCGTCAGTTCACCACCGTGGTGGCCGACACCGGAGACATTGCGGCAATGAAGCTGTATCAGCCGCAGGATGCTACAACCAACCCTTCTCTGATCCTTAACGCAGCCCAGATCCCTGAATATCGCAAGCTGATTGACGACGCCGTGACCTGGGCAAAGAGCCAGAGCAGCGACCGTGAGCAGCAGATCGTTGACGCCTCCGATAAGCTGGCAGTGAACATCGGCCTGGAGATCCTTAAGCTGGTGCCGGGCCGTATCTCTACTGAAGTAGACGCGCGCCTCTCCTATGACACCGAAGGCTCCATTGCCAAAGCCAAGCGCCTGATCAAGCTCTACAACGACGCGGGTATCAGCAACGATCGCATCCTCATCAAGCTGGCCTCCACCTGGCAGGGCATTCGTGCCGCTGAGCAGCTGGAGAAAGAGGGCATCAACTGTAACCTGACCCTGCTGTTCTCTTTCGCCCAGGCGCGCGCCTGTGCTGAAGCGGGCGTGTTCCTGATTTCGCCGTTCGTGGGCCGTATCCTTGACTGGTACAAGTCCAACACCGACAAGAAAGAGTACGCGGCCGCTGAAGATCCGGGCGTGGTCTCCGTGACCGAAATCTACGAATACTACAAGCAGCACGGCTATGAGACCGTTGTCATGGGTGCAAGCTTCCGTAACGTCGGTGAGATCATTGAGCTGGCAGGCTGCGACCGCCTGACCATCGCCCCTGCGCTGCTGAAAGAGCTGGCGGAGAGCGAAGGTACGGTAGAGCGTAAGCTCTCCTTCAGCGGTGAAGTGAAAGCGCGTCCGGAGCGCATCACCGAAGCCGAGTTCCTGTGGGAGCACAACCAGGATCCGATGGCAGTAGACAAGCTGGCGGACGGTATCCGTAAGTTTGCCGTTGACCAGGGTAAACTGGAAACAATGATCGGCGATCTGCTGTAGTTCCTCTGCGTGGCCGGGCCTCCGGTCACGCTCCTGTTTTTCGATCCTGTCTGTTATTCCCCTCTGCGTGTATCATTCCCGTATCGATATTGTTTGAACGGAAATGCTATGAATACATTACGCATCGGCTTAGTCTCTGTCTCCGACCGCGCCTCCAGCGGCGTCTATCAGGATAAGGGTATTCCTGCCCTTGAAGCCTGGCTGGCCTCCGCCCTCGCGACCCCCTTTACCATCGAAACCCGTTTGATTCCGGACGAGCAGGCGATCATTGAGCAGACGCTGTGCGAGCTGGTGGATGAGATGAGCTGCCACCTGGTGCTGACCACTGGCGGCACGGGGCCTGCACGCCGGGACGTGACCCCGGATGCAACGATGGCGGTCGCCGATCGCCTGATGCCAGGATTTGGCGAACAGATGCGACAGATCAGCCTGCACTTTGTGCCTACCGCTATCCTGTCGCGCCAGGTGGGCGCGATCCGCAAGCAGGCGCTGATCCTTAATCTGCCCGGCCAGCCCAAATCAATCCAGGAGACGCTGGAGGGGGTAAAAGAGAGCGACGGTAAGGTCGTAGTAGCGGGGATTTTTGCCAGCGTACCGTATTGTTTACAGCTGCTGGAGGGGCCTTATGTGGAAACCTATCCCGAGGTGGTAGCAGCATTTCGGCCTAAGAGCGCAAGGCGCGAAACAATCTCCTGAATACAGAGCATTTTTGGTATAAGCCATGCAGGGTGTCGCGTAGTGATATTTTTACGATATAGTAATTTTAAGTTTACATAGGTCGTAAAATAATATCATCTACCCTTTTACTCATGGTTCGCTATGTCTGAAAACGTACGTCCGCTAAATCGCCAGGATTATAAAACGCTCTCGCTCGCTGCCCTTGGCGGCGCGCTGGAGTTTTATGATTTCATCATCTTCGTCTTCTTTGCCGCCGTTGTAGGAGCGCTCTTCTTCCCGGCGGATATTCCCGAGTGGCTGCGCCAGGTCCAGACCTTCGGCATTTTTGCCGCAGGCTATCTGGCCCGGCCGCTGGGCGGTATTATCATGGCGCACTTTGGCGATCTGGTCGGGCGTAAAAAGATGTTTACCCTGAGCATTCTGCTGATGGCGGTGCCAACCCTGGCGATCGGCCTGCTGCCTACCTACGCCTCTATCGGCATTGCCGCACCGCTGCTCTTGCTGCTGATGCGGCTTTTACAGGGCGCGGCAATCGGCGGCGAGGTGCCGGGGGCATGGGTTTTTGTCGCTGAACATGTGCCGGCCCGGCGGATCGGCATCGCCTGCGGTACTCTGACCGCAGGATTGACCGTGGGCATCCTGCTCGGGTCGGTCGTAGCAACGGTCGTCAACCGTGCCATGACGCCGGAGACGCTGCACGAATATGGCTGGCGTATTCCCTTCCTGCTCGGCGGCGCGTTTGGTCTGGTGGCGATGTATCTGCGCCGCTGGCTGCAGGAGACGCCAATCTTCCTTGAGATGCAGCAGCGTAAGGCTCTGGCTCAGGAGCTGCCGGTAAAGGCGGTGGTCGTGAAGCATAAAAAAGCGGTAGCGATCTCGATGCTGCTGACCTGGCTGCTCTCCGCCTGCATTGTGGTGGTGATCCTGATGTCGCCGGTCTGGCTGCAGAAGCAGTACGGCCTCGCCCCGGCGCTGACCCTGCAGGCCAACAGCGTGGCCACCATTATGCTCTGCATTGGCTGCCTGCTGGCCGGGCTGGCGGCAGATCGCTTTGGGGCCAGCAGAACCTTTATCGTCGGCAGCATCATACTGGCCTGCACCAGCGGATTGTTCTATCGCTTTGCCGGTACGCACCCGGAGCATCTCTCTCTGCTCTATGGCCTGGCAGGGTTGGGTGTCGGTGTAGTAGGGGCGGTGCCCTACGTGATGGTGCGGGCGTTCCCGGCGGAGGTACGCTTCACCGGCATCTCCTTCTCCTACAACGTCTCTTACGCCATCTTTGGCGGGCTGACGCCGATTGCGGTGACCCTACTGATGGGCGTCTCGCCGCTGGCCCCGGCCTGGTACGTGCTGGCCCTGGCGCTGGTCGGGTTAGGGTTGGGGATCTGGCTGCGGCAGGATCTGAATCCGCAAGACGTTACGCCTCGCGCTGAATTGAAGCAAACGTCCTTATAGTCTTCTGTTTGCTGCATTTTTTCCGAGCATCCCCGCAGAGTGGCGCTTCTGGAGTTTTTTCAGAAGCATATTCGTGCGCGGGATCTCATGGCGTTTCATGAACATTTGGCTTGCCTACTTTTGCAAGGCTACACTACCGGACAGCAGCTCAGGAGTGTAATTAACTATCTGGTGCAGGCTGGAAATAGTGGCGATCATGGCGCACTGATTCGCGTGCTGGCGAAAAAAGCCCCGCAACATAAGGATATTTTAATGACTATTGCAGAACAGCTTCGGCAAGAAGGTCACAGCGAGGGATTCCAACAAGGTCGCAGCGAAGGCCGTCTTGAAGCCACGATGCGCATTGCACACGCTATGCTGAATCAGGGAATGGAGCGTGCACAGATCATGCAGCTGACCGGCTTATCCGAAGAAGTACTCACTACACTGATGCACGCCTGAATAAACAGATAATGCTCCAGCCTTAGCTGCTGGAGCATCAGATAAATTAGAGCCTCTCGCCAATCGGCAGCACGGTGCGGCCATACTGCTCGTTGAGCACTTCACCCATTGCCAGGTAGATCGCGCTCGCGCCGCAGACCAGACCGATCCAGCCCGCCACGTGGACAATGCCTTCGTTATCCGCCAGATGTCCCACGCAGAGCAGGGCAAACAGCACCGTCAGGCTCAGGAACACGAACTGCAGCATACGCGCGCCTTTCAGCGTGCCGAAGAACATAAACAGCGTAAAGATGCCCCAGATACCCAGGTAGACCCCGAGGAAGTGGCCGTTGGCCGCATCCGTCAGGCCCATTTTCGGCATAATCAGGATCGCTACCAGCGTCAGCCAGAAGGAGCCGTAGGAGGTGAAGGCGGTTAAGCCAAAGGTATTGCCTTTTTTATATTCCAGCAGACCGGCAAAAATTTGCGCGATGCCGCCGTAGAAGATGCCCATGGCCAGGATAATGCCATCCAGCGGGAACATGCCAATATTGTGCAGGTTAAGCAGAATAGTGGTCATGCCGAAGCCCATTAAGCCCAGCGGAGCCGGATTAGCCAACGTCGTATCGCCCATAAATCCCCAAAAAATCATCATAAAAATGGTGAAAGAAAAAGCCCCGCATCCAGATAGTGGAAGCGGGGCGCGGCATCATAATGATCGGCACTGATTCTGTCTTTGATCTGTGCTGGGTAAATGAAAAGAATACCTTGCAATCCGGGGATTAATTTTCGGTTGTAGTAAGCATTCGCCGCAGGCAGGCAATCTGTAATACGGCAGGAATAGTGACCCGATAGGCGCTGCCGCTCACGGCCTTAACACTGTTAAACGCCGCTCCCACCGGGCCGCCAAGCCCGGCTCCGCGTACCAGCCCATGACCAATAACGCTGATAGCAGCATGAGTACGCAGGATGCGGGTCAGCTGGCTAGAGAGCAGGTGAGAGACCCCTTTCGCCAGCGCCGGATCCTTAAGCAGCAGCGGCAGCAACTCCTCAAGCTCAGAGACCCTGGCCTCGACCGCTAGCAGAAATTCCTGCTTCTGTTCGGCATCCATCTTCTGCCAGGCATTACGCAGAAAGTGCGACAGCAGATCCTGTTCTATTTCGAAGGTTGTGCTCTCTTTATTTGCCTTAAGCTTTAGCCGTTTCGCCACGTCCAGCAGAATGGCGCGGTACAGCTTGCCGTGGCCCCGGAGCTTGTTGGCGATGCTGTCGCCGCCGTAATGCTGTAGCTCGCCAGCGATGAGCTGCCAGTTGCAGCGGTGCTGCTCTGGGTGGCCCTCCATCGACCTAAACAGCTCGTTATGCTGCAGGGTACTCGACAGGCGGGCCTTACCTTTTTCGTTATGGGTAAGTAAACGGGTCAGCTCGGCCAGCTGATCTTCGCTGCAGCGCTGAAGAAAATCCAAATCCTCGTCGTTCAGGTATCTGATTTCCATTATGTTCTCTTTACTGGATTAACTCGTCCTTCACAGACCCTATAATAACCTTTCTCTTGGTGGGTTAATGCAACTAATCTTTTCTTTTTATTACATTTTTACTGTGAATTATTTTTGGTTATCAATGGGCAAAGTGAATGTATTGCCTGAAGAGAGAGAGAACGGGAAAAAAATTTTCGACCCGGCCCCTTGATGCGTTGCGTTACGTCCCCATCTTGTAGTCAACCGCAGTGGTGAGTCTGAAAAAAAACAGATTGGGGCAGTTGAAACCGCACGTTTCGCCCTTATTACAGATTCACAACCACATGATGAACAAATTTTTAGTGGAGACGTTTAGATGGGTAAAATTATTGGTATCGACCTGGGTAC
>DAMBQR010000054.1:0-11756 GCA_032055545.1 Pseudescherichia sp. | reverse complement strand
TCAGCCGGCTAAACGTCAGGCAGTGACAAACCCGCAAAACACCCTGTTTGCGATTAAACGCCTGATCGGTCGCCGCTTCCAGGACGAAGAAGTGCAGCGTGATGAGGCCATCATGCCGTACAAAATTATCGGTGCTGAGAACGGTGATGCATGGATCGACGTGAAGGGCCAGAAAATGGCACCGCCGCAGATCTCTGCTGAAGTGCTGAAAAAAATGAAGAAGACGGCTGAAGATTACCTGGGCGAACCGGTAACTGAAGCGGTTATCACCGTACCTGCATACTTCAACGATGCTCAGCGTCAGGCAACTAAAGATGCCGGTCGTATCGCGGGTCTGGAAGTCAAACGTATCATCAACGAACCGACTGCTGCTGCGCTGGCCTACGGTCTGGATAAAGAAGTCGGTAACCGCACTATCGCCGTATACGACCTTGGCGGTGGTACCTTCGATATCTCTATTATCGAAATCGACGAAGTTGACGGTGAGAAGACCTTCGAAGTACTGGCTACTAACGGTGATACCCACCTGGGTGGTGAAGACTTCGACAGCCGTATGATCAACTACCTCGTTGACGAGTTTAAGAAAGATCAGGGCATCGACCTGCGTAATGACCCGCTGGCGATGCAGCGCCTGAAAGAAGCCGCAGAGAAAGCAAAAATTGAGCTCTCTTCTGCCCAGCAGACCGACGTGAACCTGCCGTACATCACCGCAGACGCGACCGGTCCGAAACACATGAACATTAAAGTGACCCGTGCGAAACTGGAGAGCCTGGTAGAAGACCTGGTAAACCGTTCCATCGAGCCGCTGAAGGTTGCGCTGCAGGATGCGGGCCTCTCTGTCTCTGACATTCAGGATGTTATCCTGGTCGGTGGCCAGACCCGTATGCCGATGGTGCAGAAGAAAGTTGCTGAGTTCTTTGGTAAAGAGCCGCGTAAAGACGTTAACCCGGACGAAGCAGTGGCAATCGGTGCTGCGGTTCAGGGCGGCGTGCTGACCGGTGATGTGAAAGACGTTCTGCTGCTCGACGTGACTCCGCTCTCCCTGGGTATCGAAACCATGGGCGGCGTGATGACCGCGCTGATCAACAAGAACACCACTATCCCGACCAAGCACAGCCAGGTGTTCTCTACTGCGGAAGACAACCAGTCTGCGGTAACTATCCATGTGATTCAGGGTGAGCGTAAGCGTGCATCTGATAACAAATCACTGGGTCAGTTCAACCTCGACGGTATTAACCCGGCGCCGCGTGGCATGCCGCAGATCGAAGTCACCTTTGACATCGATGCTGACGGTATTCTGCACGTCTCCGCGAAAGACAAAAACAGCGGTAAAGAGCAGAAGATCACCATCAAAGCCTCTTCTGGCCTCAACGAAGATGAGATCCAGAAAATGGTTCAGGATGCGGAAGCTAACGCCGAGTCTGACCGTAAGTTTGAAGAGCTGGTACAGACCCGCAACCAGGGTGACCACCTGCTGCACAGCACCCGTAAGCAGGTTACCGAAGCAGGCGATCAGCTGCCGGCTGACGACAAAACCGCTATCGAGTCTGCGCTGAGCGCGCTGGAAACCTCGCTGAAAGGCGAAGATAAAGCCGATATCGAAGCGAAAATGCAGGCGCTGGCGCAGGTTTCCCAGAAGCTGATGGAGATCGCGCAGCAGCAGCACGCCCAGCAGCAGGCAGGCGGCGCTGACGCTTCTGCGAACAACGCGAAAGACGACGACGTGGTCGATGCCGAGTTCGAAGAAGTTAAAGATAAAAAATAATCGCCCTGATGTAGGGTAGAAAACCAGCACGGGCGTAGAGGTTTCCTCTCCGCCCGTGCTCGCATGTTAGGGGCAGATAACCAAATGGCAAAGCAAGACTATTACGAGATTTTAGGCGTTCCGAAAAGTGCGGAAGAGCGTGAAATCAAAAAGGCCTATAAGCGTCTGGCGATGAAGTATCACCCGGACCGCAACCAGGGCGATAAAGAGGCCGAAGCCAAATTTAAAGAGATTAAAGAAGCGTACGAAGTCCTGACCGACGCACAAAAACGTGCGGCCTACGATCAGTACGGTCATGCTGCGTTTGAGCAGGGCGGCATGGGCGGCGGCGGCGGTTTCGGCGGCGGCGGCGCAGACTTTAGCGATATCTTTGGCGACGTATTCGGCGATATCTTTGGCGGCGGTCGTGGTCGCCAGCGCGCGGCGCGCGGGGCTGACCTGCGCTACAACATGGAGCTGACGCTGGAAGAGGCCGTACGCGGCGTCACCAAAGAGATCCGTATTCCGACGCTGGAGGAGTGCGACATCTGCCACGGCAGCGGCGCGAAAGCCGGCACCCAGCCGCAGACCTGTCCGACCTGTCACGGCTCCGGCCAGGTGCAGATGCGCCAGGGCTTCTTTGCGGTACAGCAGACCTGTCCGCACTGTCAGGGGCGCGGTACGCTGATCAAAGATCCGTGCAACAAATGCCACGGTCACGGCCGCGTTGAGAAGAGCAAAACTCTGTCGGTGAAGATCCCGGCAGGCGTCGATACCGGCGACCGTATCCGTCTCTCCGGCGAGGGCGAAGCGGGCGAGCACGGTGCACCAGCGGGCGATCTGTACGTCCAGGTGCAGGTGAAGCAGCACCCGATTTTCGAGCGTGAAGGTAACAACCTCTACTGCGAAGTGCCGATCAACTTTGCCATGGCGGCGCTGGGCGGCGAGATTGAAGTTCCAACGCTGGATGGCCGCGTTAACCTGAAGGTCCCGAGCGAAACCCAGACCGGCAAGCTGTTCCGCATGCGCGGCAAGGGCGTGAAGTCGGTACGCGGCGGCGCGCAGGGCGATCTGCTGTGCCGTGTGGTGGTGGAGACGCCGGTGGGCCTCAACGAGAAGCAGAAGCAGCTACTGAAGGATCTGCAGGAGAGCTTTGGCGGCCCGACAGGGGAGCATAACAGCCCGCGCTCTAAAAGCTTCTTCGACGGCGTAAAGAAGTTCTTTGACGACCTGACGCGCTAAACGTTAGGGTCTGCATTCACGAAAGCCTGGGGTAACGCCCGGGCTTTTTTTTGCGTGAAGCAAAGGAGTATAGCCAGGCCTATTTCTTACAGCTGAGTTTACTCTTACCCCTCTACTTTAAAAGCTATTATTTTATATATTAACTTCATTGTCGTTGTTATTAGCCACAACACGTGCGTGTGATTACCCTAACATGTAAAAAATGTAATGAACGGATGCCATATAACCAAATGCGCTCTGGCTAATTAAAAAATAATACCTTACCTTCAGTAAAACAACATCTTCTGACACTTGGTATTCAGTTAATAGTCAGCTTTGCTATGTGAGATTTATATCACTAATCTGCTTCCCTATTTCGATAAGATACTTCACCGCAACATACTCATGTCCATTAAGGAATATATTATAACTATGGGGAATGCATTAAATGGTTTTTAAACAGAAAATATTTTTGAGTTGTATAGTATTAGTAATACCCGCGCTTTTTAGCCCATCATTATACGCGCTGGAGTATAAAAGTTCGTTTGGATCTATTAATGCCGGTTATGCAGATTGGGACAGTGGTTTTGTCAATGTAGATCGCGGTGAAGTCTGGAAAATTACAGCCGATTTCGGCGTTAATTTCCGGGAAGCGGAATTCTACTCTTTCATTGAAAGCAATGTGCTTAACCACTCAGTCGCTGGGCGAAATCATACCGTCTCTGCCATGACCCATGTTCGTCTTTTTGACTCTGATTATACCTTTTTTGGCAAGATATATGGGCAGTGGGAGAACACCTGGGGAGACGATCTGGATATGTTTTACGGCCTGGGCTACCTCGGCTGGACAGGTGAATGGGGATTCTTTAAACCCTACATTGGCTTACATAATCAATCCGGTGATTACGTCTCACAGAAATATGGGCAAACCAGCGGCTGGAATGGTTATGTTGTAGGCTGGACCACTGCGTATGACTTCGCCCTATTTGATGAGAAGTTCATTCTATCCGACTGGAATGAGGTTGAGCTAGAGCGAAACGATGCCTATGCAGAGCAGCAACATGGTGATTACGGTATTAACGGCGGTTTAACGCTGGCATGGAAATTCTATCCTCGTTGGAAGGCGGCTATAACCTGGCGGTATTTCAAAAATAAATTGGGTTACGACGGCTTTGGGGATCAGATGATTTATATGGTTGGATATGAGTTTTAATTAAAAGGCGAGGAGTTAAAATGAAAAGAACAGTTGTTGCCAGTATGATCGGATTAGCGCTGTGTGCAGGAACTGTATTATCAACTGCACATGCCGCGACACCAAAGCGCCCTAATCTGGTCATTATTCTGGCAGATGATTTAGGTTACGGTGACCTTGCTACTTATGGTCACCAGATTGTGAAGACGCCAAACATTGATAAGCTTGCGCAGGAGGGGGTGAAGTTTACTGACTATTATGCCCCTGCACCGTTATGTTCTCCTTCTCGCGCAGGCCTGTTAACGGGACGAATGCCTTTTCGTACCAGCATTCGTTCCTGGATCCCAGAAGGTAAAAATGTGGCGCTGGGACGTAACGAACTGACGATTGCTAATCTGCTGAAACAGCAGGGTTACGATACGGCAATGGTGGGCAAACTGCACCTGAACGCGGGTGGAGATCGTACCGATCAACCACAGGCAAAAGATATGGGGTTCGATTATAGCCTCGTTAACCCTGCCGGGTTTGTCACGGACTCAACGTTAGATAACGCTAAAGAACGCCCTCGCTATGGCGTTGTGCATCCAACAGGTTGGTTGCGTAATGGCAAGCATATTGGGCGAGCTGATAAAATGAGCGGCGAGTTCGTCAGCTCTGAAGTAGTCAACTGGCTAGATAACAAAAAAGACGATAAGCCATTTTTCTTATACGTCGCCTTTACCGAAGTACATAGTCCGCTGGCGTCGCCGAAAAAGTATCTCGATATGTACTCATCCTATATGAGCGAATATCAGAAACAGCATCCAGATCTGTTCTATGGCGACTGGGCTGATAAACCGTGGCGCGGCACCGGTGAATATTACGCGAACATCAGCTATATGGATGCACAGGTCGGTAAGGTGCTCGAAAAAATCAAAGCGATGGGTGAGGAAGATAACACCATCGTTATCTTTACCAGTGATAATGGTCCGGTAACCCGTGAAGCGCGGAAGATATATGAGCTGAATCTTGCCGGCGAGACAGATGGTTTACGTGGTCGCAAAGATAACCTGTGGGAAGGGGGGATTCGTGTTCCGGCGATCGTTAAATATGGCAAGCATATCCCGCAGGGAATGGTGACCGATACGCCTGCCTACGGACTTGATTGGCTACCAACGCTGGCGCAGATGATGGACTTTACGTTGCCTTCCGATCGCACCTACGACGGCCAGTCACTGGTACCGCTGCTGGAGAAAAAAACCTTAAAACGGCAAAAACCGCTTATCTTCGGCATAGATATGCCTTTCCAGGACGATCCTACGGATGAGTGGGCGATTCGGGACGGGGAGTGGAAGATGATTGTCGATCGCCAAAACAGACCTAAGTATCTTTATAATCTGAAAAGCGATCGCTATGAGACCCTCAATCAGCTAGGTAAACAACCTGCTATTGAAAAAGAGCTGTACGACAAATTCCTGAAATATAAAGCCAGTATTGATAATGACTCACTGATGAAAGCCCGCGGTGATAAGCCAACGCCTGTAACCTGGGGATAACAGAGTAATTATAACAAGTAAAGGTATGCCATTCAGGGCAATGCTCATCTGATTCGGTACGTTTGTACCGAATCAGGTTGTTTGATTTCAGGGCGTTACATTATGCAGAAAAAAAGTTGTCAGGTGATGGTTAAACCAACGGGATCGGTCTGTAACCTTGACTGTCGCTACTGCTTCTATCTTGAAAAAGGGAGACTTTATCCTGAGCGAAAAGGGCATTATCGGATGTCTGAGGCGACGCTTGAGCTATTCACCAGGCAGCATATTGCCGCGCAAGATGTGGATGAGGTCATTTTTGCATGGCAGGGTGGGGAGCCGACGCTGATGGAGCTACCGTTCTATCAAAAAGCGGTCGAGTTGCAGCAGCGTTACGCTAACGGAAAAACTATCATTAATACATTCCAGACCAATGGCATGCTTATTGATATAGAGTGGGCACGTTTCTTTAATCAGCATCAGTTTCTGGTAGGCATATCCATTGATGGTGATGCTGAACTACACGACGCATGGCGTTTAACACGCGCTGGAAAACCGACGCATGCAAAAGTGGAACAGGCCATTCGCTGCCTGGCGGAGCATGACGTCGAGTTCAATACGCTTACCGTGGTCCATCGCAGCAATATGCATCATCCGAAACGGGTGTATGAGTATCTCAGAGCGCTGGGTAGCCGCTATATGCAGTTTATCCCGCTGGTAGAGAGACAAGCTGATAATGACAGCCCAACGTTGGCGCACCCGCAGGAGGGTAAAGTCAATATGATGCCCTGGTCAGTGGACGCCGAACAGTTTGGCCATTTTCTCAACGCCATTTTTGATATCTGGATCCGCGAGGATATAGGAGAAATCGGCATTCAGCTGTTTGAACATACTCTGGCGGCCTGGTGTGGTCTTCCTCCTCAGGTCTGCATTTTTGCTCCGGAGTGCGGGAGCGCCTTCGCAATGGAAATGAACGGTGACGTCTATAATTGCGATCACTTCGTCTACCCGCAATATAAGCTGGGGAATATCTATAACCAGACGTTACGTGAAATGAATTCAGGTAAACAAAACCATCATTTCGGTAGTGATAAACATCGATTAATGGCGCAGGCGTGTCATCTATGCCAGTGGAAATTTGCCTGTCATGGTGGCTGTCCTAAACATCGTTTTTTGCCATCATCAACAGGGCCGCTAAAGCAGAATTATCTGTGTGCAGGCTATAAGATTTTTTTCTCGCATACCGCGCCCTTAATGGGCGCAATGAAAATGCTTTACCAAAACGATCTCTCTCCAGCAGAAATTCGGACGATATTGGTCTGAATGAGGGGCAGGGAGGTATATATGTTTGAAAATATCAATGTAAACTGCTGTAAGACCCTGGGCTGTAGCAATTTTGGCATTCTGCATAGCCCAGACTATCTCATGCAGGGTAAGAATGTGCTCTGTCGGGCGTGCGGGTTTCTATTCCCTGTTATCTCATCGACATCATTGAATCTGTTTCGTCAGAGCGCTAATCACTCCTGGAAAGGTTTGATAAAACAGTGTCCAAACTGTGGCGGAAGTTCATTGAAAAAATATGGCTTTTCTTGTCTGGGGGAACGCCGGATTTACTGCGGCGACTGCCATAAAACATTTATAATGTCGAAACGGCAAAAAAACGACCACCGCCAGGCGCTGCTTTCCAGTCTGATTTACGAAGGAGCGTCGCTGGCTGCTATCCGAACCAGTCTGGGATTAGATAGCACAGGCCTTAGTCGGGAGTTAAGCAAGCTCTCCCGCAGCGCCAATCAACATGAATGTCTGTGGGCATTTTCCACTCTCGATATCACTCTCAGTACGCGGGCGTTTTATGTCTGTTATAACAACAGCAGTAGCCGGTTGTATGTATTAGTCACCGCAGAGGAGCAGAGCGGTAAGGTGGTGGCTATTTCGACGAATTACTCAGCGTACCCGGTAGAAAAAGCGTTTCAATATACTTCCCATTATGAGGAGCGTTTTCCAGCAGGAACGTTAACACAGCTGGTTAAACGAAAAGAGTCGCTTACTATGCGCCGGGATACGCTTTTTGATATCGATTATGGCTCAGCGACACTGCATAAAAACGATGCTGGCATGCTGGTAAAACCAGTCTTACCCGCCTATCGGCATTTTGAATTGGTTCGGAAGCTGACCGACGAGCACTCCTTGAATGTGCAGCATTACATCGATCATGAGTGCTTTATTTTAGGCGGATGCATGATGGCAAATCTGACTTACGTGCAGCAAGGGCGAAGCCATATTGCTTTTGTTCGGGAGCGGGGTTTGCAGCCTCCGCAACGTGATATCCCTCCGCGTCTTTTTCTGAGCGGGGGGATCCGTAATAACATCTGGCGAACATTCTCAACGCCTGACTATGCAATGGCCGTTTGTAATCTCACAGGCAACAAAAAAAGCAGTGCTCAGCGTCATGCAACCCTTAAAAGTGCCACCATGTTTATGCAATATTTGCATGGGCATCCTGTTTATTCACAGCTTGGTCGATTGTCACCGGCCAATGTGACAGCTACGCTGGAGTACCTTAAGTATGAGTATAATAAAATGCTCAATACAGTGGCATAAAGGCAATTTTTAATGCAGATCGCGCTGTTTTTGCTCTTAAAACCGAGCGGTGCTGATGTATTACCTCTCCCGGCAATGTTGCAAACTGAAAAATAGATATGCTGGAGAGTTATTATGAAAAAAACTGCTATTCAACGCGATACCCTTCCTGCCCCTCGTCCTGCGATCAATCAGGGTGTCGATCGCAATAATTCTATGGTAATGAGTCATACGGCAATTTATCAGGATAGCCTTACTCAGATTACCGAAAAGAATACGCTGGATAATGCCCACATCACTCTTAACCCTTATGGCACTGCCCCTTTAAGTGCCTATGCAGGAGTATGGAGCAGTGAAAACCGTGAAATTACTTTACAGATCCAGGATAGGGCAAAAACAGCAGTGCTGACGGAACAGGTCGTAAGGCTCAGCGTGGGCGCGAACCTGGTGCCGATTCTCGGCCTTGTGGCTGGTAGTGAAAACCTGATCTTTTTTCTTTCTGACGGTGTGGAAATTGCCGCTTATGCCATTACAACTCAGACTTTACCCGCAACAGACTCTGCCGATGTCACATTGGGTTTTCCTGTTATTAGCGTGACTCAGCCGGTTACGGATGCAACAAAAATGGCTCCCGGTTACTACTTTATTACCCATTTTGATCGTTATAACTATGCGCTGGACCAAAACGGGATCGTACGCTGGTACGTGACGAAAGCGTTTCCTTCTTACAATCTGGTACGGATTGATAACGGCCATTTTCTGACGACGTCAGAAGCAAATAACACCTATCTGAACATGTATGAGTTTGACATGATGGGGCGTCTGTATGCTTTCTATGTGCTGGACAATCAGTTCCACCACTCTATTTGGCAATGGGACAGCAGCACGATTGTGGCGCCGTCGGAGTATACCGCTGGCCGTCCGGATGCATTGCACACTAATGAGGATGGCGTCTCAGTCGTTGACCTGACAACGGGTCTGGAGATTGCCTATTACGACATGGCGCAAATTCTCGATCCACAGCGCGAGTCAAGGCCGTCAGGTACCGCTCCAGGTGAAGATCCGACGGTAAAAGACTGGCTGCATATTAACCAAAGCTATATCAATGAGACCAATCATCTTCTCATCGCTTCGGGCCGACACCAGAGTGCAGTCTTTGGCATCGATCTGGAAACTGAGGCGCTACGCTTCATTATGTCTACCCACGAAGCGTGGAATGAAGCACTACAGCCTTATCTGCTGACGCCGGTTGATGATGATGGAGCACCGCTTTATGACTTTAGTCACCCTGAGGATGTAGATGCCGCAAACCGCGATTTCTGGACGTGGGGTCAGCATAACGTTACAGAGATTCCAAATGATGAGCCAGGTATCGTTGAATTTATGGTCTTTGATAATGGTAACTTCCGCTCACGTGACGACAATAAAAGTCTGTTACCACCGGATAACTACAGCCGAATTGTTCATTTCATCATCAACCTGAATACAATGACCGTTATGCGTCCCTTTGAGTACGGTAAGGAGATGGGGGCACGTGGCTACAGCAGCTGTGTGAGCGCGAAAGAGATCCTGCCAAACGGTAATATCGTGGTGCATTTTGGCGACTGCACCTTTGATGAAAATGGCCGGGCGGTTTCATGTCAGCCGGGGGATAGCGATCTTATCGATCCGCAGGAAGGCAGTGAGGTTATGGGGAATCTGCTGTTGCAGGAAATTGAGCCTGCTACCAAATCTATACTTTTTGAAGCGGCAATATCCTCGGGCTATTACAAGAGTGAAGCCACCGGTGGGGAGGGGTATCGCTACGATATCACCAGCTTCCGCGTCTATAAAATGGCACTTTATGCATAAATTGTCGCGTTAGGTATCTGCCAATCCCATTTCAGGCCCGACACCCGTTCGGGCTTTTTTATTATTTCTGTCCCCTGGCGATCCAGACGGTTAAACTGTTTCAGACATTAAGTAAATTCTACAGAAGGAGCCGTTGTGAAACATTTGCGCCGCTTTATTAACAGCGATGCGTCCGGGGGCGTGACGCTTATCGTTGCTGCTCTGCTGGCTATGCTTTGCGCCAATCTGGGCGCCACTCAGGAAGCCTACCGTGCCTTTCTCGATCTGCCGGTGCAGTTCAGGGCCGGTGCGCTCGACATCAACAAAAACATGCTGCTGTTTATCAACGATGCCCTGATGGCCGTCTTCTTTCTGCTGATCGGTCTGGAGGTAAAGCGTGAGCTGGTGCAGGGGGCGTTGGCCAGCCGTCACCAGGCGATATTTCCGGTGATTGCCGCCCTCGGCGGGATGGTTGTCCCGGCGCTGATTTTCCTGCTGTTTAACGCGCACGATCCGGTGGTCAGCCACGGCTGGGCCATTCCTACCGCAACTGATATCGCCTTTGCGCTGGGCGTGCTGGCGCTGCTGGGTAGCCGCATTCCGCCCGCGCTGAAGATCTTTCTGATGGCGCTGGCGATTATCGACGACCTGGGAGCCATCGTCATTATTGCCCTGTTCTATACCAGCGAGCTGTCGATGGTGTCGCTGGGCGTCGCTGCGCTGTCCATCGTGGTGCTGGCAGTAATGAATGCTCTCAACGTGCGGCGCACCGGCCTCTATATTCTGGTTGGTCTGGTTCTCTGGACGGCGGTACTGAAATCAGGCGTTCACGCCACCATCGCCGGGGTGATCCTTGGGTTCTTTATCCCATTAACGAAAGAAGAGGGGGTATCACCCTCCCGCCAGCTGGAGCATGTGCTTCATCCGTGGGTTGGCTGGCTTATTCTGCCGCTGTTTGCCTTTGCCAACGCGGGAGTGCCATTGCAGGGTGTGACGCTGAGCGGGCTGGCCTCGATGCTGCCGCTGGGAATCATTGCCGGTCTGCTTATCGGCAAGCCGCTGGGCATTACTCTCTTTACCTGGCTGGCGCTGCGTCTGGGGCTGGCAAAGCTGCCCCACGGCGCGCAGTTTAACCAGATAATGGCCGTCGGTGTGCTGTGTGGCATCGGCTTTACGATGTCTATCTTCATCACTAACCTGGCGTTTGACGGTATCGACCCTGAGCTGGTGGACTGGGCTAAGCTGGGCATTCTGACCGGCTCGCTGCTGTCAGCGGTGATAGGTTACTTGCTGTTGAGAATGCGTTTTAAAGCGCCAGTAGCGTAGTCCAGACGTAAAAAAACCCGCCTTAGCGGGTTTTTTTAACAAAGCTCAACGGGTGGCGATTAAGCCATTTTGTTGATCTGCGCGGTCAGGTTAGCCTTATGGCGCGCTGCTTTGTTTTTGTGGACCAGACCTTTAGCGGCCTGACGATCCACGATCGGTTGCATTTCGTTAAATGCTTTCTGTGCAGCTGCTTTGTCGCCAGCTTCAATCGCTGCGTATACTTTCTTGATGAAAGTACGCATCATAGAGCGACGGCTTGCGTTGTGCTTGCGTGCCTTTTCAGACTGAACGGCGCGCTTCTTAGCTGATTTGATATTAGCCAAGGTCCAACTCCCAAATATGATCTATGTGG
>DAMBQR010000053.1:0-27053 GCA_032055545.1 Pseudescherichia sp. | reverse complement strand
GCAACGTCCCCCTTGATTAAGGATAGCGTTGCATCCATCGGTTGAACTCACAGCGGGGGACTCAGTGCTTCGCTGCCGATCCCCAACAGCTTCCCTCAGGAAAATGAGGCGCAGGAGCACGCCTATTACTGCCTGAATACCTCTCTGGATAAGCCTCTTCCCAAAGGGCGCTGGAGCGAAGGTCCAGCTTATGACGGACGCGGTCAGTTCACGGCTAAAGAGCAGCCGGACATTTTAGGTGAAGAGCCTATTCTGAGTGCTGCCCGTCCCGGATCCGGTGCGCAGAAAGAGCAGATCGATGGCACGATCCCACCGGTGAGTGGATCTGTGTAACGCGACTTCCGCGCAAAATGCCCCGGCGGTGCAGCGCTTGCCGGGGTCATAATTTATTCCGTGAACGCCTCTCGCGCCGGACGTTTCTCACTCAGCGCTGCGATATCCTTTGGGGTAGTCCGGCAGCAGCCACCGATAATCCGCGCACCGGCCTCTAACCACTGCGGTAAATATCCCACTAAAGATGCACATGAATCGCCGTGCGTATGCCACTCCTTCGTTGTCGCGTCGTAGGTTTCACCAGAGTTAGGATAGACAACCAGGGGCAGCGCAGTCAGGCTGTGCAGGTGTGTTAGCGCCGCGATCGTTTTACCCAGCGCAATACAGTTAATTCCCAGCGCAACGATTTGCGGATATTTGGCCAGCGTCTCTACTACCTCGACGAGAGGGGTGCCGTCACTCAGATGTCTGTCGTCACGTAAGGTAAAGGAGAACCACGCCTGCGCCTGCGGATATTCCAACAGCAGATCTGCTAATGCCTCTATCTCTGCAAACGAGGGTAAGGTTTCACAGGCCAGCAGATCTGCGCCTGCATCGAGCAACGCTTCTATCCGCGGACGATGAAACGCCTGAAATTGTTCAGCGCTGCGCACGTAGTCACCGCGATACTCAGAGCCATCGGCCAGATACGCGCCGTAGGGACCGACAGAGCCAGCCACACGTAGCGGACCCGCGCTGGCATTTTCTGCCAGGTAAATCTCACGCGCCTCCTGCGCCAGCGCCACGCTGTGCGCAATAAGCGATCTCGATTGCGATTCGGTCAGCCCGCGAGCCGCAAAGCCAGCAGGCGTGGCCTGATAACTGGCGGTAATCGCTACCTGTGCGCCCGCGCGGAAGTAGTCCAGATGCACATCCCGGATGAGCTGTGGATTTTCCATTAACACTTTGGCGGACCAGAGATTATCGGCAAGGTTGCATCCGCGCGCCTCCAGCTCGGTGGCCAGAGCACCATCAAGGACGATAAAGGCGTGGCTTTCAAGCAGAGCGGTAAGGGGATTAATCTGCGGCATAGTCAGCCTCCTTCGATTTTGTTCTGTGAGTAAGAAAATAGGTTGCGTAGCAAAGGGCAACAAAAGGCACTCCGCAGTAAAGCGCAATGCGCTGATCCGGATCGAATGCAAGGCCAACGCAGGCCAGCAGACACAGCACGAATCCCAGGACGGGAACCAGCGGGTACCAGGGCGCTCTGTATTTCAGATCGGTCAACGGCTTGCCCAACTGGAGATGACGGCGACGAAAGATAAAGTGTGCCGCGCAGATGCTGAGCCATACGGCCACAACGGCGAAACCAGAGATGGCGCTAAGGGCAACGAACACGGTATCGGGCGCGACCACGCTCGATAAAAGCGCCAGCAGACCGCCAAGCATTGAGACAGAAAGCGCGACCAGCGGCACGCCGTTCTTATTGACGCGGGCAAAACAGCCTGGCAGCGTTTTTTCATTGGATAGCGACCACAGCATGCGTCCCGAGGCGTAAAGTCCGGAATTTGCCGCCGAGAGAATGGCGGTAAGAATGACGAAGTTAAAAATATCCGCCGCATAGGGAATGCCTATTTTCTCAAAGACCAGCACAAACGGGCTCTTCTCGACGCCCGCTACCTGCATCGGTATGAGCGCCGCCAGGACAAAAACGGTGCCGATAAAGAATATAATCAGTCGGGCGATAGTGGTACGGATCGCGACCGGGATAGCATGGTGTGGATTTTCCGTTTCGCCTGCCGCGATACCGATAAGCTCAGTGCCAGAAAATGCAAAATTGACTGCTACCATCGTCATCAAAATGGGCAAGCCGCCGTGTGGGAACCAGCCTTCACTGGTGAGGTTGGATAGCCCCGGCGAAGGTGAACCGTCTTTCATCGCGATAAAACCAAAAATCGCCCCACAGCCTAAGATGATGAAAACGATGATGGTCGCGACTTTAACCAGGGAGAACCAGAATTCTCCCTCGGCAAAAAAGCGCGTTGAAATCGCGTTAAGAGAAAAAATCACCACACAAAACAGAGCGCTCCATATCCAGACGGGAATATGCGGGAACCAGTACTGCATACAGAACCCGGCGGCGGTAAAGCTGGACCCCAATGCGACTGTCCAGGTGAGCCAGTAGAGCCATGCTACGGTATATCCCGTTGCCGGGCCAATATAGCGCGCCGCATAGACATGAAAAGCACCTGTAACCGGCATCGCCACGGAAAGCTCACCAAGGCACTGCATGACCAGCCAGACAACCAGCGCCCCAATCAGATAAGCCAGCAGCGTTCCCGCTGCGCCTGTCGTAGAGATGATGTATCCCGTATTAAAAAACAACCCTGTGCCAATCACGCCGCCCAATGAAAGCATAATCAAATGGCGGGTTTTCATGGTGCGCTTAAGCTGCCCATTCTCTTGCTGCGTGTGCATATCACCTTCTAAACGTATAGATGTCTAAATGTCCGCGTGAGGCGTCTTTATATCTTGATTGTTAACAAAATGCCAGCAGTAGGATAGATGCGCTTACGTAATCAGAGAGGGGGAGTGATGAGAAAAAGCAGGCCTGTAAGAAAATGCCCCGGCAGGAGAGGATCTGCCGGGGCGAGTGTTTATCCGGTGACAGCCTCTTCCACCGGGCGCTTCTCTATCAGCGTCAGCATGGTGTTGGCAATCTCACGTTCGCCCATCACCACCTGGTTTGCGCCGCGTTCGGTGATGTAATCCACCTCGTCGTCGTAGTGCGCCCGGGCAATGATCTCAATGTTAGGGCACTTCTGGCGGGCGGTCGCCACCACCTCACCGGCCTCGTAGCCGTTAGGAATGGTCAGCAGTAGCCAGCGGGCGCAGTCAAGGTGCGCCAGGTTCATGATCTCCTCATTGGCCGCGTTGCCCAGCACCGCACGGATACCGCGCGCGCGTAGTTCGTCTACCCGGGTACGCGAGGTCTCGATCACCACCAGCGGGATCCCCTGAGCCAGCAGCTTCTCACCCAGCAGGCTGCCGACGCGGCCAAAACCCACCAGCAGGGCATGGTTGCAGATGTCCACCGGGATCTGCTTCTCATCTTCAGTGGCCTCTTCGAGCGTCTGCTCTTCCAGGGTTTCGGTCTTGTCGAGATACTTTTCCAGCAGGGCAAAGAGGATCGGGTTGAGCATAATCGAGAGGATTGCCCCGGCCAGAACCAGGTTTTGTCCGGTCTGCGGCAGCAGATCCAGCGCCATGCCCAGACCCGCCAGGATAAAGGCAAACTCACCAATCTGCGCCAGGCTGGCGGCGATGGTTAACGCAGTACGCGGCGAGTGGCCGAACATGCGCACCAGGAAGAAGGCGGCAATGGATTTACCAAAGATAATGATCGCCAGCGTACCGGCAACGGCCAGCGGCTCATCGAGCAAGATTTTCGGATCGAACAGCATCCCAACGGAGACAAAGAAGAGGACCGCAAAGGCGTCGCGTAGGGGCAGGGTGTCGTGCGCCGCGCGGTGGCTCAGCTCGGACTCGTTCAGCACCATACCGGCAAAGAACGCGCCGAGGGCAAAGGAGACGTCAAACAGCTCGACTGCGCCAAAGGCAATGCCCAGCGCCAGGGCCAGTACCGAAAGGGTAAACAGCTCCCGCGAACCGGTGGCTGCGCTGCGGGCCATAATCCACGGGACAAGACGACGACCTACCAGCATCATGATGGCGATAAAGGCCACCACCTTGCCGATAGTGATCCCCATATCTACCGATAGCGTCGCCAGCCCAACGTTGCCTTTTTCAATCATGCCAGCAACGGCAGGCAGCAGGACCAGCGTTAACACCATCACCAGATCTTCTACAATCAGCCAGCCAATAGCGATCTGCCCGCGCTGGCTATCAATAAGCTGTCGCTCCTCAAGTGCACGCAGCAGCACCACGGTGCTGGCGGTCGAGAGACAGAGTCCAAAGACGATACCGGTCATTAGCGACCAGTCCATCACGGCGGAGAGCGCCATACCCAGTAGCGTCGCCACAGCAATCTGTGCAATCGCGCCGGGAATGGCGATGGACTTTACCGCCATCAAATCCTTTAGAGAAAAGTGGAGGCCGACGCCAAACATCAGCAGGATCACTCCCAGCTCGGCCAGCTCGGGAGCCAGCTTGGTATCGGCCACAAAGCCGGGGGTAAAAGGACCGGAGAGTACGCCCGCTAACAGGTAACCCACCAGCGGAGAGATGCGCAGCTTGTTGGCAATCATGCCGAGGATAAAGGCGAGCACAAGGCCGCCAACAATGGTGGTGATAAGCGGTGTGGCGTGATGCATTCCGTCTCCTTTCGCGGTAGTGGATCCATTTCTGGCTAAAAAACCAGAAGCCCGAGTTACAGTCTATGACAATTTCAATGATTATGTTGATGAATAATTGTTGAATATTGAAGAAAAGCACGCTCTGGAACAAAAAAAGCGGTTGAGAGGGGATTAGGGCAGTGAACGTCTTTTAAGTGTTATGGCATGGGCATTGGCGGCGGCCAAAGTTTGCCTTTGGCCGCACAGGAATCAGGCTTTATGCCGATTATCGGGCAGGAATATGGTTAACATCCCTAAAAGCGGCAGAAAAGCACAGATTTTATAGACTACGAATATATTAGTATGGTCGGCAACCAGCCCCAGCACAGCTGCGCCAAGCCCGCCCATACCAAAAGCGAAGCCAAAAAAGAGTCCGGAAACCATACCGATACGTCCCGGCAGCAGCTCCTGGGCATAGACCAGAATGGCGGAAAAGGCCGAGGCAAGGATAAAGCCAATGATCGCCGTTAAAATCCCGGTCCAGTAGAGGGATGCATAGGGTAAAACTAACGTAAAGGGGGCCACGCCGAGGATAGAGCCCCAAATAACATATTTACGGCCAATCTTATCTCCGACAGGGCCGCCAATCACGGTGCCAGCTGCAACCGCCAGCAGGAACGCAAACAGATGAAACTGGGCGTTTTGTACCGATAAGTGGAATTTTTCCATCAAATAAAAAGTGTAATAGCTGCTGATGCTCGCCATATAGAAGTATTTTGAGAAAATCAGCATCAGCAGGATGCTTACCGCGAGGATCACCTTATTGCGCGGCAGCGGGCTGCGCTCAATAACAGCTTTTTGCCCCTTGTTCACCCGATGCTGGGCAGCATACCAGCGGCTGACCTGGGCCAGCACCACGATAGCCAGCAGCGCGGCCAGCACAAACCAGCCCACATTACCCTTGCCGTAGGGGGCGATAATCAGCGCCGCCAGCAGCGGCCCGAGAGAGCTGCCAAAATTGCCGCCCACCTGGAAGATGGACTGCGCCAGACCGTGGCGGCCGCCGGAGGCCATACGCGCCACGCGGGAGGATTCCGGGTGGAACACCGAGGATCCGGTCCCTACCAGTCCCGCCGCCAGCAGCACCATGCCGAAGCTGCTCGCCAGCGCCAGCAGCACCAGGCCGCAGAGGGTAAAGCACATGCCGATGGGCAGTGACCACGGCATCGGGTGCTTATCCGTGTAGTAGCCCACCACCGGCTGCAGCAGGGAGGAGGCGAGCTGGAAGGTAAGGGTGATCATGCCGATCTGCACAAAGCTCAGCGAGAAGTCAGCCTGCAGCAGTGGATAGAGGGCGAGGATCAGCGACTGCAGCATATCGTTAAGCAGATGCGAGAGGCTGATCGCCCCCAGAATACCGAATGCAGTACGCGGCGGCGATGCGGCAGCGCCGGAAAGCGCGCCGGTGGATGGGTTTATTGCCATAAAATGTCACTTTTTGTCTTTTATTGGAGTGCAGGAGTTGTGAAAGCCTCCTGATTATTAGCAAACTAAGATACGCGTCCCGACTCTTTGAGGGAAGTCGCAGACATAAAATCATATTTGTTTATTCTCTGTCCCCGCGCTACTTTTGCGTGTGTTATGTCATCAGGGAGAGAGAAATGAATATGTTAAAGCAGGGCGTTGCGCTGGCGCTTCTCGCCGCGTGGGGACTCACCAGTCTGCCTGCCCAGGCCTGGGAACAGGATAAAACTTATAAAATAACCATCCTGCATACTAACGATCATCACGGCCACTTCTGGCGCAGCGACGACCGCGAATATGGTCTGGCGGCGCAGAAAACGCTGGTGGATAGCGTCCGCAAAGAGGTGGCTGCCGAAGGGGGCAGCGTGCTGGTGCTCTCCGGTGGCGATATTAATACCGGCGTGCCGGAGTCCGATCTGCTGGACGCCGAGCCGGACTTTCGTGGCATGAACCTCATCGGCTACGACGCAATGGCGGTGGGCAACCATGAGTTTGATAACCCTATAGAGGTGCTGCGCCAGCAGGAGAAGTGGGCTAAGTTCCCCTTCCTGTCGGCCAATATTTATCAAAAGAGCACCGGCGAGCGTTTCTTTAAGCCGTGGGCTATCTTCAAACGCCAGGATCTGAAAATCGGCGTGATCGGCCTGACTACCGACGACACCGCCAAAATTGGCAATCCGGAGTTCTTCACCGACATTGAGTTCTGCAAGCCCGCCGACGAGGCGAAGCTGGTGATTCAGGAGCTGAATGGTCTGGATGAAAAAGAGCGGCCGGATATCCTGATCGCCACCACCCATATGGGGCATTACGATAACGGCGAGCACGGCTCCAACGCGCCGGGCGACGTCGAGATGGCACGCAGCCTGCCAGCGGGTTCGCTGGCGATGATTGTCGGCGGTCATTCGCAGAATCCGGTGTGTATGGCTGCGGAGAATAAAAAGCAGGTTGATTATGTACCAGGCACGCCCTGCGCACCGGACCGGCAGAACGGCATCTGGATCGTTCAGGCGCACGAGTGGGGCAAATATGTCGGTCGCGCCGACTTTGAGTTCCGCAACGGCGAGATGAAGCTGGTGCACTATCAGTTGATCCCCATCAACCTGAAGAAAAAGATCGTCTATGACAATGGCGAAAGTGAACGCGTGCTCTATGCGCCTGAGATCCCTGAAAACGCGCAGATGCTCTCGCTGCTGACGCCGTTCCAGAACAAAGGCAAGGCCCAGCTGGCGGTGAAGATTGGCTCGGTCAATGCGCCTCTTGAGGGCGATCGCAGCAAGGTGCGCTTTGTACAGACCAATCTGGGACGCCTGATCCTCGCCGCGCAGATGGCGCGCACCGGTGCCAACTTTGCCGTGATGAGCGGAGGCGGGATCCGCGACAGCATTGCCGCAGGGGACATCACCTACAAAGATGTGCTGAAGGTGCAGCCATTCGGTAACATCGTGGTCTATGCCGACATGAGCGGGAAAGAGGTGGTGGATTACCTCACCGCCGTGGCACAGATGAAGCCCAACTCCGGGGCCTATCCGCAGTTCAGCCACGTCAGCTTTACGATGGTGAACGGCACGCTTAACGATCTGAAGATTGGCGGCGAGCCGGTCGATCTCAACAAAACCTACCGTATGGCGACCCTCAGCTTTAACGCTACCGGCGGTGACGGCTATCCCCGTCTGGACAATAAGCCCGGCTACGTTAACACCGGCTTTATTGATGCCGAGGTGCTGAAGCAGTACATCCAGCAAAACTCACCGCTGGATGCCGCAGCCCTTGAGCCGCAGGGCGAGGTGAACTGGCAGTAGCGTTAATCCCGGCGGGCGATATCGGCGAATTTTGCCTCCAGCACCTTCGCCAGGTCGCCTGCCGCCAGCTCAATATCCAGCCCGCGTCTGCCGCCGGAGATGTAGATCGTTGCGAACCCCTGAGCGGGAGCGTCGATCAGCGTCGGCAGGCGTTTTTTTTGCCCCAGCGGGCTGATACCCCCTACCAGATAGCCGGTTGTGCGCTGGGCAACGGCGGGATCGGCCATATCGACCTTCTTCGCTCCCAGCGCCTTCGCCACCTTTTTCAGATCCAGCTGGCCCGCCACCGGCGTCACCGCAACCGCCAGCTGCTTCATATCACCGTTTACCGCCACCAGCAGCGTCTTGTAAACCTGGTCGGCGTTCAGGCCAAGCTTACGCACCACCTCGTCGCCAAAGTTCGTTTCACTGGGATCGTGATCGTAGCTATGCAGCTGAAAAGGGATCT
The DNA here is from genome assembly GCA_032055545.1 of Pseudescherichia sp. Taxonomy (GTDB): domain Bacteria; phylum Pseudomonadota; class Gammaproteobacteria; order Enterobacterales; family Enterobacteriaceae; genus Pseudescherichia. Next base: position 18,735 of record DAMBQR010000053.1, on the reverse strand, counting down.
TATTCTTTTCGAGTAACTTTACGGCGGGGGTCATAAAAATCCTTCTTACCACGGATGATCGAGCTATCAGCATACGCCTGACAGCGCTCACAAAAATAGTACCATCTTGCCGTTTAGGCGCTCATTTTCTGCCGCAGCAGGGTCGGTAAGTTTCCTTCGCCGTAGAGATGCAGTGCGCCTGCGGCTACCACGTAGTGACCCGGCGGCAAGGCCAGCAGCCGTTTGCACCAGGCCTGGTTGCGCTGATGCATCAGCACATCGTAAAGCGGCTGGCTAAACGTAGAGGGCAGGGACTGCGACGCCTCGGCAGGGGGACTATTGAGCCACCAGCTGAGCATTACCTGTAACAGCCTGGCGTTAGTGTGCCAGTGGGTAAGGGTATCCAGCAGCAGCGCCTTACCATCCTCCGGTAGCTGGCAGAGCAGGTTAACCTGATCCGCCGTCCCCTCCAGCTCAATTACCCTCAGCCGCCTGTCATGAGCAGCCTGCAGCATCTGGTAGTCAATACCGTAGTCGGGGCGCAGGCCGAGTCGCTGGGCCTGGGTTGCCTGCAATACGAGCGCGATTTTCCAGGCTGGCTGCTGGTCAAAGGTCTCCAGCGGCAGCGACAGCTCGTTCAGCACCCGGGATAATTCAGCCAGCTGGGCGGGATCCAGCCGCTCGGCCAGCGGCGGGCGCGGGGGAAGCTCAGAGAAGGGCGAGCCGCTAACGGAGACGTCGGCTTCGACGATCAGAGCGTCGGCCTGCTTAAGCTTACGCAGCAGCCCCTCCGGCAGGGGAGACATATCGCGGGTGCCCATGTGAATACTGCCGACAAGATGCAGGTAGCGCCCGCCAGGCAGGGTGATGTCCAGCGCGGGCCAGGAATAGGTGCGGCTATACAGCGCGCCCAACAGCATTTTTAAACGGCTAAACAGGCCCATAGGCTCTCCCGGCTGAAAAGTTCATGCTAGCGCGAGCCGGGAGAAGGTGCAAATCGCTACTCTTTAGGGGTAAAGCGCAGCAGGCGGTTGGCGTTGCTCACCACCGTAATGGAGGAGAGCGCCATCGCCGCACCCGCCACCACCGGATTGAGCAGCGTTCCGGTCAACGGCCATAGGATCCCGGCAGCAATGGGAATACCCAGCGAGTTATAGATAAATGCCCCCACCAGGTTCTGCTTCATGTTGCGCAGCGTGGCGCGGGAGATAGCCAGCGCATCGGCCACGCCCATCAGGCTGTGGCGCATCAGGGTGATGGCGGCGGTCTCAATCGCCACGTCGCTGCCGCCACCCATGGCGATACCCACCTCGGCCTGGGCCAGCGCCGGCGCGTCGTTGATGCCGTCGCCTACCATCGCGACCTGACGCCCCTGGCGTTGCAGATCCTGTATCGCGGCGGCTTTGCCATCCGGCAGCACCCCGGCGATCACCTCGTCAATTCCGGCCTCTTTCGCGATGGCGTTGGCGGTCACGGCGTTGTCACCGGTCAGCATCACCAGCCGGTAGCCAGCCCGGTGCAGACGCTGCAGCGCCGCCACGCTATCCTCCCGCAGCGGATCGCGAATGGCAAACAGCGCTGCCGCCTTGCCGTCTACCGCCAGCAGCACCGGCGTCGCGCCCGTGGCCGCTTGGGCGGCGATGTCGCTCTCCAGTGCGGCAGTATCAATACCCTGCTCCTTCAGCAAAGCCTGGTTGCCCAGCAGCAGGCGTTGGCCGTCGCATTCACCGCTCAGGCCCAGCCCGCGCAGGGTGCGAAAGTTACTCACCTCTGGCAACGGCTCCGTTCCGGCCTTGTCGATAATGGCGCGGGCCAGCGGATGGCTCGAACCCTGCTCCAGCGCAGCGGCCAGGCGCAGTGCCTGTTGGCTTGAAACGTCGCTACAGGTCAGCACGGCGGTAACCTGCGGGCGTCCCTCGGTGAGGGTGCCGGTCTTATCAAACACCAGCGTATCGAGCTGGCTGGCGCGCTGGAGCGCATCGGCATCACGCACCAGCACGCCAAATTCGGCGGCGCGGCCAACGCCGGAGATGATCGACATCGGCGTAGCCAGGCCCAGCGCGCAGGGGCAGGCGATAATCAGCACCGTGGTGGCGATCACCAGGGTATAGACAATCTGTGGCGCAGGGCCAAAAACGTACCAGATCGCACCGCTCACGAGGGCAATCGCGACCACCACCGGCACGAAGACCGCGGAGATCCTGTCCGCCAGCTGGCCGATTTCTGGCTTGCTGCTCTGGGCCTGGCGCACCAGGCGAACGATCCGCGAGAGCGTGGTGTGACTGCCGGTGCGGCTGGCGCGGAACAGTACGCTGCCGTCGGAGACCACCGTCCCGGCATGAATGGTATCGTCACGCTGCTTCTGCTGTGGGACAGGTTCGCCGGTCAGCATCGCCTCATCAAGCCAGGCTTCACCCTGGACAATCTCCCCGTCAACCGGGACGCGATCTCCGGTGGTCAGGCGCAGGGTCATGCCCGGATGGACTTCGGCAAGGGGAACAATCTCTTCCCCGGCATCGGTCACCACTCTGGCGGTGGGCGGGGTCAGGTCGAGCAGGCGCTCCAGCGCTTTCGATGAACGCTGGCGGGCGCGAGCCTCCAGCATATGGCCGAGGTTGATCAGGCCGATAATCATCGCGCTGGCTTCATAGTAAAGGTGGCGCGCCTCCATTGGGAACCACGCCGGCCAGAGGTTGACGCTCATTGAGTAGAGCCAGGCGGCCCCGGTACCCAGCGCCACCAGGGTATCCATGGTCGCGGTACGGTTCAGCAGGCTCTTCCACGCGCTGCGGTAGAAGTGGCCCCCGGCAAAGATCATCACCCCAAGGGTAATCAGGCCGATGACCAGCCAGAGGCTGCGGTTGGCGTCGGTGACCATCATGTTGTCACCCACCATGCCCCAGACCATCACCGGGATGCCCACCAGCAGGGCAACAATCGCCTGCCAGCGGAAGCGTTTCATGGTAGCAACGGCGGTCTCCTGCTGGCGTTCGCGGCGGGTAGCGTCATCGTCAATCGCCTCCGCACCGTAGCCCGCTCTCTCCACCGCGCTCACTAATTCAGCGGCGGAGGCGCTGCCCATCACCAGCGCAGAGCGCTCCGCCAGATTGACCCGTGCCTGGGTTACGCCGGGTACCGCCTGCAAGGCTTTCTGTACCCGGGTAACGCAGCTGGCGCAGCTCATGCCACTCAACAACAGCTGCTGGCTGTCGTCGGTGTCATCCGCTGCCGGAAGCTCAGTTTCGGCCGCTGTCAGTGCTTCCGACGGAGGTGATGACTCTGCCAGCGGATCAGCCTTTGGGTGGCTAAGGGTCGCTCCGTAACCGGCCTGTTTAACGGTATCGATCAGCGCATCTGCATCGGCGCTGCCAGTGACTTCTGCTCGCTCGATGGTCACCTCGGCGCGCTCAACGTCGGGGCGCTGTTCAAGGCTCTCTTTTACCCGTTTGACGCAGTGGCCGCAGGAGAGACCCTCCAGCGCCAGTTCAATTGTTTGGGACATCATCATACTCCTGTGCATTTAGGATTGACTGAGCCGCTGTTTTGGCTAACTGTACATAAGCTTAAACCTTCCATTAAGGGGAAGGTCAAGGGGGAAGCATGAATATTAGCGACGTAGCAAAAAAGACAGGCTTAACCAGCAAGGCGATCCGCTTCTATGAAGAGAAGGGGCTGGTGACGCCGCCGCTGCGCAGCGAGAACGGCTATCGCAGCTACACGCAGCAGCATCTGGATGAGCTGACCCTGCTACGCCAGGCGCGGCAGGTCGGGTTCAATCTGGAGGAGTGTGGCGAACTGGTGACCCTGTTCAACGATCCGGCCCGACACAGCGCCGATGTGAAAGCCTACACCCTACAAAAGGTCGCGGAGATTGAGCGGCATATTGTGGAGCTACAGGCGATGCGCGACCAGCTGCTGAGCCTGGCGAATGCCTGCCCGGGTGATGACGGTGCCGACTGTCCGATTATTGATAACCTCTCCGGCTGTTGCCACCGTCATTCGGCTAAAGAGAGCTAGCGCGCTTTAATACGCAGGGTGATGCCTTCAACCGCCACCACCTCTACCGGCGTACCGGCAGGCAGATCCGCATCGGCGCTGACCGGCCAGGTGCTGTCGCCGACGCGCATATGGCCGCGGCCGTTGACCAGAGCTGTATCGAGGGTAAAGTGTTTGCCCACCAACTGGACACCGCGCTGGTTAAGCGCCGCGTCAGCAGGCTTCTGCTCGCGCACGCGGCGGGCTAGCCAGCGCCACCACAGCCACGCCGCCAGAAGGGTGAGCAGGGCAAACAGTGCGCCCTGCCACTCCCAGCCGAACGGTAGCAGCCACACCAGTAATCCTGTTACCACTGCCGCCACGCCGCTCCACAACAGATAGCCGTTACCGCCCAGCATCTCGGCTGCCAGTAGCAGGCCACCAAGGCTGAGCCAGAAGAGGTGTGGGTGCTGGAGCAGGGAGTCGATCATAGGCCTTTCCGTTCGCTGGCGCTCTCTTTCACCAGCTCGGCGATACCGGCGATGGAGCCCATCAGGCTGCTGGCCTCCAGCGGCATCAGCACGACTTTGCTGTTGGTCGAGGAGCCAATGTGCTGTAGCGCCTCGGTGTATTTCTGCGCCACGAAGTAGTTCACTGCCTGAATATCCCCGGCGGCAATCGCCTCAGAGACCATCTGGGTTGCGCGGGCCTCCGCCTCGGCCGAACGTTCACGGGCTTCGGCCTGCAAAAATGCCGACTGGCGCTCACCCTCGGCCTTGAGGATCTTCGACTGCTTCTCCCCCTCGGCCTTAACAATCTGCGCCTGACGGATCCCCTCAGCCTCCAGAATGTAGGCGCGTTTGGTTCGCTCGGCCTTCATCTGGGCGTTCATAGAGGAGATAAGCTCGGCGGGCGGGCGCACATCGCGGATCTCAATGCGCGTCACCTTGATACCCCATGGATTGGTCGCCTCATCAACGATGTGCAGCAGACGGGTATTGATGTTATCGCGCTGGGAGAGCATCTCGTCCAGCTCCATCGACCCTAAAACGGTACGGATGTTGGTCATCGTCAGATTGATGATGGCCAGCTCGAGGTTGCTTACCTCGTAGGCCGCCTTCGGGGCGTCGATCACCTGGATAAAGCAGACCGCATCGATGGTGACGTTGGCGTTATCCTTGGAAATGACCTCCTGAGAAGGGATATCCAGTACCTGTTCCATCATATTGATTTTTCGGCCAATCCTGTCCATAAACGGCACAACCAGGCTCAGGCCCGGCTGTAACGATTTGGTGTAGCGCCCGAAGCGTTCGACGGTCCACTGGTAGCCTTGCGGCACAATCTTCACGCCCGCGCCAACAATCACCAGCGCAACGAAGATAAGTACCGGGATGACGATTAGCATTGTACACCCTCCCTGCCGCGATAGCGGTTAATCAATAAAGCAGTGAATAGAGCTTGCGGCGATAGGATGAGGCCAGCGCGTCACCGGTCCCCAGCGCGGCGAGGATCTCCTGCAGCATCTTGCGCGCCTCACCGTTAGCAGCGGAGAGATCCTTACGCAGGTGGCTAAACAGCAGCTCCAGCGCCTCTTCGTTGCGCCCAACCTGATGCAGCTGCAACGCCAGCTGCGTCGCCAGCTCGGCATTCTCCGGCGACTGCGCAACCTGCTGTTGCAGCAGCTGAATCTCCGGGGTATCGGCGGCCTTTTTCAGCAGCTCGATCTGCGCCACCAGGCCCTGGTAGCGAGTATCCTGATCCTGCAGCGGAATGGTTTTCAGCACCGCTTCGGCTTCATCGGCGCGGTTAAGGACGATCAGCGTTTCCGCCAGCAGCAGACCAAACTCGCCGTTCTGATTCGACAGCTGCCAGGCCTCTTTCGCCAGCGGCAGCGCCTCGGCATAGTTGCCCTCCTGAATCAGGGCCAGCGCCTGCTGGGCTTTCAGCTCCTCTTCACGAGGCAGCACTTTTTCCAGCAGGGCACGGATCGCCTCTTCCGGCTGCGGCCCCTGGAAGCCGTCCACCGGCTGGCCGTTCTGGAACAGGTAGACGGTAGGGATCGCCCGCAGGCCAAACTGCGAGGCCACCATCTGCTCGGCGTCACAGTCCACCTTCGCCAGAATAAACTGTCCGCTATACTGCGCGGCCAGCGACTCCAGCACCGGCGTCAGCTGCTGGCAGTGCTGGCTACGTTCAGACCAGAAGTAGAAGAGCACCGGCGTGGCGACCGACTGCTCTAGCGTCTGTTGGAGGTTCGCTTCGGTAATAGTGACAATATTCTGTACGGACATAGCTAATTCTCTGTTTTCACGTTTATCTTTACATGGGGATCGGGCATGCCGCCTTCAACTCACCCGCGCAAAATTTTATCCATCGCCCGTCCCGGCAGAAGACGTTTTAACCAGCAGACGGCGTGGGTCACCAGCGTCACCGGATAGCGCAGCTTCGGACGCTTGCTCTCAAAAGCATGGCGCACTTTCGCCACTACCGCCTCCGGGCCGAGGGTAAACCGTGCGGCAATGCCAGGATTTTCTACCGGATTATCCTGCTGGGTCTGGTTAACGTTTTTAGTAAAGCGCGTGCGGATGGGACCTGGCTCAATCAGGCTCACCTGAATGCCGCTGTGGCGCAGCTCCATGCGCAGGGCGTCCGACCACGCCTCAAGGGCATATTTACTCGCCGCATAGGCTCCGCGTCCCGCCGTGGAGATCAGCCCCATCACCGAAGAGGTCATCACGATACGCCCTTCGCCGTAGGGGAGCATTGCCGGCAGCAGGCGCATGGTCAGCTGATGTGCGCCAAAGAAGTTGGCGGAGAACTGCTGCTCCATCTGTTCACGGCTGATGGTGGCCAGCGGGCCGTAGACGCCGTAGCCCGCATTGTTAAAGATGCCGTAGAGGCGATTGCCGGTGCGCGCGATAATCTCATCGGCTGCGCGATCGACGCTCTCCGGCGAGTCGAGATCCAGCAGGATGCCGGTAAAGCCCATCCCGTTCATGCGTGAGACGTCATCAGGCTTGCGGCAGGCAGCGAGAATATGAAACCCCTGGCGCTTTAGCTCTACCGCCGCTTCCAGCCCGATTCCGCTGGAACATCCTGTTATTAAGACCGATTTTTGCATAACTTTACCCGTGGGCGTCCCCGATTATTTATGAGTCATGGTTAACTGTCATGGTTAACTAAAGGTGCGAGGCGCGTGGCCATCCAGTCGGCGATAAACGGCTGGGCATCCAGATTGGGGTGAATGCCATCCTCCTGCATCCACTGCGGCTTGAGGTAGACCTCCTCCATAAAGAAGGGGAGCAGCGGTACGTCAAACTCTTTGGCCAGCGCCGGGTAGATGGCGCTAAAGGTCTCCGTATAGCGACGGCCGTAGTTGGACGGCAGGCGGATCTGCATCAGCAGCGGCTGCGCGTTGGCATCCTTAATGGTCTGCAAAATTTTACGCAGGGTCTGCTCGGTCTGCTGCGGCGCGAAGCCCCGCAGGCCGTCGTTGCCTCCCAGCTCCACCAATACCCAGCGCGGCTGGTGCTGCTTCAGCAGCGCGGGCAGACGAGAAAGCCCCTGCTGTGAGGTATCGCCGCTTATACTGGCATTAACCACCGGCGGCGTCTGCTGCCATTTATTATTCAGCAGCGCAGGCCAGGCCGAGCTGGCTGCCATGCGGTACCCGGCGCTCAGGCTGTCACCGAGAACCAACAGCGTGTCAGCGGCTGCGGCACGGAAGGTAAACAGAAGCATAAACAGGAAGGGCAAATGCCAGCGGAAAACATTGTTGAAGTTCATCATCTTAAGAAGTCCGTCGGTCAGGGGGAACATGAGCTTTCCATCCTTACCGGAGTTGAGCTGGTTGTCAAACCGGCGCAGACAATTGCCCTGATCGGCGAATCGGGTTCCGGCAAGTCAACCCTGCTGGCGATCCTTGCCGGGCTTGATGACGGCAGCAGCGGCGAAGTTAACCTGCTGGGCCAGCCTCTGCACACAATGGATGAGGAGGCGCGGGCGGCGCTGCGGGCGCAGAACGTCGGCTTTGTCTTTCAGTCTTTTATGCTTATCCCCACCCTTAACGCGCTGGAGAACGTCGAGCTACCGGCGCTGCTGCGCGGTGAGAACGGTCGCCAGAGTCGGGAGAACGCCAAAACGCTGCTGACCGATCTCGGCCTGGGCAAGCGCCTGGATCATCTTCCCGCCCAGCTCTCCGGTGGCGAGCAGCAGCGGGTAGCGCTGGCCCGCGCCTTCAACGGTCGCCCCGGCGTGCTCTTTGCCGACGAGCCGACCGGCAACCTCGACCGGCAGACCGGGGATAAGATTGCCGATCTGCTCTTCTCCATGAACCAGCAGTATGGCACCACGCTGATTCTGGTCACGCACGATCCGCAGCTGGCGGCCCGCTGCGATCGGCGCCTGCGGCTGGTCAACGGCGAACTGCGGGAGGAAGCATGATTGCCCGCTGGTTCTGGCGCGAATGGCGTTCACCGTCGCTGCTGATCGTCTGGCTGGCGCTGAGCCTGGCCGTGGCCTGCGTGCTGGCGCTGGGCAACATCAGCGATCGCATGGAGAAGGGCCTCAGCCAGCAGAGCCGCGACTTTATGGCGGGCGACCGGGCGCTGCGCAGCTCTCGCGAGATCCCACCGGCGTGGCTGGAGGAGGCGCGTAAGCGAGGCCTGAAGGTGGGCGAGCAGCTCACCTTCTCCACCATGACCTTTGCGGGCGATACGCCGCAGCTGGCTAACGTCAAGGCCGTGGACGCTATCTATCCCATGTATGGTGAGCTGCAAACTAATCCGCCGGGCCTCAAGCCGCAGGCGGGTACGGTGCTGCTGGCTCCGCGCCTGATGGCACTGCTGAGCCTTAAGCCCGGCGACTATATCGACGTCGGCGACGCCAGGCTGCGCATTGCCGGGGAGGTGGTGCAGGAGCCGGACGCCGGGTTTAACCCCTTCCAGATGGCTCCGCGCCTGATGATGAACATTGCTGACGTCGAGGCCACCGACGCGGTACAGCCCGGTAGCCGGGTAATGTGGCGCATCAAGTTTGGCGGCACGCCGCAGCAGCTCGACGCGTATGAGAAGTGGCTCCTGCCCCAACTTAAGCCGGAGCAGCGCTGGTATGGCCTCGAGCAGGACGAGGGCGCGCTAGGGAAATCGCTTGAGCGCTCCCAGCAGTTCCTGCTGCTTTCGGCCCTGCTGACCCTGCTGCTGGCGATCGCCGCCGTGGCGGTGGCGATGAATCACTACTGCCGCAGCCGCTACGATCTGGTCGCTATTCTGAAAACGCTGGGGGCAGGGCGTGCCCAGCTGCAAAAGCTGATTGTCAGTCAGTGGCTGCTGGTGCTGGCTCTCGCCATCATTACCGGAGGCGCAATTGGCCTACTGTTTGAGCAGGTGCTAATGATCCTGCTCAAGCCGGTGCTGCCTGCCGCGCTGCCGCCTGCCAGCCTCTGGCCGTGGCTGTGGGCGACGGGGGCAATGCTGACGATCTCCCTGCTGGTGGGGCTGCGGCCCTGGCGTCTGCTGCTGGCGACCGCGCCAATTCGCGTCCTGCGCCGCGATGCAGTGGCTAACGTCTGGCCCCTTAAGCTCTACCTGCCGATTGTCGTCGTCGTGGCTATCGCGCTGCTGGCCTGGCTGATGGGCGGCAGCATGCTGCTGTGGGCGGTACTGGCGGGGGCGGTAGTGCTGGCGCTGCTCTGCGGGCTGCTCGGCTGGATGCTGCTTAACGTCCTCAAGCGGCTGACCCTAAAATCGCTGGCGCTGCGGCTGGCGGTAAACCGACTATTGCGCCAGCCCTGGTCAACCCTGAGCCAGCTCTCGGCGTTCTCTCTGTCGTTCATGCTGCTGGCGATGCTGCTGGTGCTGCGCGGCGATCTGCTCGATCGCTGGCAGCAGCAGCTCCCGCCCGAAAGCCCTAACTACTTCCTGATCAACATCGCCCCCGAGCAGGTGACGCCGCTGAAGGCGTTTCTTGCCGAGCATCAGATCGTTCCCGAATCCTTCTACCCGATTGTGCGCGCGCGTCTGACGCAGATTAACGGCCAGACCACCGAGGGGAACAAGGACGAGGCGCTTAACCGGGAGCTGAACCTCACCTGGCAGGCGAATCAGCCGGATCACAATCCGCTCACTGCGGGTAGCTGGCCGCCGAAAGCGGGAGAGGTCTCAATGGAGGAGGGGCTGGCGGAGCGGCTCAATATCAAACCTGGGGACAGCGTGACCTTTATGGGCGATACCCAGGACTTCACTGCCAAAGTGACCAGCCTGCGCAAGGTGGACTGGGAGAGCCTGCGGCCGAACTTCTTCTTTATCTTCCCTGCCGGCGCGCTGGATAACCAGCCCCAGAGCTGGCTGACCAGCTTCCGCTGGGAGAGCGGCAACGGCATGCTGACCCAGCTTAACCGGGAGTTTCCTACCGTCAGCCTGCTGGATATTGGCGCGATCCTCAAGCAGGTCGGGCAGGTGCTGGGGCAGGTGAGCCGGGCGCTGGAGGTGATGGTGGTGCTGGTGACCCTCTGCGGTACTCTGCTGCTGCTGGCCCAGGTACAGGTCGGCATGCGCCAGCGGCATCAGGAGCTGGTAGTCTACCGCACGCTGGGAGCCGGCAAGCGCCTGCTGCGCACGACGCTGTGGTGTGAGTTTGCGCTGCTGGGCTTTGTCGCCGGGCTGGTGGCGGCTATCGGCGCGGAGACGGCGCTGGCGGTGCTCCAGACCCGGGTGTTTGATTTCCCGTGGCAGCCTGACTGGCGGCTGTGGATCATACTTCCGCTCTGCGGGGCGCTGCTGCTCTCGATCTGCGGCGGCTGGCTGGGTACCCGGTTATTGAAGGGTAAAGCGCTGTTCCGCCAGTTCGCAGGTTAGCCTCACCTCTTATGCGCGCCGGAAATTATCCCGGTGCGCAACCTTTCCCCTTGATGATTATTGAGCAAATCCCTGTTTTAGCAGCACAAAATAATAAAAAAGGCCCACCACGGCCATATTAATAACAGATATTATTTGCCCGCTAAATAGTTAGCTATATATTCATCAAGGAAATAGTTCCATGGCGATAAAAATAACAGCGCTGGCGATGACGATCGGCGCAGCAGTGGCAGTGACATCTTTTTCTACTCAGGCGGAAATTACGCTTTTAAAGCAGAACCCAGACGCAGGTGATGCGCTGAGCCGTCTCAATTTTACCGTTGGCGGCAGCATTCGTCCGCAGTTCAATAATATGACCGGCGATGGCGATAAAGGCTCATACAAACGCAACGGTTTTGACGGCGGCACGCGTTTTCGTTTCGCGGCCGATTACTACCTGTTTGATGACATCAACTGGACCAACTATTACGAAGTTGGCGTCAATATTCCGGCCGTATTTGACTGGGATAATCACTACGCCAAAGGGGCAGATGATACCAGCCGCCGTATGCTCTATACCGGCTTCAAAAGTAAAACCTGGGGCGTGCTGACCTTTGGCCAGCAGAATAGCGTCTACTACGACGTGATCGGGTCTAAAACCGATATCTGGGATTACGACATGATCGGCCAGGCATCGGGCAACGGTATCAACGGCGACTATGACGGCTCCTACCGTTCACGCAAGATGCTGAAGTATAAGAAGACCGTAGGCGACGCCGATATCTACGCCTCTTACCTGTTTAACGACAACTACAACCCGATGAACGGCCTGCGCTATGAGCGTACCGGCGGCGGCTCGCTGGGACTCGACTACCGTCTGACCTCCGATCTCACCTGGGGTACGGCGTGGAACTATACCCGGGCAAAAATCTACAACCCGCACAGTAATGACAGTAAAACCTGGGATCAAAACATTCTCGGTACGGCGCTGAGCTGGTCCCCGGACCAGTGGACAATCTCCGTTGGCGGCGGCTGGTATCAGAACTTTATGACCACGAAAAAAGTCTCCATCGACCACTACTTCGCTGGGGATGCATGGGGTATTGAGTACTATGCGGGCTATAAAATTCCGGTAGGCCAGTATGCGCTCAAATCCGTGCAGCCGTACGTGATGGGCGATCGTATTGAGTATCTGAACGGTCGCAGCTACCAGCGCACCGATAACGGTGTCGGGGTAACCTTCCAGCTCGATTACGGTTTCCGCGTTGATTATGAGCATGTCTTCACGTCCAGCACGGACGATCTGGGCGATATGAATCTGGTGCGTCTGCGCTACGATTTCTAATCCAGGTGGCCCCGGCAGCGCAGGTGTTTGCCGGGGCATCACTATCTATATGAAATATTTTCAATTACCGCCGCGTCGGGTTTATGCCATCTTAACGCTCTGCGTTATGCATAAATTGTCAAAAAAGCGCGCTGCTTAGTCCGGCGCGTCATACAGCAAACACAATACACTTTGGGAGAATCTATGGGACGTCGTCTCAGCTTTCGTGCCAGCGTTGCTGCACTGCTTCTGGCCTGTGGCCTGCCGTTTGCCCACGCCAGCGATCCGCAAACTATCACCTTCGGCGTTGCGCCGGGTCCCTATGGCGATATGGTAAAGCAGGCCATTGCGCCTTCGCTGAAAGAGAAGGGCTATAAGGTGGTGGTGCGTGAGTTTAGCGACTACGTGCAGCCGAACATGGCGCTCTCTAACGGCAGCATCGACGCCAACCTGTTTCAGCACTCGCTCTACTTAGACAAGTTTGCTGCCGATAAGGGGCTGAAGCTCACGAAGTTGATTGTCGTTCCCACGGCGGGCATGGGGCTTTACTCCCACCAGGTCACCAGTGTCGATCAGCTGAAGAAGGGGGATATCGTCACCCTCTCTAACGATCCTACTAACCTGGCGCGCGGCCTGCGTTTCCTCCAGGCGATGCAGCTGATCACCATCAAAGAGAATATTGATCCCACCAAAGCCTCCGAGCGCGATATCGCCAGCAACCCGAAAGGGCTGGTATTTAAACCGCTGGAAGCAGCGCAGCTGCCGCGTACGCTCGATAGCGCCAGCGCCGCGCTGGTGAACGGTAACTTTGCCATTGCCGCAGGTCTGAAGCTCTCCTCCGCCCTTAAGCAGGAGCAGCTGGATGAGAACCTGAAAAACGTCATCGCGGTGCGCACCGAAGATGCCGATAAGCCGTTCGCCAAAGATATCGTGGCTGCGGTGCACTCCCCGGCCTACCGGGCGGTGATTGACGATCCGCAGAACATCTTCAACGCGTTCCAGAAACCAGAGTGGATGCATGATTGAGCTCAATAACGTCTGCGTCGATTTTCCCGCAGGCAAGGGACCCACGACCCGGGCGGTAGACGATGTCAGCCTGCACATTACGGCGGGGGAGATTTTTGGCATCGTCGGCACCAGCGGCGCGGGGAAAAGTACCCTGCTGCGCACTTTCAACGCCCTCCAGCGTCCGAGCCAGGGTGAGGTGAAGATCAACGGCGTGGCGATCTCCGCGCTGGAAGGGGTAACGCTGCGCAAGGCACGCCAGCGCATCGGCATGATCTTCCAGCACTTTAACCTGATGCACACCCGCACCGTGGCGCAGAACGTCGCCTTCAGCCTGAAGGCTGCGGGCTGGGCCAGCAGCGAGATTGCGCCGCGGGTGAAAGAGATCCTCGATCTGGTCGGCCTCGCCGATAAAGCAGGTCGCTTTCCGGCACAGCTGAGCGGCGGGCAAAAGCAGCGGGTGGGTATCGCCCGCGCAATCGCTAACCATCCGGATGTGCTGCTGTGCGATGAGCCGACCTCGGCGCTGGATCTGGAGACCTCCGCAACGATCCTCGCCCTGCTGAAGGAGATCAACGTTCGGCTGGGGATCACCATCGTGCTGATCACCCATGAGATGAACGTGATCAAATCGATCTGCGACCGGGTGGCGGTGATGTCCGCAGGCAAGGTCGTTGAGCTGGGCGAGGTGTTTGATATCTTTGCCCATCCGCAGCATCCGTTTACCCGGCAGCTGGTCTCGCACACCCTGAACCTGACCCTGCCGGCGCGGCTACAGCAGGATCTGCCGGGGCAGCTGGTGAAGATCCTGTTTATCGGCGATTCCGCTGAGCAGCCGGTGCTCTCTGAGGTGGCGGTGATGTTTGGCGTGGCGGTGAATATTCTGCACGGCAAAATTGAGTATCTCGGCGAGCGGGCGCTGGGGATCCTGGTGGTGCGCTTAACCGCCGCCGATAATCCGACCGCGGTCGAGGCCGCCGTCGATCATATCCGTCAGCGTACAGCCCAGCTGGAGGTGCTTCATGGATGATTTACTGGCCGATCTGAGCCTGGCCTTTGGCGAAACCTTTCAGATGCTGAGCATCTCCACGGTGCTGGCTATCGTCGGCGGCCTGCCGCTCGGCTTTCTGATCTTCGTGACCGACAGGCATCTCTTCTGGCAGAACCGCGCGGTGTACCTCATCAGCTCCGTGCTGGTAAACATTATCCGCTCCGTGCCCTTTGTGATCCTGCTGGTGCTGCTCCTGCCGCTGACGCAGTTCCTGCTCGGCAACACCATCGGGCCGATTGCGGCCTCGGTGCCGCTCTCGGTTGCCGCTATCGCCTTTTATGCCCGGCTGGTGGACAGTGCGTTGCGCGAGGTGGACAAGGGGATCATCGAGGCCGCTGAAGCTTTTGGGGCCAGCCCGCTGCGTATTATCTGCACCGTGCTGCTGCCGGAGGCCAGCGCGGGCCTGCTGCGCGGTCTCACTATCACCCTGGTGAGCCTGATCGGCTACTCGGCGATGGCGGGGATTGTCGGCGGCGGTGGAGTAGGGGATCTGGCGATCCGCTACGGCTACTACCGCTATGAGACGCAGGTAATGGTTGTCACCGTCGTGGCGCTGATTATTCTGGTGCAGGTGGTGCAGATGCTGGGGGACTGGCTGGCGAAGCGCGCCGACAAGCGCGATCGCCATTGATATCGTGGATACGGTAAATTTTGTAGGCCCGGTAAGCGTAGCGCCACCGGGCGTTTACCGCTTACAGCTTTGTACAGGCCCATGCGATACCGCTGGCGTATTCCGGCGGTAGCAGCGGCACGATCGCTTCCAGCGTTGCGCTCAGGCGGTCGGTGTCGCTGTCGTTGAGGTTCAGATGTCCTACCTTGCGGCCGGCCCGCACCTCTTTGTCGTACCAGTGAAGATGCACCAGCGGCAGCTTCAGCCAGTCGTAGTTCAGGTCGCTGCCGATCAGGTTGATCATTACCGACGGCGCATTTACCACCGGCGGCGGCAGCGGCAGGCCGGTAATGGCGCGCAGGTGCAGCTCAAACTGACTGATTGACGCGCCGTTTTGCGTCCAGTGACCGCTGTTGTGCACCCGCGGAGCCAGCTCGTTAATCAGCAGTCCGCCAGGGGTCACAAAGCACTCCATCGCCATTACGCCAACGTAGCCCAGCTCGCTCATGATCGCGCCCAGCATCGCTTCGGCCTGCGCCTGCTGATCTGCATCAGCCTGCGGGAAAGCCACGCTGGTGCGCAGAATGCCGTCCTGGTGCAGGTTATGGGTCAGCGGATAGAACACCGTGCTGCCGTCGTGTCCACGCGCGCCCACCAGCGACACTTCGCCGCTAAAGTTAATGCCCTGCTCGACGATGCACTCTCCGTAGCACTCCGCAGGCAGCGTATCGGTCTCACCGGCGCGCAGGCGCCACTGGCCGCGGCCGTCGTAGCCGCCGACGCGGCGCTTAACGATCGCCAGCTCACCCAGGGCGTTAAACACCTCAGGCCACTCGTCGGCGCTGGCCAGCAGCTGCCACGGTGCGGTCGCCAGAGAGAGACGATCGAAGAGCTGCTTCTGGGTCAGGCGGTCGGCAATAATCGGGAAGACGTCGCGATTAACAAACGCCGGATGGCGCGCCAGCTCGCGGGTCAATGCCGTCTCCGGCCAGCGCTCAATCTCGGCGGTAATTACGCTCTGCGCAAAGGGTACGGCTTCCGGCTCGGCATCCAGCCCCACCGGCCAGACGGCGATGCCCAGCGGCTCACCGGCCTGACGCAGCATCCGGCCCAGTTGGCCGTTGCCGAGGACGCATACCTGCTTCATACCGCACCTCGCGGATCCGGATTATCCAGCACCTCGTCGGTCTGGGCTGTACGCCACTCTGCCAGACGCTGATGCAGTTCGCGGTCGTGAGTGGCAAGGATCTGCGCTGCCAGCAGCGCCGCATTGGCGGCCCCGGCTTTACCGATCGCCAGCGTCCCGACGGGAATACCGCGCGGCATTTGAACGATGGAGTAGAGGCTGTCAACGCCGCTCAGCGCCGCGCTCTGCACCGGTACGCCCAGTACCGGCACCAGGGTTTTGGCTGCGATCATGCCCGGCAGATGCGCCGCGCCGCCTGCACCGGCAATAATCACCTGGTAGCCGTTCTGCTCTGCGTTTTCGGCGAAGCTGAACAGTTTATCCGGGGTGCGGTGGGCGGAAACGACTTCAACATGGTGGGGAACGTGCAGGATATCGAGGACTTCAGCGGCGAACTGCATGGTTGCCCAGTCGCTTTTGGACCCCATCACGATGGCGATACGTACCGGATTATTGCTCGAAGACATGCGTCTAAAAACTCCTGTGGGTGTGCGGCATAACGCGTAACAGGGCACAGAGAATAGCATGGAAATCGGGTAAGGAAAACGGTTGCGCAGCTAACCTTGCGGGCAAATTGTTAAGCGGCTAAAACGGAAAAGCGATAAGTTCAACCTGCTGCGGGGTCACTTTAATCATTGAGCCTTCGCTATGCCAGGCTCCCAGCACGCAGCGGAACGCCGGTTCGCCGTTGGCGGTCAGCTCATGCACGGCAGGGCGATGGGTATGACCGTGAATAAGCCACTGCACGCTATGGCGTTCCAGGGCATCGCTCACCGCCTGCGGGTTCACATCCATAATGGTGAGAGATTTGCTGCTGTTAGCGGCTTTGCTGTCGGCGCGCATCTTCGCGGCCACCTTATGACGGATAAACAGCGGCAGGGCGAGAAACAACCTTTGCAGCCAGGGCTGGTGGACTTTGGCACGAAACGCCTGATAGCCTGCGTCGTCGGTGCAGAGGGTATCGCCGTGCATAATCAGCACCCGGCGACCGTAGAGGTTGAGCACTACCTCTTCCGGCAGCAGGATCATACCGCTCTCGCGGGCGAAGCGCTTGCCCAGCAGGAAGTCGCGGTTGCCATGAATAAAGTAGCAGGGGACGCCGCTATCGCTCAGCGCCTTTAGCGCGGCCGCAACCTGGCGATGCAGAGGATTTGGGTCGTCGTCGCCAATCCAGGCCTCAAAGAGATCGCCAAGGATATAGAGGGCGTCGGCTTCCCGCGCCGTACCGGCCAGAAAACGCAGAAAACCGGCGGTGATCGCCGGTTCTTCTGTACACAGATGCAGATCTGCGATGAAAAGCGTCGTCACGATTACTCGCTGACGGTCACGTTTTCGATGATCACGTCTTCTTTAGGAACGTCCTGGTGCATGCCGCTGCGGCCGGTAGAGACTGCTTTGATCTTATCAACCACGTCCATGCCCTCAACCACTTCGGCGAATACGCAGTAGCCCCAGCCCTGCATGTTTTCACCGCTGAAGTTCAGGAAGTCGTTGTCAGCCACGTTGATAAAGAACTGGGCGGTAGCAGAGTGCGGCGCCTGGGTACGGGCCATCGCCAGCGTGCCACGGGTGTTTTTCAGGCCGTTGTTCGCTTCGTTTTTGATCGCGTCTTTGGTCGCTTTCTGATTCATGCCCGGCTCAAAGCCGCCGCCCTGGATCATAAAGCCGTTGATAACACGGTGGAAAATGGTGTTGTTATAGAAACCTTCGCGGCAGTAGTCCAGGAAGTTCTTAACAGTTTCAGGCGCTTTGTCATCGAAAGTTTTGATTACGATATCGCCGTGATTAGTGTGGAAAGTAACCATTTTTGCATCCTGTTCCGGTAGTGTAGAGCATCGACCCGGCTGTGGGTCACGTATAGTCGCCTGTTATAGCATAACCGCAAGGTTCGATCACCTTGCAAAGGGTGCTGCTTCGGTTATCAATTATGGGTATCATACTGAGTTCATTCTCCACACACGTCTTAACGGAACCTTTGATGCTAAAAATTTTTAATACGCTGACGCGCCAAAAAGAGGAATTCAAACCTATTCATGCCGGAAAAGTGGGCATGTACGTGTGTGGTATCACCGTTTACGATCTCTGTCATATCGGCCACGGCCGGACCTTCGTTTCCTTTGACGTGGTGTCGCGCTACCTGCGCTTCCTCGGCTATGAGCTAAAGTACGTGCGCAACATCACCGATATCGACGACAAGATCATCAAACGCGCTAATGAAAATGGCGAGAGCTTTGTTGCGCTGGTGGATCGCATGATCGGCGAGATGCACGCTGATTTCGACGCTCTGAACATCCTGCGCCCGGACAGCGAGCCGCGTGCCACCCACCATATTCATGAAATCATCGAGATCACCGAGCGCTTGATCGAGCGCGGCCATGCCTACGTGGCTGACAACGGCGACGTGATGTTCTCCGTGCCCACCGATCCTAACTACGGCAAGCTGTCGCGCCAGGATCTGGAGCAGCTGCAGGCCGGGGCGCGCGTCGAAGTCGCGGAAATCAAACGCAACCCGATGGATTTCGTGCTGTGGAAGATGTCCAAGCCGGGCGAGCCGAGCTGGCCGTCGCCGTGGGGCGAGGGGCGTCCGGGTTGGCACATCGAGTGCTCGGCGATGAACTGCAAGCAGCTGGGTCACCATTTTGACATTCACGGCGGCGGATCGGATCTGATGTTCCCGCACCATGAAAACGAAATCGCCCAGTCTACCTGCGCCCACGACGGCGAGTACGTGAACTACTGGATGCACTCCGGGATGGTGATGGTTGACCGCGA
>DAMBQR010000052.1:0-28464 GCA_032055545.1 Pseudescherichia sp. | reverse complement strand
GCAAAGCGGCCTACACCGGAAAAATTGGCGACGGCAAAATTTTCGTTGCCGAACTGCAACGCGTTATCCGCATTCGTACCGGCGAAGCCGACGAAGCGGCACTGTAACGTCAGACACACAGTGATTGGGATGGTAAAAATGAAAAAAGTAACCTTAAAAACGGCGATGGCCGCACTGGCAGCGTTACCGGGTCTGGCGATGGCGGCTCCGGCCGTGGCCGACAAGGCCGATAACGCCTTTATGATGATCTGCACCGCGCTGGTGCTGTTTATGACTATTCCAGGGATCGCGCTGTTCTACGGCGGCCTGATCCGTGGCAAAAACGTGCTTTCGATGCTGACCCAGGTCACCGTAACCTTTGCGCTGGTGTGCGTGCTGTGGGTGGTTTACGGCTACTCGCTGGCGTTCGGCACCGGCAATAACTTCTTCGGCGATTTCAACTGGGCGATGTTGAAAAACATCGAGCTGACCGCCGTAATGGGCAGCTTCTACCAGTATATCCACGTTGCGTTCCAGGGGTCGTTTGCCTGTATCACCGTTGGCCTGATCGTCGGTGCGCTGGCCGAGCGTATCCGCTTCTCGGCGGTACTGATCTTCGTGGTGGTGTGGATGACCCTCTCCTACGTGCCCATTGCGCACATGGTCTGGGGCGGCGGCCTGCTGGCTTCCCACGGTGCGCTGGACTTTGCGGGCGGTACGGTAGTGCACATCAACGCCGCGATTGCCGGCCTGGTGGGTGCCTACCTGATTGGCAAACGCGTTGGCTTCGGCAAAGAGGCGTTTAAACCGCACAACCTGCCAATGGTCTTTATCGGTACGGCGATCCTCTATATTGGTTGGTTCGGCTTTAATGCTGGCTCTGCCGGTGCCGCCAGCGAAATCGCTGCCCTGGCGTTCGTTAATACCGTCGTTGCCACCGCCGCCGCTATCCTTGCCTGGGTATTCGGTGAGTGGGCAACGCGCGGCAAGCCGTCGCTGCTGGGCGCATGCTCCGGTGCGATTGCCGGTCTGGTTGCCGTGACGCCAGCCTGTGGCTACATCGGCGTGGGAGGTTCACTCATTGTCGGTATCGTGGCAGGCCTGGCCGGTCTGTGGGGCGTCACCATGCTGAAACGCTGGCTGCGCGTTGACGATCCGTGCGACGTGTTCGGTGTGCACGGCGTCTGCGGTATCGTAGGCTGTATTCTGACCGGCGTGTTTGCTTCACCTTCTTTAGGCGGCGTCGGCTACGCTGAAGGCGTGACCATGGGGCACCAGGTGCTGGTGCAGCTGGAAAGTATCGCTATCACCATCGTCTGGTCAGGCGTCGTCGCCTTCATTGGCTACAAGCTGGCAGATATGATTGTTGGTCTGCGCGTACCGGAAGAGCAGGAGCGCGAAGGGCTGGATGTGAACAGCCACGGCGAAAACGCTTACAACGCGTAATCTGGTTTAACCCTCTGGAAAACCTCCCGCCTGCGGGAGGTTTTTTTATTTATTCATTGCGGTTGCGCATCACCCCTTCTTGCACGCTGGAGGCCACCAGCACGCCATCCTGGGTATAGAACTCGCCGCGTACAAACCCGCGTGCGCTGGAGGCGGAGGTACTCTCCACGCTGTAGAGTAGCCACTCATTCATATCGAACGGGCGATGGAACCACATCGAGTGATCGATGGTGGCAACCTGCATGCCCCGCTCCAGAAAACCGACCCCGTGCGGCTGCAGGGCCACCGGCAGGAAGTTGAAGTCGGAGGCGTAGCCCAGCAGGTACTGATGAGTGCGAAAATCCGCTGGCATTGTACCATTGGCGCGGATCCAGACCTGACGGGTCGGCTCTGCTACGTGGCCCTTCATCGGGTTATGAAACTCAACCGGGCGGATCTCTAGCGGCTTATCGCAGAGAAACTTCTCTTTTACCTGCGGCGGCAGGAGGTGCGCCAGCGAGCGGGCAATGTCTGTTTCTGACGGCAAATTATCCGGCGCAGGGGCGGCGGGCATCGTTTTCTGGTGCTCATAGCCCGGCTCGGGAGCCTGAAACGATGCCGTCATATAGAAAATAGGTTTGCCGTTCTGGATAGCGGCGACCCGGCGAGCGCTAAAGCTGTTGCCGTCGCGCAGCACCTCTACGTCATAGATAATCGGTTTTTGGCTATCGCCGGGGCGTAAAAAGTAGCTGTGGAACGAGTGGACGAGGCGATCTGCCGGGACGGTCTCTTTTGCGGCATAGAGTGCCTGACCGACAACCTGGCCGCCAAAGACCTGGCGCAGGCCTAAATCCTCGCTTTGACCGCGAAACAGACCCTCTTCAATTTTTTCCAGATTAAGCAACGTCAGCAGATTATTCAGCGCTTGACTCATAGGTGTCCTCAATAAAATAAAAGCGACCGGAGCGGATACAGGCAGAGTATAACCCAGAAATGCAAGTGGTCCGATGGGTGCGAAAATCTGAATAAGTGGCAATTTCCAGGCAAAAATCAGTGACGTGTGCCACACTTACTGGCGTTCGATACGATTTAAGTATTAACCACTGATTCTGGCGGGCGTCATACCTGCTGGTGCATTGAAGATAAGGAGAACTCAATGAAACTCGTGCACATGTTAAGTGGTTTAGCGGTTGCCGTTTCTCTGGCTGCCTGTGCCGATAAAAGCGCAGATATCCAGACGCCCGCGCCAAACCCGAATACCTCCATTGCCGCATCACAGTCCGTGATTAAGCAGCCTAACGTTTCCGGTACCATCTGGATCCGTCAGAAGGTGGCTCTGCCACCGGATGCGGTACTGACCGTGACCCTGGCCGATGCCTCCCAGCCTGACGTGCCGTCTAAAGTCATCGCCCAGCGTGCCGTTCGTACCGAGGGTAAACAGGCTCCGTTCAGCTATGAGCTGCCGTTTGACCCGGCGCAGGTGCAGCCAGACGCGCGTATTCTGCTAAGCGCTGCGATCACGATTGATAACAAGCTGGTGTTTATTACTGATGGCATTAAGCCAGCGGTTAATCAGGGCGGTACCCGTATCGACCTAAACCTGGTGCCGGTTCAGCAGACTGCTGTACCGATGCAGCAGAGCGGTGGGGCAGCAACTACCGTACCGTCTACCTCGCCAACGCAGGTTAACCCCTCTTCGGCAACCCCCGCACCGACGCAGCTGTAATCATAAGACCCTCTCCCCGGAGAGGGTTTTTTAATAGTTCCAGCGATAGCGCGCTAAATCGATTATACCGTTTCCTGAGACCTGAACGCCGTCGGCGAGCAGGGCCTGTCGCTGGCGCTGTAGATCCGGCCCGGTGAGGGAGATATGCCCCTGACGATTCACTACCCGATGCCACGGCAGCGTACTGCCTTCCGGCAGGCGTCTGAGCACGCCGCCTACCTGGCGTGCCGCACGGGGTGAACCTGCCAGCCGCGCCACCTCGCCGTAGGTGGTCACCGAGCCGGGCGGTATGGCGGCGACGATTTGCCACACGCGCTGGGGAAAAGAGTCATTGTCTGCCATAACGGTTTCCTGAAGAGTCTCCCACCAGCATAATCAGCGCTGGCTGGCCTGTGAAGAGGCGGTTGCGCAATAAACCAGCATCCAGCAGGCCGCAGCTTGCAATTGCCGGGCCATACGGTAATAATGCGTCCGCGCGTTGGTTAACAACGCTCTCAATGGGGGCCCTGTTGGTTCTCCCGCAACGCTACTCTGTTTACCAGGTCAGATCCGGAAGGAAGCAGCCAGAGCAGATGACGTGTGTGCCGGGATGTAGCTGGCAGGGCCCCCACCCATTTTTAGCCTTCGCTAAGCCAATCTCTTCTCATGTAATTTGCTTCCTGCTTAAAATCACGCCTCTGTCGTATTGCCTGACATCACTTTGTCATTAAACTGAAATGCTATTGTCATTTTTATGTCATATCTTCCTGCCACAGTAATATTACAGTAATGTGATCGAAAGCGTTTTAAGAAAACTATTTCTGGATCAACGCATAAAGCTGGTGTATTAATTACTCGTCTCATTTATACCGAAAGGGATAATCATGGTCAGCGCAGTGTTAAACGTAAAAATTGACGAAGCAGTAAAAGAGAAACTTCGCCAGTATGCAGAGGCGAATAATGAGAACTTAAGCACGGCAACCGAAAAGCTACTTCAGCTGGCCTTTGAGTCCAACGGCGAGGCGGTCTCAGAAGATGATATCGACAGCCAGCATACCGAGGAAGAGAACGCCTCGGCGCTGAGCGTCAAAGAGATCAAGGCGTTACGTAAACTGCTGAAGAAGAAAAAATGAAACCGCTACAGTCAACCGCCAGCAACTATGCTGAAGCCTGTGAGCAGTTGCGCTCTGGCTACGTAAAACAGGTTCGTCTGAACTGGAATGTCGGGACAGATGAGTTTTTTCGTATTGCCTCAGAGTGGTGTGATGCCGGCGCAAAAATAAAGAAACAGGGCGAGAGCTTTATTATTGCCGTGAAAGGTTTCCCCATTCCCCGCCAGTAGTAATATTGCGATCGGAAAACCGATCGCAATCACACTAAATATATTTCCGCTGCCGTATAAGCGGCGGCTGGTTAATTAACGAAGACCATATGGGCTGTAAAGCTATAAATGCTTCTTGCAATACGCTTTCCGGTTGGGTAAACGGCATACGCAGATAGCGTTCAAACGCCCCCGCCAGACCAAAACGTGTGCCTGCCCCCAGGTGAATACCTGCGCTCTCTGCACCGGTAGCAAATCGCGTTGCCAGCGCTTCCGGCAGCTCTACCCAGAAAGAGAGCCCACCCTGCGGGAGTTGCGTCTGCCACTGCGGAAAAAACGTCTGCATCAGACGCAGACAGGCATCCCGGTGGGCCGCAAGCATCCGCCGATGGGCGGGCAAAAACGACTCTCCATTCTCAATCAACCAGCGGGCAGCAAGCTGCTCCAGCACCGGCGTTCCTAAATCAAGCGTGTCACGCATCTGTACCAGCGAGGCGATGGTGCGGGCCGGAGCGCGGATCCAGCCCAGCCGCAGTCCTCCCCAGAAGCTCTTGGCGGCGGAGCCAAGGGAAATCACCGACGCATCCGGGCTGAAAGCCGCCAGCGGAGGAGGGGGCGGGGCGTCATACCAGAGATCGGCCATGGTTTCGTCCACTACCAGCGTCGTGCGCGTGCGGGCAGCAATCTCCGCCACGGTTTTCCGGGTGGCAGCGTCCATACAGCGGCCGGTGGGGTTGTGAAAATCCGGCATCAGGTAGGCGAGCCTCGGTGAAGTCTGGCCAATCGTTGCCGCCAGCCCGTCGCTATCCCAGCCCTGCGGCGGCAGCGCTACGCCAACCGGGCGACAGGATGCTCCCTCAATTGCCGCTATCGCCAGCGGGTAGGTAGGGTGATCGACCACGACGCGATCGCCCGGCCCGGTCAGCAGGCGCAGGATCAGCGCAAAGCCGCTCAGCGCCCCGTTAACAATCATCACTTCATCTGGCCGGGTCGGCAGGCCGCGTGCCGCGTAGCGAGCCGCGATCGCTTCCCGTAATGTCAGCAGCCCCTGCTGATCGTAGCCGGTAGAGACGAAGTGCTGCGGCATGGCGATCAGCGCCTGCTGATACGCCTGATGGATCTCCGGACTGGCGCCCAGCGAGGCGGTGGAGAGATCCAGTGCGCAGCCTGCGTGAGTACGGGTAGGCACCGTGCGGCTGCTTTCAGGTAGCATGACGATCGAGCCGCTGCCCTGGCGGCTCAGAAGAAAGCCCTCGTCACGCAGCTGCGCCAGCGCGCTGGCCACGGTGGTGCGGCTAATACCGAGCGCCGCAGCCAGCTCGCGCTCGCCCGGCAGGCGGGTCTCCAGCGCCAGCCGACCGTCGAGGATCAGCATCCGCAGCGCCTGGGAGAGCTGTTGCCACAGCGGCGTGCGCGACGCGGTATGTTGCCACTGGCCCAGCAGGCGCACCAGCGACTGGCTTCCAAAGCGACGTGATGACATAGGCAGTCCACTTTTTCAAAACTGGTCATTAATGATAATGCCAGTAAGAGAGAGGATGTCACTCTCTTTTACTGAATGAGGTGAGCTATGCTGCGGCGACTTCTGCAACTCTATATCGGCCTGACGTTCTACGGCGTCTCTACCGCCATGTTTGTCCGGGCGGATCTCGGCGCCGATCCGTGGAACGTGTTTCATCTCGGCGTGGCGCAGCTCCTGACGCTCAATATTGGCCTCGTGATGATTGCCGTGGGCGCGCTGGTGCTGCTGCTGTGGATCCCCCTGCGCCAGCGTCCGGGCCTGGGCACCATCAGTAACGTGGTGGTGATCGGGTTAGCGGCGGACGCTGCGCTGGCGTTAATGCCACCCCTGGAGTCGCTGCTGGCCCGCAGCCTGCTGCTGTTAGCTGCCGTGGTGGTCAACGCGCTGGCGACCGGGATGTATATTGGTGCCGGGTTCGGCGCCGGCCCGCGCGACGGCCTGATGACCGGCATTAACGCCCGCACCGGCTGGTCGGTGCGCATGGTGCGTACCGCCATCGAGGTGAGCGTCCTGCTGCTGGGCTGCGCGATGGGCGGCACCTTTGGTGTCGGAACGGTACTCTACGCGCTGGCGATTGGCCCGCTGATCCAGCTCTGTTTGCCGTGGTTTCGCCAGCCCTCCCGCGTTGCGCCGGTCGCCCAACCGCAGGAGAACGCGTTGTAAACCCGCGAAGCGCTCACAGCAACGGCAAGCGGTTTGGGTTACACTGGCGGCACGCCAGCTGCCAGGGTAACACCATGAAACCCATTACGCTTTATGATGTCGCCCGTTACGCGGGCGTCTCCTACCAGACCGTCTCCCGCGTCATTAACCAGGCGGAGCACGTTTCGGCGCGTACCCGCGAGAAAGTGCTCTTCGCCATGCGCGAGCTGAACTACGTGCCCAACCGTGGCGCGCAGCAGCTGGCGGGCAAGCGCAGCCGCACCCTGGGGCTGCTCACCAGCGATCTGGCTCTCCATGCGCCGTCGCAGATCGCCTCGGCGGTAAAAAACCGCGCCGCGCAGTCCGGGGCCGGAACGATCATCGCTATGCCCGAGCAGGCGAGCCAGGCGGCCTGCCTGCTGGCGTTACAGGAGCTGCTGGCCCAGCGGGTTACCGGACTGCTGATCAATTTACCGTTGGAGGATGACCAGGCCGAGGAGCTGGCGGCGCTGGCTCAGCCGACGCCCACGCTGTTTCTCGACGTCAGCCCGACGGCGAAGGTCAATAGCCTGGTGTTTGACGCCGCACAGGGGGCCAGGCTGGGAGCCGGACATGTTTTAAACCTTGGCCATCGCGTTATCGCCCTGCTGGGCGGTCCACAGAGTTCGGTCTCAGCGCGGGCGCGTCTTGCGGGCTGGCTGGAGACGCTGGCAAAGGCAAACGTCACGCCAGTGGCCTGCGTCAATGGCGACTGGAGCGCAGCCTCAGGTTATGAACAGGCAATGCAGCTGCTGGCCTTACGGCCGCTGCCCGAGGCTATCCTGGTGGCAAACGATCAGATGGCGCTTGGCGTACTGCGCGCCTGCGCAGAAAAGAGTATCACCGTTCCCGGCCAGATCGCGGTTGTCGGCTACGACGATACCGCCGACAGCGCATGGTATACGCCACCGCTGACAACGGTACGCCAGGCCTTTAAAGAGGCAGGGGAGCGCAGCGTGGAGTGGCTGCTCCAGCCGCCCGCAGAGGCTGAACTAAGCCAGACGCGGCTACCGGTTACGCTGGTCATCCGCAGCTCGGCCTGAAAACCCTCTGCTTTTGTGATCGCTCCCGCTTATAGCGACGGCGATCCTTTACCTTTCTTCCTTGTCCGGGCATGGTACAGAAAATTGTGAGCGCTTCGCAAAAATCATGAGGTCGACATGTCCGCTGCTGCACTGAACACCCTGCTTGCCCGCCGCGACTGGGAAAACCCGGTTGTGACCCACTGGAACCGCCTGCCGATGCACGTGCCTCTGCGCAGCTGGCGTGACGCTGACGAGGCGCGCCATGACAGCGGCTCTCCCGCATGGCGGCTGCTCAACGGTGAGTGGCAGTTTAGCTTCTACTCCGCCCCGGAAGCGGTGCCAGCAACCTGGACAGAAGAGGATGGCACTGACGCCGTAGCAATGCCGGTCCCCTCCAACTGGCAGATGCAGGGTTTCGATACGCCGATCTACACTAACGTCACCTATCCGATCCCGGTTACGCCGCCGTTTGTGCCTGCTGAGAACCCCACCGGCTGCTACTCCCTGACCTTTGACGTGGACGCGGCATGGCTGGCGAGCGGCCAGACGCGGATTATTTTTGAGGGGGTCAACTCGGCCTTCTATCTCTGGTGCAACGGAGAGTGGATTGGCTACTCGCAGGATAGCCGCCTGCCCGCAGAGTTCGATCTCAGCGGCGTGCTGCGGCCGGGCGCAAACCGGCTGGCGGTGATGGTGCTGCGCTGGTGCGACGGCAGCTATCTGGAGGATCAGGATATGTGGCGCATGAGCGGTATCTTCCGCGACGTGGTGCTGCTGCATAAGCCCGCAACCCACATCAGTGACTTCCGGGTCGAGACCGCGCTTAACGCGGATTTTAACCATGCCCGGATAAGCACCACCGTGCAGCTTGCCGGTGAGTTCACCGACTGCCAGGTGGCGGTGACTCTGTGGCGCGGCGAAGAGCAGATCGCCAGCGCAGCGCAGCGCCCCGGTAGCGCGATTGTGGACGAGCGTGGCGCATGGGCCGAACGGCTAAGCGTCGATCTCGCTGTCGATAAGCCGGATCTCTGGAGCGCGGAGATGCCGCATCTCTACCGGCTGACCGTCGCGCTGCTGGACGCGCAGGGCGCTCTGCTGGAGGCCGAAGCCTGCGACGTCGGCATCCGCAAGGTGGAGATTAGCCAGGGCCAGCTGAAGGTTAATGGCAAAGCAGTGCTGATCCGCGGGGTTAACCGTCATGAGCACCACCCGGAAAACGGCCAGGCGGTGGACGAGGCCACCATGCGCCGGGATATCGAGCTGATGAAGCAGCATAACTTTAACGCCGTGCGCTGCTCCCACTATCCGAACCATCCTCTCTGGTACCGGCTGTGCGATCGCTATGGCCTCTACGTAGTTGATGAGGCCAACATTGAGACCCACGGCATGGTGCCGATGAGCCGTCTGGCGGACGATCCGCAGTGGTTCCCCGCCATGAGCGAGCGCGTCACCCGCATGGTGCAGCGCGACCGCAACCATCCCTCGATCATTATCTGGTCGCTGGGGAACGAATCGGGTCACGGCGCGAGCCATGACGCGCTCTACCGCTGGGTGAAGTCCAGCGATCCCACCCGCCCGGTACAGTACGAGGGCGGCGGGGCTAACACGGCGGCGACCGATATTATCTGCCCGATGTATGCCCGCGTGGATAGGGACCAGCCTTTTCCCGCGGTGCCGAAATGGTCGATTAAGAAATGGATCGCCCTGCCGGATGAGACGCGCCCGCTGATCCTCTGCGAATACGCCCATGCGATGGGCAACAGTTTCGGCGGCTTTGCCAAATACTGGCAGGCGTTTCGCGATAACCCCCGCCTGCAGGGCGGCTTTGTCTGGGACTGGGTCGATCAGGCGCTGACGAAGCGTGATGAAAACGGTAACGCCTTCTGGGCCTACGGCGGCGATTTTGGCGATACCCCAAACGATCGCCAGTTCTGCATGAACGGGCTGGTCTTCCCGGATCGCACCCCGCATCCGGCGCTCTATGAGGCGCAGCGCGCGCAGCAGTTTTTCCAGTTCCGTCTGCTTAGCACCATGCCGCTGGTGGTTGAGATCCACAGCGAGTATCTCTTCCGCCAGGCGGATAACGAGGTGCTGCGCTGGCAGATTGTCCGCGACGGCGAGGTGCTGGCCGAGGGTGAACAGCCTTTAACACTCCAGCCCCAGGGCGTACAGCGGCTGGAGATTGCTGCGTCCGCGCTGTCTGCCGTGCCGGGAGAGGTGTGGCTTAACGTCGAGATTTATCAGCAGCGGGCTACCGCGTGGTCGCCGGAGAACCATCGCTGCGCGTGGGATCAGTGGCGGCTGCCTGCGCCGCTGGCTATTGCCCCCCAGGAGGATGCGGGTTCCGGCGCAACGTTGGTAACCAGCGACGAGGCGTATAGCGTCAGCTGGCAGGATCGGCGCTGGGACTTCTCACGCCGCAGCGGCGATCTGGAGCAGTGGTGGCGCGGGGAGACGCCGACGCTGCTGACCCCGGTTCGGGATCAGTTTACCCGCGCACCGCTTGATAACGATATTGGTATTAGCGAGGTGACGCGCATCGATCCCAACGCCTGGGTCGAACGCTGGAAAGCGGCGGGCATGTACGCCATGACGCCGCGTCTGCTGCACTGCGCAGCGCAGGAGAGCGCCGGAGAGGTTATCGTTACTACCCGTCACGCCTGGGAGCATGAGAACAAGGTGCTGTTTATCAGCGATAAGCGCTGGCGCATCGACAGCCATGGCGTACTGCACGGTGAGGTTGAGGTACAGATCGCCACTGACGCTCCCCCGCCGGCAAGGGTAGGTCTCTGCTGCCAGCTGGCTGCGGTAGAAGAGTCCGCCAGCTGGCTGGGGCTGGGGCCGTATGAGAACTATCCAGACCGCAGGCTGGCGGCGAGCCAGGGACGCTGGACGCTGCCGCTCAACGCGCTGCATACGCCCTATATCTTCCCCAGCGATAACGGTCTGCGCTGCGATACCCGCCAGCTGGAGTACGGCGCGCACCGGCTGAACGGGCATTTTCATTTCTCTCTCAGCCGCTACGGCCAGCGTCAACTCCATGAGACAACGCATCACCATCTGCTGCGCGAGGAGGAGGGCTGCTGGCTTAACCTCGACGCGTTTCATATGGGGGTAGGCGGCGACGACTCGTGGAGTCCGAGCGTGTCGCCGGAGTTTATTCTTGCTGAGGAGCGGGTCCGCTACGTCTTCAGCTGGCGTCAGGCGTAACCTGCCCGGGCCGGAGATTCTCTTCGGCCCAGGCCATAAACTCATCTTTCGGCAGCGCCTTGCTGTAGAACCAGCCCTGGGCAAACTGCACCCCGTGATTACGCAGCCACTCAAGCTGGCCTTCGGTCTCAACCCCTTCCGCGACCATCGCCAGCCCCAGCGCTTTTGCCATCTCGATAATGTGCGGGGTGACGTTTTTGTACTCCAGCGCGTCCACGAAGGATTTGTCGATCTTCAGAATATCGACTTCAAGATTTTGCAGATAGCTCAGGCTGGAGTAGCCGGTGCCGAAGTCGTCAATATAGATAGCGTGCCCGGCACGGCGCAGTTCGGCAATGGCCGGAGAGCTGACCTTGGGATCGGCAAAGCCGCGCTCGGTGATCTCAAGGGCAATTTGCGAAGCGCTGAGTCGCCAGCGAGCCAGCTGCGTGCTGAGCAGCACAGGAAGGGTTTTCGATACCAGATCGCCGGGATCGAGGTTGATCGAGATGTGTTGATCCGCATGGTGCTGCAGCCAGAGGCCGAGATCCTCAAATACCCTCTCAATAATCAGCTGTGTGAGCTGTGGCATCAGGCCAGACTGCTCCGCCAGCGGAATAAAGATATCCGGGGTGAGAAAGCGGCCGTCAGCCTGCGGCCAGCGGGCCAGTGCCTCGGCGCCAACCACTTTTCCACTGCCCAGGGCAATAATTGGCTGGTAGTAGACCTCAATATCGCGGGCGTTAATAGCATCCAGAATACGATAGTAGGGTGACTGCAGGCGGCGCAGCACCCGCAGCAGGAAGAACGCGATCAGCAGGCTCAGGAGGACACCAATCGGAAGCCAGATCAGGAGCTGTCGGTGCCAGCCCTTTTCCAGCGGCGCAAGGGAGGATTGGGTCACGACGGCGACCCCCAATTCGGGAAAACGCCTGATATCATAGAGCGCGCCTTTAAACCTAAGCTGGTTCTCTTTGGTGTGGCGCAACTGCTGCCAGATTGCGGGGGTAAACGTGCCGCTACTGGCAATAATCCGCTCTTTTTTCAGGCTAATCAGCGACACACTCACAGGCGAGAAGCCGAACGGCAGCACATCAATAAACGACAGGGGATCGATCATTACCACATGGCGTTCGCTACCCAACGCCGCCATGATCCGTTCTATACCCACATCGTTTTGGGTGGTTAGCCAGGCGCGGTAGCCGTCCGGGGTAACTCTTTCCGCTGGCGGTAGCGCAACTTCGCGGCTGGTGTTCTCCAGCGATGAGCAGAGAGGGTGGAGGCCATCGACATAGAGTACCTCCTGAATATAGTGGTTAGAGAAGGCGACTCTGCGCATCGCCTGCAGGTGCTCAGGGCTACAGGTGGTACCTGTAAACTGGTCGATCTCATTCAGGGCAGCTTTGGCCTGCTGAAGCACCTTTTGCGTACGTATGACGACCCGATCAGAGTAAGCATCCAGCCCGCGCCTGAAGGTCTCATGTGCCTGGAGATGCGCCAGCCAGACGCTAAGTCCCATGGGAACCAGCACGGCAAGAACCAGCACAACGGTGACAACCCTTACCAGCCGTCGGTTTGTCATCATCAAATGTTCCTTTTTGATATATGGCGAAAGAGAGTAGGCTTATAGCAATCCCATGTTTATACCACTCTCTGCAATCATCCTCTGCTATTTCACGCTAAAATTTCTTAATGCAAAAATGTCGTCTTAGCGGCGGTGGGCCAGCCGACGTACCAGCCGATCGCCACTCATCTGCACCCCCTGAACCAGCGCCACAAGAATGACTACCGTGCCCACCATTACCTGGTCATTAAAGCGCTGGTAGCCGTAGCGAATGGCGAGATCCCCCAGCCCGCCGCCGCCAATGACCCCGGCCATCGACGAGAAGCCAATCAGCATCACTACGGTGAGGGTAATCCCCGCCAGCAGCGTCGGCAGCGCCTCTGGCAGCAGGGCCTTAGCGATAACGTGCCAGACGCTGCCCCCCATCGACAGAATGGCTTCGATGCGGCCATAGTCCACCTCGTCCAGCGCGTTCTCCGTCAGCCGGGCAAAGAAGGGAAACGCGCCGATGGTGATGGGAACCACCGCGGCGGTGCTGCCCAGCGTGGTGCCAATCAGCAGCCGCGTAAAGGGGATCAGCGCAATCAGCAATACGATAAACGGCAGCGAGCGGCCAAGGTTGATAATGGCCCCCAGCACGGCGTTGGTTTTAGGCATTGGCAGCAGGCCGTTTGCCCGGGAAATATAGAGCAAAACGCCGATGGGCAGGCCAATCAGCACGGTAAACAGGGCGGCCAGCGCCACCATGTAAACGGTCTCCAGGGTA
The DNA here is from genome assembly GCA_032055545.1 of Pseudescherichia sp. Taxonomy (GTDB): domain Bacteria; phylum Pseudomonadota; class Gammaproteobacteria; order Enterobacterales; family Enterobacteriaceae; genus Pseudescherichia. Next base: position 15,287 of record DAMBQR010000052.1, on the reverse strand, counting down.
CCGTTCAGCAGCATCGGCCCCAGCTCGTCCCAGCTCATGCTACGCATAGCGGCCTCCCGTTTAAGCCATGTCGTTGCAGGAAGAGATGCTCCGCCTGCGGATCGGGCAGCAGCGCCTGGCGCAGGCGCGACCACGGCGTTACCAGCAGGTCGGCAATCTTCCCGCTTTCAATCAGCTCGCCGTTCTCCAGTAGCGCTGCGTGATCGCAGAGGCTTTTGACCACCTCCAGCTGGTGGGTAATCAGCACAATCGTCAGGCCGAGCTGGCGGTTGATATCCGCCAGCAGGCTGAGCACCGACTGGGTGGTCTCGGGATCCAGCGCGCTGGTAGCCTCGTCGCAGAGCAGCACCTGCGGGTGTGCCGCCAGCGCCCGGGCGATGCCGACGCGCTGCTTCTGCCCGCCGGAGAGCTGGGAGGGGAAGGCCTGCGCCTTGTCGCTTAGCCCCACTAAATGCAGCAGCTCCTCGACGCGATCCCGGCGCTGCGCTTTGGCCACGCCGGCAATCTCCAGCGGCACGGCGACGTTATCCGCCACGCTGCGGGCATGCAGCAGATTGAAGTGCTGAAAAATCATGCCGGTTTGCAGACGGTGCGCGCGCAGGGCGGCTTTATCGAAGCCGGTGATGTCACGCCCGTTGACCAGAATGCGGCCGCGGGTCGGCCGCTCCAGCAGATTGAGACAGCGGATCAGCGTGCTCTTTCCCGCGCCGCTGCGCCCGAGAATGCCATAAATGGCGCCTTCGGGTACGGTGAGCGAGATGTCGTTCAGCGCCGGTCGGCCTGCTCCGGCATAGGTTTTACTCAGCCCTTCAATCACAATCATGACTGCGGCGCGACCGGAATAACCGAGCCGTTGTAGTTTTTACGGATAAACTCCGCCACCTGCGGCGAGGTGAGATCCTTCGCCAGCTCCTTGATGCGCGGGTCGTTAGCCAGCGCCGGGTTGGTCACCAGAATATTGGCGTAGGGGTTATGCTCGGCGCTCTCCAGCCCCAGCGCGTCTTTAGCAGGCGTCAGGCCCGCTTCCAGGGCGTAGTTGCCGTTGATCACCGCCAGATCGACGTCGTCCAGCGAGCGGGGGATCTGCGGGGACTCGATCTCAAGAATTTTGATGTGCTTTGGATTGTCGGCAATGTCCTTCGGCGTGGCGAGGGTAGTGGCCGGATCGGTAAACCTGGCGTTGAGCTTAATCAGCCCCTGGCTTTGCAGCAGGAACAGGGAGCGGCTCAGGTTGGTGGTGTTGTTTGGGACCGCCACCGTGGCGTTATCAGGAATCGACTTGAGATCCTTATACTTCCGCGAGTAGATGCCCAGCGGTTCAATATGGACCGTCGCCGCCACGGCAAAAGTTTTGCCCAGCGCCTTCTCCTGATCTTTCAGGTACGGTACGTGTTGAAAGTAGTTGGCATCGACGTCGCCGTTCGCCAGCAGCTCGTTGGCGTTGACGCCGCTGGTCAATTCCACCACCTTGATGTCCAGTTTGGGATCAAACGTTTTGATATAGTTGAGGATTTCCGCGTGCGGCACGGCATCCGCAGCGATGCGCAACGCTTCCGCATGGGCAGAGCCCCATGCCAGAGACAGTGAGAGTGCCAGCCCGGCCAGTTTAAATGCTGCAGGTTTCATGTTTTTTATCCTTTATCGTTATGTCGGTGAGTTATCAGGCAATCAGCTGTTCGCTGCGCTCGCGCAGCACGTCCCGGTAGTAACGCTCGGCCACGTCCGGGTGGGATCGCAGCCGTCCTTTCAGGTAGTTCCAGCCCACGTCGCGCAGCAGCGGGTTTTGCGGATCGCTTTCGGGACCGTGCGCCTCCTGCGCCAGCTGCTCGGGCAGGGCATAGACCGGCACCACCGCGTCCAGCTGCGCGCCGAGGAAGAAGGCGATCGATAGCCGCTCCTCTCCGGCAGCGGGAGAGACCACCCGGTGCACCGTCGCACGCAGATAGCCGTTGGTCGCCAGCTCCAGCAGCTCACCGATGTTCACCACGAAGCTTCCGGCCAGCGGGGCGGCATCCAGCCAGCGGCCCGGCGCCACCTCTACCTGCAGTCCTCTCTGCTCATCCTGCAGCAGGAAGCTAAGGAAACCAGAATCTTTGTGCGCCCCGACGCCCTGCTGGCTTTCATTTGCGGGCTGGCCAGGGTAGCGGATCAGCTTGATATGCTCATTAGGCTTATCGCCATACAGTGCATCAAAGGCATCTTCAGGCAGATCCAGCGCCTGGGCGAAAGCGCGCAGCAGGTTGAGTGCCATGCTGGTCATCGCTCTCTGCCAGGCGAGGAGGGCAGGCTTCAGCGTCGGCTGTGCCTCAGGCCACAGGTTCGGCCCCTGGAGACGCCGCCAGCGCGGATCGTCCCCGGCAACGTGCAGAGCCGGGCGCTCAGCGCCAATATCAAACTGCTCGCGCCAGTCCGGCTGGCCGCGCGTCAGCTCAGAGGCTGCCCGGTTATAGCCGCGAAAATGGGGGGAGTGGATCATCGCCACCTGCTGCTTGTCGGCGTCCGGGAGGGCAAAGAAGCGACGGGCCTCCTGCTGGACGGCACGCTGCAGATCGTCATCCACACTGTGATTTACCAGATAGAAAAAACCGATATCCCGTGCGGCATGGCGCAGCTGTTCCAGAAAGGCGGGACGATCGACCGGGTCGGCAAAGTGCGACAGGTCAAGAACGGGCAGGCGGGTAGCGGTCATGGCTGACTCCTCATATTGGCTTTCTGGCAGAGTGCCTTAAAGCCCTGTATTCAACCAATAACCTTCTTTTCTAATTTATGACCGGACGGGATCATGTGCTTTTGCGAAAAATGGATAAGGCAGTGTGTTGGGGGAAGCCGGCTTCTCGCCACGCAAAAAGATAAGGGCCCTGACCAGATAAGTCAGAGCCCTTAGGGCACTTCAGATATTACGTTTAACATTAAGGAACTTAACTGCTTGATACTACTAATAATAGTGCTTTAAATGTACAGGTTTAAGGTCTTAGACCCTGGTACTCAAGTACACACCCTTCGCGATATCAACTCTTTGATGCGTGGCCTTACTGCCATTGCGATTTAAAACGTGACGTTTTAACTCACAACCCATATAACATTAAAACAGAGCCTTACATCATCGCGATTTCGTTCACACCCTGCGATTGTAGATACTGACTACGTGGCCTTAAAGCGTCATCGGGTAGGCTTGCAACTGATTTACGCTACGCCGACTCTCCCATACAACAATACTTCGTGGCCTTTATCGCATTCATACATTACATCTTACTGCCTAACAGCGCTCTCAATAAGCAACGCTGTTATCTATAAATGTAATACTTTTTTTAAACATTTCAACCCTGTTTTTAAGATCATGTTTTTATTATCAGTACTCTTTGGCAGCAGCGTTACTTTTGCCGTTAACCCCGCTATATTTTTCTTTGAAGTAAAGCTCTACCTCTTCCAGGCTCTTGCCCTTAGTTTCAGGAACAAAAAAGCTGAACAGAGTGAACGCCACGCAGATGGCAGAAAATATCCAAAACGTCTCAGAGACCCCAAGTCCGTTTAGCATGGGCAGAGAGAGCAGGGCGATAACCAGATTGGTAGCGAAAATGACAAAGATTGACAGGCTGGTGACCTTGGCGCGTGCTCGTAAAGGCGATATTTCAGATATCATCAAAAAGCCAAGCATTCCAGGACTCACGGCATACATGATGATGTAAAAAATCAATGAGCTGAGTGCGAGCCAGTTGCTGCCGGGAAACGCTGGTACCGAAAACAGAACCGCAAGAATAACAAGGCTGACGGTTAATCCTATCGCCCCTAAAATCAACAGTGGTCGGCGGCCGACTTTATCGACGATGAGCATCCCAACAACGGTGAAAATAACGTTGGTCATGCCCAGCCCAATCGTACCCATCCAGGAGACGGAAGAGGTAAATCCGCTGGACTGGAGGATCTGCGGCGCAAAATAGATCACCAGGTTGATGCCGCAGGCGTTGGAGAAAAAGGCCACCAGCACACCAATCATGATCATTGGACGTATATGTCCGCTTAACAGATCGCGCCAACCCAGGGAGTCCTGCTCAAGAACGTCGAGACGTTCTATCTCTTTCAGTTCTGCGTCAACGTGAGGCGTGCCTCTTAGCTTCTGTAGAGTAAGGCGCGCGGCATTATGGCGGTTAACGGCAATAAGCCAGCGTGGCGATTCAGTCACAAATATGACGCCACCAGCCAGCAGAATACCGAAAATCCCGGCGATCCCCAGCGGCCAGCGCCACGCTTCGCTGCTTTCGGCTGCGCTATTCACCCCGTAGGCCATGACAATCCCCACGGTGATCATAAGCTGAAAAGAGGTCACCAGCACGCCGCGAATTTTGGCCGGTGCCAGCTCGGCAATATAGACCGGAACAAGAACAGAGGAGGCCCCGACGCCGATGCCCTGAAGTATGCGGGCAAGGGTGAGCACCTCAATGGTATTACTCAGGCCAGAGCTTACCGCGCCGATGGCAAAAAACAGCCCTGATATAAACAGAATACGCTTCCGGCCATACTTATCGGCAAGTGGCCCCGCCGCCAGCGCGCCAATCATCGCGCCGAATAACGAGGTGCTGACAATTACTCCCTGCATCAAGTCGCCTATTTGGAAATCTTTTCCAATATAAGCAATCGCACCACCTATAATCCCGGTGTCATAACCAAATATAATCCCACCCACGGAAGAGATAAGTATTGAGAGAATAATAAAAACGCTGATTATGCTTTTTACAGGCTTGCCGATCTCTTCTTTATATTCTGAGTGCAACATGATATTTACCCGCCATAAGAAGTAGTGTAATGGTTCAATCCAAAGAGGGAATGACGGTAGCGCCCAGCGCCCCGGCGATATCTCCTAGTTTCGATGGCACTATCAAGGTATTAATGGCATAGGCTTCTGAACGTCTCAGCGATTCGTCAAGCCCGGAGCGGAATAAGGGATAGTAGTGCGCCGCGCTACCGCTAAGAATGGTCAGGTCTGGGCCGTAGAGCGTTAATAACGTCACTAACCCTCTGCCAAGATAACTTCCGTAGCGGTGAAACAGAGCGGCGACATCCTGCCGCTGGGCCGCAATATCGGCGTAAAAACTGACATCGTGCTTTTCAAAAAATACGCCGGGTAAAAGCGCCTCAAGGTTCCGCTGAAGCCAGCTCCGGGAGGCCAGCGTTTCCCAGCAGCCGTGCAGTCCGCAGTAGCAGGGCGTCTGGTTACCTGAAATGGGGAGATGTCCCGCCTCGGGATGCTGCCCGTTAGCGGTGCGAAACGGCCTGCCGTTTTCCAGCAACGCAACGCCGATGCCCGTACCCAGCGTCACCATCAGAAGACGCTTACTGCCGATGCCAGCACCGAATGCGTATTCGCCCAGTACCGCGGCAACGGCATCGTTATCAATGCTGACCTTGACCTTCAGATGCTGGCGTAGCTCATCCACTAAAGGAAAGAAGGAGAAGCAGGCCAGAGTATCTTTATTGGTGATGATGCCCGCGTCAGTATCTACGGGGCCGCTAGCACCGATACCCAGGCTGACCAGCTCCATACCCGCAGGAATGAGATCGCGTACCTGAAATGCCAGCGCCTCAGCGCGCTGGCTTTGTGGGAGTTGACTGAACTGGGCGGTAGGAAGCGTTCGCGTATTTACCGTTCCACTTTCACCGCGAATGACGATCCGGGTGCCAGTCCCGCCCAGGTCAATACCGGCTGCCACCGCAGAGGTCGAATGACTCATACCGCCACCGTGATTTTTTGCCCATAGAGGAAATGGCCCGGAATAAAACCATTCTTCCGCGCCAGCGCGACCGTCAGATGTTCGATGTAGATAAATCCACATAGCAGCTGACCCAGCTCCTCGCCTGCGGGCACGGGCAGCAACGCAGATCCGGCGTAGGGTGCCTGCCCAATAGTCACCACTTGCGTACCGTTCGCGACCATCTCCGAGGCCAACCTTTCCAGCGTTTCATCGCCAGGGTTGCCGAGTAATATGGCCAGCATTCCTTCACCCGAGGTCTCAAGTGGGCCGTGACGAAATTCACCCCCAACAAAGCCCTCTGCGGACACTTTTGAGGCCTCTTTAGTAATTAGCGCGCCAGTCAGTGCGTTGGCAGCAAAAGAGCCTGTGCCGATAAAGGCCACCCGCGGGCGCTTCGCGGTAAACAGCTGCTCGGTAATTTCAATAGCTGACTGAGTTTCTGCAACCAGGCGTTTGATGTTATCCAGCGTTTGCAGGACCGTACCGCTGATGTCAGCCTCGCTTTCGCCCAGCAAAATGGCAAGGGCACGGTGGCAGGCAATCAGGGTGTTGAGATAGCTTTTAGAGCTGACGGTTGCCTCATCACCGCTTTCCAGCGTGATCGCTACATCGGCTTTTTTAGCCAGCACGCTCTCCCGGTCATTTGTCAGACCGATAATTGTCCGGGGGCGGTGGCCCTTTTCCAGCAGCGCAACGATCTCTCCGCTCATACCGGATTGAGACGTTGCCCAGAGCAGGGTGTTTTCCGTGATAAGACCGCCCATATCCAGCAACCGTCCGGCGTCTACCCGCCAGACAGGATAACCCCGGGCAGCAAGCGCGCGTTCAACAGGGATCAACGCATAGTCAGACGATCCCATCCCCGTCAGGATGATCCGATCGTAATTCTCAAGCTTGAGGGCGTGAAGCGCTTCGGGCATCGGGTTGTTCAGCTGCGCTTCAATGGCTTCTGGCTGCAGGGCAATATCTGTTTCATAAGGAGTGGACATACAAGCCTCGTCATAACGTTGTGTGTAGAATGACACTGTATGTGCACGATATCGTGCAAGTCAATGCACGATATCGATTATGTGATATGGATAACTTATTACTTATTTGAATTGTAACCACTTAAAAGATATGGGAAATGGCTTATTTGATAGAAACATGTGGTAAAATCGACTGCACTTAACCGTGCGAAGGATAGGAAAATGCTGGCAAAAGAGAGGCGGGAGAAAATTCTTGCCAGGCTTAGCTCTGTGGGTTACCTGAATGCCCATCAACTGGCGGAAGAGTTTGCTGTCGACAGTTCAACGATCCGTAGGGATCTCATTCATCTGGAAAAAACGCAGCAGATTATCCGCACGCACGGTGGCGTACTTCCCGTACTGTCCACCGAGGGCCAGGACACGCCCTACAGCATACGTAAAAGTCGTCATCACGAGCAGAAAGTGGCGATTGCCAGGTACGCGGCCTCCCTGATAGCGGACGGTGATTCCGTCATACTCGATAACGGATCGACAGTATACGAACTGGCAGAACAGCTGGCTGCGAAAAAGAATCTGACGGTGATCACTAACGATTTAAATATTGCCATGCTGCTGAGCCAGTATCCTGCTATCAACCTGAACGTTACCGGTGGGGTGGTGGTAGGCAACTCTTACACCCTTGTCGGACCTGATACGACCCGAAAGTTTAGCGAGGTCTTTGCAGACTGGGCGTTTCTTGGTGCCGAAGGTGTGCATCCTGAGGCGGGAATAACCAACGTTAATGCAATTGAGCTGCCTACCAAAACAGCTATCCTCAAAGCAGCCAAGACGCGGGTCGTGTTAGCCGATTCGTCAAAGCTGGGCTATCGTGCGCTTTCACACGTTTGCAGCATTGCAGAGATCGACCTCATCATCACGGATAAAAAGAAAACGGAAAAAATGGTCTCGGCTTACGACAATAAGCTCCGTTTCGTTGAGGATTAAAAAGGACTACGTTCGCAGTGACGCCAGGGAGCGGCGCTGCTTGCCGTCGGCAGTAAAATTATCTGGTACAAGCCAGCGTTGCATGGCGGCGTCAACCTCTGGCCACTCTCCGTCAATGATGGAGAACCAGTCGGTATCACGGTTGTGGCCTTTCACGACTGATGCCTGACGAAAGCGGCCCTCGTACTGGAAGCCTAAGCGCAGCGCGGCCTGGCGTGAAGGTTCATTAAGGCTGTTACACTTCCACTCGTAGCGGCGGTAGCCGAGCGTCGCAAAGGCGTAGCGCATCAGCAGCCATTGGGCCTCGGTCGAGGCAGGAGTACGGCTTAGCAAGGGAGAGAAGTGGACGTGGCCGACTTCGATGACGCCGTTGCTGGCGTCAATCCGCATTAGCGCGAGAGTCCCTACTGGCCTGGCGGCTTGCGTATCGACAACCGCAAAGTGAAGCGGGTCCGACAGCTGTTCCACGCTCTCAACCCACGCCGCATACTGTTCGGCGCTCTCTTCCGGCTCGCGCGCCAGCCAGGTCCAGCTGTGCCCGTCGCCATCAAGCTGGTATGCCGCAAAGAGCGCATCGGCATGGAAGCGCGTCAGCGGTTCAAGACGACAGTAGCGTCCGTGCAGAACAACGCGCTGCGGCAGCGGGCGAGGTTGCCAGCCGGGAAGGGCATCGCCAACCGGCTGTCCGTAGTGATTATACTGGCTCAAGAAGCGACCTGTGGCTGGGCGTGTGTCCCGGTTTTCGGCTTCGTCAGAGAGTAGACGTCATAGAATGAAAGCTCGCCTTTTTTCTGCACCATCTGCTGCAGCTGGCTCTTTTGTGCAGCATCTACCGAAGGCGACTGCATAATGGCGTCGATCAGCTCAGGCGGCACAATGCGCGTGTTATACCACTCGCCGTTATAGCAGACGCGGAAATCAAGTACGTCGATATCCTCATAGCGGTAGCGCGGGTAGACGTCGAAAAAGAAGAAACCGTTCAGCAGGGCGAACAGCACCACCAGCAGCCAGACAGAGCCAGCCAGGGTTTCGGACTGGAGCATCACCGCCAGGGTAGCAAACCAGCCAATGTACATGCCGATAAACAGCCAGGGATGGTTGCGGATAAAGCTAATGCTGAAGCGTGGCCGGTTGTCACGCTTCTCGCGAATATTTAGCTCATTAATAGTTTGGGTAAGCAGTCGCTCTATTTCTGTCATTTTTTACCTTTGGGGATCGGACAAAACGCAGGTGAAACAGCCTATTTTACGATCCGTGGCAGTGAGAAAAAAGTAACAGAAAGGCGGCAAAAAAGCATAACAGTTATGCCGAGGCTGACGGCAGCTTTTTAATGATCCGCGCCGGGTTACCCGCCACCACCACGTCATCAGGAATATCGCGAATAACCACGCTGCCGGAGCCAATCACCACGTTATTACCGATGGTCACGCCGGGATTGATCACCGCCCGGCCACCGATCCAGACGTTATGGCCAATGGTGACGGGGGCGCCAAACTCTAATCCGCTGTTGCGTTCGGTCGCATCAAGCGGATGAGTGGCGGTATAAATATGCACGCCCGGGGCAAGCATACAGTTATCGCCAATATGGATCGGACAAACATCCAGCATTACGCAATCAAAGTTAGCGTAAAAATCGTTGCCGAGAAAAATATTATAGCCGTAGTCGCAGCGAAAGCTCGGCTCGATGTAGGCATTGCCGCTTTTACCGAGCAGCTCGGCAAGCAGGGCACGCCGTTCGCTCTTCTCTGTCGGGCCGGAGTGGTTGTATTGATGCAGTAGCTCCCTGGCACGCAGGCGATCTGCCCGTAATGTCTCATCGCCAGATCGGTAGAGCTGACCGGCAATCATTTTCTGCTTTTCTGTACTCATGGCTATCTCACTGTTAAACATAACAGGAGCATCCTGGAGTGAGATAGCCTGAAAGAGTATAACGGCAGCTGTAGGATGTGAAGTAGATCACACTACTTTAGGAGACAAATGCCCGACCCTGGGATCCACCAAAACGCGTCTGATAAAGGCAGCGAGGAATCGCTGTAGATGCGTGCGCGATCTAGCGAACAAATTTCCACACAGAGGAGGGGATTTTGTCGTAAAGCTTATTCATGGTCAGCTCAGCCAGGCGGTGATCGGCTGCGGAATAAAATACTGTCAGCTCATTGTCAGAAAGTTCGTATTTATTTTTTTCAATGACGCGTTCAAGCGTATCAATTGTCTGACAGCGCCGCAGGCGCATCAAATAATCTACTTTTGTTAACGGTTTATCAGACATAAATTCACCTATGTATTTGTAATAGTTTTAACAGGACAGACTAACAGGGTTAGCCTTGCTCACATTAACGAAACAGCGAAACAGGCGGTTGCCGGATTTGCGCCATTTCTGCAAGTCTTCTGTGCTAATGCCATAGCTACTGAACAGCATAAACGTGTCGTCCAGGTATTCGTCAATCTGGGCAATCAGTTTATTATCTTCGTTGTACTTAATTTTATAATTAAGTGCGAAGGTCGCAATATGCTCAATCAGCTCGTTTAACTGCAAATTGATTGCCGACGTGGGATCGTTAACCCAGCCATGGTGGCTCTCTTCAAGGTTTGAGAGGCAGTCATGGTACAACGTTTCGCAAAGAAATTTCAGTTGCGCGACATCATGCCTTTTTGGCGAGTATTCGTCCATAACGTATCCCCTTTAAAGTGGCTTTTTTTTCACATGGAACACCGTTTCGGGATGGATACCTCCTTGAGGGTGGCGTCTAAGCTGCTCTTGCGCCTCAATTTAACTATAAGTCACTCTGAAAAAGTTTTCCTGGAGCGATTACGAAAAATTACAATTATCATCTTTTGCTTTCGATTTACTCTGCGAAAGGGGATACCGCCGCCCTCTGCACACGCTCGGTTAAGATTATTCTTACATAAATGGATCTTCACTATTAATTAAGAATATCTTTACTTCTTAAGATAATCCTTTAAGCCACAGGAATTATGCGACTTATATCTTTTACCGCAAATAACTAAATAAACAATAAGCCGTCATGATGATTTTTATGCAGAAAATGAAAAGGCCGCTTGCGCGGCCTTTGATTCACAACTCGTTGAGAGTTAGCGTGGATTAGCGATGTTCAACGGCATGGCTGTGTTCAACATCTTCTGATTTACGGCTAAAGCGGCGGCGAACCACCACAAAGAACACCGGAACAAAGAAGACGGCCAGCACGGTCGCCGTGACCATCCCGCCCATAACGCCCGTACCTACGGCGTTCTGTGCGCCAGAGCCTGCGCCGGTGCTGATAACCAGCGGCATAACGCCGAGGATAAACGCCAGCGAGGTCATCAGGATAGGACGCAGACGCATACGTACTGCTTCCAGCGTCGCTTCGATCAGCCCTTTGCCCTCTTTCTCCATTAGATCCTTGGCGAATTCGACGATAAGTATCGCGTTCTTCGCCGACAGGCCAATGGTGGTCAGCAGACCTACCTGGAAGTAAACGTCGTTGCCTAGCCCGCGGAACGTTGCCGCCAGCAGCGCACCGATGACCCCCAGCGGCACAACCAGCATGACCGAGAACGGAATGGACCAGCTCTCGTACAGCGCTGCCAGACAGAGGAAGACCACGATCAGCGAGATGGCGTACAGGGCAGGGGCCTGGTTACCGGAGAGGCGCTCCTGGTAAGACATGCCCGTCCAGTCATAGCCCACACCCGCAGGCAGCGTGCCCGCCAGCTGCTCCATCAGATCCATTGCTTCACCGGTACTTTTACCCGGACCCGCTTCACCCAGGATCTCCATTGACGGCAGGCCGTTATAGCGCTCCAGACGCGGAGAGCCATACTCCCAGTGCGACGTAGAGAACGCCGAGAACGGCACCATCTGGCCATCGCTGCCGCGTACGTACCAGTTATTGATATCGTTTGGCAGCATACGGTACTTAGCCTGTGACATCACGTATACCTTCTTCACGCGACCGCGGTCGATGAAGTCGTTAACGTAGCTACCCCCCCATGCCGTACCCAGTGTGGTATTGATGTCGCTGATGGAGACACCCAGCGCCTGTGCTTTTTCCTGATCGATATCGATCTTGAACTGCGGCGTATCTTCCAGGCCGTTAGGACGTACGCCCACCAGCATGTCAGGGTGTTTTGCCACTTCGCCGAGCAGCTGGTTACGCGCCTGCATTAGCTTGTCATGGCCAAGGTTACCCTGGTCAATCAGCTGGAAGTCGAAGCCGGTTGCCGTACCCAGCTCAACAATTGCCGGCAGGTTAAAGGCAAAGACCATCGCATCTTTAATCTGCGAGAAGTGTCCGCTGGCGCGGCCCGTAATGGCCGGAACCTTGTTCTCTTCCCCGGCACGCTCATCCCAGTTCTTCAGGGAGACGAATGCAATACCGGTGTTCTGCCCACGACCCGAGAAGCCGAAGCCGTTCACGCTAAACACGGAGTTGACGTTCGCTTTCTCTTCTTTCAGGTAGTAGTCCGTTACCTCATCGAGCACCTTCTGCGTACGCTCCTGGGTTGCCCCCGCGGGCAGCTGCGCCATGGTAAGGAATACGCCCTGATCTTCATCTGGCAGGAACGAGGTTGGCAGACGGACAAACAGGAACGCCATGCCCGCAACGATGATGATATAGAGCAGCAGATAACGACCGGTGCTGCGCAGAATATTCCCTACGCTGTCGGTGTAGTGGTGCGTGCTCTTATCAAACATGCGGTTAAACCAGCCGAAGAAGCCTTTTTTGCCTTCGCCGTGGTCGCCTTTAGCGATCGGCTTCAGCATGGTGGCACAGAGGGCTGGGGTCAGGATCAGCGCCACGATCACCGACAGCACCATCGCCGAAACGATAGTAATCGAGAACTGGCGATAGATCGCCCCGGTAGAACCCCCGAAGAAGGCCATCGGGATAAATACCGCTGACAGCACCAGGGCAATACCCACCAGCGCGCCCTGAATCTGGTCCATCGATTTCCGCGTCGCCTCTTTGGGCGGCAGACCCTCTTCGGCCATGACACGTTCGACGTTCTCTACCACCACGATGGCATCATCCACCAGCAGGCCGATGGCCAGCACCATACCGAACATGGTAAGGGTGTTTATCGAGTAGCCGAAGGCATTGAGGATGGCAAAGGTCCCCAGCAGTACCACCGGAACGGCAATCGTTGGGATCAGCGTTGCACGGAAGTTTTGCAGGAACAGGTACATCACCAGGAACACCAGCACGATCGCTTCGACCAGCGTTTTTACCACTTCGTTAATCGAGATCTTAACGAATGGGGTGGTGTCGTACGGATAAACTACCTCAAGGCCCGCCGGGAAGGTTGGCTTCAGGGACTCAATGGTAGCGCGTACTGCCTCAGCGGTATCCAGGGCGTTAGCGCCGGTTGCCAGCTTGATCCCGAGACCCGACGCCGGCTGACCGTTGTACTTGGCGATAACGTCATAGTTCTCACCGCCCAGCTCAATCTCTGCCACGTCGCGCAGGCGAACCTGGGAGCCATCCTGGTTCACTTTCAGCAGAATTTTACCGAACTCTTCCGTTGAGGTGAGACGGGTCTGAGCGATGATCGAGGCGTTCAGCTGCTGACCTTTCACCGGCGGCGTACCACCGAGCTGACCCGCGGCGACCTGGGCGTTCTGCGCTTTAATCGCGTTGATCACGTCAACCGGAGTAAGCTGGAAGTTATTCAGCTTGTTTGGATCCATCCAGATGCGCATCGCATACTGGGCACCGAACAGCTGTACGTCACCCACGCCCGCGGTACGGCTAACCGGATCTTTCACCGTCGCGCCCACGTAGTCGGCGATATCTTCCTGGGTCATGGAGCCATCGGTGTTGATCATCCCCAGCACCATCAGGAAGCTGCTGGAGGATTTCTCAACGCTGACGCCCTGCTGCTGAACTTCCTGCGGCAGCAGCGGCATGGCCAGCTGCAGTTTGTTCTGCACCTGAACCTGCGCAATGTCCGCATCGGTACCGGAGTTAAAGGTCAGCGTGATCTGCACCGTACCCGACGAGTCGCTGGTGGAGGACATATAGAGCAGGCCATCGATACCGTTCATGTTCTGTTCGATAACCTGCGTCACGGTATCCTGCACCGTTTTCGCATCTGCGCCAGGGTAGGTCGCTGAGACCGTCACTGCCGGTGGCGCAATCGAAGGATATTGCGCTATCGGCAAGTTGAGGATCGAGAGCGCCCCCGCCAGCATGATAATGATCGCGATAACCCATGCAAAAATGGGGCGATCGATAAAAAACTTAGACATGTCTTAACGGCTCCTGTTTAAGTTAAGACTTCGTTTGTTCTGACTGCGCGCCGGCTGCAGCTTGCTCTTTCTTGTCAGAAGCCTGATCGGTATTCACTTCCTGCACTTTCACCTGCGCGCCCGGGCGGACTTTCTGCAGGCCGGTGACAATCACGCGATCGCCATCTTTCAGACCGCCGGTAACCAGCCACTTGTCGCCAATCGCCTGCGACGTCTGCACCTGGCGGGTTTCAACCTTATCGCCTTCGCCGACGACCATGGCGGAAGCCTCACCGCGCGGCGTACGGGTGATACCCTGCTGAGGAACCAGCAGCGCGTTCGGGTTCAGACCCTCTTCCAGACGGGCGCGCACGAACATGCCCGGCAGCAGCGTCTGGTCCGGATTAGGGATGATAGCGCGCAGGGTAATGGAGCCGGTGGTTTCATCAACCGTGACGTCAGAGAACTCCAGCGTACCGGTCTGCGGGAAGGTTGCGCCGTCGTTGGTCAGCAGCTCGACTTTCGCTTTGCCGTTCTCCTGCTTCAGGGTACCTTTCTCCAGCTCCTGCTTCAGACGCAGGTAATCATTGCTGGACTGGGTCACGTCCACATAGATCGGATCGAGCTGCTGCACGGTCGCCAGAGCGTTAGTCTGGCCGGTCTGCACCAGGGCACCCTCGGTTACCGACGACTTACCAATGCGGCCGCTGATAGGGGAGATCACCTTGGTATAGGCCAGGTTGATGCGCGCGGTCTCAACGGCGGCCTTGGCGGCTACTACGGAGGCGTTAGCCTGCTGCGCTTCGGCCTGGGCGTTATCAAAATCCTGCTGGCTGATGTACTTCGTGCCAATCAGGCTCTGGTAGCGTTTGAGGGTTACCTGGGCAATATTGGCAGCGGCCTGGGCGCGGGCTAAATCACCTTTCGCACTCTCATAGGAGGCTTGATAAGTTGCTGGATCGATCTGATAAAGCGAGACACCCGCTTCGACATCGCTGCCCTCGGTGAAGTTACGTTTTAAGATGATGCCGCTAACCTGCGGTCTGACTTCAGCAACGCGATAGGCGCTGGTGCGGCCTGGCAGTTCAGTGGTCATCTGCAGAGGTTCGGATTTGAGTGTCACAATCCCAACTTCTGGCGCCTGCTGTGCTCCTTGTTGAGCCGGTTTATCATCACATCCTGTTAGCGCTAAGCTGCCCGAAAGCATCAGAACGGCCGCCAGAGGGGTAAATCCTCTGTTTTTGTTCATAGGTAAACCTCGAGTGTCCGATTTCAAATTGTTCAGTGGATCAAGCGCCCACAAACCCATTGCTGCGTTTATATTATCGTCATGCTATGGTACATACATTCATAAAT
>DAMBQR010000051.1:0-28514 GCA_032055545.1 Pseudescherichia sp. | reverse complement strand
CACGGGGATTTTCAATCCCCTGCTCTACCGACTGAGCTATCCGGGCAACGGGGCGTATTAAACCGTGATCGCCCTTTAACGTCAACCAAATTTCCTTAAATCATGTTCGGTTGCTTAACTTTGCGGCAGTTTGCCGCAATCTCAGCCGTTTTTGCACCGGGCTGCACAAATCTTCCAGACCTTTCACGCTGAATGATTGATGCTACACTCGGGAATCATTCAGGAGGTTGATATGGCAGACTGGCTGGAGCTGCGGCAGCATGCCGATACCGGCATCGAAACCATCCGTGCACACTTTGAGGGGCACGCCTACGATCCGCACTGGCACGACAGCTACCTGGTGGGCATTACCCTGACCGGCACTCAGCAGTTTCACTGCCGCCGCGAGCGCCATCGCAGCACGCCGGGGGATGCCTTCCTGCTGGAGCCGGGCGAGATCCACGACGGTGATGCGCCGGTAGAGGGCGGCTTTACCTACCTGACGTTCTATCTCGACGATCGCTGGCTAAGCGACACCCTGCGCGGCCTGTATGACGCCACGCCCACAAGCTACTCGCTGCACTTTGCCCAGACCATTGCCCGTGAGCCGCAGCTGGTTAACGCCATTGCCCAGACCTTCTTCACGCTGCATAGCGATGAGATGCGCATCGTGCAGCAGGGCATGATGGATGGTCTGCTCAGCCAGCTAACGCACCACTGCCAGTGGCGCAAGCGCCTCTCGGCACAGCGTCAGAGCGCGGCCATCGCCCACCGGGCGAGGGACTATCTCTACGCTCACCGGGGAGACAATGTGGGGCTGGACGACGTGGCGCGGGAGACCGGCACCGATCGCTTCACCCTCACGCGCTGTTTTAAGCGCGAGTTCCACCTCTCGCCGCACGCCTGGCTGATCCAGCTCCGACTGGCGAGCGCTCGCGCCATGCTGGCAAAAGGCGAGCAGCCCGCCAGCGTTGCGGCGGCGTTGGGCTTTGCCGATCAGAGCCACCTCGGACGCTGGTTCCAGCGGGCCTACCGTCTCTCCCCGGCGCGCTACCGCAGCCTGTGCACAAATCTTCCAGACGCGACAGTGAAATAAGGCGACAGTCAGGAAAACGATAATAAGGAGTCCTGCCTGTGAATATGTTCTATGCCTGGTTGCCGTTTATGCTATTTGCCTTCGTGGCATCGATCACCCCTGGCCCTACCAATATTTTAATTTTATCCAGCAGCCAGCGCTTCGGCGTAATGGCCACGCTGCCTGCGGTAGTCAGCGCCTGCGTGGCCGCCAGCCTGATAGTCCTGATCTCCGGGGCAGGCGCGGGGGAGGCGTTGCGCCAGTACCCGCTGGTGCGGACGGGAATGAGCTGGGCGGGGGCGCTGTGGCTAAGCTGGATGAGCTGGCAGCTGTTTTGTGCGCCGGCGACGGCGCTGGAGGGTGAGGCGCAGCGGCCCTTTACCGTTCGGGCGGCGGCGATGTTGCAGCTGATTAACCCGAAAACCTGGATGATGGCGCTGGCGGTGGTAAGCCTGTTTGCGCCTAATGGAGCACATCCACTGCGAGAGATCGCCGTGATGGCGCTGCTGTTTCTGATTATCTCCCTGCTCTGCCTGACCGTCTGGGCGTTCTGCGGCAGAGGGGTGAACAAAATCTTTCGCACCCCCGCCTCGCTGGTCTGGTTTCAGCGGGCGATGGCGCTCTGTTTACTGCTCTCTGCGTGGGCGGGCCTGCTGCTCTGATATCAGGTCAGCGCGCCGCCCATGCGGCACTGGGCAAAGCGCAGAATATCTTCCGCCAGCCGGTAGGCGGTATCGACGTCAACCTGGCTGCGGTTGACCAGCATCCGGCTGAGGCAGCCCTCCAGTACCAGCTCCATCTGCCTGGCGACCATCGCCGGATCGTCAACTTCCAGCGCCGTCAGCAGCTCGTGGGTGTAGTTGTACGCCGCCTTTTTTTGCTGATCTGCCAGCTGGTGGATCGGGTGAGCCGGATCCGGATAGATCGTGCAGGCGGCAATAAACAGGCAGCCCGGATAGCGGTGGTTGGTGACGCATTCGGTGAGCGCCGTGTAGCGAGCCAGCAGCTTCTGCTCTTTACTTAGCTCGTCGTTCAGCAGCATCTGCCTGCGCCAGACATCAACCTGCTGGCTCAGGTGGCGCAGCGCATCGTAATGCAGCGCCTCTTTATCGGGCCAAAAGCGCAAAAACTCGTCCAGTGGATAATTAAGACGTTCGGCGATAATTTCGGGCGTCGTGGCAGCAAGGCCTTCGATCTCAAGCCACTGCAATGTTTTCCGTAAGACGTCTTCACGTTGCACGGTGTTCTCCTGCGTTTTTAGAACCATTTTCCCACTCCTGGTGTAGTTTATGGCTGGCGATTGCGCAAATGTCTACTAAATGCTTCCGCGTCCATAAATCCTGCCACCCGTTGCGCAGGCTGCGCGTTGCCCTGGGCGTCAAAGAACAGAATTGTCGGCAGGCCCGGCACGCCAAGATGGCGAAGCAGGGCGGCATCCTCGGGGCTGTTGGCGGTGACGTCCGCCTGCAGCAGCACCGTCGCCTTCAGCGCCGCCTGTACCTGCGGATCGCTGAAGGTGTACTTCTCAAACTCTTTACAGGCTACGCACCAGTCGGCGTAGAGGTCGAGCATCACCGGTTTCCCTTTCGCCTGGGCCAGGGCCTGATTTAGCTCATCGACGCTGGCGATGCGGGTAAAGTTCAGCTGCGCCTGTGGGGCAGAGGCGCTAACGCCAAACGCCCAGTCCTGTAGCGGCTTCGCGCTAACCAGCGCCGCGCCCAGCAGGACGATCTGTAGCACGCGTATCCCGCGTCGGGTACCGCCTAAACAGGTGATAAATGCCCAGCTGAAAAAGGCCACGCCAAGCAGCGACCAGAGACGCAGGCCCCACGTCTCGCCTAATATACGCTCCAGCAAAAATACCGGCAGGGCGAGGATCGCAAAACCAAAGGCGATTTTGACCTGCTCCATCCACGGGCCGCTTTTCGGCAGCAGGCGGTTGCCGAACAGGGTCACCAGGATCAGCGGGATACCCATGCCAAGCGCATAGAGGTAGAGCGTGCCGCCGCCGAGCCACAGGTTACCGCTCTGGGCAATATAGAGCAGAATGGCGCTGAGCGGCGCGGTGGTGCAGGGGGAGCAGATTAGCCCGGCGATCGCCCCCATCGCAAAGACGCCGCCCGGGGAGCCGCCCTGCTGGCGGTTGCTCATCAGGCTTAGGCGCGTCTGAACAGACGACGGCAGCTGGAGCGTGAACAGACCAAACATCGACAGCGCCAGCAGGGTGAAGGTCGCCGACAGCCCGATTAGAACATACGGATGCTGCAGCGCCGCCTGAAACTGTAGCCCGGCGGCGGCCACGACAAGGCCAAGTGCGGTATAGGTGAGGGCCATGCCTTGCACGTAGAGCACGGTCAGCAGCAGCGCCCGTCCGGTGGAGAGGCGCGCTTTACCTCCAAGCACGATGCCGGAGATAAGCGGATACATCGGCAGCACGCAGGGGGTAAAGGCGATGCCTATCCCGATCAGCAGCGCCCACAGCGCCGGGAAGGGCAGAGGCGTTGCCGCCGGAGCCGGGGGCTGAGCAGGCTGCTCCGGCACGCTTTGCGCCAGCGGCTGCACCTCGCTAACCGGTATCACTTTGGTCTCCGGTGGGTAGCAGAAGCCCGCCGCTGCGCAGCCCTGGTAAGTTACGGTCAGCGTTGCCGCCTTGTCAGCCGAGCGCACCGTTACCGGCAGGCTGAGCCGCTGGCGATAGATTTCACTGGTGCCAAAAAATTCGTCTTTGTGGCTCTCGCCCTTCGGCAGCTGAAGCGGGGCGATATCCGCCTGCGCGGGCGTGACGCCGATCTGCTGGCGATAGAGGTAGTAGCCCTCTTTGATCTGCCAGTTGAGGGTCAGGTCGTGCTCATTTTGCTGAAAATCGAAGGTAAACGCGCTGTCCGCAGGAACAAACTTTGCGGAGCCAGGCGCGTCAAACAGCCCGGCAAAGGCGGACGTACTGCAAAACAGCAGGACTAGCGTAAGGATGCGTTGAGCCATGAGAGGTAGTCGTTGTCTCCATGTGCCACGGGCAGCACTAATAGTTCAGGGGTCTGATACGGATGGTGCGATTTCAGGCAGGCCAGCAGCGCCTCCTGATGCGCGATGTTGCTTTTCAGCAGCATCTGGACCTCGTACTCCTGCTCCAGCTTGCCTTCCCAGTAGTAGAGCGAGGTGGCGCCAGGCAAAATCGTCACGCAGGCGGCGAGCTTATCTGCCAGCACTTTGGCCGCCAGCTCCTGGGCGGTAGCTTCATCCGGGGCGGTACAGAGCACAACGACAGCATCAGGCGTATTCATCGGCAATCTCGTATCAGACGAAAAAAGGCACTATAGCACGCCGCTGGCCGGGGATTAATCAAGCGGGCCGCCAGGCAGCCCGATTTTAACGACATTTACAACACCAGACCGCCAATCACGAAGCCCAAAATGACGCACAGGGCGATGGCGATCACGCCGGGGATCAGGAAGGCGTGGTTAAAGACATATTTGCCGATGCGGGTCGATCCGGTGTCGTCCATCTCTACCGCCGCCAGCAGCGTCGGGTAGGTGGGCAGCACAAACAGCGCCGACACGGCGGCGAAGGAGGCGATGGCGGTGAGGGGGCTGACGCCCAGCAGCAGCGCGGCGGGCATCAGCGCTTTGGTGGTCGCCGCCTGGGAGTAGAGCAGGGTGGCAGCAAAAAAGAGCACCACCGCCAGCAGCCACGGATAGCTGTGCAGCAGGCCGCCCGCAATGCTCTGAATATCTTCGATGTGGCTCTTCACGAAGGTATCGCCGAGCCATGCCACGCCCAGCACGCAGATACAGGCGCTCATCCCGGACTTAAAGGTTCCGGCATTGAGGATCTCGCCGGTATCCACTTTGCAGCTCAGGCAGATCAGCGTGGCGATGGTAAGCATAAAGACCACAATCGCCTCGTTGCGCGGCAGCACCGGGTTAGTAATCAGGCCCACCGTCGGGCTGATGATGGTGGCATAGACCATCACTGCCACAATGCCGATCAGGAACAGCATCACCGAGCGTTTGGCGTGCGGCTTAAGCTGGAAAACCTGATTACCACGCAGCTTCACTTCGCCCTTGGCCAGTCGCTCCTGATAGACCGGATCGTCCTTTAATTCAGCGCCAAGGAAGTTACACACGATGGCGGTAAGCATGATGGCGATCAGGGTCGCTGGAATGCAGATCGCCAGCAGCGTCAAATAGCTGACGCCTAATGGCTCAAGGATCCCGGCAAAAAACACCACCGCCGCCGATATGGGCGAGGCGGTAATGGCGATCTGCGAGGCCACGACGGCGATAGAGAGCGGGCGGGAGGGACGGATGCCCTGCTCTTTTGCTACCTCGGTGATCACCGGCAGGGTAGAGAACGCAGTGTGCCCGGTACCGGCGAGAATGGTCATAAACCAGGTCACCAGCGGCGCGAGAAAGGTGATGTGTTTAGGGTGGCGGCGCAGCAGGCGCTCCGCCAGGCTGACCAGGTAGTCCATCCCTCCGGCCACCTGCATGGCAGCAATGGCGGCGATCACCGCCATGATGATCTCAATAACGTCAAAGGGGATTGCGCCGGGCTGGATCTGGAAGAAGAGCGTCAGGACGAGTACGCCAAGCCCACCGGCAAAACCAATGCCGATACCGCCGAGTCTGGCACCCAGGTATATCGCCAGCAGGACAATCACGAGTTCCGCAGCAAACATAGTTGGCTTCCTTGATGTGTTTACAAGTTGATATTGGTTTGTTGAATTTTAGTAGCGTCTATAAACAAAAAGGCACGTCATCGCTGACGTGCCTTTAAGGTCTTACCCGGTTGAGAGGTTACTGTTCGCTCTCATCCGTATACCGTTTTGCTTTATAAGCCGGGTGCATCAGGTTTTGCGCCGAGAAGATATCATCCAGCTCCACCTCGGTCAGCAGGCCGCGCTCCAGCACCACCTCACGGACGCTCTTGCCTGTTTCGGCACAGATTTTACCCACAATATCGCCGTTGTGGTGGCCAATAAATGGGTTAAGGTAGGTAACAATGCCAATGGAGTTATAGACGTAGCTCTCGCACACCGCCTTGTTGGCGGTGATACCGTTGATGCATTTCTCCAGCAGGTTGTAGCAGGCGTTGGTCAGGATATGGATCGACTCAAACATCGCCTGGCCGATAACTGGCTCCATCACGTTGAGCTGGAGCTGGCCGGCTTCGGAGGCCATGGTCACCGTAATGTCATTGCCGATCACCTTGAAGCAGACCTGGTTCACCACCTCTGGCACCACCGGGTTGACCTTGGCGGGCATGATAGAGGAGCCAGCCTGCAGCTCCGGCAGGTTGATCTCATTCAGGCCAGCACGCGGGCCGGAAGAGAGCAGGCGCAGGTCGTTACAGATTTTGGAGAGCTTAACTGCCAGGCGCTTCAGCGAGCTATGGACCATGACGTATGCGCCGCAGTCGGACGTCGCTTCGATCAGATCTTCCGCCGGGACAACCGGCAGGTTGCTCACTTCCGCCAGCTTCTGCACCGCCAACTGCTGATAGCCGTCCGGCGTGTTGAGGCGCGTGCCGATGGCCGTCGCGCCGAGGTTCACTTCCAGCAGCAGTTCGGCGGTACGCAGCAGGTTACGCGTCTCTTCGTTGAGCAGAACGTTAAAGGCATGGAACTCCTGGCCCAGCGTCATTGGCACCGCATCCTGCAGCTGGGTGCGGCCCATTTTCAGAATATCGCTGAACTCAACGGCTTTGTTCTGGAACCCGTCTCCGAGTTGGTTGATGGCGTCTACCAGCTTGACGACAGAGGCGTAGACCGCGATGCGGAAGCCGGTTGGGTAGGCGTCGTTGGTAGACTGGCACTTGTTCACGTGATCGTTCGGGTTGAGGTACTGGTAGTCGCCTTTCTGGTGGCCCATCAGCTCAAGGCCGATGTTCGCCAGCACTTCATTGGTGTTCATGTTCACAGAGGTACCCGCACCGCCCTGGTAGACGTCAACCGGGAACTGATCCATGCATTTGCCGTTATTCAGGACTTCATCACATGCGGCGACGATGGCATTCGCCACGCTTTTCGGAATGGTGTGCAGCTCTTTATTCGCCAGCGCTGCGGCTTTCTTGACCATCACCATGCCACGCACAAACTCAGGGATGTCGCTGATTTTGCTGTTGCTGATGTAGAAATTCTCAATCGCTCTCAGAGTGTGGATGCCGTAGTAAGCGTCCGCTGGTACTTCCCTTGTGCCCAACAAATCTTCTTCGATACGAATGCTGTTTAACATGTGAACCTTCTTTTTCAAGCTGCGAATGAATGTACTAAACACACAGTACGTTTGGGGTTATGTGTGTTTGCTGACCGACGATTATTTCCTTAATCGGCCACGTACCCGGGATCATATGCTGATGATAGCGAAATGCCGTAATCTGGATCACTTATTATCTTAGTCGTTGCATTAGTTTTAATGATTTGTGAAATGCATCACCGGCCAGAGATTTTCAGTAAACCTGGCGTGCAATCCTATTGAATTATTACTATTAAGCACCATCTCAACAGGATGCACGCCGCAAACCTACAGGAGACGCCAGTGCGCTGGATACCACTAATTGCAATATTTTTATATGTTTACATCGAAATTTCGATTTTTATTCAGGTCGCCCATGTCTTTGGCGTCCTGCTCACGCTGGTGCTGGTGATCTTCACCTCGGTCATCGGCATGTCGCTGGTGCGTAACCAGGGCTTTAAAAACATTCTGCTGATGCAGCAGAAGATGGCCGCCGGAGAGAGTCCCGCGGCGGAGATGATTAAGAGCGTGTCGCTGATGATTGCCGGGCTACTGCTGCTGCTGCCGGGCTTCTTTACCGATCTGCTCGGCCTGCTGCTGCTGCTGCCGCCGGTGCAGAAGCTGCTGACCCTGCGCCTGCTTCCCCATCTGCGCTTCTCCCGGATGCCGGGCGGCGGATTTAGCGCCGGCACCCAGGGCGGCCAGACCTTTGACGGCGAGTACCAGCGCAAGGACGACCAGCGCGACCGGATCGATCATAAAGACGATAAATAATTCCGGGCCGGGTAAGCGCAGCGCTACCCGGCCTTTTTTAGTGCACGATGGCGCGTTTGGGTAAAAACCACCACAGCGCCGCCAGCATAATAATGGCATAGAGGCTCTTCCAGCCTACCATCGCCAGCAGCAGCAGACAGAGCAGGCCGCCCACCGCCGCCAGTGCCCGATAGCGCCCCTTCAATAAACGACACCCTGCCAGCATGCACAGCAGATAGATCATAATGAAAATGCCGTTGGCGTAGATAATCAGTGCGTCGAGGTTGATCTCCAGCGCATAGATAACCAGCGTGCTGATGACGCAGCAGATCAGCACCGCATTCAGGGCATTAAAGGGGATCTGACGTTTTGAGAGCTGTGCCAGGCGACCCTGCGGGTTGTACATCGCCTGGGACCAGACCAGACGGGCGAAGCTCTGAATGTAGATGTTAAGGCTGGCGAAGCAGGCCAGATAGCCGATCACGCAGGCCACCCACAGCGCCTTCTCACCAAACAGCTGTACCACGATGCCCGGCAGCACGATCGGCGCCGTAAGCGTCAAAATGCAGCACAATCACCGTGCAGGCCCAGTAGACGAAGCCGGCCAGCAGCAGACCAATCATCAGTGCGCGGGGGAAATCCCGCTCCGGACGCTTAAACTCCGACGCTAAATGAGCAAAGGCCTCAAGGCCGACGAAGCACCAGAACATCACCGACAGGGCGGCAAACAGCCCGGAAGCCTCAACGTCCAGTGGGGCAGGGAAGGGGATCTCCTTTACGGTAAGATCGCCATACCACCAGACGGCGGCGATCAGCGCCACGATCAGCCCGGCGACCAGAGTTTGCAGGTTGGCGCTGGAGCTGGCTCCCCGGGTTCCTACCGCCCATACCAGCAGCAGCGTGCCCAGCTCCGCCATCAGCAGCATTGGGCCGTGCCAGCCAAACAGCGCCTGCCAGAAGCCCGCAGCGATATGCAGCGCGGCAGGCAGCCCCACCGGGATCACCGACAGAAACAGCCAGCCGGTCACGCGCTCCAGACGCGGACCAAACGCCATGCCGACAAAATGGGCCACGCCGCCCGCACTGGGAAAGTGCCGCCCGAGCAGGGCGAACACAATGGCAACGGGGAAAACCAGCACAATTAATACCGGCCACGCCCACAGGCTGTTATTACCCGCCACTAGCGCTGCCAGCGCAGGCACGGCAAATACGCCCGTACCTAACAGTGAGGTCGATAACAGCCCCACGCCCTGAGCCAGGCCCAGCTCCTGTTTTAAGCCACTCATCTATTATTATCCTGCCCCTGTCCAAAGAGCGATGATGGTAACACTTTCACAAATTTTTTTTCGTTGGCCCCTTGAAGGGTGAAAGCCCCATCCCCATCTCTCTCGTCACCAGCCGGGAAGCGAAAAGGAACCGGCGTCATCCATAACCGATACTGACTTTCTCAAAGGAGAGCTATCAATGAGTATTCGTCCACTACATGACCGTGTCATCGTCAAGCGTAAAGAAGTTGAGTCTAAATCAGCTGGCGGCATCGTTCTGACCGGTAGTGCTGCTGGTAAATCTACTCGTGGCGAGATCATCGCTGTCGGTAAAGGCCGCATCCTCGAAAACGGATCCGTGCAGCCGCTGGACGTTAAAGTCGGCGACATCGTTATTTTCAACGATGGCTACGGCGTGAAAGCTGAGAAAATCGACGATCAGGAAGTGCTGATCATGTCCGAATCCGACATTCTGGCAATTGTTGAAGCGTAATCCACGCGCGACCTGAACCATACGAATTTAAGGGAAAGAGAAAATGGCAGCTAAAGACGTAAAATTCGGTAACGACGCCCGTGTGAAAATGCTGCGCGGCGTAAACGTGCTGGCAGATGCAGTGAAAGTGACCCTGGGCCCGAAAGGCCGTAACGTAGTACTGGATAAATCTTTCGGTGCACCGACCATTACTAAAGATGGTGTTTCCGTTGCGCGTGAAATCGAGCTAGAAGACAAGTTCGAAAACATGGGTGCGCAGATGGTGAAAGAAGTGGCCTCGAAAGCGAACGACGCTGCGGGCGACGGTACCACCACTGCAACCGTGCTGGCTCAGTCCATCATCACCGAAGGCCTGAAAGCCGTTGCTGCGGGCATGAACCCGATGGATCTGAAACGCGGTATCGATAAAGCCGTTATCGCCGCCGTTGAAGAGCTGAAAACCCTCTCCGTACCGTGCTCTGACTCCCGTGCTATTGCTCAGGTAGGCACCATCTCTGCTAACTCCGACGAAACCGTCGGTACTCTGATCGCGCAGGCGATGGAAAAAGTGGGCAAAGAGGGCGTGATCACCGTTGAAGAGGGCACCGGTCTGCAGGACGAGCTGGACGTGGTAGAAGGTATGCAGTTTGACCGTGGCTACCTCTCCCCTTACTTCATCAACAAGCCGGAAACGGGTTCTATCGAACTGGAAAGCCCGTTCATCCTGCTGGCTGACAAAAAAATCTCCAACATCCGCGAAATGCTGCCGGTGCTGGAAGCCGTTGCTAAAGCAGGTAAACCGCTGCTGATCGTTGCTGAAGACGTTGAAGGCGAAGCGCTGGCAACCCTGGTGGTGAACACCATGCGCGGTATCGTTAAAGTCGCTGCGGTGAAAGCACCGGGCTTCGGCGATCGTCGTAAAGCTATGCTGCAGGATATCGCTATCCTGACTGGCGGTACCGTCATTTCTGAAGAGATCGGTATGGAGCTGGAAAAAGCAACCCTGGAAGACCTGGGTCAGGCAAAACGCGTTGTGATCAACAAAGACACCACCACCATCATCGATGGCGTGGGCGAAGAAGCGGCGATTCAGGGCCGTGTTTCTCAGATCCGTCAGCAGATCGAAGAGGTTACCTCCGATTATGATCGTGAAAAACTGCAGGAGCGCGTAGCGAAACTGGCAGGCGGCGTAGCGGTAATCAAAGTCGGTGCTGCTACCGAAGTTGAAATGAAAGAGAAGAAAGCCCGCGTTGAAGATGCCCTGCACGCAACCCGTGCTGCGGTAGAAGAAGGTGTGGTTGCCGGTGGTGGCGTGGCGCTGATCCGCGTAGCAAGCAAACTGAGCGAGCTGCGTGGTCAGAACGAAGACCAGAACGTCGGTATCAAAGTTGCGCTGCGCGCAATGGAAGCACCGCTGCGTCAGATCGTGCTGAACTGCGGTGAAGAGCCGTCTGTTGTTGCCAACACCGTGAAAGCGGGCGACGGTAACTACGGTTACAACGCAGCGACTGAAGAGTACGGCAACATGATCGACATGGGTATCCTGGATCCGACTAAAGTGACCCGTTCTGCTCTGCAGTACGCGGCCTCCGTAGCCGGTCTGATGATCACCACCGAGTGCATGGTGACCGACCTGCCGAAAGCTGACGCACCTGACTTAGGCGGCGCTGGTGGTATGGGCGGCATGGGTGGAATGGGCGGCATGATGTAATGCCCCCTCCTGCCCAGCATGATTTGGGCGGGCATCCGTCATAAAGAGAAACCCCCGGGCAGAAATGTCCGGGGGTTTTTCTTTTGGTCATCTTTTTAGTATAAGGTTTAGACACGGACAGGTTGTGTCCAGCTGATAAGAACGAGGAAGAAAATGCGCATAAAAGTTTCTGCAGGGATCGTAGGTGCGGCACTGCTGCTGGCAGGCTGTAGTTCCAGCAACACCTTAACCGCAGGCGGACAGAGCGTTCGCTTCGTGGAAGATAAGCCGGGCGCGGAGTGCCACTATATTGGCACCGCCACGGACAAGCAGAGCAACTGGCTCTCCGGTCAGCACGGCGAAGAGGGTGGCTCCATGCGCGGCGCGGCCATATCGCTGCGTAACCGCGCTGCCGAGATGGGCGGCAACGTCCTCTACAGCGTCACCAGTCCTACCCAGGGCTTTATGTCGAGCTTTGTTCCGACCGCCAGCGAAATGAACGGTCAGGTCTATAAGTGCCCGAACTAAGCTGACGCTGCAACGCCGGGCGGCACTGCGTTTGCCCGGCCTACGGGAGCTAGCTCTGCCTGAGCTGCAGATCCAGCGGCGTCTTGCTCGGCTCGCCGCCAATCTCCCGCGCCAGTCGCGGCACCATATAGCCTGATACCAGCGTCAACAGCTCGCGCATAATCTGGCGAGCTTCATCATCCGTCACCATAAAGTGCGCTGCGCCCTGAACCTTATCCAGTACGTGCAGGTAGTACGGCATCACGCCCGCATCAAACAGCGCATTGCTGAGATCCGCCAGCGTCTGGGCGTTATCGTTAACGCCGCGCAGCAGCACACTCTGGTTAAGCAGCGTCACGCCCGCAGCGCGCAGCGTCGCCATCGCCTGACGAAACGTCGTGTCGATCTCCTGGGCGTGGTTAATGTGGTTAACCAGCAGGATTTGCAACGACGAGCGGGCAAAGCGTGACGCCAGCGCATCGGTGATACGCGCCGGGATCACAATGGGCAGTCGGCTATGGATGCGCAGGCGCTTCACGTGCGGAATGGCTTCCAGCTGGGTCAGCAGCCAGTCCAGCTCATGATCCTTTGCCATCAGCGGATCGCCGCCGGAGAAGATGATCTCATCCAGCTCAGGATGCGCGGAGATATAGTCCAGCGCTGCCTGCCAGTTGCGCTTGTTGCCTTGATTATCGGCGTAGGGGAAGTGGCGACGGAAGCAGTAGCGACAGTTTACCGCACAGCCGCCCTTTACCAGCAGCAGGGCGCGGTTACGGTATTTATGCAGCAGTCCAGGGACAACGCTATGCTGCTCATCAAGCGGATCGGTGCTGAATCCGGGGGCGGCAACAAACTCCTCCTGCGAGGTAAGTACCTGTCTTAATAGCGGATCGTCTGGGTTTCCCTGCGTCATCCGCGCGACAAACGCCCGGGGCACGCGCAAGGCAAACAGGCGTTTCGCCGCCCTTCCTGCGAGCAGATTTTCATCGGCGTCTACATTTAACAGACGCAGTAGTTCATCCGGATCGGTAATTACATCGGCAAGTTGTACTAACCAATCTTCTCTGGATGGGGTATTTAGGGTTACAATATGCGCCATTTTGTGGCTTAGCTACCAGTTATCAATTTCAGAGGGCCTTATGGCGACTTACTATAGCAACGATTTTCGTGCTGGTCTTAAAATCATGATGGATGGCGAACCGTATGCGGTTGAAGCCAGTGAATTCGTTAAACCGGGTAAAGGCCAGGCTTTCGCCCGCGTTAAGCTGCGCCGTCTGCTGACCGGCACCCGCGTTGAGAAAACTTTCAAATCTACCGACTCCGCTGAAGGCGCAGACGTTGTAGATATGAACCTGACTTACCTCTACAACGACGGTGAGTTCTACCACTTCATGAACAACCAGACCTTCGAGCAGCTGGCTGCCGACGAGAAAGCGGTTGGCGAAAACGCTAAATGGCTGCTGGATCAGGCTGAGTGCATCGTGACCCTGTGGAACGGCCAGCCTATCGCTGTCACCCCGCCGAACTTCGTAGAGCTGGAAATCATTGAAACCGATCCAGGCCTGAAGGGTGATACCGCAGGTACCGGTGGTAAACCGGCTACCCTCTCTACCGGTGCGGTAGTTAAGGTTCCGCTGTTCGTTCAGATTGGCGAAGTGATCAAAGTTGACACCCGCTCTGGCGAATACGTTTCTCGCGTGAAGTAATTTATGCGATAAGCGAATCGGCGTGGCTCCCGCTGCGCCGATGCTTTTTACTGCTCCAGTTCCTCTTCCCCGCTCGAATTTTCTTAAAAAATCATCGTCTCCCGTCATTTCCCGAGATTTTGTCTATGCTTAAGTAGCTATACACAAATAACTTTGGCTATAAAGGAAGATATTATGGTTAAGAAAACAATTGCAGCGATCTTTTCTGTACTGGTACTTTCTTCAGCACTGACCGCCTGTAACACCACCCGTGGCGTCGGTGAAGATATCTCTAGCGGCGGTAGCGCTATCTCCGGTGCGGCAACCAAAGCTCAGCAGTAATCAGAGACGGTACGGCCGCTCGCCGTACCGTTAACCCACCCCTTCCGGCAGCGACAGGAACGGCGTAAAGCGATTACACATCCCCAGCTTCATGCGAATATTACGCTTGTAGGTATACACTGTTTTGCCGTTGATCCCGAGACGGTGAGCAATAGAGTGGTTGTTAGTTCCCTCCATCCACAGCGACAGCACCTTCTCCTCCTGACGCGTAAGCAGCGGCGCAGCGTTCTGCGGCTCGGCATAGACAGGGCGGGTAAGCAGTGCGGTATTAATCATCCGGGCAAGCTCATCTAACGCGCTGGATTTTGCCAATCGGGCAGCGACCGGAAACTGCTGGCAGTAACTCTCCATCTCAGCGTTATGGCCGGACGGTAATAAAATAAGTTTACTATGTTCGCTGCAGGCGGTCAGCAGCGATGAAAGCTGTTGAACATGGTGCAGATCGCCAGAAAAACCGTAGAGATCGGCAATAACCAGATCCGGTTGCCACTGCATGGCATGCTCTTTTGCCAGCATCAGGTTATTGAGTCCGGTAACGACAACGGGGGTGGAAAATAAACCAGCTTGATTGAGCCATATCTCCAGCCCGGAACGGGTGAAATAACAACGGTCAATCAAAAGAATTTTCAGCATGTCTTTATTCGCAGTCAGGATAGGGGTGACGGCTTGCTGCTAGCAGAAAGCACACTATCATAGGGGGGAGTCCTGCCGGGTAAATGCGGGAACTACGTTGCTAACTGCATCTATTTCTTGCTTTAAAGGGCGAAAACGGGCGTTTTATTAAAAAGTTGAAAAACAACTTACCCCAGGCGACAATTCCTTATTCAACCTGGCCTTGCGGGACGACCCACAAACGCCATCTTTCAACGGGGACGGCCCCACAGTCGGGAGCCTGTTATGTCCTGGTCTATTCTGTTTATCGCTGGTCTGCTTGAAGTTGTCTGGGCTATTGGCCTGAAGTACACCCACGGTTTTACCCGTCTCATCCCTAGCCTGATTACCGTTAGCGCAATGATTGTCAGCATCATGATGCTGTCATGGGCAATGAAAACCCTGCCCGTGGGTACGGCCTATGCCATCTGGACGGGTATCGGTGCGGTGGGAGCGGCAACGGCAGGTATTTTGCTGCTGGGTGAGTCAGCCAGCCCGGCGCGGATCGTTAGCCTGGTCCTGATCGTTGCCGGGATTATTGGTCTGAAGCTCAGTACCCACTAGCGGTTCTGCGCGACCCAAATCAGTTTCTCAACGGCAAATCCCTGGCGGGTGGCGGTATCAAGCAGCTGCTGTTTCACTTTGTCAGGGATAGTACGGGTGCGCGACAGGATCCATAGATAGTTCCGGTTCGGGCCACAGACCAGTGCATGCTGGTAATCTTTATCCAGTGCAATCACGTTATAGCCGCCGTAGAAGGGACCGAAGAAGGAGACCTTCAGCGCGGCCCGATCCGGACTGCCGGTAAAATAGGCCTTGCCATCGGTGGACTGCCACATTCCTCTCGAAGGGTTATAGCCCTTATTGATCACGTTCAGGCCGCCATCATCGCGCAGCGTATAGGTAGCGGTAACGTTATTCAACCCACGCTCAAAGCGATGGTCGAACCGGGCAATTTCATACCAGGTACCGATATAGCGTTTGGCATCGAAATGCTCGACAACCGTTACGCCAGAGGGAGGAGTAGGGGAGCTACAGGATACCACTACAAACGCAGCGGCAACGGCGGCAACAACGGGTAGCAGACGCATAGTATTTTCCTTACAGGCTTTTTTTGCTAAGTGTAGAACCTGGCTCAAGAAAATGTATTTTGCATCGGGAGATATTTGCGTAATGCGATGCCCGACAGCGTTGCGCCGGGCATCCGCGGCGTTAAAGCGTAATAACGCCGATCAGCGTGACGATGCTCAGAATGGCCGCCAGGCCATAAAAAACCCATTTGCCATGGGGTACATGAATTTTAAGATCGTGCATACCGTGGTGGATACGATGCAGGCCGCACCACAGCGGCAGGACAATCATCAGAAAGATAAACGCCCGGCCAACGATACTCTGGGCAAAAACCAGCAGGCGATCGTAGTCCAGCGCTTCCCCCGGATAGAGCCCGAGCGGCAGCAGAATGCCAACCAGCAGCACGATGACCGGGGCGACGACCGCCCCCCACATGCCGCCTGCGCCAAATAGCCCCCAGAATAGCGGTTCGTCAGCGCGTTTTGGGTTTGGATTAATCATGTGGCCTCCTTACCAGAAGAGTGCAATAAATAGGATCACTACGCTGACCAGTGCCGTGACGGCCCACAGCGCCCTGATGACCGGCTGCGACCCTAGCTTCTCACCTTTTACGATGACGGTGGCGGCTTTCGGAGCCAGCTCAAACCAGGTTTTGGTGTGCAGCAGCGCGGCTGCCAGGGTCAGCAGATTCAGGATAATCACCACCGGGTTTTGCAAAAAGCCGACAAATGCCACCCATGACTCAGGACCGTGCTTCAGCGCAAACAGACCATAGATCAGCACGATGCTGAACCAGACCGTAGGCACGGAGGTGCCTTCCCGCAGCATATAGAAGCGGTAGAAGGGCAGGCTTTTCCACCAGCCTGACGGCATCGGCTGCACCCAGGGTTTACGTTTCGTTGTCATCGTATGCTCCTTAGCGTGGTTTCAGGGTGGCGATCAGAAAGTCTTTTGA
The DNA here is from genome assembly GCA_032055545.1 of Pseudescherichia sp. Taxonomy (GTDB): domain Bacteria; phylum Pseudomonadota; class Gammaproteobacteria; order Enterobacterales; family Enterobacteriaceae; genus Pseudescherichia. The sequence continues at coordinate 11,836 of DAMBQR010000051.1, read as the reverse complement.
ACTCTCTACCTTGCCCTGCTGAATGGCCGCCGCCGGATCGACATGCTTCGGACAGACTTCAGAGCAGTAACCGACAAAGGTGCAGCTCCAGACGCCATTTTCGCCGTTGAGCTGTGCCATACGTTCCCGCTTGCCATGGTCGCGGCTGTCTTCGTTATAGCGATGGGCCAGGGTAATGGCCGCCGGACCGATAAACTCCGGGTTCAGGCCAAACTGCGGACAGGCGGCGTAGCACAATCCGCAGTTGATGCACCCAGAGAACTGATGATACTTCGCCATCTGCGCCGGCGTCTGGCGGTTAGGCCCTTGCTCCGGCGTACGAGGATTGCCGATGATGTAGGGCTTGATGGCCTCCAGGCTCTCGATAAAGTGGGTCATATCCACAACCAGATCGCGCTCAATCGGAAAGTTACCCAGCGCCGCCACCTTGATGCCCTTCACGTAATCACGCAAGAAGGTTTTACAGGCCAGCTTTGGCACGTTGTTTACCATCATGCCGCAGGAGCCGCAGATAGCCATGCGGCAGGACCAGCGGTAGCTCAGGTCGGGGGCAAGGTTATCTTTGATGTAGCCCAGCGCATCCAACAGCGAGGTCTGCTCGTCGTAGGGCACCGCATAAACAACGCTGTGCGGGGCGGAATCGACCTCCGGGTTATAGCGCACCACCTCAACGTTAAGGTTTTTCATCTCAGCCATTCGCCTTCTCCTTGTTCTCGGCGGCTTCCGCTTCCCCGCCGTAGACGCGTTTCGCCGGTGGCAGCGTAGTGATGTTGACAGCGCTGTAGTCAAGGCGCGTTGTGCCGTCCGCATCGCGGAAGGCGAGGGTATGTTTCAGGAAGTTGACGTCGTCACGCTCGGTGCAGCCTTCGTCCAGCCGCTGATGCGCCCCGCGCGACTCCTTGCGAGCCAGCGCGGAGTGGGCCATACACTCGGCGACGTTCAGACCGTGCCCCAGCTCAATGGTGTAGAGCAAGTCAGTATTAAAGACGCTGGAGGTATCGGTGATCCGCACGCGCTTAAAGCGCTCCTGCAGCTCTGCCAGCTTATCAACGGTTTTTTGCATCAGCTCCGGGGTACGGTAGATGCCGCAGCCCTCCTCCATCGACAGACCCATCTCATCGCGGATCTTTGCCCAGCTCTCGTTGCCCTGCTGGTTAACCAGCGCTTTCAAGCGCTGCTCTACGTCAACCGCCTGAGCGGTCAGGGCGCTATCGGCAGCCGTGCCCACGGTGTGCGAATGGGTGATAGCACGCTCGCCAGCCAGGCGGCCAAAGACGACCAGCTCCGCCAGCGAGTTTGAGCCAAGACGGTTAGCGCCGTGCAAGCCGACCGAGGAGCACTCGCCCACGGCAAACAGTCCCTTAATGCGGGTCTCACACTGGCTGTCGGTCTCAATACCGCCCATGGTGTAGTGGGCAGTTGGACGGACCGGGATAGGCTCCTTGACCGGATCGACGCCGACGTAGGCTTTTGCCAGCTCACAGATAAACGGCAGCCGTTCGAGAATTTTCTTTTCGCCGAGGTGGCGTAGATCGAGATAGACCACGTCGCCACGCGGCGTAGGGATGGTGTTGCCCTTACGCCACTCGTGCCAGAAGGCCTGGGAGACCCTGTCGCGCGGACCCAGCTCCATATATTTATTTTTCGGTTCGCCCAGTGGCGTTTCCGGCCCCATGCCGTAGTCCTGTAGATAGCGGTAGCCGTTTTTGTTGACCAGAATGCCGCCTTCGCCGCGGCAGCCCTCCGTCATCAGAATGCCGGAGCCGGGCAGGCCGGTAGGGTGGTACTGCACGAACTCCATATCGCGCAGCGGCACGCCGTGAGCCAGCGCCATCCCCATGCCGTCGCCGGTGACGATGCCGCCGTTGGTGTTGTAGCGATAGACGCGCCCCGCACCGCCGGTTGCCATCACCACCGCGTTGGCGCGGATCTGCATCAGGGTGCCTTCCATCATATTCATGGCAATCAGGCCGCGAACCTGCCCGTCATCCACGAGGAGATCCAGCACAAAGTGCTCATCGAAGCGCTGGATCTGCGGGAACTGGAGAGAGGCCTGGAAGAGGGTATGGAGCATGTGGAAGCCGGTCTTATCAGCAGCAAACCAGGTGCGTTCGATCTTCATGCCACCGAAGCGGCGTACGTTGACGCTGCCGTCCGGGCGGCGGCTCCACGGGCAGCCCCACAGCTCAAGCTGGGTCATCTCCGTCGGGCACTGGCGGACAAAGTAGTCAACGACATCCTGCTCGCATAGCCAGTCGCCGCCGGCTACGGTGTCGTGAAAATGGTACTCAAAGCTGTCGTGATCCTGTGCGACGGCAGCGGAGCCGCCCTCAGCCGCCACGGTGTGGCTGCGCATGGGGTAGACTTTTGAGACGAGGGCGATTTTCGCATGGGGATCCGCCTGGGCGGCCGCGATGGCAGCGCGTAAACCCGCGCCGCCAGCGCCTATGACGACGAGATCGGCTTGAAAAGTGTGCACGACATTCCTCCAGATTGGCTGTAAACAGTTCCACTGCTCCTTTATGGGTACGCCAGTATAACCTCAGGGATCAGAGGGAAATTTGACGTGTTCGATTTTTTGGCCGATCTTTGCGGCCGTTTTTTGTTCTGTTCCGTCACGAAAAAGGGTTCTGATTGCGTAAATTTGCCGCACAGAATTTGTCTCAGGGACGCCCGTCGAGTAGACTTCGTGCCCTTGTCTGACATCGGAGAACGTACCATGAGTGAAACGGCAGCCTGGCGGCCGAGCGCATCTATACCTAACCTGCTGAAACGCGCAGCAATAATGGCCGAGATACGCCGTTTCTTTACCGATCGCGGCGTGCTGGAGGTGGAGACGCCCTGCATGAGCCAGGCGACGGTAACGGATGTTCATCTGTTCCCGTTTAAAACCCGTTTTGTTGGCCCAGGCCACTCCCAGGGACTGGATCTCTATCTGATGACCAGCCCGGAGTACCATATGAAGCGCCTGCTGGCCGCGGGCTGCGGGCCGGTGTTCCAGCTATGCCGCAGCTTCCGTAATGAAGAGATGGGCCGCCATCACAATCCCGAGTTCACCATGCTGGAATGGTATCGTCCGCACTACGATATGTACCGGCTGATGAACGAGGTGGACGATCTGCTGCAACAGGTGCTGGACTGCCCGGCGGCGGAGTCGCTCTCCTACCAGCAGGCATTCCAGCGTCATCTTGAAATCGACCCGCTCTCGGCCGATAAGCAGCAGCTGCGTGACGTGGCGGCAAAGCTGGATCTCAGCAATATCGCCGATCGGGAAGAGGACCGGGATACGCTGCTACAGCTGCTCTTTACCATGGGCGTGGAGCCACACATTGGCAAAGATCGCCCGGCGTTTGTCTATCACTTCCCGGCAAGCCAGGCGGCGCTGGCGCAGATCAGCACCGAAGATCACCGCGTGGCAGAGCGCTTTGAGGTCTACTTCAAAGGCATGGAGCTGGCGAACGGTTTCCATGAGCTGACCGATGCCCGCGAACAGCAGCAGCGCTTTGAGCAGGATAACCGCAAGCGTGCGGCGATGGGCCTCGAACAGCAGCCTATCGACCACAACCTGCTGGGTGCGCTGGAGGCGGGCCTGCCGGACTGCTCCGGGGTGGCGCTGGGGGTCGATCGCCTGGTCATGCTGGCGCTGGGCACCGAGACCCTGGCCGAGGTGCTGGCCTTCTCGGTCAATCGCGCCTGATTGTAGCTGCCGGGCAGCGCTCTGCTTGCCCGGCCTACCGTAGTGCAGAAACAGTGCAAAATAAAATATTACTTTTTGTGCTAATTGCCCATTTCATATTTTGCTTTCATTCCTGATATCACAATTTAAACCTGCCGCTTTGTTACTATCCAGCCGTTCGTTTGGGTAATTTTTTTACTCTCTCTTTCACCAAAAAACATGGATGGATTTATGAGCGACACTCTCAAAAAGATGAGCCTGATAGGGCTTGTTCTGATGATATTCACGTCGGTTTTTGGCTTCGCCAACAGCGCCAGCGCATTCTACCTGATGGGGCACAGCGCCACGCCCTGGTACATTTTTGCGGCTCTGTTCTTCTTCATTCCCTTTGCCTTGATGATGGCTGAGATGGGGGCCGCCTACCGTAAGGAGGAGGGGGGGATCTACTCATGGATGGAGAACAGTGTGGGGCCACGCTATGCGTTTATCGGTACCTTTATGTGGTTCTCATCGTACGTCATCTGGATGGTAAGTACCGCTGCGAAGGTGTGGGTTCCCTTCTCTACCTTTGTCGTAGGTGCGGATATGACCCAGCGCTGGCACGTTGCGGGTCTGCAACCCACGCAGGTGGTGGGCATTCTGGCCGTTGTCTGGATGATAGTGGTCACCTTTGTCGCGGCGAAAGGCATTAATAAGATCGCCAAAGTGACCGCCGTTGGCGGGATTGCCGTGATGTGTCTTAACCTGGTCCTGCTGCTCGCCAGCATCGCTATTCTACTGCTCAACGGCGGGCATTTTGCCGAGGCGATCAACTTCACAGCTTCGCCTAACCCGGGATACCACTCCGATCTCTCGATGCTGTCGTTTATGGTGTTTGCCCTGTTTGCCTACGGCGGTATTGAGGCGGTAGGGGGCCTGGTGGATAAGACCGAAAACCCGGAAAAAAACTTTGCCAAAGGGATCATCTTTGCTGCGATTGTTATCTCCGTCGGCTATTCGCTGGCCATTATTCTGTGGGGCGTCAGCACTAACTGGCAGCAGGTGTTGAGCACCGATTCGACCAACCTGGGTAACATTACCTACGTGCTGATGGAGAGCCTGGGCGCAACGCTGGGCAACGCGCTGCATCTGTCGCCTGAAGCGGCCAGCCTGACCGGGGTCTGGTTTGCCAGAATAACCGGTCTGTCGATGTTCCTCGCCTATACCGGGGCGTTCTTTACGCTGATCTACTCCCCGCTGAAGGCGATTATTCAGGGGACGCCAAAAGAGATGTGGCCCGTGCCGATGACGCGTTTAAATAAGAGCGGCATGCCCGAGACCTCAATGTGGCTCCAGTGCCTGCTGGTGAGCCTGATCATTCTGCTGGTCTCGTTTGGCGGTGGTACGGCATCGGCATTTTATAACAAAGTAACGCTGATGGCGAACGTCTCCATGACGCTGCCGTACCTCTTCCTGGCGCTGGCGTTTCCCTTCTTTAAGGCCAAAGCGGATCTGCATCGACCCTTTGTGATTTTCAAATCCCGCGGAACGACGCTGGTTATGACCGCCATAGTTGTGCTGCTGGTGACCTTCGCCAATATCTTTACGGTCATTGAGCCGGTGATTGAAAAAGGGGATTTGAGCAGCGCCCTGTGGATGGCGGGCGGGCCGATCTTCTTCTCGCTGCTGGCGCTGGGGCTTTATGAGCGCTACCAACGGCGCATCAGCCGCGTGGGTGGGTTGTCACCCCGCTAAAAAAAACGCCGCAGCGGTTACGCTGCGGCGTTGTTATCAGCCATTTTTAACTACAGGCTGCCCGACGGACGCTGGCTGCGTCCGGCAGAGCTTAGCGTTCTGGCGGTACGTTTGCCGTCGAGCGACTCCAGACGCATCTGGAACGGTGGGAACGGTAGGTCGATACCGTGCTCGCGGAAGCCCTGCAGGATCAGCTGGTGGATCTCGTGGCGCAGCGGCATCCGGTGGCCCATCTCGGCGGCGTAGATACGCAGCTCAAAGAGCTGGATACCCTGCTGCAGATCCACCAGGAAGACCTCCGGCGGCGGGTTATCGATCACCAGCGTACAGCGCTCGGCGGCAGTATAGAGCAGCTGCGTGACCTCTTCGCTGTTGGCATCGGAGGGCGCGGGAACGGTCAGCACCACACGCGTTACCGAATCCGACAGCGACCAGTTGATAAACTGCTCGGTAATAAACGCCTTGTTCGGCACGATGATCTCTTTGCGGTCCCAGTCGCTGATGGTGGTCGCGCGGGTATTGATCTTCGTTACGCTACCGGTGAGATCGCGAATGGTCACGGTATCGCCAATACGGATCGGCTTCTCAAACAGGATGATCAGGCCAGAGATAAAGTTGGCGAAGATCTCCTGTAAACCAAAGCCTAATCCCACACCGAGAGCCGCTACCAGCCACTGCAGCTTTGACCACTCAATACCAATCATCGAGAAGCCCACCAGCCCACCGAACAGCATCAGCAGGTACTTGGTGATGGTGGTGATGGCGTAACCTGTCCCCGGCGTCAGGTCGAGGTGCTGAAGCAGCGCCAGCTCCAGCAGGGCTGGCAGGTGGCGCACCAGCTGGGTGGTGATGATAAACACCAGGATAGCGATCAGTACCGCACCGAGGGTGATCGGCTCCAGGCTCTCTACCCCCTGCACCGTCGAGGTAGCATCCCACAAGGAGATATTCTCCAGGAAGCCAAACGCAGAGTGGATCTCTGACCACAGCACAATGACCGACAGCAGGGCGATAAGCATCAAAATCGAGCGTACCAGCCGCAGCGACTGGGCGCTGATGGCATCGAGATCCAGCTCGCTCTCGTCTACCTCTACCGCACCTTCCGTGCTGGTTGAGTGGGCCTGCTCCTCTTCACCACGGGCGCGCTGGGCCAGAATTTCTGCCCGGCGGTGTCTTGCACGGTCAAAGGCCAGGCGGCGGCGCTGGATCAGCATCCAGCGGCGGATGATGTGATACACCACCAGCAGCAGGAACCAGATTGCTACCGAGGTCTCCAGACGGGCCAGCAGCGCCTGGGCGGTTGCCAGATAGCCGACGGCTGCCGCCAGCATCGCCGCCAGCGGGGCGCTCAGCAGCAGGTTCCACAGCATGCGGTTAACCATGTTGTCGCCGCTGCCGGTCTTATCGACGTAGAGCGGGATCCCGGCGCGCTTCAGGCTCAGCGTCACCACCGCCAGCGCGCCGCAGATCAGCATAAAGCAGAGGCGGCCAAGGGAGCCGGAGAACTCCCGATCGCTAAGATTATCAAACATGATCAGCGCCATAATCAGCGGCACGATCAGGCCAATGCTCATCAGATAGGAGCGCAGCCCGCGAGCGACACGGCTGCGCGGCCAGCCAAAGTGGATAACAAACAGACCGGTAGGGCGGGCAAAGGTGGCGCAGATCATCACCACCCACAGCAGCGGCACGGTGGCGGTAACGCCGTCGCCGATCGCTACGGCCAGCGGGTAAGGCCACGCGGATCGCAGGCCGTAGCCGAGCGTCGCCCACAGCACCGGCAGCGGCGAGGCCACGAGGATCGACCAGAACACGGTACGCAGCGTGAGCCAGAAGTGATCCTGGGTCACCTTGCCCACCTTCGCGCTGGAGCGCTCCAGGAAGCGGGTGAAGTGCTTGCGGGAGTAGACGCTGAAGCCCACCAGGATCAGCGCGGCAAACAGCGGCAGCAGCGTCTCCTTGCTGGTTAGCATCATCATTGTTGCCTTGCCGAGCTGGTTAACGGTATCCAGCGAGATGAGCCGCCGCAGATCCTGCACAATCTCAATTGGCCAGCTGAGCGTCATCGGGCTGACGTCGGCGGTCCAGAAGAGATAGCGGTGGGTGGCCTCGTTGACCTCTTTCAGCGCATCCTCAAGCTGGCTGTTAGAGACCTTCAGCTTGGTCAGCTCGAGGATCAGCGTGTCACCCCCCTGTAGCAGAGAGGTGAGCAGCTCGCGCTGGGTGCGCAGCTGCGCCTCCAGAATGCGGCTCTGCTCGGCGGTCAGCGGCTGCCCGTCCGCCTGGCGGATCTGGCGCAGCTGGGGCTGCTTGTTAAGCAGATCCTCATAGTGCATGCGGTGCACCCGCAGCTGGGCCATCTCGGTATCCAGCTGCTGCGGTTTCGGCATCTCCGGCAGCCGGGCTACCTGGGCGCGCAGCGCGTCGCCGAGCATGTTGGAAACCCCCAGCCACTGGGACTGCTCGCGCAGCGTATTCAGGGCCTGGCGTACCTGCAGCGTCTGGCCGGTCGCCTGCCGCTGCTGGGAGGCAACCAGATCCATCCGCTGGGCCTGCTGGTTAAGCGCCTGGGATAGCTCGCGGTTGATTTTGAACTGGTCAACGATGCCCACGGGCAGGTTGGCGCTGTTCTCTGCCAGCAGCTCGGTGCTCTCCAGCGCCTGCTCGGCTTCGCGCTGACGTTGGCTGTTGAGATGGTTACGCAGCGCCTGTAAATAAGTGTCCAACTGCTGGGCCTGCCGCTGGGCCAGCTCGGAGCGCATCCGCGCCAGCTCCTGACGGTTGTTCGCCGACAGCTGGGCCAGCTCCAGCTCGTCAACCTGCGCTTTCAGCCTGGCGGAGGTCGCTTGCGCGCTCAAAGTCTGCGCCTGGGCCAGCGCGGTTGTGCCGCTCTGGGTGCCGATGCGGCGCTCTACCTCACTCAGCTGGCGACGGGCGTCGGTCTGCTGCTGCGGAAGCTGGCTTAGGGAGTCGTTGATCTCACGGGCGCGCTCCTGCTCCTGCTGGGCAAGGCGCGTTTTTTCCAGCAGCTGGCTGCTGACCTGAAGGATCTCCTGGTTCAGCGCATCGGTGGAGATACCCGCCGGAACGGCTTTTGGCTCGTCGCGCAGGCTACTGAACTGGCTACGCAGCGTCTGGGAGAGTTTGGGGAAGTCGTCGATGACCTGCTGATACTGTTTGGCGCGCTCGAGGGAGCCGCTACGCTCCTCAAGCGCGTTAAGCGCGGACTGGAGCGCCTCGACGGTCTCCGCCTGCTCTGGCGAGGCAGTGGCCGCTTTGGCCTGCTCCAGCTCCTGGGCGATCTGTTTGGCGTCGGGGATCGTCGCAGCGTACGCCCCCGCGCTGAGGCACCAGGCCATCAGAAATGCGATAATCAGGCGCACGTTGCTATACCTTTGTAAAATTGAACCTTGGTTGAATCAGACCGGATCTTTGTTGTCGTCTACCAGCGGGCTGGCGTCGTGCTCGGCGTCAATCTCTTCCTGCGACAGCGGGGTCGGGGTGACGTCCGGCGCAACGGCCTCGGTGGAGTAGGCCAGCGGCTCGCCGATTTTGGTCACCGACAGGCTCTCTAACTGCTCCGCCAGCGCCACGCCGCCCGGTGCAAAGAGGTTGATCACCGTGGAGCCGAGCTTAAAGCGACCCATCTCCTGGCCCTTCAGCAGTGCCACTGCGCCTTCGCTTTCGCCTTCCGGCCACGTCCAGCGTTTGATAATGCCTTCGCGCGGCGGCGTGATAGTGCCCGCCCAGACGGTTTCGATGCTGCCAACGATGGTCGCACCTACCAGAATCTGCGCCATTGGGCCAAACTCGGTGTCGAACACGCAGATAACGCGCTCGTTACGGGCAAACAGGTTCGGCACGTTGCGCGCGGTGAGGTGGTTCACCGAAAAGAGATCGCCCGGCACGTAGATCATCTCGCGCAGGATGCCATTGCAGGGCATGTGCACGCGGTGATAGTCGCGCGGCGACAGATAGGTGGTCGCGAAGCTGCCCTCACGGAACTTGTCTGCCAGCAGGTAGTTACCGGCCAGCAGCGCTTCCAGGCTGTAGTGATGGCCTTTGGCCTGCAGCAGCTTGTCGTTTTCGATACGGCCAAGCTGGCTGATTACGCCGTCGGCAGGCATCACCAGCACGCTGGGGTCGGTATTCAGCGGTCGCACTTCGTCGCGCAGAGGGCGCACGAAAAAGTCATTAAAGGTGCGATAGCTGGCGGTATCCGGCTTCTGCGCCTCCTGCATGTTGACCTTGTAGTATTTGACGAACAGGTCGATGACCAGCTTAGTCAGCCATCCCCCGCGTTTGCTTGCGCCCCAGCCCGCGAGGCGAGTGAGCCACAGTTTAGGCAGAATGTATTGAAGCGAAAGTTTAAATGAGTCCAACAAGGTAGCCTCCAGGCTAGTTTTTTGGTCGTTCCTGATCCGCAACGCAGCGGCGGACCCTTAAAAAAGGGGACGATTTTAGCGATGCTCAGCTTAATTGTCAGTCGTCGGATTCAGAAAAGCTTTTACGCGTTTTTACCTGCGCCATGCTCTCCAGAATGCGGTGATAATTTTCAAACCGGATCTCAGCAATCTCACCCCTGTCAACGGCCTCCCGGATCGCACAGCCGGGATCGCTGGCGTGTTTGCAGTCGCGGTACTTACAGTGGCCGAGATAGTCGTGAAATTCGACAAAGCCGCGGGTGATTTGTTCCGGCTCCAGATGCCAGAGACCAAATTCACGCACGCCAGGGGAGTCGATCACATCTCCGCCGTGCGGGAAGTGATAGAGCCGCGCTGCGGTAGTGGTGTGCTGGCCGAGTCCCGAGTTGTCAGAGACATCGTTGGTCAGGATCTCCTCCTGAAGCCCCAGCAGGGCGTTCAGCAGGCTCGATTTGCCGACGCCGGACTGGCCTGCAAAGATGCTGATGCGATCGGTCAGCGCCTCTTCCAGCGGTTTCAATCCGTCCTGGGTGTGACTGGAGACCATCAGCACGCGATAGCCAATCTTACGGTAGATATCCATCTGCTCGTCCACAAACGCCCGGCTTTCATCGTCCAGCAGGTCAATCTTGTTGAGCACGATGAGCGGTTCGACGTCCAGCGTTTCACAGGCCACAAGATAGCGGTCGATGATGTTAGGCGACAGCTCCGGCAGAATAGCGGAGACAATGATAATCTGATCGATATTAGCGGCGATGGGTTTTACCCCGTCATAAAAATCGGGCCGGGTCAGCACCGACGTGCGCTCGTGCACCGCTTCAACGATGCCTTTTACGTTAACGCCTTCAGCGGCGGGTTTACCCGGACGCCAGACCACCCGGTCACCGGTAACCAGCGAGCGGATAGTACGGCGGATGTTGCAGCGGTGGACGTCGCCGTCGGCGGCTTCAACGTCGGCATGCATACCAAAACGGCTAATGACAATCCCTTCGGCGGTTTCGCCAAACAGGTTATCGTCGTAATCCGCCTTCTCCGTAGACGTTTTCAGCCGACGCTGGTGGTTTGCTTTCACACGGCGCTGCTGGCCTTTGGAGAGTTTATTTTTACTCAATCGTACTGACTCCTGGTCGCCCCTGATGGGCAAAACCTCTATGATAGATGCTAATTTAGATAATTATAGTCGTGCGAGATGGGTGGAAAATAGCATGAGTGCAGATGAAAACAACCTGATTTGGATCGATCTTGAGATGACCGGGCTGGATCCCGAGCGCGATCGCATTATTGAGATCGCAACCCTGGTCACCGATGCCAACCTGAATATTCTGGCGGAAGGCCCGGTGATTGCCGTGCATCAGTCCGACGAACAGCTGGCGCTGATGGACGAGTGGAACGTGCGCACCCATACCGGCAGCGGGCTGGTGGAGCGGGTTAAAGCCAGTACCCAGGACGATCGCGCCGCCGAGCTGGCGACCATCGCCTTCCTGAAGGAGTGGGTCCCGGCGGGAAAATCGCCGATCTGTGGCAACAGCATCGGCCAGGATCGTCGCTTCTTGTTTAAGTATATGCCAGAGCTGGAAGCCTACTTCCACTATCGCTATCTTGACGTCAGCACCCTGAAAGAGCTGGCTAAGCGCTGGAAGCCAGAGGTGCTGGATGGCCTGAAAAAGCAGAACACGCACCAGGCGCTGGATGATATCCGCGAGTCTGTGGCCGAGCTGGCTTATTATCGCGAGCATTTTATTAAGCTGTAAGCGCAACATGCCCGGCGGCACAGGCTTGCCGGGCATGCAGTATGTGAGCCGATGTAAAAATGTGCAATGTGACGAATATTGCAGCGTTTGAACTTAATTTCGCAAAATTCGCTTTGCAGGGGGTTGCAGCTAAAATGATTTCTCGTATAATGCGCCTCCCGTAACGATGAGAAATTAACGTTACGACAGCAACGCGTTTGCGGGAATAGCTCAGTTGGTAGAGCACGACCTTGCCAAGGTCGGGGTCGCGA
>DAMBQR010000050.1:0-28771 GCA_032055545.1 Pseudescherichia sp. | reverse complement strand
TAAGTGAGCTGCGCGTAGAGCGCCGTTATCAGCGAGATGTCTACTAATGAGCGATAAACACCCAGGTCCGCTGGTGGTCGAAGGTAAACTGACCGACGCCGAGCGTATGAAACGTGAGAGCAACTACCTGCGCGGTACGATTGCTGAAGATCTGAACGAGGGGCTTACCGGCGGTTTTAAAGGTGACAACTTTCTGCTGATCCGCTTCCACGGTATGTATCAGCAGGATGACCGTGATATTCGTGCCGAACGCGCCGAGCAGAAGCTGGAGCCACGCCACGCCATGATGCTGCGCTGCCGGCTGCCGGGCGGGATCATCACTCCGGCGCAGTGGCAGGCCATCGACAAGTTCGCCGAAGAGAAGACCATCTACGGCAGCATCCGTCTGACTAACCGCCAGACTTTCCAGTATCACGGTATTCTGAAGAAGAACGTCAAGCCTGCTCACCAGATGCTGCATGAAGTGGGCCTGGACGCACTGGCGACCGCCAACGACATGAACCGTAACGTGCTCTGCACCTCTAACCCGATTGAGTCCGAGCTGCACGCGGAGGCCTACGAGTGGGCGAAGAAGCTCTCTGAGCACCTGCTGCCGCGCACCCGCGCTTATGCTGAGATCTGGCACGACGCGGAGAAGGTGGCAACCACCGATGAAGAGCCGATCCTCGGGCAGACCTATCTGCCGCGTAAGTTCAAAACCACGGTAGTGATCCCGCCGCAGAACGACGTTGATCTGCACGCCAACGACATGAACTTTATCGCCATCGCCGAGAACGGCAAGCTGATCGGTTTCAACCTGCTGGTGGGCGGTGGCCTCTCAATCGAACACGGTAACAAGAAAACCTACGCCCGTACCGCGAGCGAATTTGGCTTCCTGCCGCTGGAGCACACTCTGGCGGTGGCGGAAGCGGTAGTGACCACCCAGCGCGACTGGGGCAACCGTACCGATCGTAAAAATGCCAAAACTAAGTACACGCTGGAGCGCGTGGGCGTTGAGACCTTCAAAGCGGAAGTTGAGCGCCGGGCAGGCATGAAGTTCGAGCCGGTTCGTCCGTACGAGTTCACCGGCCGCGGGGATCGCATTGGCTGGGTGAAAGGCATTGATAATAAGTGGCACCTGACGCTGTTTATTGAAAACGGGCGTATTCTCGATTACCCGGATCGTCCGCTGAAGACCGGTCTGCTGGAGATCGCGAAGATCCACAAGGGCGACTTCCGCCTGACCGCGAACCAGAACCTGATCGTCGCGGGCGTGCCGGAGAGCCAGAAGGCGAAGATTGAAGCGCTGGCTCGTTCCCACGGTCTGATGGATGCGGTAAAACCGCAGCGCGAGAACTCCATGGCCTGCGTCGCCTTCCCGACCTGTCCGCTGGCGATGGCGGAAGCGGAGCGTTTCCTGCCGAGCTTTGTTGATAAAGTCGAAGCGATCATGGAGAAGCACGGCGTGGGCGATGACCACATTGTCATGCGCGTGACCGGCTGCCCGAACGGCTGTGGCCGTGCGCTGCTGGCGGAGATGGGTCTGGTGGGTAAAGCGCCGGGACGCTATAACCTGCACCTTGGCGGTAATCGTATGGGCACGCGTATTCCGCGCATGTATCGTGAGAATATCACCGAGTCAGAGATCCTCGACTCTATCGACATGCTGGTAGGCCGCTGGTCGAAAGAGCGTGAAGCAAACGAAGGCTTCGGCGACTTCACCGTTCGTACCGGGATTATCCGTCCGGTGCTGGATCCGGCGCGGGATTTCTGGGAGTAACGTAGTCATGCCCGGTGGCGCTTCGCTTACCGGGCCTACAAAACCGTAGGCCGGGCAAACGTCGTGCCGCCCGGCAGAAGTGAGGGGTATATGTCCAGACTCGATCTTACTGCTTTAAACGATCTGCCAAAAGTCGAACGCATTCTGGCATTGGCAGAGACCAACGGCCAGCTGGAAAAACTGAGCGCGGAAGAGCGCGTCGTCTGGGCATTAGAGAACCTGCCCGGTGAGTATGTGCTCTCCTCAAGCTTTGGTATCCAGGCGGCGGTCAGCTTGCACCTGGTTAACCAGATCAGCCCGGATATCCCGGTGATCCTCACCGATACCGGCTACCTGTTTCCTGAGACCTACCAGTTCATTGATGAGCTGGCGGACAAGCTCAAGCTGAACCTGAAGATCTACCGCGCAGAGCAAAGCCCGGCGTGGCAGGAAGCGCGCTACGGCAAGCTGTGGGAGCAGGGCGTCGAGGGTATTGAGAAGTACAATGAGATCAACAAGGTCGAGCCGATGAACCGCGCCCTGAAAGATCTGAATGCGCAGACCTGGTTTGCTGGCCTGCGCCGGGAGCAGTCAGGCAGCCGCGCGACGCTGCCGGTGCTGGCTGTCCAGCGCGGCGTGTTTAAAGTACTGCCGATCATCGACTGGGACAACCGTACTGTTTACCAGTATCTGCAAAAGCACGGGCTGAAGTACCACCCGCTGTGGGATCAAGGCTATCTCTCGGTGGGCGATACGCACACCACCCGCAAATGGGAGCCGGGCATGGCGGAGGAAGAGACCCGCTTCTTCGGCCTCAAGCGCGAATGTGGGCTGCACGAAGGGTGATATAACGCTCTTGAAAATGCTGACTTTTAGGTCGGCATTTTTTTTGGGTTTTTTTGGCTAAGAGTGGGTGGAAGATTGATTTAGGTTAGGGTGACGGTGGTAGGCAACGGTAAAATTGGAATTATCATAAGTGATTTTTTTATTCTTTATTTAAAATCAGTCTATTACGGAAAGGCTCATGAAGCGTAGTTGTTGATTATAAGTTGGTAGATTATTAATGGCTAAAAAAGCTCTTTAAAAACAAGGAACTGTATTTAGAGCGTTCCCCGCGCCAGCGGGGATAAACCGTGCCATTTTGCATAGGCTGAATCAGCCCACGCGCGTTCCCCGCGCCAGCGGGGATAAACCGCAGAGGAGTTAGAGGACGTCATCCAACTGGGTGCGTTCCCCGCGCCAGCGGGGATAAACCGGTTACTCATTAACCCGAAAGCAGCGCGGCTACGCGTTCCCCGCGCCAGCGGGGATAAACCGGCTTTGAGTTTTCCAGTCTTGACGACACCTTCGCGTTCCCCGCGCCAGCGGGGATAAACCGCCGTTCCGTTTTCCTCGGTAGCCTTTTTGCAAGCGTTCCCCGCGCCAGCGGGGATAAACCGAAACTAATGCTGATGCTAAACTGCATCCAGTAGCGTTCCCCGCGCCAGCGGGGATAAACCGCTCAAAGAGATTGAGCGATATCTTGAAATTGCGCGTTCCCCGCGCCAGCGGGGATAAACCGGACGGCGATGCAGACGAGGTTATTTTCAAACTGCGTTCCCCGCGCCAGCGGGGATAAACCGGTGATTTACAACCGCAACATGCCAGCCAACACGCGTTCCCCGCGCCAGCGGGGATAAACCGAAAAATGTTGCAGTTCTAAAAAATGTTAGATAGCGTTCCCCGCGCCAGCGGGGATAAACCGTAACGGTTGTACCAGCGGCATCAACTGGAACAGCGTTCCCCGCGCCAGCGGGGATAAACCGGCAAGGGAGCGAAGCTGCACATTGTCGATTTGGCGTTCCCCGCGCCAGCGGGGATAAACCGGAAACTATCTGCCTGAAGTAGATGGTCTTTGTGCGTTCCCCGCGCCAGCGGGATAAACCGCAGAGCGAGGATGGTTGCGGGGTTGGCTGTGGGCGTTCCCCGCGCCAGCGGGGATAAACCGCCTTTTTTGTTTAATGTGTTGCCGATGACGCTGCGTTCCCCGCGCCAGCGGGGATAAACCGCCCAGGGTAAATTAGGTAACGGCAGCGCAAACGCGTTCCCCGCGCCAGCGGGGATAAACCGCCCGCGTGGCTTCCGTTCAGGTAATATTTCCGGCGTTCCCCGCGCCAGCGGGGATAAACCGGAGAAATGAGGCTTGATGACGCAGGCGGTAACGCGTTCCCCGCGCCAGCGGGGATAAACCGAGTACGCGTATCACATAGACGATGAGCAGCTGGCGTTCCCCGCGCCAGCGGGGATAAACCGTTCAGCGTTCAGGATGGTTTCCGGAAACTCTGGCGTTCCCCGCGCCAGCGGGGATAAACCGGCGCAGCTCAAAACCATCACCCGGATTATCGGGAGTTCCCCGCGCCAGCGGGGATAAACCGGACGACTACGGCTACCGTGGCGACTGGGATAAGAGTTCCCCACGCCAGCGGGGATAAACCGAAATGCTCAGCGCGTTCACATCCGCGCTAGCCGAGTTCCCCGCGCCAGCGGGGATAAACCGAGTAGAGATCACGATCAGTAAATACGAACCGGGAGTTCCCCGCGCCAGCGGAGATAAACCGTCTTCAATTCCGGCCCGGCGACAGGCAGCATTGAGTTCCCCGTGCCAGCGGGGATAAACCGCGTTTCCGCATCGGGGTGGAAGGTGCTACTACGAGTTCCCCGCGTCAGCGGGGATAACCGCGTACTGACAGACTCCTGTACGCGGCGCGTTTAGCTTTACCAGTAATAAATACTGGGACGCTTGTCAGCCAGCCAGGTAACACCATCAGGATCGACACCACGAAGAATGCTGGTGAGCATCAGGCGATCGGCAGCTCGACGGCGGCGAGTGGTATTGATTCGATTCCACCAGCCAGGGTTTTTATCGTAATTGCAAGCCGGTGTGTTCGCTCCATATTGATCATAATGGTGGACATACATTACACCCCAGCGTGAGGGGTACTTGATACGGAAATGGGGGTTGGCTTTACCGTGACGATCACGGTCTTTTCGAGTATTGAAGTTGGACATTTTTAGCTCCTTTACGGTAACTAGAAATGCCCTCGCTTAGGGTAGTACATGGGGTCTCCTTAATCAGTTCAGCGTAACCGGGTGCAACGTCCTTCATGGTCACTACTTACGATCGGGTTTTAACCGACTGTCGAATTGAAACGGAATGGCTTTTGATTTTTGTGTCAGCTCGAAGAAACCGGGGTGTTCAGGGTTAAGCAGATAGTTATATTCCACTGGCGATAAGGCACTGGGCACACGCAGAGCTATTGATGCCTTAGTGAAGCACCAGGCGTCACCATAAGCGGCTAGCTCCGGTGGTGCCTCTTCATCAGCCCAGTTATCAGGTACTTCTTCCATATTGGCCTTTTGAATCTGGTCATCAGGCACATCAATACTCAACAGCGTGAAATAATCCATAATCTGTGCCGCCCGCAGGTGCACTAACGTTTCCAGCATGGTTAACGATGCCGTTTCCGATACATAAACCATCGATGTGCCGACGCTATTCCAGCGGCCTCCAGCCTCTTTCGCTCCATACCCCGTCCAGGATGTAGAAAGATACTTTGTCTTTGTAAGACGATAGAGGATCAAGAGTAGACCCCATGCTCCAGACGAGTGATCAGCTTCATAACCTCATAAGCTCCGGTTTCGGATGCCATCAGGTCTGCCGGCACTTTCCAGCCCAGCGCACGGTTAGGCTCATTCAACCATTTTTGCGCTTCATCCTTATTGCCTTCAAACAACTCTACTGCCCGATCAAGGACACGAATGATGCGCACCAGCCGTTCACTTTGGTCAGCACTGAATCGCGCTTTCAAACTGCGGCTGAATGTGGTTGATGGGATACCTGACATTTTACGCAGGTCGTTTTGCGTTATCTTCGCCCAGTCAACGATCAGGCTAGCAACCTTGCCATCCAAACCTTCATTAATCTGACCCAGCAATGCCACACCATCAGCATTGTTTAAACCAGCTACCTGCCATAAACGGGGTGGCCTGGCCTGAGTCGTAGATACGCTAAACGTTTTCATGGTTGATCTCCATTTGGTAATTTAATTATATCCATATGGTGGATTATGGGCAAATATTAACCGCTTGAAGTATTACCCTACTAAGGCTTTAACCTTAGCTCTGATCACGTCGAGTTCCTGCTCGGTTACTCTGCCTTTTTTCGCTGCGTTTCTGACTTTCCAGGCGATGCATTTCACCTGATCGGCAAGCGCTACTGCGTTACGCTCACCGGAGAATTCTACTTCAAAAGGGTAGCCTTTTGCCTTTGTGGTACAGGGAACACAAAGGCAAAGCCCCGTTTTATTGTTATAGATGAATGGACTTAGCACCACGGCAGGACGATGTCCTGCTTGTTCATTTCCTTTAGTTGGGTCAAAATCAACCCATATAAGATCCCCTGAATCGGGTACAAATTGACTTATCATTTACCAGGTTTCCTTACCCTCAGGTTTACCCCATTCCACCAGCTCATGTTGGTTATCGGCGGTGATCTCTTCAACCAGTTCCGCAAGCGAAAACTCAGATCCGCTCCTTACTGGCTCGATGACAAGCTTACCTTCTACCAAATCGATCTTAACTTCATCATCAATATTAAGATTAAGGGCCTGCATTAACGTTGTTGGGATCCTGATCGCAGGAGAGTTTCCCCAGCGCTTAATATTACCTCGGATCATATCAACCTCATCGTAATCATGTCGTATCTACATTGTAGATTTAGTACAATGAAAATACAATTTATTGAATTCTCATTTCATGCTGTTGTTAATTTTTTGCGTACTCGCCACACAAAATAAATGACTTAACTAAAATGACTATTTTTAATGTTTAGTTGCATAAAACTACATTATGTTTATCTTTCCGGATTGCGACTGCTGTCATATTTCTGCATTATCGATAAATAATACTATTACGTCACTTTATATTGAGGTGATGAATGAGCTTTGAAGCAAGCTATCTCCGTTATTGGGGCAAATCCAGAAAAACAGTAACCACCGGCGATAATTATCATCTACTGGTTTACCACTGCCTGGACGTTGCTGCATGTGGGTATACTATGGCGAGTGAAAATCGTTTTGGAATGCGCGAAGCGCTTGCAGAGTTAGGACTCGCCTCGGATTTTGGATATCGCTGGATAAGCTACCTTTTTGCCAGCCATGACCTGGGTAAATTTGCTAACGGCTTTCAACGGCTAGCCGCCCATCCAGACTCTCCGCTGGTTAGCCCTGCTGCAGGTATCAACACTCCGGCACGGCATGATTCGCTTGGCTTCTGGCTCTGGGATAAGCTCGAAACTGACTGGCTTGAAGGCCGAGGTGGACTCTTCTCTGAAATACTACCTGACCAGCGTGATGAATTCATTTACGCTCTCGATATATGGATGGCAATAAGCACAGGGCATCACGGTATTCCGCCGGATAAACCAGAACATCGTTATGCCACGGCTTTTACAAAAGATGATATCCATTCGGCTAATCAATATTTAACGGCATTAGGCGATCTTTTTTCAGTTGATACACTTCCTGCAGAGTGGCAAGAAGATGAGTGGATTAAGAAATTACAGCAGCAAAGTTGGTTTTTTGCGGGAGTAATGACGCTAGCGGATTGGCTTGGGTCTGATGAAAACCACTTTTCCTTCAATAGCCAACCCATGCCGCTTGAGAAATATTGGTTAATCGCCTGCAATAAAGCCAAAAAAGCTCTGTCCACGCTTCCTCTTTCATCAGTTACTCGTCGCTACGAGGGGCATCAGACGCTGTTTCCCTTTATTCACTCGCTAACGCCGCTCCAGCAGCGTGCAGCCGATCTCGATATTTCATCTGCTGGTCCTCAGTTAATTGTACTAGAAGATGTTACTGGCGCAGGTAAAACAGAAGCGGCGATGATACTCGCTCATCGTCTAATGTCAGCCGGTAAGGGGAAAGGGTTATATATTGGGCTGCCAACGATGGCGACCTCAAACGCGATGTATCAGCGGCTGGGAAAAGCGTACCGCAAACTGTTCTCTGATACAGCGCGTCCCTCGCTGGTGCTGGCCCACGGTGCCAGGCACATGTCGACTTCGTTTCGCCAGTCTGTCTGGCAGACGGATGAAAGCCAGACAGCTCATTATGCCAAGGACGATGCCAGCGCCAGCGCAGAGTGCAATGCATGGTTCGCTGATTCACGTAAAACCACGTTGCTGGCTGAAGTCGGCGTCGGCACGCTGGACCAGGTACTCATGGCGGTTATGCCATTCCGTCACCAGTCGTTACGTCTGGTCGGATTGCGTGACAAGATTCTCATCCTCGACGAGGTGCACGCCTACGATGGATATATGGTGAAGCTGCTGGAAGGGCTGCTGTGGTTTCATGCTGCACAGGGTGGAAGCGCCATAGTGTTAACCGCCACACTTCCGGCAACGCTTAAAGAGAAGCTGATGATTGCATTTGCTGAAGGTGCTGGTTTTGCCGCAGCAAATCCCAGCCTTGATGCTGGCTATCCATGGCTTAGCCATCTCTCATCTACAGGATTGCAGGAGCACCAGTTACAAACGCGGCAGGAGGTTAAGCGCTGCGTTGCCGTTAACTGGCTAAACGACATCGATCGCGCGTTGGAGATTATCTACCAGGTAGTGGAAGCAGGGCAGTGCATTTGCTGGGTGCGTAATACCGTTGACGATGCGCTCATGGTTTTCCTGCGTCTGTTGAATGAAGGAAAGATAGCCCAGCAAAATCTCCTGCTATTCCACAGCCGCTTTGCCTATGCCGATCGTATGACGATCGAAGAGAACACGCTGGCCTGGTTTGGCAAAGATGCCTTGCCTGAGCAGCGTCGCGGCAAGGTACTGATCGCAACCCAGGTTGTGGAGCAGAGTCTCGATCTTGATTTCGACTGGATGATTTCCGATCTGGCGCCTGTCGATCTCCTGATCCAGCGCGCAGGCCGATTGCAACGACATATTCGCGATGCAAACGGTGTCTGTAAATCACACCTGCCCGATGAGCGTCGCTCTCCGGTACTGCATATCCTGGCTCCTGAATGGCAGGAAGAGGCTAAGGATGGCTGGCTGGGAGATACGCTACGCGGTACGGGCTATGTCTATACCGATCACGCCTGCCTGTGGCGAACGCAAAAACTGCTGCGTCAGTACGGTGAAATCAAAATGCCAGAGATGGCGCGAACGTTAATTGATGGCGTATACGAAGGAAAAATCCCTGCCCCGCCGGGATTGCAGGGCATTGAGGATAACGTCTTTGGCGCACTGCTGAGCCAACGCGCGGCCGCCAGGCAAAATTTGTTGCAGCGCGATAAAGGTTATCACCAGGATGCCAGCGATTTTCTTTGGGACGAGGGGCGTGAATTTTCCACTCGCCTGGGCGAGGCCAGCGTGGATGTCTACGTTGCCTGGCTGGATGACGATGGGCAGCTCCAGCCGGTAGTAAAAGAGGGTGATTTTCGCTGGGAGATGAGTCGCGTACAGGTGCGAGCCAGCTGGTGGAAGCAAAACATGTCCCGCTTCTCGCTGCCGAATGAAGAATTGCTGGAGGCGTTCCGTAAGCGGCTACACCGCCCAGTAGCGCAGATATTACTGGTTTCTGAACAGGGGGAAGCAGCGTATTACAGCAAGCGGTTTGGATTGGTTAAACCTTGAAATCCCCGCTGACGCGGGGAACGAATTTCATACGGCCTTACTAACGGTTTATCCCCGTGCATACGGGGAATGACTCATGATAACAAAGCCTGGCAGCTCGACCAATCACAGTAACGTTATATGGCTTTACTAACTTGTTATTTTATTGACCATGGATTTATTGAGGTTTATGCTTTTGACAACTAAGGCTAAAAGTGCCCCAGCAATGGCACTGCCTTCAGGAGACGGATGTCATTACTGGAGCGGCCTAGACAACTGCATTCTAAGTGGCGTCTTCCTTTCAGACAATAAAAGGAGTTCGTCGATGCAAATCACGATGCTCTTTAACCATCAGGAGATGCTCATGTTAGTAGGCGTCTTGATGTTCTGGTTACGACGCTCGTAGATCCTCTGCTGGCTCCGCCCGGAGCCAGCCTTAAAGGAGTAAAGGGAATGGATTTAATTACGGAACCTTGGCTGCCTGTTGTTTGTTATTCAGGAAAAACAACAAAAATCCCCCTCACCAACCTGCTGGATGACAACGTCATCGATGTCAGCTATCCCCGAGCCGATTTCCAGGGGGCTGCATGGCAGATGCTGATTGGATTACTGCAAACAACCGTCGCGCCCGTAGATGAGCGGAAGTGGCGGGAAGTGTGGAAAAACGGCATTGATCAACAAGCGTGGCAAAGTGCACTTTCGGCCATATCTCCAGCGATGCAGTTCGGTGCAGAAAAGCCTGCATTTCTGCAAAGCTTTGAGTCGCTTGAGAGCGAAAACAGCTCTATTGCTGGCCTGTTAATTGATGCCCCCGGCGGCAATACGCTGAAGCTCAACAAAGACCATTTCGTAAAACGCCACGTTGGACAGCAGATCTGCCCTCATTGTGCAGTAATGGCGCTTTTTGCAGTGCAAACCAATTCGCCTGCAGGTGGGGCAGGGTATCGCGTGGGTCTACGCGGCGGCGGCCCCTTAACCACGCTGGTGGTGCCCCAGCAGGAGCGTGATTTCCCGCTGTGGAAAAAGCTCTGGCTCAATGTGATCCCGGAAGAGAAGCGCCCGATCCCGTCCGAATATGCCGCTATTTTCCCCTGGCTTGCGCCAACGAAAACCAGTGAGAAGGCTGGAAACATCGTAACGCCAGACAATGCGCATGTATTGCAGGCTTATTGGGGAATGCCGCGACGGATCGAACTGGATTTCGAGAAAACGGTAGAAGGAAGCTGCGATCTCTGTGGAGAGCACCATCCGATGCTACTACGGGAAATGCGTACCAAAAACTATGGCGTGCAGTATGACGGCTGGCGGCATCCGCTCTCTCCTTACCGAAAGGCGTTAAAAGATCAAGCAGCACCTTGGCTATCGTTGAAAGGGCAGCCCGGTGGCCTGAGCTATAAAGACTGGTTAGGTCTGTTGCTAGAGGGCGAAGATAAATTCAATCGCATTCAGCCTGCCAGGGTCGTGCAAAAACTTCCCAGACGGCTACCCGCAACGGGCCTGTGGTGCTTTGCCTGGGATATGGATAACGCCAAAGCCCGTTGCTGGTATCAGCATCGTATTCCCCTTGTTAACTCGCCTGATGATAACGCGTTGAGCAGCGTTATGTACTACACGCTATCACTTGCCAGCGACTCGCTGCGCCTCTTAAAGCAGTGGCTGAAGGCAGCATGGTTCCCGACACCGAGCGAAGCAAAAGCCGATTTTAGCCTGCTTGAGACTGCTTTCTGGCAGGAGACCGAATCTGCGTTTCGTCAGCTGTTGGAAACGTTAAGTAGCGATCCGGCACGGGAAAATCTGCTTACCCGAGAAGCGCTAAGGGAGTGGGAAAAGCGTCTGCATCATGACGTTATCAATTTTTTCGATCGTGAGGTGTTTATCGATCCAGACTGCGACGACGGCACGTTGCTACGCCAGCTGACCGCCAGAAGCAAGCTGGACCGGGATTACGACAAGTTAAAAACACGCACGCAATTCTTGGATCTGGCGAAAGAGGCGGAGGAGCAGAATGCTTAACAGCAACACAGCACAGGAGCGCATATTTACCCAGCCCGCAGCGCAAAAGGTGCTCACCGAGTGGTTTACTATTTTATCGGATCGCTACAGTAAGCAGGATGAAAAACGAATCAACGGTCGCGCCTGGCGAGCTGAGCTACGTCGGATGGAGCCACCTTATGGCGTCATGATGTGCGAAGGGTATGCTGAGCTACGGCGTCAGCTTCAGCAACAGATGTCGCTCCAGCCTGTAGACCAAATGGCGCTGGCGGTATTTGCCTCGGTGGCTGTACACGTAGAAAAAAATGTCTCTTTTCCCAGCTTTGCCGCTCAACTCGGACAGAAGAAAAACGATCGGCTATACCTCTCCCGCCTGCGGTTTGAACGCCTGCAACAGGCTGCCGATCCGGAGAGTTTCTGCCAGCAGCTCATCCGCGCCGTCAGGCTTCGAGGCAAGGACGGCGTCAATATTCTCTCGTTGGCCGACGGCATTTTTCTATGGATGCGTGAATGGCAGGCGCGCGAAGAGCACCAACCAGAATCAATAGATCCCTTCTCCCGTAACCGTATTCGCTGGGCGAATGAGTATCTCTCAGCCCGCTAGTTATTTTTGATAAGGACTTATAATGACTACGTTTATTCAGCTGCACTTTCTCACTGCCTATGCCCCCTCTAACCTCAACCGGGATGACTCTGGTCGGCCGAAAACAGCTAAAATGGGCGGCGTTGAACGCCTTCGTGTCTCCTCCCAAAGCCTGAAGCGTGCCTGGCGGGTATCAGAAACGTTTGAGTCGGCAATGGACGGGCATATCGGCGAGCGCACCCGACTTTTGGGCGTTAAGTATGTCTATCAGCCAATGACTGCCGCAGGCGTGAGTGAAAAAATAGCAAAAGCCGCAGCAGAAAAAATTGCCGGTCAGTTTGGAAAAGTAAAAAATGATAAAGGTGCTGCACCCGTTAAGAACCTGGAAATTGAGCAGCTGGTGCACGTCAGCACGCATGAGATCGCCCTCATTAAGCAGCTAGTGGGTAAGCTGATTAGTGAGAGTCGAGAACCAGTGGGTGAGGAGCTGGAACTCCTGCGCAAAGATCAACACAGTGTAGATATGGCTCTATTTGGTCGCATGTTGGCTTCATCGCCAGCCTTTAACGTCGAAGCCGCTTGCCAGGTTGCGCATGCATTAGGCGTTAGCGCCGTGACCATTGAAGATGATTTCTTTACGGCGGTGGACGATCTCAACACGGGTGAAGAGGATAAAGGTTCGGCTCATATGGGTGAGCAGGGTTTTGCCTCCGCGCTCTTCTATAGCTACATCTGTATTAGTCGCAATCTGCTGGTTAAAAACCTTGATGGTGATGAGGATCTGGCCCGGCGCGCCATCGCGGCGCTGACTGAAACGGCGCTAACCGTATCGCCAGGCGGAAAACAGAACAGTTTTGCCTCCCGCGCTTACGCCTCCTATGCACTGGCAGAAATGGGCACTAAACAACCTCGCTCGCTGGCGGTGGCATTTTTCCAGCCCGTACGTGGCGAAAACATCCTGCCAACGGCAATTGCATGCCTGAAACATCAGCGCGACAATTTTGATCGCGTCTATGGTCAGTGCGCCGAGAGCCACTATGAGCTGAACGCTGACAAAGGCGAAGGTTCGTTATCCGCGCTACTGGATTTTGTAAGCCAGTAAGGACAGCTAATGAAGCAATATCTTGTTTTTCAGCTGTATGCGCCGCTGGCCGCCTGGGGTGAAGAGGCCGTAGGTGAGGTACGGCATACTGCAACAATTCCAACACGATCGGCAATCTTAGGCTTGCTTGCGGCAGCACAAGGAATTTGCCGTGAGGAAGAGGAGGTGCTGAATAATTTTAACCAGCACTATCATCTGGCCGTAAGACCACTCTCTTCATGCGAGCGCTGGCTACGGGATTATCACACCGTTAGCATGCCGCGCGAAAATAAAAAGTATCGCTATGCTACCCGGCGGGATGAGCTGCGACTGGCTCCTGATGAAATAGGTACCATCGTTACACAGCGAGAGTATCGCTGTGATGGTTACTGGCACGTTGCGGTCAGTGCAACAGAAGGAGCACCGGTGCCACTGGAGATACTTCGCGATTCGCTTATCAAGCCACATTTTCCGCTCTATCTGGGGCGCAAATCTTGCCCACTGGCCCTGCCGCTCGCCCCCCGGCTGCTGGAAGGAACGCTCAAGCAGATTTTTAACCAGGCCGCTGAGCAACTCACCGCGTCAGAATTGATGATGATTGCCCAGGGGGGAGAGACATGCTACTGGGACGATCCTGACGAAAGCAGTCTGGTATGGCAAACGCAGCAGCACTGCAATAATCAGCCTGTCAGCCGCCGACGCTGGCAGTTTGGTCGCTATATTCGCTATAGCGGGTCGCTCAGGGAGGGAGAATAATGTACCTGTCGCGCATACAGCTTCACCTCGATCGCCTGCAACCGGGCATGTTGCAAAAATGGACGCATGCCGCACCTTATGCCAGTCACCAATGGCTATGGCAGCTTTTTCCAGATTGTGACGAACGCCACTTTCTGTTTCGTCAGGAGCCGCAGGCGCGCTTTTTTATGCTTTCACAGACAGCGCCTGTTCAACAGCACGACCTGTTTACGATTGAGACCAAACCTTTTACCCCGGCCTTGAACAAGGGACAGCAGCTTGATTTCCAGCTGCGCGCAAACCCGGTTGTCTGTCGTGATAAAAAACGTTCGGATGTATTAATGAACGCCAAGTTCCAGGCTAAAGCAGAGAATATTGCCAGTGAAAAGTGGTGGGGATTACAGGTCGATGCGGCGCAGTCCTGGCTGGAAAAGCAGGGCGAGCAGCACGGTTTTCGTCTGGTTGCGCCTGCGGTCGATGATTTTGCCATATGGGCCGATCCGGATGGTACAGATGAGCCAGCCTCGGCAGGAGTAAGCGTGCTGGCCTATCAGCAGCATCGTTTTCAGCGCAGGCAAGGTGAAAATCCTATAGCCTACAGCAGCGTTGACTATGCCGGAGCGCTGGTGATCACCGATCCCAGCCGTTTTTCCCAGGCACTCTTTAATGGTATCGGCAAAAGTAAATCCCTGGGATGCGGCATGCTGATGGTTAAAAGGCGGCGTTAATGAGCTGGATACCTCTGAACCCCATCCCACTTAAAGATCGTGTTTCAATGATTTTTTTGCAATATGGTCAGATTGATGTGATTGACGGCGCGTTTGTGCTCATCGATAAAACCGGCGTTCGGACGCATATCCCGGTCGGTTCTGTAGCCTGCATCATGCTCGAGCCAGGTACGAGAGTTTCTCACGCCGCGGTGCGGTTGGCGGCTACGGTAGGTACGCTGCTGGTTTGGGTTGGGGAGGCAGGCGTCCGGCTGTATGCCACCGGGCAGCCGGGCGGAGCGCGTTCCGATCATCTGTTATACCAGGCGAAGCTGGCGCTTGATGAAGACCTGCGGCTGAAGGTGGTACGTAAAATGTTTGAGTTACGTTTTGGCGAACCACCTCCGGCACGGCGTTCAGTTGAACAGTTACGCGGCATTGAAGGAAGTCGGGTACGCGCAACATACACCTTATTAGCCAAGCAGTATGGCGTTAAGTGGCATGGGCGCCGGTACGATCCTAAGGATTGGGAAAAGGGTGATGTAGTTAATCAGTGCATTAGTGCTGCAACGGCATGTCTTTATGGTGTTACCGAGGCGGCTGTGCTGGCGGCAGGTTATGCGCCAGCCATTGGTTTTGTACATACCGGTAAGCCACTTTCCTTTGTTTATGATATTGCCGATATCATCAAGTTTGATACCGTTGTACCAAAAGCCTTTGAAATCGTAAGAAATAATCCCACTGAACCCGATCGTGAAGTGAGGCTGGCATGCCGGGATATTTTCCGCAGCGGAAAAACTCTCGCCAGGCTGATCCCACTAATCGAAGAGGTATTAGCGGCAGGAGACATTTCGCCACCGCCGCCGCCCGCCGATGCTCAACCTATCGCTATCCCTCTTCCTGCTAGCCTCGGCGACGCTGGGCACAGGAGCACATAAAAAATGAGCATGCTGATGGTTGTAACAGAAAATGTGCCTCCTCGACTGCGGGGAAGGCTGGCGGTCTGGTTACTTGAAGTCCGCGCTGGCGTGTACATCGGTGAGGTATCGAAGCGGGTGCGCGAAATGATATGGCAGCAGATTACCGTTCTGGCAGAGCAGGGTAATGTCGTCATGGCATGGGCGACCAATACCGAGTCAGGATTTGAGTTTCAAACATGGGGGGAAAACCGACGTATGCCGGTAGATCTCGATGGACTACGCCTGGTCTCTTTCCTCCCGCAAGAAAATCAATAAGTTAGTGCTCTTTAAAAAAGTGAAAAAATCGGTAGGATTTTTGGTAGTGATAAAATTATTTTAATTCAATGATGTATGTTTAGAGCGTTCCCCACATGCGTGGGGATAAACCGCCGGCGATCATGCGCCGGCGTTTGCAGGAGTGGCGTTCCCCACATGCGTGGGGATAAACCGATTATGGTTTATTCCGTGCGGCAACGTTTGATGCGTTCCCCACATGCGTGGGGATAAACCGTGCACGTCTCAACTACGGCCTGCTGTTCAGCCGCGTTCCCCACATGCGTGGGGATAAACCGGGGCATCATCTTTCGCCAGCACTGGCCAGACTGCGTTCCCCACATGCGTGGGGATAAACCGACTAGATAACGAGCTGCGAATCCCTCAAATGCGCGTTCCCCACATGCGTGGGGATAAACCGCTGAACAACAGATTCAATCCGAAATTTATCAGGCGTTCCCCACATACGTGGGGATAAACCGTGCGCTGTCATCGCTCTAGGGCCAAATGATTAGTGTTCCCCGCATACGTGGGGATAAACCGGAGGGCGAGGCCTGGAAAACGCAGATTCGCGGGTGTTCCCCACATACGTGGGGATACACCGTAGAAGGTATAATACTGCTGCTGATTCACCACGCTTTCTCCACATGCGTGGAGATAAACCGTACCGTTTACCAGTATCTGCAGAAGTATGGCCTGAGATACCACCCGCAAATGGGAGCCGGGCATGGCGGAGGAAGAGACCCGCTTCTTCGGCCTCAAGCGCGAATGTGGGCTGCACGAAGGGTGATATAACGCACCGGACGAAAAATGCTGACTTTAGGGTCGGCATTTTTTTGGGGTTTTTTGAGCTGAGAGTAGGGGGTAGTAAATTTAGGATAGGGTCAGGGTTGAAAGTAGGGGTAGAATCGGAAAAAAAGTCAGTGAGAGTAGGCTATTTATTCATTAAATCAATGAATTAAAGATTATCATCACTTAAGAGACAAGGAGCAAAACACCGTGCCCTACCATTCACCCCGTGTATTTCACCCCGCTGGTTCTATCGGTGTCTTTGGTGTCAATGCACCAGAAGAGGTTAGAACGCTACAGAAAATGATGATTGATGCTGGTTACAACCATATCCATGGTCATCATCTTCGTATTACCGGTCAATGTGACCCGGAAACAAATGCAGCAATTATCTGGTATCAACGACTATTGAATATGTCTTCATCTGGCTTAGTTCACCCACAACAGGTCTGGTTTTTCTCTATGTTCAGTAAGGCTATAGCGCCTCATTGGCGGCCTCGTGATACTGGACCACTGCACGTTCGTGAAGGCCAGATTACTTTTGATGCTGAAGGAATAGACTATTTACGAGGACCAGAACCATTTCGCCAGCCTGAAAACTTGAAACTTTTCTCGCGAGTCCTTCACTGGCCAGCTGGTTTATCCGGTGTCACCATAGGACGTGGCTACGATATGAAAAGCCGTAGCGCTGGCGAAATAATGATGCATTTCAGACAAGCCAGAATCGAGGAGTATAAAGGGGTTATTTGCTCTAACGCTGCTGGGCTCGTTGGACGACAAGCCCATGATTTCGTAAAATCATATGGCCCACTGGTCGGTGAAATCACGCATTTACAACAGGTACGATTGTTTGAGATAGCTTACAAAATAAAACTGCTAGAAGCGAAAAATCTTTACCAAAGAGTATCACATGCTATACCAAATGCGCCGCTGTGGGAAAAACTTAACTTAAAAATAAGAGATGTCATTGTTGATGTTTTTTATCAGGGCGTACATAACGCAAGAAGCCTCTTTGAGGCAGCTATTGCTGGCAAAGAGGAGTTAAGATCATATATCAAAAATGATATATATTATATGAGATTTGAAGATCATAGACAGAGATTAAGGTATTTGAAATGAAGAAAATAGTGTTAATTATTGCCATTTTCATGCTGCATTTTCCTATGTTGACTAGCGCTGCACTATATGAAGGCTCAGAGGCAAAAGCCTGCTTTGCTCAGCATGCTGATCCGAATCAGCAAGGAAAATGCCTTCAACAGAAAAAAAACGAGAGTGAATCACAGTTGGAAGGCGTCATTATAGAAACAAACAAAAACATTAAGGCTAATAACGTCGGTTTATTTAACGGAAAAGAAGCCGCAGCAGAAACGTCAGGAGAGGTATACAGCAAACGTTTCTTAAATGCCCAAAAGCTATGGAAGCAGTATAGAAAAAATCTATGCCTG
Source organism: Pseudescherichia sp. (assembly GCA_032055545.1). Classification (GTDB taxonomy): domain Bacteria; phylum Pseudomonadota; class Gammaproteobacteria; order Enterobacterales; family Enterobacteriaceae; genus Pseudescherichia. The sequence goes on along the minus strand of DAMBQR010000050.1, from coordinate 10,818 downwards.
GCAGTGGCCACAGAGATTAATGAAGATGCTTACGATTACCAAGCATTCATTGATCAGTGTGAGATTAATCTCAACAAAAGGCATATAGAAGAAATAAAAATGATGGGTATCCTTCCCGCCTCGTGACTGCTCTTAAGCTTATTGTTAAAGATGGCGCTGAGATCGTCTCATTTAAGGAGCTATAGAAATGAAATGCCCTGGCTGTGGCGGTTCAGATCTTAAACATGAAACCCGCAACGTTGAATACGAGTATAAAGGCCGTAAAACTACGGTTTACGGTATTACCGGTGACTATTGCGATGCGTGCGGAGAGAGCATCTTAGACGATGAAGCTGGCGACACGTATATGGCGGCGATCGGCGCTTTTAATCGCGAAGTGAATGCGCAGGAAGTTGATCCCGCGTTTATTGCCAGGATCCGCAAGCGCTTCAAACTTGACCAGCGCCAGGCGGCTGAAATTTTTGGTGGCGGTGCAAATGCCTTTAGCCGGTATGAAACAGGTCGCGTTGCTCCTCCACGTCCGCTTGTGTTGCTATTCAAGGCTCTCGATAAGCATCCCGAAATTTTTGAAGAACTCAAGCAAGCCTAATCTCCCCCGACTTGCTACAGCACTCATCGCCGGGCAGCGCTGCGCTTGCCCGGCCTACCAAACTCGATTTATGAGTTCTTCTCCGCCTTCGCCAGCTCCTTCATCAGCGGCAGCATAATACGCATCACGTCGCGGCTGCGGCGCTCAATGCGGCCGGGTAGGGCGCTGTCGAGGAACTGCTGGTTATCCAGACGCACGTTATGCCAGCTGGTGCCGTCGGGGAATGCCTTAGTTTTTGCCCGCTGCTGGTAGCCATCCTTTTTCCCCAGCGACCAGTTAGTAGCCTCGATGGAGAGGACCGGAATACCTGCCCGATCGAATACTTCGCTATCGTGGCAGCAGTCGGTGCCTTTCGGATAGTCCGGGTTCAGGCCTGGATTGGTAGTGGCAGTAATACCGTGCTGGCGGGCGATGGCTAAGGCCCGATCCCGGGTCAGCTTGCGCACCGCAGCAGGCGTGCTTTTTCCACTGTTGAAGTAGAGCTTATCGCCAACGATCAGGTTATCAAGATTGATCACCAGCAAGGTGTTTTTCTTCTCGGCGTCGCTCATGCGCTGCAACAGATTTTCCGCCCCCAGCCGTCCCTCCTCTTCACCGCTGGTGGCGACAAAGCGAATGCTGTACTGGGTCTGAACATCCTTGAGCCGGTCCGCCAGCTCCAGCATCACCCCCAGCCCGGCGGCGTTATCGTCGATCCCCTGCAACGTCAGGCCACCAAGGTTGTTATCGCTATCGGCATCGCTGCGCGGCGCATAGGTATCGAGATGTGCCATCACAACAATCTGCTGGGCCAGCTTGCCTTCATGAGCAGCGATCACCGTGCTGCCGGTCACATTGTGCCAGTTCTGGCTCTTATTGCGTGAGGTGTAGATGTAGCGGCTGTTGAACTTGCGGATATCGCTCTGGTAACCCATCTGGGCAAACTGCTGGCGCAGATAGTCAGCTGAAAGCATCTCCGCAGGCGTGCCGGTCATGCGGCCCGGGAAGTAGGTGGCAATATGGCGGGCCTGCTCGCTGGCCATCGCGCCGGGCTGGCTGGCTTTTGCCTGCGCCGGTACGGAAAAGCACACACCGAGCGCCAGAGCTACAACGAGGTGGCGCAATGCGGGAAACATAGTGAGTCCTTAAAAATGAAGCAAAATTTTTGACGTGCATAGTATGAAACTGTGATCGAAGTTACACAATTTCAATTACGCTTAAACGCCCGTATTTTCTCGCGTTAAGCACTTTTTGATATTTGCTTTTGCTCAACGTTATTCCATTGAGTAACTACTCATTCCAATTCGTAATTTCATTCGTCCTTAGACGCCCCCTATAGTCCCTCTATCCCTTATTTTTAGCGACTCATGCGACGTATAACAGACGCACAGAACAGATCGTCTCGTGTGGTAAATTTCCCTTTAAGGAACGGTTATGGATCAAAAACGACTCACCCACCTGCGACAACTGGAGGCGGAAAGCATCCATATTATTCGCGAGGTGGCGGCTGAATTTTCTAATCCGGTGATGATGTACTCCATCGGTAAAGACTCCAGCGTTATGCTGCACCTGGCGCGCAAGGCCTTCTATCCGGGCACGCTGCCTTTCCCGCTGCTGCATGTCGATACTGGCTGGAAATTCCGTGAGATGTATGAGTTCCGTGACCGTACCGCCAAAGCCTACGGCTGCGAGCTGCTGGTGCATAAAAACCCGGAAGGGGTGGCGATGGGGATTAACCCGTTCGTGCACGGTAGCGCTAAGCACACCGACATCATGAAGACGGAAGGGCTGAAGCAGGCGCTGAATAAGTACGGCTTTGACGCAGCCTTCGGTGGTGCGCGTCGCGACGAGGAGAAATCCCGCGCGAAAGAGCGTATCTACTCCTTCCGCGACCGCTTCCACCGCTGGGATCCGAAAAACCAGCGTCCGGAGCTGTGGCACAACTATAACGGCCAGATCAACAAGGGCGAGAGTATCCGCGTCTTCCCGCTGTCGAACTGGACCGAGCTGGATATCTGGCAGTACATCTACCTGGAAAATATCGAAATCGTTCCGCTCTACCTGGCCGCTGAACGTCCGGTGCTGGAGCGTGACGGCATGCTGATGATGATCGATGACGATCGCATCGACCTGCAGCCGGGTGAAGAGATCAAACAGCGTATGGTGCGCTTCCGTACCCTTGGCTGCTGGCCGCTGACCGGTGCGGTAGAGTCTGACGCTCAGACGCTGCCGGAGATCATTGAGGAGATGCTGGTTTCGACTACCAGCGAACGCCAGGGGCGCGTCATCGACCGTGACCAGGCCGGCTCGATGGAGCTGAAAAAACGCCAGGGATACTTCTAAGGAGCCGCCATGAATACCACTATTGCCCAACAAATTGCTAACGAAGGCGGCGTCGAAGCGTACCTGCACGCCCAGCAGCACAAGAGCCTGCTGCGCTTTCTGACCTGTGGCAGCGTCGATGACGGTAAAAGTACCCTGATTGGCCGTCTGCTGCACGACACGCGCCAGATTTATGAAGATCAGCTCTCCACACTGCACAACGACAGCAAGCGCCACGGTACCCAGGGCGAAAAACTCGACCTCGCGCTGCTGGTGGATGGCCTGCAGGCTGAGCGTGAGCAGGGCATCACCATTGATGTGGCCTACCGCTACTTCTCTACCGAAAAACGCAAGTTCATTATCGCCGATACGCCGGGGCACGAGCAGTACACCCGTAACATGGCCACCGGGGCCTCCACCTGCGATCTGGCGATCCTGCTGATTGATGCGCGTAAAGGCGTGCTGGATCAGACCCGTCGCCACAGCTTTATCTCCACCCTGCTGGGCATTAAGCATCTGGTGGTGGCGGTGAACAAAATGGACCTGGTGGAGTTTAGCGAAGAGACCTTTGAAACGATTCGCCAGCAATACCTGACCTTTGCCGAGCAGCTGCCGGGTAACCTCGACATCCGCTTCGTACCGTTGTCGGCGCTGGAGGGCGATAACGTTGCCAGCCAGAGCACGAGCATGCCGTGGTACAGCGGCCCGACGCTGCTGGAGGTGCTGGAGAGCGTTGAGATCCACCGTGTAGTGGAAACCCAGCCGATGCGCTTCCCGGTGCAGTATGTTAACCGTCCTAACCTCGACTTCCGCGGCTTCTCCGGTACCGTTGCCTCCGGCAGCGTCAGGGTCGGCCAGCGCGTGAAGGTGCTGCCGTCGGGCGTAGAGTCCTCGGTCGCACGCATTGTGACCTTCGATGGCGATCTGCCGGAAGCGGGCGCAGGTGAAGCGGTTACCCTGGTGCTGAAGGATGAGATCGATATCAGCCGTGGCGATCTGCTGCTGGATGCGCAGGAGAGCCTGCCAGCCGTGCAGAGCGCGGCGGTAGACGTGGTGTGGATGGCTGAACAGCCGCTGACCCCGGGACAGAGCTACGATATCAAAATCGCGGGCAAGAAGACCCGGGCGCGCGTGGACGGTATTCAGTACCAGGTAGACATCAACAATCTGACCCAGCGCAGCGTTGAAGCCCTGCCGTTGAACGGTATCGGCCTGGTGGACCTGACCTTTGACGAGCCGCTGGTGCTGGATAAGTACCAGGACAACCCGGTTACCGGGGGGATGATCTTTATCGACCGCCTGAGCAACGTCACCGTTGGCGCAGGCATGGTCAATCAGCCGAATGCCGACGCCGTGGCAGTGCCGTCTGAGTTCAGCGCCTTTGAACTGGAGCTGAACGCCCTGGTACGCAAGCACTTCCCGCACTGGGGCGCGCGCGATCTGCTGGGAGGCAAATAATGGCGGAGCATGACGAGAACGTCGTCTGGCACGCCCATCCCGTCACTGCACAGCAGCGGGAGCAACTCCACGGTCACCGTGGGGTTGTGCTGTGGTTTACCGGGCTGTCCGGCTCGGGTAAATCCACGGTCGCTGGTGCGCTGGAGGAGGCGCTGCACCGTCTGGGCGTCAGTACCTATCTGCTCGACGGCGACAATGTGCGCCACGGTCTGTGCAGCGATCTGGGCTTCAGTGACGACGATCGCAAAGAGAACATTCGTCGCGTGGGCGAGGTGGCCCGGCTGATGGTGGATGCGGGACTGGTGGTGCTGACTGCATTCATCTCTCCGCACCGTGCGGAACGGCAGATGGTACGGGAGCGCGTAGGCGAGGGGCGTTTCTACGAAGTTTTTGTGGATACCTCCCTGGCTACCTGCGAAGCGCGGGATCCAAAAGGGCTATATAAAAAGGCGCGTGCCGGTGAACTACGTCATTTTACCGGGATCGATTCCGTTTATGAGGCGCCGGCGTCGCCGGAACTGCATCTTGACGGTGAACAATTGGTAACAAATTTGGTGGCTCAATTATTAGATCTACTGAAACGGGACGATATTATCAGATCCTGAGACAACGCCGGGTGTTGCGCCCGGCAAGTCAGGTCACAGGATCCACTATGCGCAATAGCCAGAATATTACTATCAACCCATCTGAAACCGGCGTTGCCAACGACGAGCCGACCTGGTCACTGCCAGGAGCTGTGGTTGGCTTTGCCTCATGGCTGCTGGCGCTAAGCATACCTTTTCTGCTGTACGGCTCTAACACCCTCTTTTTCTTTCTCTATACCTGGCCATTCTTTCTGGCGCTCATGCCCGTTGCGGTGGTGGTAGGGGTAGCAATCCACTCTTTGCTCAACGGCAGGCTGGTCTATAGCAGCCTGGCAACGGCGCTGGCCAGCGTCGCGATGTTCGGCGTCTTATTCATGTGGCTAATGGGTTAAAGCACGCCATAATTCAAACCGTAACGCTTTTTAAGACGATGTTTCCAGGCTGGACAGTGCCTGGAGCGGGTGAGGTATGGTACATTTGGCAGCGTCGTTGCGGTATCGGCTTAGAGTGGAGTCCTGGCGTAAGTTATGGGATGATGATGCCGTTTTACAGGGGGCAGGATGGGTAAATTAACGCTGCTGTTGCTGGCTTTGCTGGTCTGGCTACAGTATTCATTGTGGTTTGGCAAGAATGGCCTCCACGACTTCAGCCGCGTCAGCGATGATGTCACGGTACAGCAGGCAACAAACGCTAAGCTAAAAGCGCGTAACGATCAGCTTTTCGCCGAGATTGACGATCTCAACGGCGGTCAGGAAGCGATTGAAGAGCGCGCACGTAACGAACTCAGTATGACCAAGCCGGGCGAAACCTTTTATCGTCTGGTTCCGGATGCGTCCAAACGCAGCCCAGGGTCACCACAAAACAGTCGATAACAGGCCCAGGTTTTCTTACATGGCAGCAATAGTTCCGGCCATCTGTGCCGTCGTACCGGCCGCCGGATTTGGCCGCCGTATGCAAACGGAATGCCCTAAACAGTATCTTTCGATTGGCAATAAAACCATCCTTGAACATACGGTTGCGGCGCTGCTGGCGAATCCGCGTGTGGAGAGGGTGATTATTGCCGTCAGTCCGGGCGACGAGCGCTTCGCCAGCCTGCCGCTGGCGCACCATCCCCAGGTTACCGTGGTTGATGGGGGCGCAGAGCGCGCCGATTCGGTGCTGGCTGGCCTGCACGCTGCTGGCGACGCTGAGTGGGTGCTGGTGCACGATGCGGCTCGCCCCTGCCTGCATCAGGACGATCTCTCCCGTCTGCTCTCTCTCTGTGAAACCAGCCGTACGGGTGGCATTCTCGCCGCCCCGGTGCGCGATACCATGAAGCGCGCCGAGCCAGGCACGAGTGCCATCGCCCACACCGTGGATCGTAACGATCTCTGGCACGCGCTGACGCCACAGTTTTTTCCCCTGCCGCTGCTTAAAATGTGCCTGACGCGGGCGCTTAACAACGGGGCGACCATCACCGATGAAGCCTCGGCGCTGGAGCACTGCGGTTACCATCCCGAGCTGGTCGCCGGCCGCGCCGATAATATTAAAGTGACGCGGCCTGAAGACCTGGCGCTGGCAGAATTTTATCTTACCCGTAACGCCTATATGGAGAACTGATAATGCGTATTGGACACGGCTTTGACGTACACGCCTTTGGCGGCGAAGGCCCGATTATCATCGGCGGCGTACGTATTCCCTATGAGAAAGGCCTGCTGGCGCACTCTGATGGCGACGTAGCCCTGCACGCGTTAACCGATGCGCTGCTGGGTGCGGCGGCGCTGGGGGATATCGGCAAGCTCTTCCCGGACACCGATCCGGCGTTTAAAGGCGCGGACAGCCGCGAGCTGCTGCGCGAGGCCTGGCGCCGTATTCAGGCAAAAGGCTATACCCTTGGCAACGTTGACGTGACGATTATCGCCCAGGCACCGAAAATGCTGCCGCATATCCCACAGATGCGCGTGTTTATTGCCGAAGATCTCGTCTGCCACATGGACGACGTCAACGTGAAGGCCACCACCACCGAGAAGCTGGGCTTCACCGGGCGCGGGGAAGGCATCGCCTGCGAGGCCGTGGCGCTGTTGAATAAGGCGGCTAAATGACCGAGTTTGACGCGCTGACGTACCTGCATGGCAAACCCCAGGGCAGCGGCCTGCTGAAGGCCAATCCGGAAGACTTCGTCGTGGTGGAGGATTTAGGCTTCGCGCCCGACGGTGAGGGCGAGCATATTCTGGTGCGGGTGCTTAAAACCGGCTGTAATACCCGCTTTGTCGCCGACGCGCTGGCAAAATTCCTTAAGATCCACGCCCGGGAGATCAGCTTTGCCGGGCAGAAAGATAAGCATGCGGTGACCGAGCAGTGGCTCTGCGCCCGCGTGCCGGGTAAAGAGATGCCGGATCTCAGCGCTTTTCAGCTGGAAGGCTGCAAGGTGCTGGAGTACGCCCGCCACAAGCGTAAGCTGCGGCTGGGGGCGTTGCAGGGCAACCAGTTCACCCTCGTGCTGCGCGAGGTCAGCAACCGTGCCGACGTTGAGGCGCGTCTTGGTGCTATAGCAGAGCAGGGCGTGCCGAACTATTTTGGCGCGCAGCGCTTCGGTATCGGCGGCAGCAACCTGCACGGTGCGCAGCGCTGGGCACAGAGCGATGCCCCGGTGCGCGATCGCAATAAACGCAGTTTTTGGTTGTCGGCGGCCCGCAGCGCGTTGTTTAATCAGATCGTCAGCGAGCGCCTGAAAAAAGCGGACTTTAATCAAGTTGTTGACGGCGATGCGCTACAATTAGCGGGGCGCGGAAGCTGGTTTGTGGCAACGCCGGAAGAGCTGGTGGCGCTACAGACGCGCGTCGATGACAAAGCGCTGATGATTACCGCTGCGCTGCCGGGTACCGGCGAATGGGGAACCCAGCGCGAGGCGCTGGCGCGTGAAGCGGCGGCCGTGAGCGATTCGCCTCTGCTGCAGTCCCTGCTGGTACGCGAAAAGGTTGAGGCCTCACGCCGGGCCGCGCTGCTCTATCCGCAGCAGCTGAGCTGGGCGTGGTGGGACGATGTGACCGTTGAGCTGCGCTTCTGGCTACCAGCCGGCAGCTTTGCCACCAGCGTTGTAAGGGAACTTATCAATACATCGGGTGATTATGCGAATATTGCTGAGTAACGATGACGGGATCCATGCGCCAGGCATACAGACTCTGGCCCATGCTTTACGGGAATTTGCCGATGTGCAGGTTGTCGCGCCCGATCGTAACCGCAGCGGAGCCTCTAACTCCCTGACGCTGGAATCTTCACTTCGCACCTTTACCTTCGAGAACGGCGATATCGCCGTGCAGATGGGCACCCCCACCGACTGCGTCTTTCTGGGCGTGAATGCGCTGATGCGCCCGCGTCCGGACGTAGTCATTGCCGGGATCAACGCCGGGCCAAATCTCGGCGACGATGTGATCTACTCCGGGACGGTGGCCGCAGCAATGGAAGGGCGCCATCTTGGCTTTCCTGCGCTGGCGGTCTCGCTTGACGGCTACACGCACTATGACACCGCCGCCGCCGTGACCTGCTCGATTCTGCGCGCCCTGAGCCGGGAGCCGCTGCGTACCGGTCGCATCCTGAATATCAACGTGCCCGATCTGCCTCTCAATGAGATCAAAGGCATTCGTGTCACCCGCTGCGGCAGCCGCCATCCGGCGGATAAAGTCATCCCGCAGGAGGATCCGCGCGGCAATACGCTCTACTGGATTGGTCCGCCGGGTGAGAAGCACGACGCCGGGCCGGACACCGACTTTGCTGCCGTAGATGAAGGCTACGTCTCGGTAACGCCGCTGCATGTGGATCTTACCGCACACAGCGCGCATGATGTTGTTTCGGACTGGTTAAGCCGTGCCGGAGTGAACACGCAATGGTAAGCAGACGCGTACAAGCCCTTCTCGATCAGTTACGCAGCCAGGGCATCAAAGATGAGCATGTCCTGGAGGCGATCGCACGGGTTCCCCGTGAGAAATTTATTGATGAAGCGTTTGAACACAAAGCGTGGGAGAACGTCGCGCTGCCTATCGGCCAGGGGCAGACCATTTCGCAGCCCTACATGGTGGCGCGGATGACCGAGCTGCTGGCGCTGACGCCGGACTCAAGAGTACTGGAGATCGGCACTGGCTCAGGCTACCAGACCGCGATCCTGGCGCATCTGGTACGTCACGTCTGCTCCGTAGAGCGGATCAAGGGCCTGCAGTGGCAGGCGCGTCGCCGCCTGAAGCAGCTCGATCTGCACAATGTTTCAACCCGTCATGGCGATGGCTGGCAGGGGTGGCAGGCACGCGCCCCGTTTGATGCCATCATCGTGACGGCTGCTCCGCCGGAGATCCCCGCCGCGCTTCTGGCGCAGCTGGATAACGGCGGTATTCTCGTTTTACCCGTGGGCGATGAGCACCAGCAGCTGAAGTGCATCCATCGACGGGGAAGCGAATTTATCATCGAAACCGTGGAAGACGTACGTTTTGTCCCGCTGGTGAAAGGCGAGCTGGCCTGAGACCCGGATTTTTCCTAAAGTTTTCAGCGAGTTTAAGCGTAAGGTGGGGCGGCGTTAAATAACGCCACGGTTTTCAACACGCACAAGTAAATACATTTTTGGGGGATAAATGAGCACGGGAAGCCCAACATTCACCTTAAGCCGGATTGCGGCATTGTCACTGGTTTCGCTCTGGCTGGCAGGATGCTCAAATTCTGGTAATCCACCCGCGCCGGTAAGCTCCGTAGACGGCAGCAGCACCTCAGGCAGCAGCACCGAATCCGGAATGTTAATTACCCCTCCACCGAAGATGGGCAGCACACCGCAGCAGGCGCCGCAAATTCAGCCGGCTCAACCGGTTATCGCACCGCCAACAACCATTCAGCCAGCGACCGCCCAACCGGTGACGTCGCAGCCGGTTCAGACGCAAAATGGCCGAATTGTATACAATCGCCAGTATGGGAACATTCCGAAAGGTAGCTATACCGGCGGCAGTACTTACACTGTGAAACGCGGTGATACACTGTTTTACATTGCCTGGGTTACCGGCAATGATTTTCGCGATTTGGCCCAGCGAAATGGCGTCGCCGCCCCGTATGGCCTGAATGTCGGGCAGGTTCTCCAGGTGGGTAATTCATCCGGCACACCAATAACTGGCGATAACGCAATCACTCAGGCCGATGCTTCCGCGCAAGGAATCGTGACGCAACCTGCACAAAATTCAACCGTAGTGGTTGCGCCGAAACCGACAATTACGTATTCTGAGGACTCAGGTGAACAGAGTGATAACAAAATGTTGCCGAACAACAAGCCTGCGACGGTAGTCACAGCGCCTGTAACGGCACCTTCAGTTACCACAACCGAACCGACTGCCAGCAGTACCTCCACCAGCGCACCGATTTCATCATGGCGCTGGCCTACTGATGGTAAGGTTATCGATAACTTCTCTGCTACCGAAGGTGGCAATAAAGGGATCGATATCGCAGGGTCGAAAGGCCAGGCTATCGTCGCGACCGCAGATGGACGCGTGGTATATGCCGGGAATGCTCTGCGCGGTTACGGTAATCTTATTATCATCAAACATAACGATGATTACCTGAGTGCCTACGCCCATAACGATACAATGCTGGTCCGGGAACAACAAGACATCAAGGCGGGGCAGAAGATAGCTACCATGGGTAGCACCGGCACCAGTTCTACACGTTTGCATTTTGAAATTCGTTACAAGGGGAAATCCGTCAACCCGCTGCGTTATTTGCCGCAGCGATAATTTGGCAAAGTCGTTATACTATCCTTTGCTTTGCCGTGGCAGCTTGTGTAATAGCCGCTGCCACGCATAAGAAAAGGGGTATGGAGATTTTGTTCAGGGATCACGGGTAGGAGCCACCTTATGAGTCAGAATACGCTGAAAGTTCATG
>DAMBQR010000049.1:0-28927 GCA_032055545.1 Pseudescherichia sp. | reverse complement strand
TAACGATTTCGTAGCATTTGGCAGCTAAATACTGGTCTTATCAGGGAAGATTATCTTACGCCCGCCGGAAAACGGGCGTAAAGACTATCAGAATTGTGGCAAACCGCACACATTACCGTACGATCGCCGCGCTATCGCCACCACTGGCGAAACTTCTTATAGCGCCAGGCGAGCAGGATGCAGGCGAGGGTGGCATAGATAAGGGGCTGGGGAGAGAGGACCTTCACCGACCACAGGTAGTGAATGGGTGCGAGGATCGCGACCAGATAGACGAAGTTGTGCAAACGCTGCCAGTTTCGCCCCAGCTTGCGCTGGGCCGCCTGGGTGGAGGTCAGCGCCAGCGCCAGCAGCACCAGCCAGCTTACGATCCCCAGCGTCAGATAGGGGCGGGTCACCAGCTCCTGGCCCAGCAGCGCCAGGTTGCTAATGCCCAGCTCCAGCAGCGAGTAGCTGACCAGGTGCAGCGAAGCCCAGGCAAAACACCAGAGTCCTAACAGCCGCCGGGTGCGGATCAGCAGCGGCTGTTTACCATAGCGCGCCAGTGGGGTAACCAGCAGCGAGCCAAGGAGGAACTTTAGCGCCATTCTGCCGGTAAAGTGCTGGATATCTTTCGCCGGATCGGCGCTGAAGTAGCCCTGGCTGGCTGCCCAGAAAAGCCATAATAGAGGAAGCAGACCTGCCAGGTGCAGGACGACCTTGAGCCAGACGATCTGTTTTACCGTGAGCCGCACCTAGAAATTCTCCCGTAGATCGATACCGCGATAGAGCGAAGCTACCTCATCGGCATAGCCGTTAAACAGCAGGGTCTGCTGGCGCTTGACGTCGAGTATGCCGCCGGAGCCGATAAATCGCTCCGTGGCCTGCGACCAGCGCGGATGATCGACGTGCGGGTTCACGTTAGCGAAGAAGCCGTACTCGTCGGGAGCAGAGAGATTCCAGGTAGTTGGCGGCCGCTCGCGGGTTAGTGTGATGCTGACGATCGACTTAATGCCCTTAAAACCGTACTTCCACGGCACGGTCAGGCGCACCGGTGCGCCGTTTTGCGGCGGCAGCGCTTTGCCGTAGACGCCGGTGGTGAGCATGGTCAGCGGGTGCATGGCCTCGTCAAGGCGCAAGCCCTCTACGTAGGGATACGCCAGTCCGCCGCCAATAAAGCGATCTTTCTGGCCGGGCATCTGCTCCGGGGAGTAGAGCGTCTTAAACGCCACGTATTTGGCGTTGCTGGTAGGCTGCACCAGTTCAAGAAGCTTGTGCAGCGGAAAGCCGATCCACGGCACTACCATCGACCAGGCTTCGACGCAGCGCATCCGGTAGATACGCTCCTCCAGCGGAAAGCGCCGGGTCAGATCGTCATGATCGAGAGTCAGCGGCTTTGCCACCTCGCCGTCGATCTTCAGCGTCCAGGGATCGGTCTTCATGCTGCCCGCGTTGGCGGCGGGATCGGCCTTGTCGAGGCCAAACTCATAGAAGTTATTGTAGCCGGTGACCTTATCCTCAGGGGTGAGGGGCAGGGTGCTTTGCCACTCGGCAGGCTTGCTGAAATCAAGCGGCTTACCCGCCGGGGCCTTGGGGCGATCGTTACCTTTAAACCAGTCAAGCAGGTCGGCATGGGCGGCCGATGAGAGCGACAGCGCCGTCGCGCTGATGCCCAGCGCTTTCAACACCTGCCGACGCTGTAACATAAAAACGGACTCCGCCGTAACGTCCGCTTCCCTCAGCTTTCTCTTATTCATCACACTCTCCGCCAGCGTCTACAACTAAATGATTAAGACTATAAGCATGACGGAGGAGTGACGCTAGCGCGAGCCTTTGGCAAAAATTGCTGATTAAGCAATTTTCACCAGCGTGCGGCCCTGGGCCTGGTTATTGATAATCGCGCTGGCAAACGCCGGTGCTTGCGCAAGGGTGATCTCCGTGGCGCTCTGCTCATAGAAGGATTCGGGCAGATCCTGCACCAGGCGCGCCCAGGCTTCGGCACGTTTGGCGGCAGGCGTCATGACGGAATCGACGCCCTGCAGGCGCACGTTGCGCAGAATAAACGGCATCACCGTGGTCGGCAGCGCAAAGCCACCTGCCAGGCCACAGGCCGCCACGCAGCCGCCGTAGTTCATCTGCGCCAGCACCTTGGCCAGCACCTTATCACCCACGGTATCCACCGCGCCGGCCCAGAGCTGTTTCTCCAGCGGGCGCGTTTCGGCGAACTCATCGCGACCCAAAATACGGCTGGCCCCGAGGCGCTTCAGATAGTCATGGGTGCTCTCCCGGCCGGAGACCGCCGCCACCTGGTAGCCGAGCTTATGCAGCAGGGCCACCGCCGTGCTGCCTACGCCACCGCTGGATCCGGTCACCACGATCTCGCCATCGGCCGGGCGCACGCCCGCCTCTTCCAGCGCCATCACGCAGAGCATGGCGGTAAAGCCCGCCGTGCCGATGATCATCGCCTTACGCTCATCCAGCCCCTGCGGCAGCGCTACCAGCCAGTCACCGTTAACGCGCGCCCGCTGTGACAGGCCACCCCAGTGGTTCTCCCCCACGCCCCAGCCGGTCAGCAGCACCCGCTGGCCGACGTGGAAGCGCGGATCTTCGCTGGCGTGAACCGTACCGGCGAAGTCGATCCCAGGCACCATCGGAAAGTTACGGATAATTTTACCTTTGCCGGTGATCGCCAGCGCATCCTTATAGTTCAGGCTGGACCAGGCAATATCGACCGTCACGTTGCCTTGCGGCAGCTGGCTATCGGCAATATCCTGCACCGCGGCGAGCGTGTTTCCATCCTGCTGTTCTAAAATCAAGGCCTGCATATCTCTTCTCCGGTTGCTTGATGATTGGCAAAAAATTTCTGAAGACTATACTCGCTAATTAAAACGCTATACCGATTTAACGCAACAAATTGCCAGATTGCCCGATACAGGCGTCAGCTCTTAACCCACGGAGTTAACACACGGATGCGCTTAACGACGAAATTTTCCGCTTTTGTCACCCTGCTAACCGGGCTGGCAATCTTTGTCACGCTGGTAGGGTGTTCGTTTAGCTTCTACCGGGCGATTGAGCAGAAGGTTGCCGAGCGCGTAGGCTCGGTGGCGGCGGTGATCGATACGCGTCTGGTGTCGCAGCCAGCCTCGGCGCTGGCTGCCCAGCTGGATGAGCTAATGATGCCCGTCGATATCGTGCGCGTTACGGTAAAGCAGGGGGAGCATACTCTCCTCGATCATCAGCGAGGGAACAGCTATCGCCCGGCAGGCAGCAGCGAGCACTATCGCGAACTCACTATCCCGTCGGTGAAAAGCCCCGGCACGCGCATCCTGATGGTTTACCAGGATCCGATGGCGAACTACTTTCAATCATTAATTACCACCGCGCCGCTGACCCTCGCCGTTGGCTTTATGGTGATCGTTATTTTTCTGGCGGTGCGCTGGCAACGTCGTCAGCTGGCGGGGCAGGAGCTGCTGGAGAGCCGGGCTACCCGGATCCTGAACGGCGAGCGCGGCCAGCGGGTGCGGGGTAGCATCTACGAGTGGCCCGCCCGGGCCAGCAGCGCGCTCGACCTGCTGTTGACCGAGATCCAGTTTGCCAGCGAGCAGCGCAGCCGCATGGATACCCTGATCCGCTCCTATGCCGCGCAGGACACCAAGACCGGGCTGAACAACCGGCTCTTTTTTGATAACCAGCTGGCGACGCTGCTGGAGGATCAGGAGAGGGTCGGGTCGCACGGGGTGGTGATGATGATCCGCCTGCCGGACTTCGATCTGCTGCGGGACAGCTGGGGAGCGGCGGCCACCGAAGAGCACTTCTTTATTCTGATCAACCTGCTCTCGACCTTCATTATGCGCTATCCCGGCGCGCTGCTGGCCCGCTACCACCGCAGTGATTTTGCGGTGCTGCTCTCCCACCGCACCCTTAAAGAGTCTGAAAGCATCGCCGCCCAGCTGCTGAAGTCTGTTGATGTCCTGCCGCCGTCAAAGATGCTCGACCGGGAAGATATGATGCACATCGGCATCTGCGCCTGGCGCAGCGGGCAGAGCACGGAGCAGGTAATGGAGCATGCCGAGGCGGCGACGCGCACTGCGGTATTGCAGGGGGCAAACAGCTGGGCGGTCTACGATGACAGCCTGCCGGAGAAGGGGCGCGGCAACGTGCGCTGGCGAACCCTTATCGAGCAGATGCTCAGCCGGGGCGGGCCGCGCCTGTACCACAAGCCAGCCATTAACCGCGACGGCAGCGTACACCATCGGGAGCTGATGTGCCGCCTGTTCGATGGCGAGCAGGAGGTGATCTCCGCCGAGTATATGCCGATGGTGTTGCAGTTTGGCCTTTCGGAAGAGTATGACCGGCAGCTCATTACCCGGCTGGTGGCTTTTTTGGGCTTCTGGCCAGAGGAGACGCTGGCCCTGCAGATCACCGTGGAGTCGCTGATTCGCCCGCGGTTTCAGCGCTGGCTGCGGGATACGCTGATGCAGTGCGAAAAATCGAAGCGAAAACGCATTATTTTTGAACTTGCAGAGGCAGATGTTTGTCAACACATCAGTCGGTTACAGCCGGTAGTACGATTGGTCAATGCATTAGGTGCTCGGGTAGCGGTAACCCAGGCGGGCCTGACGCTGGTCAGCACCAGCTGGATCAAGGCGCTGGATGCCGAGCTGTTAAAGCTGCATCCAAGCCTGGTACGCAATATTGAGAAGCGCACCGAGAACCAGCTGCTGGTGCAGAGCCTGGTCGAGACCTGCAAAGGCACGCAGACCCGCGTCTTTGCTACTGGTCTTCGTTCCCGAGGCGAATGGCAGACCCTAATTGAGCGTGGCGTAGCGGGCGGGCAGGGGGATTTCTTTGCCGCGTCGGAACCGCTTGATGCAAACGTGAAAAAATATTCACAAAGATACTCGGTTTGACCTGCCGTTTAATGTGTTTTCACGTAGAATAACGCGCGCTGTATCGCCTGGGGGTGTGCATGTCTGCCTGCCGGCCCGAACAGCGTAAGACAGTGAACGTCCTTAGATGCGTTACAAAATGATGAGGCGAGGAGCGCTGCTATACCGTGGAGTCCTGAAGGAGTCAGGCCAATTTGTAACAGAGGAAACGAACTGCACTAATTTTCACCGTAGCAGATGATTTTTGCGCCTTGTCGCTGCTGCGTGTGGTTGGTAAAGTAAGCGGATTTTGTTTTCCGCCCCAGCTTTCAGGATTATCCCTTAGTATGTTGAAAAAATTTCGTGGCATGTTTTCCAATGACTTGTCCATTGACCTGGGTACTGCGAATACCCTGATTTATGTAAAAGGACAAGGCATCGTATTGAATGAGCCTTCCGTGGTGGCTATTCGTCAGGATCGTGCCGGTTCTCCGAAAAGCGTCGCTGCTGTAGGCCATGAAGCTAAGCAGATGCTGGGCCGTACCCCTGGCAATATCGCGGCTATCCGCCCGATGAAAGACGGCGTGATCGCTGACTTCTTCGTCACGGAAAAGATGCTGCAGCACTTCATCAAGCAGGTGCATAGCAACAGCTTCATGCGTCCAAGCCCGCGCGTACTGGTCTGTGTGCCGGTGGGGGCGACCCAGGTTGAACGCCGCGCCATTCGTGAATCCGCGCAGGGTGCAGGCGCCCGCGAAGTCTTTCTGATTGAAGAGCCGATGGCGGCCGCAATCGGTGCCGGCCTGCCGGTATCCGAAGCGACCGGCTCCATGGTGGTGGATATCGGTGGTGGTACGACCGAAGTGGCGGTGATCTCCCTGAACGGCGTGGTCTACTCCTCCTCCGTGCGTATCGGCGGCGACCGTTTCGACGAAGCCATCATCAATTATGTGCGTCGTAACTACGGCTCCCTGATCGGTGAAGCGACCGCTGAACGTATCAAACACGAGATCGGCTCTGCCTATCCGGGCGATGAAGTGCGCGAGATCGAAGTCCGTGGCCGTAACCTGGCCGAGGGCGTGCCGCGCGGCTTTACCCTGAACTCTAACGAAATTCTTGAGGCGCTGCAGGAGCCGCTGACCGGCATCGTGAGCGCGGTGATGGTGGCTCTGGAACAGTGCCCGCCGGAGCTGGCGTCCGATATCTCCGAGCGCGGTATGGTCCTGACCGGCGGTGGCGCACTGCTGCGTAACCTTGACCGTCTGCTGATGGAAGAGACAGGCATTCCTGTCGTAGTTGCAGAAGATCCACTGACCTGCGTCGCCCGTGGCGGCGGCAAGGCGTTGGAAATGATCGACATGCACGGCGGCGACTTGTTCAGCGAAGAGTAGTCCGCATCGGGTCTGGGGTAACGCAGATGTTGCCCCCGATCTATCCGGCCTGAGAAGACGCATAGCCTATGAAGCCCATTTTTAGCCGTGGCCCGTCGCTACAGATTCGCCTGATCCTGGCGGTGCTGGTTGCGCTTGGTGTCATAATTGCCGACAGCCGCCTCGGTACGTTCAGCCAGATCAGAACGTACATGGATACCGCCGTCAGTCCTTTCTACTTTGTCTCAAATGGTCCCCGTGAACTGCTCGACAGCGTGTCGCAAACTTTGGCCTCGCGCGATCAGCTTGAGCTGGAAAACCGGGCGCTGCGCCAGGAGCTGCTGCTGAAAAACAGCGAGCTGCTGATGCTGGGGCAGTACAAACAGGAGAACGCGCGCCTGCGCGAGCTGCTGGGCTCACCCCTGCGTCAGGATGAGCAAAAAATGGTCACCCAGGTCATCTCAACGGTGAACGATCCCTATAGCGATCAGGTGGTGATCGACAAGGGCAGCGTGAACGGCGTCTATGAAGGCCAGCCGGTGATCAGTGATAAAGGCGTCGTAGGCCAGGTGGTGGCGGTAGCCAAGCTCACCAGCCGCGTGCTGCTGATCTGCGACGCGACCCATGCGCTGCCGATTCAGGTGCTGCGTAACGATATCCGCGTGATTGCGGCCGGTAACGGCTGTACTGACGATCTCCAGCTTGAGCATCTGCCCGCGAACACCGATATTCGCGTCGGCGACGTGCTGGTGACGTCCGGCCTCGGCGGACGTTTCCCGGAAGGGTATCCTGTTGGCGTTGTCTCCTCCGTGAAGCTCGACACCCAGCGCGCCTATACGGTTATCCAGGCGCGTCCGATGGCGGGTCTCCAGCGTCTGCGCTACCTGCTGCTGCTGTGGGGAGCCGATCGCAACGGTGCCAATCCGATGACCCCGGAAGAGGTACACCGCGTGGCCAACGAACGGCTGATGCAGATGATGCCTCAGGTGCTGCCTGCGCCAAATTCAATGGGGCCGCCTGCGCCCGCCCCTGAACCTGCCACCGGCCTGGATACGCCGGCGCAGCCTGTATCCGGGGGGCAATAGTGGCGAGCTATCGTAGCCAGGGACGCTGGGTCATCTGGCTCTCGTTCCTCATTGCGCTGTTGCTGCAAATCATGCCCTGGCCGGATAACATCCTTGTTTTCCGGCCAAACTGGGTGCTGCTTATTCTGCTCTACTGGATCCTGGCCCTGCCGCACCGCGTAAATGTCGGTACAGGTCTAATGATGGGTGCCATACTGGATCTCATTAGCGGCTCAACGCTTGGCGTCCGCGCCCTGTCGCTGAGCATCATCGCTTACCTTGTCGCCCTGAAATACCAGCTCTTCCGTAACCTGGCGCTCTGGCAGCAGGCGCTGGTGGTCATGCTGCTGTCGCTGGCGGCGGATATTATTGTTTTCTGGGCCGAGTTTTTAGTGATCAACGTCTCTTTCCGCCCGGAAGTCTTCTGGAGCAGCGTGGTGGATGGCGTGCTCTGGCCCTGGCTCTTCCTGCTGATGCGTAAAATTCGCCAGCAGTTTGCGGTGCAATAAAAGGTACTTATGATCGATCTCTATCTTGCTTCCGGTTCGCCACGTCGCCAGGAGCTGCTTACCCAGCTCGGTGTCTCCTTTGAACGCATTGTGCCGGGCGTAGAGGAGCAGCGCCACGCTCAGGAGAGCGCCCAGCAGTACGTGGTGCGCCTGGCGCGCGAGAAAGCCCAGGCCGGGGTAGTGCTGGCCGCACAGGATCTACCGGTGCTGGGGGCTGACACGATTGTCATCGTAAATGGTGAAGTGCTTGAAAAGCCGCGAGATACCCACCATGCTGCTGCCATGCTGCGCCAGCTTTCAGGACATACCCACCAGGTCATGACCGCCGTCGCGCTGGCCGACAGCCAGCGGGTGCTGGAGCGCCTCGTGGTCACCGACGTCACCTTTAAGGTGCTTGCCGAGAGCGAAATTGCCGCCTATATCGCCAGCGGTGAACCGATGGATAAAGCCGGTGCGTACGGCATCCAGGGAGTGGGCGGCTGCTTTGTCCGCCGCATCAACGGCAGCTACTATGCTGTAGTTGGCCTGCCGCTGGTGGAGACCGGCGAACTGATAAGCGATTTTAACGCACTGCGTGAGGGAAGGGATAAACATGACGGCTGAATTGCTGGTGAACGTAACGCCATCGGAGACGCGCGTTGCCTATATTGATGGCGGGATCCTGCAGGAGATCCACATCGAGCGCGAAGCGCGGCGCGGCATCGTCGGTAATATCTACAAAGGGCGCGTGAGCCGGGTCCTGCCGGGCATGCAGGCGGCTTTTGTAGATATTGGTCTCGATAAGGCGGCTTTTCTTCACGCCTCCGATATCATGCCCCACACCGAGTGCGTGGCGGGCGAAGAGCAGAAGAACTTCACCGTGCGCGACATCTCCGAGCTGGTGCGCCAGGGCCAGGATCTGATGGTGCAGGTCGTCAAGGATCCGCTGGGTACTAAGGGCGCACGCCTGACCACCGATATCACGCTGCCCTCGCGCTATCTGGTCTTTATGCCGGGCGCCTCCCACGTAGGCGTCTCCCAGCGCATTGAGAGCGAAAACGAGCGCGAGCGGCTGAAGAAGATCGTTGCGGATTACTGCGACGAGCAGGGCGGCTTTATTATTCGTACGGCAGCGGAAGGGGTCTGTGAAGAGGATCTCGCCTCGGATGCGGCCTACCTGAAGCGCGTCTGGACCAAGGTAATGGAGCGTAAAAAACGTCCCCAGACCCGCTACCAGATGTACGGCGAGCTGGCCCTGGCCCAACGGGTGCTGCGCGACTTCGCCGATGCCCAGCTTGATCGCATCCGCGTTGACTCGCGCCTGACCTTTGAAGCGCTGCTGGAGTTTACCGCCGAGTACATTCCGGAGATGACCAGCAAGCTGGAGCACTACAGCGGACGCCAGCCCATCTTCGATCTCTTCGACGTTGAGAATGAGATCCAGCGCGCGCTGGAGCGCAAGGTCGAGCTGAAGTCCGGCGGCTACCTGATTATCGATCAGACCGAGGCGATGACCACCGTCGATATTAACACCGGCGCGTTTGTCGGCCATCGCAATCTCGACGACACCATCTTTAACACCAATATTGAAGCGACCCAGGCGATCGCCCGCCAGCTGCGCCTGCGCAACCTCGGCGGCATTATCATTATCGACTTTATCGATATGAGTAATGAGGATCACCGCCGCCGGGTGCTGCACTCCCTGGAGCAAGCCCTGAGCAAAGATCGGGTCAAAACCAGCATCAACGGCTTCTCCCAGCTCGGCCTGGTGGAGATGACGCGCAAACGCACCCGGGAGAGTGTAGAGCACGTGCTCTGCAACGAGTGCCCGACCTGCCACGGACGCGGGACGGTCAAAACGGTAGAGACCGTCTGCTATGAGATCATGCGCGAAATCGTCCGTGTGCACCACGCCTACGATTCCGATCGATTCTTAGTCTATGCTTCTCCTGCGGTGGCCGAAGCGCTTAAAAGCGATGAGTCCCATGCGCTGGCAGAAGTGGAAATCTTTGTTGGCAAACAGGTAAAAGTACAAATTGAGCCGCTCTATAATCAGGAGCAGTTCGACGTGGTGATGATGTAATTACGCAGCATGCTGCGACACGATCAAGGCCTGTTTTTTGGCTGACAAGGAGAGATGCGTGAGGCGACTGCCTGGGATACTGCTGCTGACTGCCGCGACGTTCATTGTTATCGTCGCGCTGCTGGTGAGTGGGCTGCGTCTTGTGCTGCCGCATCTCAATAGCTGGCGTCCGGCGCTGCTGGCAAAGGTTGAATCTGCGACGGGCATGCCGGTCAACGCCAGCTACATTCAGGCCAACTGGCAAAACTTCGGTCCGCAGGTTGAGGTGCGCGATATCAGCGCTGGCCTCAGCGACGGCGGCGAGTTCTCGGTTAAGCGCGTCACCCTGGCGCTGGACGTCTGGCAAAGCCTGCTGCATCTGCGCTGGCAGTTTCGCGATCTCACCTTCTACCGGCTGCGCATCTATACCAATACCCCGCTGCAGCAGGGCGACAACGAGCAGGGATTCGAAAGCAACCGTCTCAGCGATCTCTTTCTGCGCCAGTTTGACCACTTCGATCTGCGCGACAGTGAGATCAGCTTCTTAACGCCCTCCGGCCAGCGGGCCGAACTGGCGATCCCCCAGCTCACCTGGCTTAACGACAGCGCACGCCACCGGGCCGAAGGGCAGGTGAGCCTCTCCAGCCTCACCGGCCAGCACGGCGTGATGCAGGTGCGGATGGATCTGCGGGACGATAACGGCCTGCTTAACAACGGACGTCTGTGGCTACAGGCGGATGACGTTGACGTTAAGCCGTGGCTGGGAAAATGGATGCAGGACAATATCGCCCTGGATAGCGCGCGCTTTAGCCTTGAGGGGTGGGTAACGCTCAATAAAGGCGAGTTTTCCAGCGGCGACGTGTGGCTGAAAAAGGGGGGCGCGAGCTGGCAGGGCGATGCAAAACCGCACCGCCTGAGCGTGGATAACCTGACGGCGCACGTCACCCGCGCAGAGGGTGGCTGGCAGTTTGCTATCCCCTCTACCCGCGTCACGCTGGATAATAAACCCTGGCCGCAGGGGGCGCTGACCCTGGCGTGGATCCCCGAGCAGCCGGTGGGCGGAGCAAACAACACCCGCAGCGACGAGCTGCGCGTGCGCGCCAGTCACCTTGAGCTGAGCGGGCTGGACGGCCTGCTGCCGATTGCCGAAAAGCTCTCGCCCGCGCTGGGTGAGATCTGGCGGGCAATGCAGCCTGCCGGGCAGATTGAGCAGCTGGCGCTGGATATTCCTCTCCAGTCCACGGAGAAAACGCGCTTCCAGGCCAGCTGGCAGGATCTCTCCTGGCGGCAGTGGAAGCTGCTGCCAGGCGTGCAGCATCTGGCCGGGGCCCTGAGCGGCAGCGTGGAGAATGGCCGACTGACGGCTGAAGTGACCGATGCCACCCTGCCTTACAAGACGGTTTTCCGCGCCCCGCTGGAGATCAAAAAGGGCGTTGCCACCCTCAACTGGCTAAAAAACAGTGATGGCTTCCAGCTGGATGGCCACCAGATTGACGTGGAGGCCACCGGCCTGCGCGCCCGGGGTGATTTCCGCTATCTTAAGCCCACCAACGATGAGCCATGGCTGGGTATCCTCGCTGGCATCGCCACTAACGATGCCGGGCAGGCATGGCGCTATTTCCCGGAAAACCTGATGGGCAAAGCGCTGGTGGACTACCTGAGCGGCGCTATCCAGGGCGGCCAGGTGGATAATGCCACCCTGGTCTACGGCGGCAATCCGCACCTCTTCCCCTACAAGCACAACGAAGGGCAGTTTGAGGTGCTGGTGCCGCTGCATAACGCCACCTATGCCTTCCAGCCCGGCTGGCCTGCGCTGAAGGGCTTCGACATTGAGCTGGACTTCCTCAACGACGGCCTGTTTATGAAGAGCGATGAGGTCAGCCTCGGCGGGGTACAGGCGCGCAATCTGGCGGCGGCGATCCCGGACTACCTGGAAGAGAAGCTGCTAATCGACGCCGACATCAGCGGCCCGGGCAAAGCGGTTGGGCCGTACTTCAACGAGACGCCATTAAAAGACTCTCTCGGCGCGACTCTGGACGAGCTTCAGCTTAGTGGCGATGTGAGCGCTCGCTTACATCTCGATATCCCGCTGGACGGCGAGATGACCACGGCCAAAGGCGAGGTGAAGCTGCGGGATAACAGTCTGTTTATCAAGCCGCTGAACAGTACCCTGCACAAGCTTAACGGTAACTTTAGCTTTGTGAATGGCAACCTGCAGAGTGAGCCGCTGACCGCCAGCTGGTTCAATCAGCCGCTTAACGTCAACTTCTCCACCACCGAAGGCAAAAAGGCTTACGAGGTGGCGATCGACATGAACGCTAACTGGCAGCCTGCCCGCACCGGGGTGTTGCCGAAACAGGTTAACGACGCTCTCAGCGGCAGCGTAGCGTGGAACGGCAAGGTCGGTATTGAGCTGCCCTATAACGCAGGCGCGCGCTACAACGTGGATATCAAAGGCGACCTGAAAAACCTCGCCAGCCGACTCCCCTCGCCGTTGAATAAACCGGCGGGTCAGCCGCTGCCGGTGACGCTGAACGTAACAGGCAACCTGCGCAGCTTCGATCTCACCGGGGCGGCGGGCAGCGATAACCACTTCAATAGCCGCTGGCTGCTTAACCAGAAGCTGACGCTGGATCGCGCTATCTGGGCTTCGGAGAGCCAGACCGTTCCGCCGCTGCCAGCGCAGAAGGGCGTCGAGCTGAACCTGCCTCCGCTGGACGGGGCGCAGTGGCTGGGACTCTTCCAGCAGGGCGTGGCCAGCAACGTCAGCAGCGCCACGGCCTTCCCGGAAGCGATCGCTCTGCGTACCCCGGCGCTGACCCTGGGCGGACAGCAGTGGAACAACGTCAGCCTGGAGACACAGCCCGTGGCGGGCGGCACGAAGGTTGACGTCCAGGGGCGGGAGATCGCGGCGACGCTGATGATGGCGGACAACCGTCCCTGGACCGCCGCCATTCGCTATCTCTACTACAACCCGACCCCGGTAACCAGCGAGCCGCTGTCGCCAAATGCGCTGCTGACCGGCAAAACGCGGATCGATTTCAGCGGCTGGCCCGATCTCCAGCTGCGCTGCGCCGAGTGCTGGCTGTGGGGACAAAAATATGGCCGTATTGAGGGTGATTTCAATATCAAGGGCGATACGCTCTCGCTGGCTAATGGCCTGGTGGATAGCGGCTTTGCCCGCCTGACCGCCGACGGCGAGTGGGTTAACCGCAGCGGTGCGGAGCGCACCTCAATTAAGGGCAAGCTGCGGGCGGACAAGATCGACTCGGCGACGGAGTTTTTTGGCGTCACGACGCCGATGCGTGACGCGCCGGTAGACGTTGACTACGACCTGCACTGGCGCGATACCCCGTGGCAGCCGGACGAGTCCTCCCTTAACGGCGTGCTGCATACCCGTCTCGGCAAGGGCGAGATCGCCGACGTCAGCACCGGCCGGGCCGGGCAGCTGCTGCGCCTGTTGAGCTTTGACGCCCTGCTGCGCAAGCTGCGCTTTGATTTCAGCGACACCTTTAGCGAGGGCTTCTACTTTGACTCCATCCGCAGCACGGCGTGGATCAAGGATGGCGTTCTGCATACCGACGATACGCTGGTGGACGGTCTTGAGGCGGATATCGCCATGAAGGGATCGGTTAACCTGGTGCGCCGGGAGCTGGACGTCGAGGCCGTCGTCGCGCCGGAGATCTCCGCCACCGTCGGCGTTGCGGCTGCGTTCGCCGTTAACCCGATCGTTGGCGCGGCAGTGTTTGCCGCCAGCAAGGTGCTGGGTCCGCTGTGGAGTAAAGTCTCTATTCTGCGCTACCACATCAGCGGGCCAATGGACAAACCGCAAATCAACGAAGTGCTGCGCCAGCCGCGCACCCCGCCTGCGAAGAAATAGCAATGATTTGACGAGTTGAGCGAATTGCCTCACTCTCAATAGATACAAATTTTTAACCGCCAAGCGCGGCAACCTGAGAGTAGCAAAACGATGAGTTTGAACCTGGTTAGTGAACAATTACTCGCGGCAAACGGCCTGAGCCATCAGGATCTGTTTTCCATCCTCGGCCAGCTGGCCGAGCGCCGTCTCGACTACGGCGACCTCTATTTCCAGTCGAGCTATCACGAATCCTGGGTTTTAGAAGATAACATCATTAAGGATGGCTCTTACCATATTGACCAGGGCGTGGGCGTGCGCGCCGTCAGCGGCGAGAAGACCGGCTTTGCCTATGCCGATCAGATCAGCCTGCTGGCCCTGGAGCAGAGCGCCCAGGCGGCACGCACCATCGTCCGCGACGCTGGCGATGGCCGGGTGCAGACTCTTGGCGCGGTTGAGCATAGCGCCCTCTACACCAGCGTCGATCCGCTCCAGAGCATGAGCCGGGAAGAGAAGCTGGACATTCTGCGCCGGGTCAACAATGTGGCCCGTGCCGCCGACAAGCGCGTGCAGGAGGTGACCGCCAGCCTGACCGGCGTCTACGAGCTGATCCTCGTGGCGGCCACCGATGGCACCCTGGCGGCGGACGTTCGCCCGCTGGTACGCCTGTCGGTCAGCGTGCAGGTGGAAGATGAGGGCAAACGCGAGCGCGGCTCCAGCGGCGGCGGCGGTCGTTTTGGCTACGAGTGGTTCCTCAGCGACGCCGACGGCGAAGCGCGGGCGGACGCCTGGGCCAAAGAGGCGGTGCGCATGGCGCTGGTGAATCTTACTGCGGTCGCCGCCCCGGCGGGCACCCTGCCGGTGGTGCTGGGCGCGGGCTGGCCGGGCGTGCTGCTGCACGAGGCGGTAGGTCACGGTCTGGAAGGGGACTTCAACCGTCGCGGCACCTCGGTCTTCAGCGGCCAGATGGGCGAGTTGGTGGCCTCTGAACTCTGCACCGTGGTTGATGACGGCACCATGATGAACCGTCGTGGCTCTATCGCTATCGACGATGAGGGAACGCCGGGCCAGTACAACGTGCTGATCGAAAACGGCATCCTGAAAGGCTACATGCAGGACAAGCTCAACGCGCGTCTGATGGGCGTAGCCCCAACCGGGAATGGCCGTCGTGAATCCTACGCGCACCTGCCGATGCCGCGCATGACCAATACCTATATGCTGGCCGGGAAATCGACCCCGCAGGAAATTATCGAGTCGGTAGAGTACGGGATCTTTGCCCCGAACTTTGGCGGCGGCCAGGTGGATATCACCTCCGGCAAGTTTGTCTTCTCCACCTCGGAAGCCTATCTGATTGAGAACGGCAAGGTGACGACGCCGGTGAAAGGTGCGACCCTGATCGGCTCTGGCATTGAAGCCATGCAGCAGATCTCGATGGTCGGCAACGATCTCAAGCTCGACAGCGGCGTTGGCGTCTGCGGTAAAGAGGGGCAGAGCCTGCCGGTGGGGGTAGGCCAGCCAACGCTGAAGGTAGATAACTTAACCGTCGGCGGCACGGCCTGACGCCTGCTCGACTCTTCCTGCCGGCGATAGCCGGCAGGAAATGCCTCACTTCTCTTTCGCGCGTCCGCGCATCGCCTGAAACACCTGTGATACCTCCACAAAGTAGTTGGTCAGCGCATCGATACAGACCTGCACCTTCAGCGGCAGCTTATCCTTCTCGGTATAGAGGGCATAGACCGGACGCGGATCCGACTGGTAGCGCGGGAAGAGGATCTCCAGCGTCCCCCGGTTAATCTCATCGATCACCCACATCAGCGGGACGTAGGCCACCCCTGCGCCCACCGTCAGCCAGCGGGTGAGGGTCATGGGATCGTTGGTGACAAAGCGGCCCTGGGGAACAATCTTTGTCGAAAGCCCCTCCGGTGCTACCAGCTCAAACTCATTGTCGGGGCGCACGCTATACTCTAGCCATGAGTGGTTGGCGAGATCGGCTGGCTTTTCCGGCACGCCGTACTGCGCCAGATAGCTTTTAGCCGCACAGATCACCATCGGCATCGCCCCAAGGCGGCGGGAGAAGAGGCTGGAGTCCTGCAGCGCGCCTACGCGGATCACCACGTCCAGCCCGTCGGCAATCAGATCCGGGGCCGGAATGCCGGTAACCAGATCCACCGCCAGGCCAGGATAGTCGCGCAGCATCTCGGCGGTCATTTTGGCCAGCACGTTCTGCGCCATGGTGGACGAGCAGCCAATGCGCAGGGTGCCGATAGGGGTATTGTTAAAGGCGTAGAGCTGCTCATGCACGTCCTGCGCCTCGTGCAGCATCCGACGGCAGCCCTGGTAGTAGATCTTGCCCGCTTCGGTCAGGGCGAGGCTGCGGGTGCTGCGATTGAGCAGCTTAACCTGTAGCTCATCTTCCAGCCTGGCAACGATCTGGCTGATGGAGGAGACGCTCATTTGTAGCTGTCGGGCGGCCGCGGTAAATGAACCCATTTCAACCACTTTGGCAAACACCGACATGCGCTTTAATCTTTCCATTATTCACTCTGGCTTAAAAGTGATTTAGATAACACAATATAGATAACAACATAACAGTTACGGTAAAATACTGTTAGCTAAGTAACAGATACGTCACTCTCGCCCGGCCTCTCCGGCCCTTATTTCTGCGGTGACGTGAATAATAAACCATCGCCTGCACGCTCTCTAATCAAGGTCAACATGAGTCTGTTTCCTGTTATCGTGGTCTTCGGCCTGTCGTTCCCGCCGATATTCTTCGAGTTACTGTTATCGCTGGCCCTCTTCTGGCTGGTGCGCCGCGTGCTGATCCCGACCGGGATCTATGATTTTGTCTGGCATCCAGCCCTGTTCAATACAGCGCTCTACTGCTGCCTGTTCTACTTATTGTCGCGCCTGTTCGTCTGAGGTTGATGTGAAAACGTTTATAAAAAATATCTCCCGTACTGCCATCACCGTGATTTTGGTAATACTGGCTTTCATCGCTATTTTTCGCGCGTGGGTCTACTACACCGAGTCGCCGTGGACGCGTGACGCCCGCTTTAGCGCCGACGTGGTGGCGATTGCCCCTGATGTCGCCGGGCTGATTACCGACGTCAAGGTTCATGATAACCAGCTGGTGAAGAAAGACCAGGTGCTCTTTACCATCGACCAGCCGCGCTACCAGAAGGCGCTGGAAGAGGCCGAGGCGGACGTCGCTTACTACCAGGCGCTGGCAACGGAAAAACGCCGGGAAGCCGGGCGGCGTAACAAGCTGGGCATCCAGGCGATGTCCCGGGAAGAGATTGACCAGGCGAATAACGTTCTGCAAACCGTGCTCCATCAGCTGGCAAAAGCCGAGGCCACCCGCGATATGGCGAAGCTGGATCTGGAGCGCACGGTGATCCGCGCCCCGTCCGCCGGCTGGGTGACCAACCTTAACGTCTATACCGGGGAGTTTATCACCCGTGGATCAACGGCAGTGGCGCTGGTGAAGCACTCCTCCTTCTATGTGCTGGCCTATATGGAAGAGACCAAGCTGGAGGGCGTGCGCCCCGGCTACCGGACCGAGATCACGCCGCTGGGCAGTAACAAGGTGCTGAAAGGCACGGTGGACAGCATTGCCGCCGGGGTAACCAATGCCAGCAGCAGCCGCGACGCCAAAGGGATGGCGACAATCGACTCTAACCTTGAGTGGGTTCGCCTGGCGCAGCGCGTGCCGGTGCGTATCCGCCTCGACAGCCAGCCGGGTAACCTGTGGCCAGCGGGCACCACCGCCACGGTGGTGATCACCGGTGAAAAAGACCGGGATGCCAGCCAGGACTCCTTCTTCCGCAAGCTGGCGCACCGTCTGCGTGAGATGGGCTAACTACAATGGGCATCTTCTCCATCGCCAACCAGCACGTGCGCTTTGCCATCAAGCTGGCGTGCGCGATTGTGCTGGCGTTGTTTGTTGGCTTCCACTTTCAGCTCGAAACGCCGCGCTGGGCGGTGCTGACGGCGGCGATTGTGGCCGCCGGCCCGGCCTTTGCCGCCGGGGGTGAACCCTACTCGGGGGCGATCCGTTACCGGGGCATGCTGCGTATCGTCGGGACCTTTATCGGCTGCGTTGCCGCGCTGGTGATGATCATCGGCATGATCCGTGCCCCGCTGGTGATGTTGATGGTCTGCTGCCTCTGGGCCGGCTTCTGCACCTGGGTCTCCTCGCTGGTGCGGGTTGAAAACTCCTACGCGTGGGGGCTGTCAGGCTACACCGCGCTGATTATCGTGATTACCGTGCAGGCCGAACCGCTGCTGACTCCGCAGTTTGCCGTTGAGCGCTGCAGCGAGATTGTCATCGGCATCGTCTGCGCCATCGTGGCCGATCTGCTCTTCTCGCCGCGCTCGGTGAAGCAGGAGATTGACCGTGAGCTGGATAGCCTGCTGCTGGCGCAGTACCAGCTAATGCAGCTCTGTGTGCAGAAGGGCGACGGCGATGAGATGGATAAGGCCTGGGGGGCGCTGGTGCGGCGTACCAACGCTCTGGATGGGATGCGTACTAATCTCAACATGGAGTCCTCGCGCTGGACGCGGGCCAACCGCCGTCTGAAGGTGATCAATACCCTGTCGCTGACGTTGATTACCCAGGCGTGTGAAACCTGGCTGATGCAGCAGGCGCGTCCGGAGTCGGTGAGCGATACCTTTCGCGAACTTTTCGCCACGCCGGTAGAGACGGTGCAGGATGTCCATAAGCAGCTTAAGCGGATGCGGCGGGTGCTTGCCTGGACCGGCGAGCACGATACGCCTATCACTATCTATAGCTGGGTCGGCGCAGCGACGCGCTTTTTGCTGCTTAAACGCGGCGTGATCGGCAATACCCGCATCAGCGCGACCGAAGAAGAGGTGCTGCGCGCCGAGACGGTGGTAAAAGCGGAATCGGCAGAGCGGCACCATGCGATGGTTAACTTCTGGCGTACCACGCTCTCCTGTATGGTCGGGACCCTGTTCTGGCTCTGGACCGGCTGGACCTCGGGCAGCGGGGCGATGATCATGATTGCGGTGGTCACCTCGCTGGCGATGCGCCTGCCCAATCCGCGCATGGTGGCGATGGACTTTGTCTACGGTACGCTGGCGGCACTGCCCATCGGGGCCTTCTACTTCCTGGTGGTGATGCCTGCCACCCAACAAAGCATGCTGCTGCTCTGCATCAGCCTCGCGGTGCTGGCCTTCTTTATCGGCATTGAGGTACAGAAGCGGCGGCTGGGATCGCTGGGGGCGCTGGCGAGCACGATTAACATCCTGGTGCTGGATAACCCGATGACCTTCGAGTTCAGCCGTTTCCTCGACAGCGCCCTTGGGCAGATTGTTGGCTGCGTGCTGGCGCTGCTGGTGATCCTGTTGGTGCGGGATAACTCCCGGGCGCGTACCGGCCGCGTGCTGCTGAACCAGTTTGTCTCGGCGGCGGTCTCGGCGCTGACCACCAATACGGCGAGACGCAGAGAGAACCATCTGCCTGCGCTCTATCAGCAGCTCTTTTTACTGCTGAACAAATTCCCCGGGGACGTGGGCAAATTCCGTCTGGCGTTAACGATGATTATTGCCCACCAGCGCCTGCGCGATGCGCCAATCCCGGTGAATGCCGATCTCTCTGGCTTCCACCGCCAGCTGCGGCGTACGGTAGACAGCGTGATTGCCGCCCGCAGCGATGAGACGCGCCGCCGCCACTTCAGCCAGCTGCTGGAGGAGCTTGAGGTTTACCAGGAGAAACTCCGCGCCTGGGAGGCCCCGGAGCAGGTGACCCATCCGGTGAAACGGCTGGTAGATGTGCTGCATAAATACCAGTCTGCGCTGACTACTCGTTAAGCCAAAACCGACGCCAGAAGCGTCGGTTTTTTTGTAGCTATACTTAGCGGAGTCATTCATTAACGTGGATCGGAGGACGCATGGCAACCCAGGCACTTCAGGACAATGCGCTTTTTCAGACAGGCTATTTTGTAGACGGCGTATGGAAAACGCTGGATAACACCTTTGACGTCACCAACCCGGCAACCGGCGAGGTGATTGCGAAGGTCGCTAAAGCAGGTAAAAAAGAGACCGAGGAGGCGATTGCCGCCGCCGCGCGTGCGTTCTCTGCCTGGCGGGCGAAAACCGCGAAAGAGCGATCCACCATTCTCTACCGCTGGTATTCACTGATTATTGAGAATAAAACCTGGCTGGGGCAGCTGATGACCAGCGAGCAGGGTAAGCCGCTGAAAGAGGCGGAGGGAGAGGTCGAGTACGCCGCCAGCTTTATTCAGTGGTTTGCTGAAGAGGCCAAGCGCGCCAACGGTGAGATCATCCCACAAATTAAACCCGGCTCACGCATTCTCGCGACCCGCGAGCCGATTGGTGTCGTGGCGGCTATTACGCCGTGGAACTTCCCGATGGCGATGCTGACCCGCAAGCTCGGTCCGGCGCTGGCCGCAGGCTGTACCGGCGTCATCAAGCCCGCCAACAACACGCCGCTTAGCGCGTTTGCTCTGGTCCAGCTGGCGAAAAAAGCGGGCGTCCCGGACGGGGTACTCAACGCCGTAGCAGGTACTACCGCTGAGATCAGCGATGCGATTATGGCCAGCCCGCAGGTGCGTAAAATCTCCTTCACCGGCTCGACGGCGGTCGGAAAAACGCTGGTGCGTAACGCCGCTGAAACGATGAAAAAGGTATCAATGGAGCTGGGGGGCAACGCGCCCTATATCGTCTTTGACGATGCGGACATTGATGCCGCCGTCGAGGGGGCGATTGCCAATAAGTTCCGCAACGCCGGACAGGTATGCGTCAGCGTTAACCGGTTCTATATTCATGAAGCCATTTATGACGCATTCGTGAACAAGCTTGCCGACCGGGTTAACGCCCTGAAGGTGGGGAACGGTATGGAAGAGGGCGTCGTCGTCGGGCCGCTTATCGAGTCGGCGGCGGTGGATAAGGTACGCGAACATGTCGAGGATGCGCTCGCCAAAGGCGCAACGGCGCTGGCCGGAGGGAAAGCCCACGCGCTGGGGGGCAACTTCTGGCAGCCAACGGTGCTGACTAACTGTAGCGACAGCATGAAGCTGGCATCGGAGGAGACGTTTGGCCCGGTAGCCGCCTGCTTCCGCTTTACTACCGAGGATGAGGTCATTCATCGCGCCAACGATACGCCGTTTGGCCTGGCGGCCTACTTCTATAGCCAAAATTTACAGCGCGTTTTCCGCGTCTCGCAGGCACTGGAGGCCGGAATGATTGGGGTTAACGAGTGCGCGGTATCTACCGAGCTGGGGCCGTTTGGCGGGGTGAAAGAGTCCGGCCTGGGCCGCGAAGGATCGGTGCTGGGGCTGGAAGAGTATCTGGAGGTTAAAACTCTTCATCTCGGAGGATTATAAACGCCGGGGCGGCGTAAGCCGTCTATCGGGCAGGGTGGCTGATAATGAATATTTACACGTTTGATTTCGACGAAATTGACGATCAGAACGCCTTTTATCGCGAATTTTGTCGCACGTTTAATATCGACCGGACAAAGGTGAATAATCTGGACTCGCTGTGGGAGGTGGTAACCGGTGAGGATGATGCTCTCCCTATGCCGCTTGAGATCGAGTTTGTGCACCTTCATGAAAAACAGCGTCGTCGTTTTGGTGCGCTTGTCCTGCTCTTTGACGAAGCCGAAGAGGAGCTAGGGGGCATGCTGCGCTTTAACGTACGCGCCTGAGGTTATCAGCAGGCATAAAAAAGCCCCCGACAGGCGGGGGCAAGTCGTAGGTTATACGACGAGGGATTTATTTGTAGAGTTCGGCAGTGGCGTGCCAGTGGTCACCGGTACGTGCTTCGATAATACGGTATGAGGATGCGCCGTTGGCCTGCGCTTTTTCATTCAGCGCATCACGCATATCCATCGGTGAGGAGCTGATGGCACCTACGGAAACCGTACCGATTGCCTGACGGCCTTGAGCCTGGTCAGCGCTGATAGAGTCGGCAGCAAAAGCACCGAAAGAGAGTGCGGAAAGGATACTCAGAGCAGCGACAGTTGTTTTGATTTTCATGATATCTACCTCGTCAGATTCTTATTTACTGGGGTCTTATTTCGTGACCCTCATCACAAAATCAAGTATACACTAATAACTGCAAAAATTAATACCATGCTAATGGTTTCACAGGTTATTACGTCACATAAATTTAACTTCTTATAACCTGAGAGAATAAAAAAAGGGTTTTAAGAGGAGTAATTGCCAGGTATATCTAAGAAAATCATATAGATATTGATTTTTAACCTTTTGTGCGATCGACCAGGTTAGATCAACTGGATGACGAGAATATGACAGAGGATCGCACATTCTGTTAAAGATAGAGGCAGTGGATTATGGGGTTAGGCAGGTTAACAGAGGAAGATTCCCCTCGGCAAGGCGCGAGGGGAGAGAGGATCACAGCTCCTGTTCAAACAGGACCAGAATGGCGTCGTAGAGATCCTTCACGGTAAAGCCGCTGGCAGGGGTAGTAAAGATGGTATCATCCCCGGCGATGGTGCCAAGAATGCCTTCCGATTTCCCTAACGAGTCCAGCAGACGCGCAATCAGCTGCGCTGCACCCGGGCTGGTATGGATAACCACCACCGCATCGTTATAGTCGATGTCCAGTACCAGGTTCTTCAGCGGGCTGGAGGTGGTCGGCACGCCAAGCTCTGCGGGCAGGCAGTAGACCATCTCCATTTTAGCGTTGCGCGTACGCACCGCCCCGAACTTGGTCAGCATCCGCGAAACTTTGGATTGATTGATGTTATCAAACCCTTGTTCCTGAAGGGCCAGAACGATTTCGCCCTGGGAGCTGAACTTCTCTTCTTTAAGTAGCGCTTTGAACGCCTTAACTAACTCTTCTTGTTTTGCCGAGCTTCGCATAAGTCACCCGTGGAATGGCGATTGAAACAACATTATTATGCATATAGATGAATTTTTATGCAAATAGTCTGCCATTATTAAGGCTGAAATAATGTTATGAAAGCCGCGGATTTTATCAAAATAACTTATCGAGAAACATGCCTGTGTCACGAGTCACAAATAAGATTAAAAGTAAAATAAATGTTATTAAAGTGCTGTTGTTTTGCTAGCTTTACAGGGTGTATTGTACCGCCTGCGAGGACATTGCTGGCATTATGAAGGAAATTTTCATGCTGCCGGAAAGGGCAACATAAAGTAGATGATGCTAAACGCGTGTTGAAGCGCGTTTTTTCTGCAGGAAGATCGCTATCATTCACCCCATGTTGTCATGTCCTTAGCAACGGAGTAACGGTATATTTCGCTAACCATAATAAGGAGTTTAGGATGAAAGTTGCAGTCCTCGGCGCGGCAGGCGGTATCGGCCAGGCGCTAGCCCTTCTTCTCAAGACCCAACTGCCTTCAGGCTCAGAACTCTCTCTGTACGATATCGCGCCGGTGACCCCTGGCGTAGCGGTCGATCTTAGCCATATCCCTACTGCGGTAAAAATTAAAGGCTTCGCCGGTGAAGATGCTACCCCAGCGCTGGAAGGCGCGGATGTGGTGCTGATCTCTGCAGGCGTGGCGCGTAAGCCAGGCATGGATCGCTCCGATCTCTTTAACGTCAACGCCGGCATCGTCAAAAATCTGGTGAACCAGGTCGCGAAAACCTGCCCGCAGGCGTGCATCGGTATCATCACTAACCCGGTGAATACCACCGTCGCTATCGCCGCTGAAGTACTGAAAAAAGCAGGCGTTTACGACAAGAACAAGCTGTTCGGCGTCACTACGCTGGACATCATCCGCTCCAACACCTTTGTGGCCGAACTGAAAGGCAAGCAGCCTTCCGACGTTGAAGTACCGGTTATCGGCGGCCACTCTGGCGTTACGATCCTGCCGCTGCTTTCGCAGATCCCAGGCGTCAGCTTCTCCGAGCAGGAGGTGGCCGATCTCACCAAACGTATCCAGAACGCGGGCACGGAAGTAGTAGAAGCGAAGGCCGGTGGCGGGTCTGCAACCCTCTCCATGGGCCAGGCAGCGGCACGCTTTGGCCTCTCGCTGGTGCGCGCCATTCAGGGCGAACAGGGCATCGTTGAGTGCGCCTACGTTGAGGGCGATGGCGAGCATGCGCGCTTCTTCTCCCAGCCGCTGCTGCTGGGTAAAAACGGCGTTGCTGAGCGTAAATCTATCGGCACCCTGAGCGCTTTCGAGCAGCAGGCAATGGAAGGGATGCTGGAAACGCTGAAAAAAGATATCCAGCTCGGTGAAGAGTTTGTGAACAAGTAAGCTTGATCCCGTAGGCCCGGTAAGCGCAGCGCCACCGGGCATTACCGCAACCCTGGCTAGTTGGTCGCCGGGTACTCCTGAATCGTCACGTGCAGCAGCAGCTTCTTATCCTCACGCATCACCTCGACCGGGATCTCTGAACCTGGGCGGATCTCCGCCACCTGATCCATCGTCTCCAACGCCGAAATAGCCGGCTTGCCGTTCACTGAAACAATGACATCGTTGACCTGAATACCCGCGCGCGCCGCCGGGCCGTCCGGTGCCACTTCGTTCACCACGATCCCCTGGATCTGATCGATCCCGCCGCCCTGAATATGCAGGGGCGCGATCTCTCTGCCGCCGATACCGATATAGCCACGGATCACCCGCCCGTCGCGGATCAGCTTATCCATGATCTTGGTTGCCAGCTGAAAGGGAATAGCGAAACCGATCCCCTCCGGCGTTTCGCCATCGTTGCTCTTGTCAAACGAGAGGGTGTTGATGCCCATCAGCTCGCCGAGGGAGTTAACCAGCGCCCCGCCGGAGTTACCGTGGTTAATAGAGGCATCGGTCTGCAAAAAGTTCTGCCGCCCGGACGGATTGAGACCGATCCGGCCGGTGGCGCTGATGATCCCCTGAGTAATGGTCTGCCCAAGATTGTAGGGGTTGCCGATCGCCATCACTACGTCGCCAATGTGTGGCGTGCGCTGACGGTTGATAGGGATCACCGGCAGACCGCCGGTGGCGTTGACCTTCAGCACCGCCAGGTCCGTGAGGGTATCGGAGCCGACCAGCAGCGCCTCAAAGACGCGGCCGTCCTGCAGGGCGACGATGATCTGATCCGCATCGTTAATCACGTGCTTGTTAGTAATGATGTACCCGCGCTGATCCATAATTACCCCGGAGCCAAGGGTGCGGATCTCCAGCTGGTTATTCGCCGAGCTGGCGGCGCTGCGGTTATAGACGTTCACTACCGCAGGCGCAGCCCGGCGCACCGCCTGGTTATAGCTCACCGGCGTTTCGTCGGTGCTATCAAACTGTGGGGCGGAGGAGGCACCCAGCTGGCGTAGCGAGGGCAGGGCAGCCAGCAGCAGGCTACCTACAATGAGGCCAATACCGACAGATCGTAATAGCTTTACTAACATGATGCGGACGTCGTTAAAGAGGGTGCGGGCAGCATAGCACGACTTATCCGGACATCACACAGGGGCAGTGATGTCCGGTAGCCAGGCACTAACGCAGTAATAAATAGAGTGTATCGTTGCCGCGCACCACGTGCAGCGCAATGATATTCGGCTTCGTCTCCAGCACCTTACGCATCTCGGCGATGGACTGCACCCGCTCGCGGTTGACGCCGATAATCACGTCGTCTTTGTGCAGGCCTGCCTGGGCAGCGGGACTGTCTTTTGCTACCTCTTCAATCGTAATGCCTTTGGTGCCGTCCTTCAGCTGGCCGTCGGCCAGGCTGGCTCCTTGCAGTGCCGGGGAGAGGCTCTCCGCGCTGGCGGAGGAGGCGGTGCTCTTATCCAGCGTCACCTCTACTTCCTGACCTTTGCCATCACGCAGCAGGCCCAGCTTCACCTTGGTGCCCGGGGCGGTGGTGGCAATGCGCGAGCGCAGTTCGGCAAAGCTGTTCAGCGGCTTGCCGTTGAGGCTAACGATCACGTCTCCGGATTTAATCCCGGCTTTGGCTGACCCGGAGCCGGGCAGTACTTCGCTCACGAAGGCCCCACGCTGGACGTTGAGGTTAAATGCTTTGGCAATATCGGCGCTCATCTCCATGCCTTTAATACCCAGCAGGCCGCGCTGAATTTCACCGGACTGGATCAGCTGCTGGGCGAGGGTTTGCGCCATGTTGCTGGGGATAGCAAAGCCGATGCCGATGCTGCCGCCGGTGGGCGCAAGGATCGCGGTGTTGATGCCGATCAGCTCGCCGTTGAGGTTGAGCAGCGCGCCGCCGGAGTTGCCGCGGTTAATGGAGGCGTCGGTCTGGATAAAGTTCTCCAGCCCTTCGAGGTTCAGCCCGCTGCGTCCGAGCGCCGAGACAATCCCGGAGGTTGCAGTCTGGCCGAGGCCGAACGGGTTACCTACCGCGACGGCAAAATCACCTACCCGCAGCTTATCGGAGTCGGCCACGGCAATCTGCGTCAGCCCGGTGGCGTTCTGCAATTGCAGCAGGGCAATGTCGCTCTGGTCATCGCCGCCGATCAGCTTAGCTTCAAACTCACGCCCGTCGTTAAGCTGGACGTTAATCTTCTGCGCCTGGTTAATGACGTGGTTATTGGTCAGCACATAGCCTTTAGCGGCATCGATAATCACCCCGGAGCCTAGCCCTTCAAACGGCTGCGCCTGGCCCTCCGGTAGCTCGTCGCCGAAATATTTCTTTAGCTCTTCAGGGATTTTCTGCTCGGGGGCAACCGCCGTTCCCTCTACCTGCACGCTCACCACCGCAGGCAGCACCTTCTCCAGCATCGGCGCAAGGCTGGGCAGCGCCGGCTGGCCGGGGATCTGGGCGGGCAGCGAGGCCGTCGCCGGGAACGGTGCCGAGAGAGATAATCCGACACTTAACGCTAATGCACTCAACAGCGGGTTTCGTTTCTTCATTGATGCAAGCTCTCGTGACCTGAAGTGTAAGGAAAAAAATGCCCCAAAACGGATCGATGTTATTGAATTTTCAATCGGGTAACAATGAGGTGAATGATTAAATAATAGCTGGGATGGCGAAAGAAGAGGCGGGCGTAGCCTGTACGCCCGTAAAAAAAGTGGCTGTGGCGATCAGCCGCGCTTCGGCGCACCGCGCAGCAGGCCCGACGCGCTGTCAGAGTAGTCGCGTGGCATCTGAACCGGTGCCTGATCGTTACCGGCTTCGGATTCAGCAAGGCGGTTGCGGAACGGATTGTCCTCGGCAGACATCTCCGGCAGCAGCTGGCTTGAGCTTTTTGCCATGTGCTGATAAAGCTGGCGATAGTCGTGAGCCATGTTATCGAGCAGCTCTGCGCTGCGGGCAAAGTGGCCGGTAAGCTCTTCGCGATACTCTTCCAGCTCGGCTTTGTTCTTCTCTAGCTCGTACTGTAAGGCCTGCTGCTGGCGCAGCTTGCGGTTTCCAAAGCGCATGCCCACAGCACCAATGATGATGCCGACGACTAATCCAATTAGCGCATATTCCCAGGTCATGAACATCTCCCGTTGTGTTGTAGGTCCGTAGGGTGTAGGCGGCGAGGCTCCTTGCCTGTGCCTCATTATGCCACTATAACCGCTAAATCCGTATAAGTGGAATCCTGGCACAGCATCGCGTAGTGTAGAACGGCATTTTTTTCACCAGCCAGGACCTGCGGCAAATAAATTATCAAGGAATAACAATAGCATCATGCAGAGCCTTACCCCTACATCACGTTACCAACTGGCCCTGGAAGAGGGCAGCCATCAGCCTGACGACGTCCAGCGCGAAGCCGTTAACCGGCTGGAGGCTATCTATCGGGAGCTAACCAACCGCACTGAGACGTCCGCATCCGGCGGTGGGCTGCGGGCAGCGTTTGGCAAGCTGCTGGGCAAGCGGGAGACGCGTGCCGCCGCGCCGGCGCGGGGTTTGTACATGTGGGGCGGCGTCGGACGGGGGAAAACCTGGCTGATGGATCTCTTCTACCATAGCCTGCCGGGCACGCGTAAGCAGCGGCTGCATTTTCACCGCTTTATGCTGCGAGTGCATGAGGAGCTAACCCAGCTGCAGGGGCAGAGCGATCCGCTGGAGATTGTAGCTGACCGCTTTAAAGCCGAGACCGACGTACTCTGCTTTGATGAATTTTTTGTCTCGGATATCACCGACGCCATGCTGCTGGGCGGCCTGATGCAGGCGCTGTTCGCCCGGGGGATTACCCTGGTGGCCACGTCGAATATCCCGCCGGAGAATCTCTATCGCAACGGCCTGCAGCGCGCGCGTTTCCTGCCGGCTATCGAGGCCATTAAACAACACTGCGACGTGATGAACGTGGACGCCGGGATTGACTACCGCCTGCGTACCTTGACCCAGGCTCACCTCTGGCTGTCGCCGCTGAATGGCGAGACGGCACAGCAGATGGAGACGCTGTGGCAGGCGCTGGCGGGAGCAAAGCGGGAGAGCCACCCGACGCTTGAGATAAACCACCGTCCGCTGCCGACGTTAGGCGTAGAGAACCAGACGCTGGCGGTCTCTTTTACCACCCTATGCGTGGATGCCCGCAGCCAGCATGACTACATTGCGCTCTCACAGATGTTCCATACCGTGCTGCTGTTTGACGTCCCGGTGATGACCCCGCTGATGGAGAACGAAGCCCGGCGTTTTATCGCGCTGGTGGATGAGTTTTACGAGCGCCACGTCAAGCTGGTGGTCAGTGCCGAGGCGGTGCTGCATGAGATCTACCGGGGCGAGCGGCTGAAGTTTGAGTTCCAGCGCTGCCTGTCGCGTTTGCAGGAGATGCAGAGCGAGGACTATTTAGCCCGCGAGCATCTGGCCGGGTAAAGGCGAAAACCTCGTCGAGAAGTATAAAAAGGGGTCGATCTTTGACCCTGACTTCTCTATAATCTTGCGACCCCACGTTACGAGAAGGTTTTTTTCCCAAAACTTTCTATGTGCTGGCATTTGCTATTCGAAGGGGTAGGTTTGCCGGACTTTGTCGTGTGAGCCTCAACTGACTAAACGTTTGGGTGTTCACCAACGTGTAACTTATTACTTGGGTAAGCTTTTAATGAAAACTTTTACAGCTAAACCAGAAACCGTAAAACGCGACTGGTATGTTGTTGACGCGACCGGTAAAACTCTGGGCCGTCTGGCTACCGAACTGGCTCGTCGCCTGCGCGGTAAGCACAAAGCGGAATACACTCCGCACGTAGATACCGGTGATTACATCATCGTTCTGAACGCTGACAAAGTTGCCGTAACTGGTAACAAGCGTACTGACAAAGTGTACTATCACCACACTGGCCACATCGGTGGTATCAAACAAGCGACCTTTGAAGAGATGATTGCCCGCCGTCCTGAGCGTGTGATTGAAATCGC